>NZ_JAUHHE010000010.1 GCF_030410375.1 Zwartia vadi
ATTCACTATTACAACAACGACCGGATCAAGACAAAACTCAAAGGGCTGAGTCCTGTGCAATACAGAACTCAACCCTTGAGGCCCTAATCCGCTTTTAAACTGTCCAACTTTATGGGGTCAGTTCATTAGGGCTGCTTTTTTTTGGGCAACAAACTAAGCGGTGCTTGCTTTGGTACGGTTAAAACCGCTGTAAATATAGTTGCCCTTGAAAAATTCTTATCGATTATTTAATTTCGATTGGAAATGCGTTGATCTCGGTCATGGCTTTCATCCATTAGTTATTTAGCGCGTGTAGACCCTTAAACCCTTGCATTGATAGTGCCCAACATTTCAATCAGTGAACGCAAGGTGTTTTTTATATCGTAGAACTCTGGCTTGATTTCCAGCGAGGTCTCACACATGTAGAGTTTGCGGTTGATTTCAATTTGAATGCTGTGGCAATGCTCGGCAGGGCGACCATACTTCTTGACGATTTCAACCCCTTTGTACGGGTAGTTGTAGCTGACCGTGTAGCCTTGATCCCGAAGGTGTTCACAGATGCGCTGACTCAAGTGTGGGGCAGCCGTAGTGCCATCGCGATCCCCAATCACAAAATCAGAGTGAACCATACCTGGAAATTCCGTGGCGTGGCTTGAAGCTATAGCTGGCATTGAATGGCAATTGATATGTATGCAATACCCATGATTGCTTAGTGCCTTGTTAATCGCTATGGTCAAGGCTTGGTGATAAGGCTTCCAACAGGTGTCTATACGCTGCTGAACTTCGCTGACAGTCAAAAGCCTCGCATAGATCGGCTCCCCCTCATCGGTCAGCCGCCAGATCAAACTTTTGCCAAGTCGAACTTTGACGTTGGTGCTCGCCGGGTCAGTGGGATAGGGCCATTCGGCATCGAGCAATTCAGGGTCAATCTCGGTCAAGCCGCGATTGGCATCCAGATAACTACGTGGAAATAGAGCCTCCACCCAAGCGGCTCCCACTTCACGCGAAAAACTGTAAAGTTTCTCGACGTGCGTATCTTCGGCCCGCCGGAGCGTCATCAAATCACACGCGTGAGAAAAGTCCTCTGGGTAGGTAGTGCCGCTGTGAGGAGAGTCAAGTACCAGAGCACTTACTCCTGCGTGTGTTTTGATCATTGAATTTTCGTCCAGACTTTCGGCCAAAGACCTGTTATCGCGACTTTGTATCAGTTTCAAAACGGGGTGCATCGAGGTTCTCGTTCAATTTAGGGTAATGTTTGCAAACTTACTGATGCGCTTCATTTTGTCGACCTCTTTGTTAATTTGCGCAGCAAACTCTTCAGGCGTTGAGCCTGATGCAAACAATCCTTGCTGAGCTAATCGCTCTCGTACAGTGGGATCTTGCAGTGCCTTGGCCACAGCCATTTGAATACGCTTCACAACGGTGGGTGGCGTACCCGCTGGGGCGACAAGTCCAAACCAAGAGGGGTCGTTGTTTGATGCCAACCCCAATTCCGCGAAAGTTGGAACCTCAGGTAATTCGGATATGCGTTGAGGCCATGAAACAGCCAGTGCCCTGATCTTGCCTGAACGGATATGTTGCAAGGGTGTCGTCACTTGATCAAAACTTGCATCAACTTGTCCCGATAGTAAATCGATGAGCGCCGGACCTGCACCACGGTAGGGGACGTGTACCATATCCGTATTTGTCGAGCTCTTAAAAAGCTCTCCCCACATGTGCCCAATAGTGCCGTTGCCAGGAGACGCGTAGGTGACCTTGCCGGGATTGGCTTTAAGATAGGCAACGAAATCAGCAAAATTTTTAACCGGCAATTTGTCATTGATCAACAGTACGCCTGGAGCCTTTACAATTTCCGTGACTGGTGTGAAGCTCTTAATGGGATCGTAAGGCAACGTTTTGTAAACAGCCGGGTTTACACCATGGGTTGATAAAGTCGCTACGCCCAAGGTCATTCCATCAGGTGCTGATTTAGCTACTTCGGACATGCCAATCGAGCCACCTGCGCCTGCTCGGTTTTCGACAATAACCTGTAACCCCAGCAATTTTGAAAGCGGTTCGCTCAACGTGCGCGCGGTCACGTCTGTGGCTCCACCAGGAGGAAATGGAACAACCAGCCGAAGTGTTTTAGACTGTGCCAATGCAAGCCCTGGGAGGATTGTAGTGAAAGCCAGTGCGAGTAGATAATTGCGTCGATTCATGTCAGAACTCTTTCTAAGTGGAAGGGTGATGAGACAGAGCTTTTGATGAATTCTGCAACTGCTGTACTTTCAATGAAAGCGAATGGTTGCTATGATTACATTCCATTATGGAATGTATTGCCAAAAAGGTTTTGATTGCGACGACTCACGCCTCCTTTGCATTTGCTGCGCGCATTTGCCACAACCGTAAGGTTTGGCAGCATTACGCGTGCAGCGGAATCACTTCATTTAACGCAAAGTGCGGTCAGCAAACAGATATTGGAGTTAGAGCGCTGGGTTGGTGTGACACTCTTTGAGCGAATTCGCAAGCGCCTCAGTTTGACGCCAGCTGGTATGCGTTACGAAGCCACTATTCGCCCATTGTTGGTGCAGCTCGAGGAGGCAACTTTGGATCTCATCACCAGTATCGATGGCGGCGGAGTATTGAATTTATCCACTTTGCCGACATTTGGCGCTAAGTGGCTCATTCCTCGCTTGCCGACTTTTCAGGCCGCCTACCCCCAATTAACCTTGAAATTTGTGCCTTACGTTCAAGGTTACGACTTTCATCGTACTGACTTGGATTGTTCCATTTTATTTGGAGATGGACATTGGCCTGGCGTAATGTCTGATTACTTAGTTGGACAAGAAGTTGTGTTGATTGCCCCACCTAGGGCATTGCTAAAATCACCATTAAAAAAAGCATCTGACATCGCCAAATTTGTGTTGCTACAGCATGTCACGGTCCCGCAAGCTTGGGTGCGGTGGTGTCAGTTGCACGAAGTTCATGGAGTGAACCCGCTGGCTGGACCACAACTTGATCAATATCACAGCCTGATCCGGGCAGTTGCTGCGGGAATGGGTGTGGCGTTGGTGCCGCGTTGTTTAGTGAATGACGATATTGCCAATGGTCTTGTCACTCTACCACTGGATGATGGGTATTTAGGCGACATGGGTTATTACCTTTGCTATCCGGAGTCACGTGGTCACCTAGAACCATTAGTCAACTTTCGCAAATGGTTGCTAAAGGAATGCGGCGCTGTTTAGTGCTCTGCTGCATTGGTGGGTATCGTTTATCGTTGGCAGGAATTTGCTGATCATATTGCTGGTGTCACGGCAAACGTTAATAAAGAAACGGAACTAGCTTTTGCGGGTGGCTATCACTCTCCTTGAGCGTACCAGCTAATATTGCATTTATTCGTAGTATCACGCTTAATCAATATCGCCGCTTATTACACGTTTCATTGCACGGTTACGTAATTGATAGGTAACGTTTTGAAAAATAAAAGATAATTTGAAGCAACCTACGCTGTTAATCCGCAGGTAGCTGGTCCAACAGCAAAATATTTAAAATTTAAAGGTCACTGCAACAGCGGCACCAAACATATTCAAGTCAACATTTGTATTGTTAGGCTTGAACTGGTAATACACATTTTTAGCAACAAGTGATAGATCGCCCCAGTTGTATGAGCGACCAATTCCCAGATATGCCTGACTGGTAAAGCTTGAACTTTGCCCACCGCCAACATCGACATAAAAGGGAACGAAATAGTTTGAGTCACCCAGATTCCATCGGCCTTTGAGTCCCGCAATGGCGGCCGTAATATTTTGTGTGCTGGTCTGCTTGAATGACAGGCCGAATGCTGGATCAGATACTGTGGTGCTTGCATTGAGCCAAAGATATCTAGCACCGATCAATCCATCTACATATGAAGTCTTCGAGCTGTACAGATTGAAACTTGGTGCTAGAGTGAAGATTGAAAGTTTTGCAGTCGTATTGGCGTTTAGATCTGCGCGTCCGATCACCGCAGAGGAGTTTTTGCCAAGATCTCCGTACATCGCATCCAGATAGACGCCAAATTTATTACTGCGCGCCTCAGCAACGACCATGGCTGCCATTTTGATATCAGACAAAAGATCACCTGGTGTCAGCTTGATCTGACCTGTTGACAAATTATTGTGAGAGAGTGATCCCCTGACGCCAAGCGCCCAAACGTAAGGCGTGATGCTATAGGTCCATTGGTCTTTTACTGAAGATGAATTTGCTTGCAAACTAGCAACAGGCTGCGCACTGGCAAATTGGGCTGACATGAGTCCAGTCAAAAGTAAGGCAAGGGAGAATTTCATTTTGTACATTCCAAGCTAAATCAACAATAAAAAAACGAGCATTTCTGTTGCGAAATGCTCGTCACTCACTGAACGTCTATGTGTTATTTGATGATTTCATAGGTTGTTGTGCCCTTAAGTTCCCAAGTTTTGAGCGTTTTGGCATTCAAATCATGATCCATAAGGTTGAATTTTTTGACATTCATGCCACCAAAAGGTCTGACGTAATAGGCTAAATTTTTTGAGTCAACAACCACGCTTTCTTGCGTTTTCTCCCATCCGGCTACACCACCTGCATAAGCGTCACCTGCTGGAATCATGACTGCACCGGGTGGCATGTCAAACATGTTCAGGATGTGCCAAGCAGTTTCAACTTTGGGTCGATCTGCTGCATATTTTTGTGCAGCTTGAGAGAAAATGAATGCCCGTACAAATCGGCTTGAACTCAGGAAATCTCCGGGAAGTCCGTGCAAGCCACTACCAGAGCTGGGAGGTGAAAAGGTTTGACCATCAATCGTGATCGGTGGTTTTTCAAGAGGGGAAAGATTGACGTAGTTGCCAAGATTGGCAAATTGCCAGGACATCGGGGGATCATTCGCCATGGTGCCAGCTGGGTTATCAGTAATCGTGAGCTTGCCACCTAAGTACTCGATAGTGATACTTTTCCCGGTTTTATCGTGAAGCGTCACATGTATCTTGACGACCCCATTCCATTTACCCAATGTTGAACTATTCACAAAAATTTTAGGTAATGCGGCTTTGACTTCATCGGTCGTGGCAAAGTTGGACAGAATCCACGAGAGTATCTGGTATGAGGCGATACTATTCTTGCCTTCGGCTCCAGTCGGGTTTTGATATTGGGCGAAATTAGGCTGGTTCAACATACCACCGCTCAAGCCTTTTTCATTCATCCCATCAACAAGTATTTCTAGTCCAAAGGCATTGACACCGACTGCCGCATACTTACCGGTCCAGTTCAGACCTGATCCGATCGTGCCATCTGGACCAACACCTTTGTATTCAAAATTTCTTGGAAAGAGAACGAGTCTTTCTTCAATAGATTTGCCGAACTCAAATGTTCGTGCATAGACGTAGTTGCCATCTTTCTCTTTAAGGGTAAAACTTGTGCAAGCATGACTGACCATTGGTGCAAGTGCCATGACCCCAATTTGAAAAGCACAAATTAATTTTAGAACGCTACGTTTCATGGATACTCCTGGTGAGTTGCAAATTTTGATGGATTTATTTCGGGAAAATGAAAGTCATACTTGCTCGACCCCCCCAGCCGGAGGGACCTCCGGGGACGCTGCTTAAGTAATAACGTGCGCCTATTTGAAATGAGACAGGTACTTCACCAATTTTGACCAGTTTCGAAACTGTTGCGTTCAAGGGGTTTTCTGCGCGTCGAGCGTCCCAGTTAAAAGTAGACTGGGTGTTGAGCGAATAGGTCCAGGCGCCTGGCGTAACGTAAGAGACAAATGGCTGATAAAAAAGATTATTAGCCGTGCCATTGACCGCGCTGCCTCCAGCATTCCATGTGTTGTACGTGAGCAAGCCTACCGTCCATGGCGACTTCATCACTAAACCAACCGCGCTCACGCCGACACCCGTCTGTGAAGTGCCGAAATTTGAACCTGAAAGAGATGGGGTGCTGACAACAGGACCAACGCCCCATATCAATCCATTAGAAGAGTTGGGTGAGAAAAAAGTTTCTACAACAATAGGACCGGCTCCAGTGCCGCTATATCCATTGACATTGTTGAGTGACTCGAAGGTCATCACCGGTCTAACAATGTAGTTCCAGCTGCTGTTGAGCTTAAGGGGAATAACTGGCTGAACGACCAAGCTATTGCTCGTGCCTTTTTTGTCTAGCCCAATATTTGCATCGTAGTTGTATTGAAAAGGTACGGATATTAACGAAGCGACAGGGTTGGTTAATTTTTTTGCAAGATCGCTTGTTGCAGTATTAGCGGGCTGTGCGAACGCTGAGCATGAAATGAGTCCGCATAAAAATCCTGACGCAAATAGATGAGTTTTCATGGTTTCGCTATTTAATATTCATTTAACAAAGATGATGAACATTAAACGAGCCAGATTTTCGTTGCCTACGAAAACCTACAAAACCTACAAAGCCTATCTGTTATTTGCCTCAGACAATTTTAATGCGCGGCAGTAATTGGTAGCCCTCTCCTCTGATGGCACGGATCCCTTTACCTTCAATCCCGGCATCGTTGAGCTTTTTGCGAAGACGAACCACGCGGACTTCGAGCGCGGCTTTGGATTGCTCATGCATCTCTACCTCGCCGCAAAGTTCTAACAATCTGAAATATGGAAGATTCCCATTTGGAGATTCATTAAGCGCTTTCAGGATCACTATTTCCTGTCGACTCACTTCGACTGTTTTAACACCAG
Source organism: Zwartia vadi (assembly GCF_030410375.1). Classification (GTDB taxonomy): domain Bacteria; phylum Pseudomonadota; class Gammaproteobacteria; order Burkholderiales; family Burkholderiaceae_B; genus Zwartia; species Zwartia vadi. The sequence goes on from NZ_JAUHHE010000010.1 coordinate 6,675, forward strand.
TCAAGGTCATCATTCGCGGATTAAGGATCACATCTTGCGCGTCATGTTGTTTCAACAATCGTCTGGCAACACTGCCTATGGCTGCCATCAACTCAACACTCGATATCGGTTTGGTGAGGTAAACATCCGCTCCGGAATCATATCCATTGATTCGATCCGATTCCCTACCGCGGGCGGTCAGCATGATGATGTATAGATCTGGATTCGAACGCTTATATCGTCTAGCAATACTCAGACCGTCTTCACCGGGAAGATTAAGATCTAGGATCAGCAGGTCAATGTGGGTATGTGTGACGAGATCATCCAATTCCTCTGCTGATTCGGCAGCATGAACTGTATAGCCAGCCTTTGAGATGTCTCTTTTGAGAAGATCCCTAAAATCATCATTGTCTTCAACCAACGCAACTTTCAGCATGGAATCCATAATTTAAAAATAACTTTTTGATGTTGATACTGATACGAAACAAGACCGCCGATTAACTGAATCAGTTCATAAACAAGATAGAGACCTAGTCCTGAGCCACTAATTTTAGTGGCTGATGAATTTCTGTAATATTTTTTGAAAACATGCTCAGGATCTGGGGCGCCCATTGAACCCACATCATTGATAAATTGAATTTGTACGCCAGACGCACCGTTGACATTTTGATTCCTTGTCTCGATATAAATCTGTGATTCCTTGGGTGAATATTTGATGGCATTTTCTAAGATATTTGAAACGATGATGCGCAAGATATCTTGATCTGTATGCACAATTGGATTGTCATGGTAGGTAAGGGAAGTATGGTTTTTAGTTTTAAATTCGCTGATTATGCTGTTTATAAATTCATCGATCCGGAATGTTATTTTGTGAACTTGCATCGACTTTGCATCGATTTTTCCGAGTTGAAGACAACGCTCAATAATAAAGTCGATATTGTTAACCGCACGGTTTGCATGACCCTCGAGATCGGAGCCAGAAACCTTTTCATCCACGACAAGTTTTAAGACAGAAAGCGGCGTCTTGATTTCATGAGACAACATGGCCAACAGCATGGATTGTTCTTCACGTTGCTGCCGTTCGTGATCCGCCTCTGATTTGAGTGCGATCGCGCGGCTTGATTCAATTTTTAATAATGCTTTTGCGCGGTACTGAAGCAAAAAGAAAAAGACCAGTCCGCTCACCATGCTATAGATATGAAGTGAATGCAGCGCAAGCTCTCCCCCTGGAAGCCAGCCTTGAAGTGGAAAGATGGCGAGCGTCCAAAGCGTTAAATTGAAAATATAAAAAATACGTAATACATTGATTGGCAAGGCGTCAGCCTTTAAGGTCGATTGATGAATATCCACTCCAAACAGGGAAGCAATAAGAAAGAACAAAATAGTGATAAAAACCAAAAGGCTATTCAAATTGAATGTGAGAGGCTGATTGGTCAAGAAATTGAGAGTAATGACCAAAGCTGAAAAAAAGAGTAATAAGTTAAAGACAGAATTAAACGATCTTTTAAGGCCATACTCTCGCAATAGAAATTTATTAGCCAATATTCCAAAGAATGGATATGTCACGACAAGGAAGCTAAAAAAACTATTCATCCTAATCGGATCGAAATAATCATCGAAAAGGATTTTGAATATTCCGCCATGTAATGACGTGTGAAGAAAAGCAAATATCTGCTGAGCAGCAAATATTCCTAGCACTAACTCGCGATGCAACACCCAGCTGACCAATAGCCATAATGCAATCAAGAGTGTCAGTGTCGAATACGCTGCATAGACCAAAAGTTCTTGGCGATCTTTTTTTTGATATTGTGCAAGAGGCATGACTTCAGCATTGACTAAATAGCTTCGAACGGACTTAATCCTAAGATAAATATCTCGGTCTGCAGGCCGGGATACTAATTCGAAGTTATAGCTGACGGCTTCAATATCGGATGCTTTAAGTGGATATTTATTTCCCACTAAAGGCTTTTGTTGTGGAAGTGCGGAATCGAAAAGTTCGATCTCTTCGATGAAAACAGGTCTGATTTTGAGTATGAGAGGTTGTGTGCTCGCTGCGATTTTTAACTTAAGCCAAAAGGTCCCGGTTTTGTAACCGCCTGTGAGGGCTCCTTGATAGGGAATGAATTCTTTTTGTTCAATCTGTGAGATCGAGAGGGAATTGCTTTTGTCTTCAAAATAAGCCTGACTCAGGAGGTATTGGTCTGAGTTTGTTGCATAGGCAGGCTTTGAACCAAGAATGTTCGCCAGTATAAAAAAAAATATTATTGTCAATTTTTTCATGTCTGAATAATTTTAGGCGAGATTTTTTACTGGGTAGATTTTTTCCATTGTGATGTTCAGGGACGTAACTTGGAATTTTTACGTTCTTGTAGGGATTGGTAGGTTTTTTTGATGGATCTTTGACATCATACGTTTGGCAACGACTTTTTCTTTATTGCTATGCTGTTTAAAAAAAATTATGTGTGAGTTCTAGCTATGTGCATGTGGTGTAGAAAGTCTGCGTTTTCAGAACACTTGACCGCTAATTTTTCAGACAAACGTCGAAAGCTTATGCTTTTTACCGGCGCGGGCTCGATAACATCTGCATTTCATGCCAGTTTGAATGCACAGGATGTCGTTCATCCCGACATGGTGTTCCGTAATGGTTCGATTTATACGATGACAGGTAATGCTCAAAAAGTCGAGGCCCTGGCATTAAGAAATGGAAAGATTCTGGGTACAGGCTCGCTTGATCAGGTAATGAGCTTAACTAAAAATAAACCAACGATCGTAAACTTAGAAGGCAGGACTGTATTTCCTGGGTTTATTGATCCACACAATCATGTCGTGCTCAGTAGTTTGTTTGATCAATTGCTCATCAATGTAGGTTTTGCAAAATATAAGACGAAAGATCAAGTTAAGTCTTTCATGAAAACAACCGCGGCTAAAATGCCGGCGGGTCAGTGGTTGGCTTTCGGCTTTTATGACAATCTGCTTCAGGGCGGAGACTGGTCGATGGCTGAAATCAATGAGATTTCGACGAGCCATCCCATCTTTATCTTGTATGTGAATGGTCACGTAGGGGCCGCCAATTCGTTTGCTTTCTCAAGGGCAGATATTCCTCAAAACGTCGGTATGCTGCCAGGTGGCGGATATTTTGGGCGTGATAATAGTGGCCAATTGAATGGCTTGATTTATAACGAACCTGCCTTGATGAAGTTTGCCGATCTCGCTGTGCCTAAACCTTCCCCTGAATTACTCGAGAAGGCGGTGGTGCAATATGCGAAACAAGCTGCTGCATCAGGTTTGACGACATTGCACGAGCCGGGAACTATCAAGCCTCAATGGGTGGAGTCTCTCGCAAAGCTTTCTAACTTCTTGCCGATCAGGATGAGTGCAAGCTTTAGCTCAGAAGCTGTAGAAGAGAGTAAAAAATATACTTCTCTTGGCCCAGCAAATCGGGCGCGCATCTTGCCAAATAGCCGTTTTTCCTTGTATGGCATGAAATGCTGGGTTGATGGCTCAAACCAAGGTGAGACTGCCGCGCAATCGAAGCCCTATCTGAATACCGATAAAAAGGGCATGTTAGGCTACACGCAAATTCAAATGACTGAGATTTGTAAAAAGGCCAAGGAGGCTGATTGGACAATGTTGGCGCATTGCCAAGGGGATGTCGCTATCGAGGAGTATCTCAATGCACTTGAGACGGTGTATGGCGCGAACCCCTCCATGGGTCTCATGCGCATTGAGCATGCGACCATGGTGCGTCAGGATCAACTTGATCGTATGAAAAAGCTTGGCTATGAGCTGACCTTTATGACCGATTTTGTCTATCTCTACGGATCTGCATATAGAGATTCAATTTTTGGACCGGAACGTGCTGCATTTATGGTGCCATGCGCAGCGGCTCATCAGGCGGGTCTTCAGTACTCAGTTCATTCAGACAACCCCGCTGCAGGCATGCCATTGAATCCCTTGCGACACGTACAGATACAACTCAATCGGCAATGTATCGTAGACGGCTCTGTCGTGGGGCCTAATCAGAGGGTGGATTTGGATACTGCTCTTCGCGCGATCACAATCAATCCTTCTCGACATATTGGCATGGAACATATGCTAGGTACCTTGGAGAAGGGTAAAGAAGCAGACCTTACTATCCTAGAAAAAGATCCCTTCACGACTGGAGTGAGTGCGATGAGTGAGATTAAAGTATCTGAAACATGGGTGGCGGGTCAAAAAGTTTTTGGGTGATCGTACGGGCAGCTTTTCTTTGGCTAAAACCTAAGGCCTCAAGCTTTTGTCAATGCGCTTTAGGATGAAAAGATTTCCCTGGCCTTGCGGTAGCCGCCCATTCGCTTTATGTAGGTCAGTAATTCCGCGAAAAATGGATTGAAGCTAAGTGTAGAGGAGTCGCCGACAAGCAACAACTTGCGGCGGGCTCGGGTCATGCCAACGTTCATTCGGCGGATGTCGGCCAGAAAGCCGATTTCACCATCTGGGTTACTACGCGTTAATGAAATAGCAATGATGTCTCGCTCCTGACCCTGAAACGAATCGACTGTGCCAATACTCAGCATGCTGTTCAGTAGTAATTCGTTGAGTGCGCTGTTTTCCTCGATAGCATCAATCAAATAATTAATTTGGGCACGATAGGGAGCAATGACACCAATAGAGAGCGGTTCATGCTCGTGATCGGTGTGGTCGTAGGGCGCAAGGAGTTGAGTGAGCCGCGCGAGCAGAAAGTTTGCTTCTTCAGGGTTTGCCGTTGAACGACTTTCGGGCAGGGTCACTTCAAGAAAGTTGCAACCGGCTGTATCGAGAAATTCTACAGGGCGGTCGGGAGAAAAACGCGGGTCATAAGCATCTAAGCCGGCATCACGCACACTTTGGTGTGCCACCAATTGACCTTCGTAGAATCTCTCTGAGCTGAAACCCATGATTTGCTCGTGCATGCGGTACTGCACGGTCAGCATACGGGCTGTATCAGGCTGCCGCTTAATGCACTTTTCGAACAGGGTTTCGCGCAGACCTTCGCGGGCGGCTTTTTCACTTTTTACTGTAGGTGGTAGTTGATGGTGATCGCCAGTCAAGATAATCCGGTGGCCCTTGGCAATCGGTATCCAACAACCCGGCTCCAAGGCTTGAGCGGCTTCGTCGATAAAGACTGTTTCAAAGGTCAGGTGTCGAATGTTACGGTTGCTGGCGCCCACCAGCGTACAGGTGATGATCTGTACCGATTCGATTACGTCCTCGGTCATCCAGCGCTCTAAATCGTCCGCTGCCTGAAAAAGTGTTCGTGCCTCTTCCTTAAGCAGCTGCCGCTGCTGCTGCTCTTCAAGGCTATAGCGCCAAGATCGCTGACTGGCGGCTTCACGATTCTGGTCCGCGGTTTGGCGCATCGCCCGCATCTTGCTATAGCTGGGATGGGCCATCAAGCGGGCATCAAGAGTGTGCCCAAGCAGCAAGTCTGACACACGGCTTGGGTTGCCCATCCGAATGACGCTGACGCCGCATTCGGCTAACTTTTCTGTGAGCAGGTCTACAGCCGTATTCGAGGGGGCACACACAAGAACGCGCCTCTCACGCCGAACAGTTTCTAGGATGGCATGTACAAGTGTTGTGGTTTTACCCGTGCCGGGCGGTCCATGGATAATGGCGACGTCCTGAGCACTGAGGACATGGCGTAAAGCTGTTAGCTGCGAGTCGTTGAGCAGGTTGGGGTAAAGAAGATCGTCGGCTTTGTGTTCGCGAAAGCTGGCTTGTCGCACTCCCAGCAGGACATCGCGAAGCTCGGCCAACCGGTTTCCATGTGCACCCATGACTTCATTGAGTGCGTTGTTCATTTCGCGGTAACTCACCTCATCAAAGGTGAGGTCAATGCCCATCTTGCCTCCGTCAAAGACCCAGTCGGGAAGCTCATCTTTGGTGGTGGTCAGCTGTAACTTATTGCGCCGTACACTCGTAATGACACCGCTGAGCGTAGGCCGGTCAGATGCTGAATGTGCTGGCGAATCACTGAACAGAGCGGCATTCTTACCAACCTGAAATAAATGGAGTTCCTGTCGATGAGCAGGGCGTTCTACCTCCAATATCACTTTGCCACCAAAACCAATGTCCTCTTTGGTGATGGTGACCGGGTACCAAGTGAAGCCTCGGCGCCGACGCTCCTTGATGCTGGCACTGGTATTTGTAAGTTTGAATTGAGCTTGGTCTTCCTTTTGCTCAAGTTGCATGAGTGCACGCACGTGGCGGAGTTCACTATCAATAGCGCGAGGATCGGTAGGGATAACGTCGAGATCAGCCAAAGGAATAGAGATTTAACCGTTCAAAAATTTGATTGTACAGATAAGCTTGTATTTAACGTAGACTCAGCGCTTCAAACAAATCGCTAGTGCAGGAGTAACCCTCTCGGGCAATCGTATTCAAAAAATATGGGGCGCAGTCGGCGGTGCTGCGATTGGTGCATTGGGAGGCTATGTCTACGACAAGTCAAACCAACAAAACTCAAGTCGTTAGTTTTCTTTTGCTTGTCGCGACACACTGACTGGTAAGGGGGCGGTCACATTGAGATGAACATCCCGCTGTGGATAGGGGATCGCAATGCCTGCTTCTGAGAGTTGTTGATAGATTATGTGGCGCAGATCGCTATCGACGCTGCGTGCAGCGAGTTTTGGGCCGAGTTCAACCCAATAAACGAGGACCATAATGATAGCGTTGTCAGCAAAGTCTTCAAAGAAGACTTCGGGTGCTGGAGTTTTCATGGTACTCGGGTGGTCAGCAGCAGCTTTTAGCAGTAATTGCTCTGTCACTCTCGTATCCGCACCGTAAGCAATTCCAATCCGCAATTCCCGGCGGATATGCTGGTTGGAATAGGTCCAATTAATGACTTGAGTTTCAAGAAAATTGGAATTTGGCACCAAGGCTTCGACACCATCGAAGCCGCGAACAGTGGTTGCTCGCATATCAACTGCTGTGACATGTCCGATTGTGCCACCCAGTTCGATGATGTCACCGACGCGGATCTTGCGCTCGAACAGAATAATGATGCCACTGATAAAGTTTTTAATGATGGTTTGCGTACCGAAGCCGACGCCAATGGCTAGCGCACCGCCCATGAATGCGAATACAGTCAATGGAATGCGCGCCAGATTCAGCACAAATACAATGAGCCCGATCGCTAATAGAATCATGACCCAGCGACGGATGACCGAGGCCAATTGATCGCTAATCCCAAAGCGACGCACCAAGAATATTTGAAGACCTTGTAATGCTTTGGAAAATAACCAATACCCCAGGAGGAACAGCAGTATCGCTACGACACTCTTGCCAAGCGTCACGCCAAAGCTGACTGTGACCTTCCGACCATCTATTTCCGATACATCATCCACTGCAAATAATTCGAATTGCCAAATCCTTTTTATTGCAGAAAAGATGCTTTCGCCAACTTGGTTTGCCTTTAGACTGATCGAAGCATTGGTCGCTTGAGCGGTGTCGTCGTTCCATCTGGCTAACTGCCGCTCAAAGCGATTGGCAGCTAGTTCAAGTCTGTCATACATGGCGGCTCTTTCATTGAAGAGGGCCAGAATCTCTTTCGCCTGATTGTGCTCAGCCGTATCAGGGGCAAGATTAGCCACGCGTGTTTCCTGCTCGCGAATAGCCCCCTGCGCGTAGTTACGCTGTTCCTGTGACAGGCGCTTTCGGTTGATCAAGCCTTGATAGATTTTTTCCAGGGAAGCTTGCGCCTGCCGTCTTTGCTCTAAATTTCCTCCCGAGAGAATCAGATAACGCTTTTCCCATGCTTCATAGACGACCTGAGTCAGTGTTTCCAGAGCATTGAGACCATCTAGAACGACGCCGTCAGTGATCAACGCTTGATCCAGCACGGCCAGTCGCTGCCCTTCCTTGCTTTCGGGCTGGGGTGAGCTGGCTAAAAGCTTAGTGCGTTCCCGTTCGTGATTGCGTCTGCGCTCGTTTGCTTTGGATGTTTCTTGACTGAGTCGTTTGCGCATGGCAGTCATGCGAGTACGTTGGGTATTAAGATCGGTTTCGGTCAACTGCTGAGCAGAAAGAGCTTTTTTCACCAGGCGTGTGAGCTCATCATTCATCACACGCATTTGTGCTGCCTTGAGCTTAAGCAAATCTTCGTCTATGGACAGCACCGCAAGTTCCGATTCGGCTACCCGCTGACGCAATTCAGCCTGCTCTTGTTCCAACTTCGCCTGAGCTTTGGATTCTTCTCCGCGAACATTTGCAAAACGATCTTGGCTCAGTCGTAGCGCTTCATCGGCGCGACGCTTTTTTTCAAGCTGAGTTTGCTTTTCAACTTCTCTGATTTGAAGGCCGCTGAGTAACCCTTGAAGTTTGTTAAGTTGACCGTCTAGTTCGTCACGCAAGGCATCGACGGCTATGGCCGAATAGGGGGGAAATTCACCGAGTGCCTGGACCTGGGGTAGGCTTGATAAAAGCGGGGGTGGAGTTTTTTCAAGGGAGGCAAGTTCATCGAGTTTTTTAATTCTTTCTGCTTGAATAAAAGCAAGTCGGTCCAATAGTCTTTGCTTGTCTGCCTGACTAACGGCTTCAGCATTAGGCAATTCATTGTTAGTCGATTGTCTGGCATCTCGCTGTCGCTGAGTTTCGGCTAGCTGGGTTTCTACCTTGGCACGCTGTTCCGGAATTCCGCTTTCACTTTGAATAGATGGCTGCTTGGGCTGGATGCCTGGCAAAACGATCTGTCCGGACACCAGATTCGGAAGAAATAAGCACGTGATCATTAAGCAAAGGCTCTGAAGAGCCTTTTGCGAAAAGATAGGGAAGGAGAAACGAGTCATGAGCGATCTCTTGCTTCAGGGAACTGCAGAAACAGCATTTGAATCATCATACTGCCGTTGCTTCAGGGAGACTTTTAACCACTTGTATCGGTATGAAGAGTCTTTCTACTTGTAAGTATCAACCAAATATACCCCAGTACTCCTGAGCATTGCGAAGCGATCAAAATGGCGAACTTGGATGGATTGATCATTTCGGTCTGATTTGAGAATGCAAGGTTGGTGATAAATATTGACATCGTAAAACCAATACCGGCAATCTCACCAGTTGATAGTGATCAGAAGACCATAGCGTCAAGCTTTGATTAATTCCACGACCTTCAGGGCAGCGGGGGACAGGGTTCTATTGGCATGGAAAATGATGTTGCAGCTGAGTTCCGTACCTGCAGGGTATTTGAGAGGTAGCTGAACTAATCGTCTGTCTGCTAGCTCATGGGAAATGACTTCACGTGTGCAGAAAAGAACAACATCAGTGTTGAGTGCTACGTTACGAAGTGCTTCTAGGCTATTACATTCTAGGGCCAGGGGTAAGTTATTCCCATCAGTATCGCCACAGAGTTTGGCTAGAAGACTCCGCGCCCGAGGTGGTAAGTGAGTGGCCGCCAGACGGTACTTTGAGAGACTGTTTCTCAGAGTACGACGCGATGCAGTCAAAAGAGGGTGACCTTGCCTGACAAATAGACCGCCATGTTGCGATGGTAGTTTAATGACTGAGAACTCAGCGGATGGTGGCAAGCTTTGGGTAATGGCGAGTACGAAATCGAGTGTATGACGCTCCAGCATATCCAGCAGGCGTTTCCAGCTTTCAATTTCGACTCGCATGCTGATGCCTGGATAATCTTTAGCTAATTGAGTGAGCAGTGGAGGCAGGTATGTGGCTGCCGGAAAAACACCAACTCCCATCGCGACTTCACCACTCTCCAGGCCGCGAATCATATGTGTTTCATATTCAAGCGCCTGCGTTTGAGCCAGTACCTGCCTGGCTCGAATCAAGACTGTCTCTCCTGATTTAGTTAAGAGCACGCTTGAGGCCGTGCGATCAAGGAGTTTTAAGCCCAAGGCACCCTCGAGAGACTGAATGCTGCGACTCAGTGCTGACTGCGTGAGGTGCAGTCGCGATGCTGCTCTTGAAAAATGAAGCTCGTTAGCGGTCACAACGAAATGTCTAAGCGCACGTAATGTAAGCATCATGAGTTTTTATCATTAATAGTACGCATAATATGCATTTGATTTAAATCAAATGCAAGCCTAAATTGCATTTCAACATTCGTGTTGTTCATGAATGAAAAGAGCTAACAGGTGAACCGGACAAGGATTCGACCGTTAAACAGCCACTTACCAGGAGACGTGATGAAGAAAATGATATTTGTGCGAGCACTAGCCAGCCTGTTTGGCGCACTGGCGAGTATTGCGATGATGAATACTGCTGTGGCATCACCGCCAACCTGGCCAGCCAAGGATAAGCCTGTCACTCTTGTCGTGCCGTTTCCTGCCGGATCGGGGTCCGATGCACTGGCGCGTATGCTGGCAAAAGAGGTAACAGATCAAACAGGTGCAACGGTGATTATTGAAAACAAGCCTGGCGGGGGAACGGTGATCGGGGCACAACAGATCGCTAAAAGCCCGAATAATGGAAACTACCTGCTTTACACGATTGTGGTGACACACACCCAAAATCCCCATCTTTTTGAAAAGCTGCCTTACGATCCATTTAAGGATTTCACGCCCATTATTCAGTTAGTGCGCTCAGCAACTGTTCTGACAGCCAATAAAGACGCGCCATTTAGCCAGACAAAAGAGTTGATTCAGTATGCCAAGGCGAACCCTGGGAAAGTCAACTTTGGTTCATTTAGCATGGGTTCAACTTCTCACCTGAATGGAGAGATTCTTAAGCGAGCAGCTGGGATTGACATCGTCCATGTTCCCTACAAAGGTACAGCGGATGCCAGTCGGGCGTTGATGGCGGGAGAGGTCCAGATTTATTTTGATGGTACAGCGACAGCAGTTGAAAAGTGGCGAGCAGGACAGGTCAAATTACTCGGACCTGCCACGGATAAGAGACTCAGTGTTTTGCCTGACTTACCCACACTTGCGGAGCAGGGTTTAGCAGGTTTGGATATTGTTGGCTGGCAGGGAATATTTGCACCAGGCAACACTCCACCTGAGCTCGCGAATCAAATAGCGGCGGTATTTCGCAAGGCCTTGAATACGCCTAAGATCCTTGAATACATCAAAAATGGCGGTAATGAAGTCAGTGGAGCTGGGCCTCAGGCGTTTGCCAAAATCGTACGTAACGACTACGACAGATGGGGCGAAGTGATTCGAGCAGCCGGTATCCGTCTGCAATAACTAACAACGTGACTGAGATCCAAAAGGTATTGACTATGCATGACCTCGTAATTCGTGGCGGAACTATTGTTGATGGAACTGGCAAACCTGCTTTTACAGGTGATATCGCTATCAGTAAGGGTCGTTTGACTGAAGTGGGCGGGAAAGTCGGTGAGGGTCGCCGGGAAATAAATGCCGAAGGGTGTCTGGTCACGCCTGGATGGATCGACATACATACTCATTATGACGGTCAAGCGACATGGGATCCGTATTTGAGCCCCTCAACCTGGCATGGTGTGACCACTGCGATCATGGGCAATTGCGGTGTAGGATTCGCGCCCGTCAAACCTGAGCGACGGGAGTGGTTGATCAAGGTGATGGAGGGCGTAGAGGATATACCTGGCACGGCCTTGTCTGAGGGCATTCAATGGGAATGGGAAACTTTTCCTGAATACCTGGATGCGCTGGATCGCAAACCCAAGGCGCTTGATATCGGTGCGCAGGTTCCGCATTCAGCGGTACGTGCGTATGTCATGGGTGAGCGGGCGATTAATCACGATGAAGCGAACCCAGCTGATCTCTTGGCAATGCGTAATCTGGTCAGGGAGGCAATTGATGCAGGGGCCATGGGGTTTTCAACTTCAAAAACATTTCTTCACAAATATGATGAGCGAAAGTATCCGCCCGGAACATTTGCGACAGAGGAGGAGTTGATGTCGCTTGGGACGGTGCTTGGTGAAGCTGGCCATGGTGTATTCCAGATGACGGCTAATCATCCCGCGATGGAGATGGAGATTCCTTGGCTCAATGCATTAGCACGTCACAACAAACTTCCTGTTTTGTTCAATCTGCAGCAGACTGACGTCGCGCCTGATATTTGGAAAAGTTTGCTTGTGAAACTGGAGCAGGCGCGAAAAGAAAATGTCCCTTTAATGGGCGGGATCAGCGGTCGTCCCTTAGGTATTTTGTTCTCGTGGCGAAGCAGTTTGCAACCATTCATGGCGCATCAGACGTTTAAAGAATTACAGCATTTACCATTTGAAAAAATGATCGAGCAGCTCCGCAAGCCTGAGATTCGAAGCCGGATGTTATCTGAAAAACCGGGCCTGCTTGATCGAAGAGCAACAACATTATTCAGTAGTTTCAATAAAATTTATCCATTGGGTGACAACCCGGACTATGAACCGTTGCCTGAACTAAGTGTCGCGGCGGTCTCTGCCCGGACTGGCGTTGCACCGCTGGAAATCATTTATGACATGATGATGGAGCAAGAGGGAAAAGCAATTCTTTATTATCCATCATTCAACTACTCTTACGAAAATTTAGATCATCTCCACGAGATGTTGCAACATGAAAATACTGTAAATAGCTTGTCGGATGGTGGTGCGCATTGTGGCTACATCTGCGATGTCAGCATGCCAACCTTTATGCTCAGTTATTGGACTCGAGACCGAACACGAGGCCCTAAGCTGTCGCTTGAGTTGATGGTCAAGCGTCAAACATTAGACACAGCGCGAATTTATGGTTTGAATGATAGAGGCGTGCTTCGCTCGGGCATGAAAGCAGATATCAATATTATCGATCCTGAGAAGCTTCGCTTATTTTGTCCAGAGATGATCTTTGATTTGCCAGCAGGCGGCAGACGTCTAGTGCAGCGTGCCGATGGTTATGTCGCGACCTTGGTCAATGGAGAAACCATCTTTGAGAACGGGATCGCAACAGGTGCTCTACCAGGTCAGCTCCTGCGCAGCCGGGCTGGAGGCTTGTGAAAAGAGTCGCCAATCAGTCTTACAAGGTTTTTATAGAGATTTAATTTGCTAGTGAAGTTGTTCTTACAGACTATTGCTGAAGACTGAGTACCCAAATGGGCATCTCAAATTGGGAAACAAGTCGGTCGATAAGAAACCATAAAGCTGGGCGGTTATCCAACTTTATGGGGTCAGTTCAGGACTTGAGTTTGAAAAATTACTTTAAAAGCTCTGCTGTTAAATCATTTTTCGGGTAGGGTAATTTATCAATGACCCACGTTCTTGATTTGCCAGATTTAAACACCTGATTGAGATCAATCTCTATAAAGTTTGTACGATTAGCGTAGTTTGTAATCTTCATACGATTATTGTTCAAATCTTTCAGATTTACCCATTGTGTGTAGTCGGAAACAACCTGTTTACCATCTGTAGAACGGGCAACGCCAGCAGCCATGTCAACGTTATTCAAGAAATGCCCAGCCAATTGAACCGCTTCAGTACTATTTGATGCTTGATAGGCAAACTGCTTGAGATAGGCTTGTCTGACAAAACGGGAAGGTGGTGTGTAATCTGCTGGCAATCCCATCAAGCCTCCACCCTGTCCAAGCTCCGTCACATTTGTGCCGTTTACTTGGACAGACGATCTTGCAGTAGAGGTAAGAGATATATAGTTTCTAACATTGTTAAGATGCCAGTCATAGGTTGGTGCGTTGGTCAATACGCCCGCTACATTTTCATGAATCACCATTTGACCTTTCACAAACTCGACGATGATGCTGTCACCGGTCCGATCTGTTAATACGTAATGTAACCATGGAGGCGTTGGAATACCTTTGACCTCGCTTGCGTCATACCAGACTTTATATTTTGGAATCTCAGTGCGCAGCTCTTTTACTGATCCAAACATTCCCAAGATAAAGCCTCCAAAATTAATCACAGAAATATAATTTTTATCTTGGGGGGTAACGGTTTGGTACTCAGTAAAACCAGGTAAAAAATTACCGCTGATGGCCAGGCCCGCCTCATTTTGTCCTTCTAAATATGCAGGTGAACCCTCCAAAACCCCAGGGGCAACTCCAACGAAAGCATACTTGCTAGGTAAGTTTTTTGCGGGTAGTTTCATTGAAGCTGGCGCAGTCAATGGGATGTTCGTTCCCTTTGGGTTTGCAATCAGCTCCCACTTCATATCAAAAGCCCACTCCATTGTTCTTCCTGCAACAACAGACCCATCTTTTGCGATGACATTAACAGCCGTACATGCATTGCCAATCATTGGAGTAAAAGCGAAGGTCGTTGCAACGAATGCCGCGACTAATTTTTTGATCATTTGTTGTTTCATAGAAAATCCTTTAGGCGGGTGGAGTTGGAACTCAAAATAGTATCGTGAAAAAATTTAGTCATGATTTAAATCACTTAGGAAACGCAAAAGTCGACCCCGTAATGTCCATACATTCACCGTTCAAACCGGATAACTTTTAATCACCCAGGGTCGCCCAGTCACGATATAGGTTGTAAAGATCGATCATGTAGTTTTCGACGTTTGAAAAAGCAATGATTATTTTTTGATTCTTATGATTCCATCCTATTCTTTGTCCTCCATGACCGATTGCCCAGTAGCTATCTCTTAGTCTGAGATTATCTGTCCAGATAAAGTACCCATAACCATCAAAGGATTGCCCTGTTTTCTTTGACTTATTTTCAATTTGTGTACGACTAGCTTGACGTACATAATCACCAAAGCAACCACTCGACATCTCGTTACGTTTGACCCAAACAGCCAATCTAACCCAGTCATTCATAGTTAATGCAATATCTCCAGAAGCTCTTCCAAAGTTAAATCTATCTTGCCCGATAATCGCCGTCCCTTCTATTCCTGCAGGCAAAAGAACATTATTTTCTAACCAGCGTGCATAACTCATGCCAGTAGTTTTATTTATGATGACTCCGATTGTGAAAGGATCCGTACTTCGGTAGGCGAAGTATTCGCCCGGTTTTCTGCTGACACTTAAAGGACCGATATGCGCCGAATTTACTAAGGGTGTTTTGAGAACATCAAGTAGACTTATTCGACCGGCATTAATATCTGCATTTTGATTTTTTGTTGTAACAGTCGAGTCAGAGTTTCCCTCCCAAGTTCCAGACGACATCATTAAAAGTTGACGAACCGTTGCTTTTCCTAGATCGGTGCCTTTAAGTTCGGGAACTAAATCTTGTGTGACTGAACCTAAACTGAATTTTTGGGCACAAATTGCTTTGCCCACAGCCATCGATGTGACTGTTTTGGCAACGCTGTAACTCATAAACGTACTTTTTTCATCACTCCCTCCTTTGTATCCAACCCACACAACCTCATTTCCATTGATAAGAGCCATTGATTTAGCTGACGATCTTTGGAACAAATGAATTGCTTGATCAATGATCGGTTGTTCTTTTTCTGTAGGATTTCGAAAGGTCAAGGAAGCCGGCTCAAGGGAAGCAGATGTTCGGTAGAACCAAGTCGGTCCTTTCGACAACAACCAGCTGTCAGGTGCGGCAGCAAAGCCTCCCACCGTAGGCATCTGAGCACCGGCAATCTCAATCAAGGAAAAAAAAAGTAAAACTAGTGTTGATGTTTTAATCATTATTAAATTTGGTGGTTTCAAGTATGCAGTGCAACGTTGATTCGAGCCAATATCATTTTAATTAATAGGGTCGTTTTAACTGGATGCCACCCAATACATTATCGTGACACCAGCTTGATAAAAAATACCAGTTAGGTACTGCATGAGCAGAGATATTTGTCAGAACCGCCAAAACCGGATCGTTTGCAAGCAATGCTGGATTTAATTCCTCTTTGAAAGCTGCAGAGTTTGCAAATGAACTCGGAGATATAAAGCTGTAAAGTAATAAAACAATAAAAAGACAGCTGGTCACTAACCGAATTTGTAAAGAAGATATGCCTAGTCTTGATTGAAAAATACGCAAATTCATGCCCAGCCACTGTGCCAGATTCAACAGCGCAAAAAAGATTGATATCCCGAGCGTCAAGGGTGGAATAATCAAGTTGCGGTATGCATTAGAAAGACGAACTTCGGAGTCATTGAGCGCTAACAAACCCTTGATTTGGCCTGGACTCATTTCACTCCACGTCGAGACTTGTTCTATTCGATTTGGAGCATACAACGCAAGGGCTGGAAATAAAGAAGCGGCGATCTTGCGGTCTTGTTCTTGCGCAGGTTCAGTAAAAAAAGTATTAGCTGCTTTTGTTTTTAATTTTCCCTCTGCTGCTTTTGTGCTGAGCATGGCCAGTATTAAGGATACTTCTTTGTCTTCGATTGATGCCTGAGTCACGAGATAATCAGTGATCCATTTTTGAACATGCCACATTAGTGCGATACCAATCACCAGACATAAGGCATAACGCAATCCATTGGAAATCTTGACTGCGGTTGAATTTCGATAAAGGACAAGGCTTAGTCCTAAACCTGAAAGGATGCGTCCCCAGAACTCCAGTCCAAGCAAAACATCGTCAGAGACCAGATCAACTGAAATATTTAAAAGCTGAAAATTGAAGGCAAACTCAACGCTTGTATATGCCAATGTAAAGAAATATAGCAGCCACCAGTTTGAAGTAACCTTGGAAGAAGGTGATGATGAGACTCTCATTATGAATGTAACAATTCGTTATCGGTCGCTGCAGTTGGGGCATTGATATTCAGCACTGCACTTGTACAAATCTGACCCTCGAAGCCGAGCCGGATGATCAATCACTATGCGCCGAGAGGATTTGGTTATACGATCGCAAGACCGATGACGTTCGACTAGCTGGACAGGCACTTTAACAACCCATCATAGTTGAAAGTCTGGCAGTTGCCTACGGAACGTTGGTGTCTAACGTTGTTGCAAAAGCTAGTCCTGACGGTTATACGCTTTAAATCGTCAAGCTTGTTTAACTCCCCGTGGACTAAAATTACTTCTTAAGATGTTTTCCAAAAAATTCACAGGGATCGATTGAGTTTTTATGAGTATCCATTCGCTCTATGAGGCCGTTATTGATGCAGGAAGTAGCGGAACTCGAATTTATCTCTATCAAATTACCCTTGACACAAGTTACCCGGAAGTCACGCTTCTTGCGCAAAATGAATTTTCCACAACGCCAAGCGGCAACAAAGAAGATGGGATTAACAATTACATTCATCCGACTCAGCCCCGACTGATTGATGACGTATGTGGGGAGGTGATCGAACCTCTTTTAAATAGTCTTGATCCTTATTTGCAAGAATTGCGCATATTTAGAAATGATGTCGTTGTTAATTTGTTTGCAACCGCAGGAATGCGTTATGCAGAACGTCACTTTGGTTCTGGCGCAGTAGGTGATCTCTATCGTCGAGTTAAAGATTTTGTTGCCCAATCCGGATTCAAGGTCGGTGAAATTCGAACCGCAGATGGCAATAGCGAAGAGGGGATCTGGACCTGGGTCAACCTAAACGACGTGCACAGAAATATTTTCAATAGTTCCACGTCGCCGCTCGGGGTCATCGAAGTCGGTGGGTCTTCGGCTCAATTAAGTTTTCCTGTGGGCGATGAGCAGCTCTTTGAGGACGTGTATCCAATCAGAATCAATGACCGGGAATATCGCGTCTTTTGCAAAACCTATCTCGGACTGGGTCAAGACGACGCGCGTAAAATGATGCGTCAATCCCTTGGGCCGGTTGGTTCCAATGTCTGTTTTCCAAAAGGATTTCCCAGTCATTGTGACTTGGGAGATACCTTGGATGGATTTGGAAGTCTAAAACTTGAATGTGATGGCGGTTATGACTTTGATGCGTGCATTGATTGTTATGTCAAACTAATTGCTGACGTCACTCGAGACCGTCCGTTACCAGATATCCACAAATACCCTGTTGAGTTTGTCGGAATCGACGGGGTTTTCCATGCATTGAAATTCTGGAATATTCAGGACAATCCTACCAAGCTCGCTGATCAAATTAAAAACCGGGTGATCGACTGTAGCGATTTCGAAAATATTTTTGAAAATGAGTATGTGCAAGCACAAAGCGCGAATGCTACATACATTCACGCGTTGCTTTTTGGCGTTAATGGGTTGTTGAAGGATAATCCTCAAAAAATGATATCCGCTTTACCGAACTCCACAGATGAAGGCAAGACATTAACTTGGACGAGAGGATTTTTATTGCTCAAATATGCGAGCACTTGAGGATCTTAGTGTTTATTATCTTTTATGCTCCAGAGTACTACGTTGCTCTGAATGCTTGCTTCATGCATTCCACAAAAAAATCCGTATGTGTGTCTCTTGGGGCCAATTGCGGTCTGAGCAAATAGCTCTTAAAGAGAATATCAGGCTTAAACGGTACGGAAACAATACTTGGGAACTTTGTGGCTCGGCTCACGATGGGGTTCACAAGACTGACTCCCAGCCCCTCATTGACCATCCTGCATATCGTCACTGCGTAAGCTGTCTCAAGGGTCATGATTCGCTGAACAGTCCCAAAGACCGCATCGATCGAAAGGCGTGAATGGCTTCCTGAAGGAAGAGAAATAAAGCGCTCCCCCTCGAGATCCTTTGGGACAAGGTATTTTCTTTTAGCTAATTTGTGTCCCATAGGAACAACGCACACTGCACTCTCGGTGTGAATCAATGACGGGATCACGCCCGGCTTATCATTCACATAAGCCACAAAGCCAATGTCGGAATATTGGGTCGCGACCCAATTCGCAATAACGGAAGACTCATTGGTCTGGACGACAACCCTAATGCGGGGATAACGCTCATAGAATATCCGTATCGCAATCGGTAGAGCACTCATGGCAATGGATGCTGCAGTTGCAACCCTCAGCACTCCTTGGCCCAAATCTTTAATTGCTCGAGCAGACTCGGCCACGCTGTCCAGCCCCATGAACGCTCTTTCTACCTCTTTAAAAAAAACTTCGCCCGCCTTTGTAGGTTGAATGCGACCTGCAAAACGATCAAAGAGCTCAAAACCAATTTCAGTTTCCAGTTTCCCGATGACACGACTGACATTTGGCTGCGAAGTATGAAGCTGCTTAGCTGCGATCGTCATTGACCCAGTGAGCATCACCGCTCTGAAAGTCTCTAGTTGCTTGAAATTCATAGGCTTCCTTTTTGGCGATGAAACACAGACTTCAGTGCAAAGCAATACTTTATGTCATATCAAAAATTTATGGAATAGCTAATTTATTTGATTTGACCGGTATGAGTTCGGCTTGGATACTGAAAATATCGTAGACGGAGCGTTGGACATGGAATCAAAAGTAAGCAGTCGGCTCAAAGAGCCTCTTGCAGCAGAAATCTGTGAACTCATTTACGCACCCCGCCTCGCACGTGATTTTCTGAAGCAATTTCCCCACATCACACAGGTGAACAAGGCGCACCTGCTGATGCTGCATAAGACTGGGTTGCTTAACGATGAGACTGCCAACAAGCTCGCCAATGGCCTAAAGCAGATGGAGTCCGAAGGTCCTTCAGCAGTCGAGCTAGACCCTTCAAGAGAGGATCCCTATTTCAATTATGAAGCGAAATTAATATCCATCACTAGCCGCGATATTGGTGGAAGGCTGCACATGGCGCGTAGCCGAAATGACATGGGCGCAACCATAGACCGGATTCGGGCACGAGACGTCGTCTTTGATACCTTGGAAGCGGTCGGTCGTGTTAGGAAAACCATACTTGAACGCGCAGACATTTTTGCCAATACCGTCATGCCCGGGTACACCCATCTGCAACCTGCGCAGCCCATCACTTTTGGTTTTTATCTGTCGGGAGTCGCTGAGTCTTTAGGGCGGGACATGGATCGCCTCCATAACGCCCTAGTTAGAATCGATATGTGTCCGCTAGGTGCTGGGGCATTTGCAGGAACACGATTTCCCATCGACCGAAGTATGACTGCGAGACACCTTGGATTTACAGGCGTAGTAGCAAATGCGCTGGATGCGGTTGCCTCTCGTGATTTCGCATGGGAGGCGATGTCTGCAATGGCCATGTTGGCCGTGACCTGGGGACGCGTTGCTCAAGACCTTCATATCTGGTCCTCCCATGAGTTCGGTCTTGTGTCTTTCCCGGATCGCATCGCCAGCACGTCAAGTATCATGCCGCAGAAAAAAAACCCAGCAGTGCTGGAGTACCTGAAAGGAAAGAGTGCACACGTCCTAGGCTTGCTCAATACAGCGCTGGTAACCGTGAAAGGTACTTTTTTTTCGCATGCGGGTGACAGCAGTCGCGAAAGCATGAGAAATTTCTGGGAATGCTCTGAAGAGGTCATACGGAGCCTCTCTCTGTTCGATCTGATTATTGCTAGCGTCGAGCCACGCAAGCAAAGCATGCTTGCACACGTTAGTCGAGATTTCTCTGTGGCAACAGACTTGGCTGATGGCTTAGTGCTTGACGCCAACATACCCTTCCGTGAAGCACATCATATCGTGGGTACGCTGGTACGTATGGCCTTGGATGCGGACAAGTGCGCAACTGAACTGACTAGCGACATGCTGGATCAGGCGTCCGTTGAGGTAATGGGCATCAAGCTCGGTTGGTCTGAAACTAAGCTGAGTAAGTACATAGATCCGACTGAAAGCGTCAATGCTCGTCAGTGGGGAGGGCCCGCACCCGATGCAGTTCGTCAATCGGTTCAATCGCAGCTACAACACCTAGACAACTCACTGTCTGTTGTCGCTGCATCAAAAGTAAGAGTTGAAGTAGCCAGCCGGACAATGGAACAGGAATTCGACACTCTTGCTTCTCTCTAATCATCACTAAAAAGTTTTGGAGGAACACAACATGAGAGCACTTGTAAAAATATTTTCCGCTGGTATGGCAATTGCTTTTACTTTTGGATCTGTAATTGCATCTGCATCTGCGGAAACGTATCCAAATCGATCGATTAGACTTATTGTGCCATTCGCCCCAGGCGGTACTGTGGATATACTGGGTAGAATGTTGGCCGACAATCTCTCTAAAGCCTTTAAGCAACAAGTCATCGTCGAAAATAAGCCAGGGGCCGGCGGAACTCTGGGAGCAGACATGGTCGCTAAGTCGCGCCCTGATGGCTATACGTTATTGCTAGCTTCGTCTGCCCATCAGACCTTCCATGGTCTGTTGTATAAACGATTGCCCTATGATCCACAAAAGGATTTTGTTCAAGTCGCGCTATTTGCCACTGTGCCCAATGTTCTTGTCATTTCTAAAAAAACACCAGCAAACAGTGTCAAAGAATTAATAGCCCTAGCCAAGTCTCGTGAAAAAAATCTATTTATGGGCTCATCTGGGGCAGGAGGTGTGAATCACCTGATAGGCGAATATTTTCAACTCAAGACAGGCACCAAATTTGAACACGTTCCGTACAAAGGTGCCGGCCTCGCCAATAATGACCTTATTAGCGGCCAAATCGATCTAATGTTTGTGAACATGCCCACTGTCCTGGCTCAAATAAAGGCAGGTAAACTTCAAGCATTGGCCGTTGCCAGCCAATCGCGGTCGGCACTGCTTCCCGAAGTGCCTACAATGGCCGAGGCTGGGATCCCCGATTTCATTGTTGACTCTTGGTCAGGCATTTTGGCACCAGCCGGTACGCCTTCGTATATCGTAGAAAAGCTCGCCCAAGCCATCATTAAGATTGCAAACAGCAAAGAGATCGCTGAAAGCCTCGCAGGTATCGGAGCAGAGCCTCGTCCGGGTAACAGCCAGGACTATCACGCTTTGGTCGACGATGAAATGAAACGCTGGAAGTTCGTCATTCAGAATTCAAGCATCTCACTTGAATGACGCCTTTCCGAAATCTTAATAGTTGAGTCCAGCTCGGGGATCCGAGTTCACGAATAGCAGCCTTCGGGCTGTTTTTTTTACTAAAAATTAATCTGACGGTTGTTATACAGCCAAGTTCATGCCTAATTTTCTGATGAATTAGTTTGCGATCGGCGCCGGCGTGACGCGCATTGGCTTACTTTTAAACTGGAGATCAGCTTGCCAAAGGTCGTAAGCGGATTGCTGCGCTAGCCATAGACGCGCTTCACCACCCCGTTCGATGCCAAGCCACGCCTCGATGCGTAGCGCCATTTCGGGTGAAATCGCTGCATGTCCGTTGATCATACGAGAGAAGGCTACGCGCGAAACACCAAGTTGTTCAGCTGCCTGAGTGACGTTTAGACCTAGTGCAGGTAAAACATCATCCCGAATAGTGAGCCCTGGGTGTGGAGGATTATGCATACGCTTCATTTATCTTTCCTAATATTGATGCAGGATGCTACAAGTTTATTGAGTATCCGAGGTGCAGTGAATCAGAGAGTTACTTCACTGTAAGAGCAGGGAGATCGATAAAATATTTTCAAAATTTGGTTACAGTGTTCAGCTAAGTTACCAAATCATTTTTGCTCACCGGAGTCATTGCTATGCGCTTAAAATTTGTTGTCCTGCTTGGTAGCTGCATCGCGCTGTTCTCTCCTGCACACGCACAGTCAGTTGATTTCACGCATTATGGGAATTTCAAACACATGATGCACACGGGTGATACCAAGGGTCAGGTGCTGTTGTCCGCAGTTCCAGCCGTTCCTGGCGTATGGGGCGTGGGAGCTTTGGCTGGGCTGAAGGGGGAAATCATTCAGGTCGATGGCAAGCTCTTGGTGAGTTTGGGCACTGATCCCAAGGGGGCTGTCAATCCTCCAGCTGCTTCAGATTCTGCTGTACTCTGGGCAAGCGGTCAGGTGAAAGATTGGGATTCTGTGAAAGTGCCAACGGATATGACACAAGCGCAGTTTGAATCCTTTTTTACGCAGCAGGCGACTGAGAGAAAAATTGATTTGACCAAGCCCTTTATGTTTAGGGTGACAGGAAGCTATGCCCACCTCATCTGGCATGTCGTGACGGGAGAAACGCCTTTTGGCGCACATGGTGCGAATAGTCAGCATGGTTCTACTTCGGGACAAACCGGACATGGAGCACATGGCGGTCATGCCAATCAAAAATCAGGAATGAAACTATTTCGTCAACCTGTGGCAACGGGTCAATTGGTAGGTGTATATAGCGGGGACAAACTAGAGGGTGTTGTTTCTCACCCAGGTGAAAAGTTTCATGTTCACTATATTGATAATGATTTAAAAGTCTCTGGTCATGTGGATCAATACAACATAAAAGCGAATTCAGTGCTTTTGTTGCCAAAGTAGTTATATTGAGTAAGGTTGTATTTTTACTAATTTGCGTGCGCTATATTGTCAGACTAAAACGGTCTTAAACCGCCGCTTCAAAACATCACCTTACAAGCTCCAAAGGAACACCTCGATGTCTGACCATGTTGATGGACCCAGAACCATGTCAGATCCATCAATCGATTTGACAGACATATTCGCGTTTACGAGCCCTGAACATCCAAATCGAACGGTACTTGTCGTCAATGTTTTCCCTGGAGCAGGGGAATCGGCATGGTTCTCAAATGCAGCGTATTACAGCGCAGTATTAAAAAAAATCAACATTGAGGGAATCGGTGCCAAGGCAAATTTCAAAGCCTACGGTGATGAAATTCGATTTCAATTTAAATTTGATCGCTTACAGCGCACTCAAAATGGGGGCAGGCCGTCTCAGACAGGCCATTGCACAATCCCAGGTGGCGAAGTTTTGACTGTCAAAGTAGGTGACATCCAAGGCTCTACCTCCTCGAATGGAAAGGTTCGTGTTTTTGCAGGTCTACGCTCGGACCCATTTTTTATCGGATGGTACAACTCGCCTACCTTGCAAGGTGGGAAAAACCTCACACAAGATGACAATGTGTTGGGGCTAGTCGTTGAGTTTGAAACTTCCTCATTCTTACAGCCTGAGAAAGGGTCACTTTTCGGTGTGATTGGCGAGTCTACGCCAGTCGATACGACGCCAACTCTCAATAGTATTCCGCGCTTTGACTGGGCGGGGCGCCCCGAACTCGCTAACTATCTCATCACAATCCCGGGTGAGGTGAATCTATTGGATCTTTGGAACCAACAAACTCCTTTTGCTGTGGACCCGGCTGTCTTACCCATATTCCGCGATCGGTTGGCTCGACATTTACATATTTGGGATATGAAAGACGGCAAACGAGACTGGTCCGACGGAGATATACATGCCAATGTAAACGTTTATCTAAACGATTTTTTATTAATTGATGTGTCAAAAAAAATCGATGACCAAAGTCATCTTGAAATTGAAAAAAGTGTCATCAATGGTCAGCCACATCAAACGGGTGGAGGCAGGACGCTCGACGCCAACGCAGTCGACATCCTATTGACATGGATTATTAATCGTGATCATGGACCTTTTTTGCAAAGTCCAGCCACGCAAGCCACAAAAAAAAGCACTCAAGCATTTCCCTACATGGCTTCACCCAATGTCAGTTTATTAACCATAGATAAAAGCATTCGGGTTGCAGCATCAGCAGACGAACTTTGGGCTATGGTGGGAAACTTTGACCAGCCATGGACGCCACTCGTTGTAGAAACAGAGATGGCAATCGCTGGTGCAGAGCATGTACGTACGACGCGTTTGATTGACGGAAAAGTCTTAGTTGAGCTTTTGCTTGAAAGAGATCCGGTGCGTAAATTTTTAAAATATAAATTAATCAGTGGCATCTCTGCACAACCCTTGGTGACAACACTTCATGTCAGACCGGACGGTCTAGGTTCAGAGCTCTCATGGAAAATTGAATATTTACCTGATGGGCAAGGGGAGTTATTTGTAGGCTTGATTCTTAATACTCTTGTGGATGTCGGCATGACTGACATTAAAAGAAAATTCAAGCACAGGAACCCTAGCTGATGAAGGGCATGTTTACTCGACTCCCCCCTGCGACCGATGGCGAACTGGCAAGATTGAATCATGAAAGCATTCTTAGACGGTGTCGAAATATTTTGAATGTATCTTTCGAACGTACGGGCGTCCTTGAAGCATTGATTGACGAAGAACAGAAGCGTATTCAGTTTTTGGGTGATTATGCGGCATTAGACCGACTTTCAATTCTGTCCAAGGAAATCCTTTCAAGCGAGGGCGTGACTGGAAACCACTATTTGGCTGCCGCGCAGATTGCTTCAGCGAGACATCATTTTTCCGATTCAGTAGACTTGTTGAGTTTGGCGGATCGTCACGGGATTGATTCTGATCTGATCATCCCTGTTAGTCTAAGCATTGATCAGGCGACAGGAAAAAATCTGGATTCTGTTCTCAGCACGCGCATCGCTCGAGCCAATCAAGAAAGTAGTATTCAAAATCTGGTGCCTCTGGCTGCCTTGTATGCAGATCTAGGGGAGTATGACAAGGCACATCTTACGTATTTGAAAGCAATACATGAGTATTCTGATTTATCTCCTTTTGCCTTGGCCTGGGTTTGTTTTCACTTAGGTATGCTGCATGGTGAAATCGTTCCTGAACCGGACTTAGATGAGGCGGCGGGTTGGTATCAGGCCGCGATTGCTTACATTCCTGATTATGTTCATGCAAGAGTTCATCTTTCTGAAATCTATATTGAACGTAACATGCTGGATCAGGCAGCAGCTTTGCTTAATCCAATTCTCGATACGCATGATCCTGAGGTTTTTTGGCGTTATGCACAACTTCAGGAGGGGTTAAACAACCCTGTTGAATGCGATAATTTTTTGCTTAAGTCTAAAGAAAGATTTCAAGATCTCACCAGTCAGCATGAACTTGGGTTTGCTGATCATGCGGTCGAATTCTATCTAGGCACCAATCAGGAAAGTGAGCATGCAATCGAATTGGCGAATAAGAACTTACGTAATAGGCCTACGTTGACCGCATTTGAAGCAGCGTATGCTGCGGCTCTTGCTGCCTCAAAACGCGATGACGCCAATACCTTAGCAGCGCAAGCCCGAGAAAAGTGGGGTTCAATACCAGCGTTTAAGCACTCTATTTTTATGACGGATGAAGGTAAAAATGAATGATCAGCCGTAGAACCTTTATGCTTGGCTCAGGCTTGGCGGCTGTTGCTCCGCTTGGCAGCCTGATGCACGCTTCTGAATATACCTCAGAGCGTGCAACGGGCATCAATCTGCTCGTTGATCCAACGTTGGATGTGATTCAACAAAAATATCCCTATGCCTCCACAGCAATATTGAAATTAGCATGTTGGGACGATTTTCTTGATTCTGATA
The DNA here is from genome assembly GCF_030410375.1 of Zwartia vadi. GTDB lineage: Bacteria > Pseudomonadota > Gammaproteobacteria > Burkholderiales > Burkholderiaceae_B > Zwartia > Zwartia vadi. The sequence continues at coordinate 32,668 of NZ_JAUHHE010000010.1, forward strand.
GTCCCACTTCGGAGGCATGCCAGTTGGTGCGTGTCTCCACAAGTTGGAAGATCGTTTGAATGATTAACGGCCATAGGGATGTTTGGTGTTAAACCATTTGGGATCTTCATTTGCAATCAATGGATTTGCGGGACCACCAAACGGCGTGACACGACCTGGGACATCCGGTATGGACTTGAGATATTCAATCAATGAGAAACGTTCATCGGGAGTGAGCTCGGGACCAATGATGCCTGGACCCTTGCCGTTAGCAAACAAATGACCTTCGTTTGAGTTGCCAATCAAACTGGTGTCAAACAGAAAGCCTGTTTGACTTTTCTCCGTATCCAGACCAAGTTTGACTGGATCAAATTCACGATTGATATAGAACGTTTTGGATCGCTCGGATTGGGGCGATAGTAATTCGTACATATTGGGTATGGAACCATTATGTAGAAACGGAGCTGTAGACCATGCACCGTCACGCGGAGCAGCTTTGTAGCTATTAATGGGCGCTCTTAAGTCAACGCTTGCATCGATATAGCCATTCATGTCGAGAATTTCGTCAGGCGTGAAGGGACCCGCTTGCTTTAAAGCATACTCAAGCATTGGTTTTTCGAGCGCATCGAACAACTCTACGGCTGTCACCGCTGATTTACCCTGTAATTTATCTGCAAGGTGCTTGGTCAGTATCGTTGGCTTTTGATTGAATAAGATACCCAATAAGTGTTGTTTGTCAGTACCCACTATGTCTTGCGGAACCATGGCATTTTCAATCATCCTGACACCCTTTGCGCGCGGAGCACTCCAGCGATAGGGATAGACTGTATGGCACTCGATGCAGTGCTTTTGAAACAAGTTAGCACCATCTTTCACACGGGCTTGATCCAATTTTCCTAATATTTTCTCTGGCCATGCGGGTGGTGCAAGGCGCCGAATAGATTGTTCTATTTCAACGAGTCCTTTTAGATCAATGGTGGATTCAACTTCACTGAAGTTTTTTTGAGATGCAGAAACATCGTATCTGGCAAAGACACCAAGCACTTCACTGAAATTTCTGACAAGAGGATTGAGTGCAACGCCAGACCATTCGACCCATGCAGATTGCGGGGTATTCCATAAGAAGGGTGGTTTTACTGGAGCCAATGCAGGTCGGGCATTTTCACTGATCCCGGTGTGAATCGCGATGACTGTATTGCTTTCTTCTGTGAAGGCATCCGTGCGTCCTGGTCCAGGTGGATGTGGAACGATAAATGACTCGCTTAATTGAAGTCTGATGAATTCAGCATCCGCTTTTAATCTGGCTTTTAAATCTGCTTCGTCAACAGGACTACGTTCTCTGACGCGAGAAAGTAAAGAGGCAAAAAGTTTTGGGTCATTTAGCGGCGCATCGACAGAGCGCGAAAGTGTTTGCAGCCATAGTAATAAGTCAAATCGGCTAGCGTTACCGCCATCGATTCTAATTTGTGAGCCTTTATATTGAATCTGGTTGGTATGACAAGCTGCGCAAGTCAATCCTGCGTAAGTACCTTTTAGTGATCCGGAAGTCACGACTGATTTCGCGACACCAACCGGCAGATCGTCTGGATTAACTTTTTTATCGATCGGCTCTAACAATAGCCCCATTCGATCGGAATTGGCACGGGAATTAAATAATTCATTTGTGCCAGGAAGTGTTAGCGCAAGATATATATCGTAAGAAAGTAGTGCGGATCCCTGCGGTTTCCAGTAAAAATTTGCCCGGTCTTGGGCGCTCCATGCTTGATTCAGATAAATGATTTCAGAGGATGGTTTTTTTTCCTGAGCACTGGCAGCGAAACATGGCAAGAATAGAGAAAGGACAATCGCAGTAAATTTAAAATTTAAAAAGTTATTTTTAGTGCAAGTAAACATTAAAAGATACCTGTTGATTAGTTTTTTTCACGGTCCGCACGTTTCAAGCCGATGAAATGTTCTGGCAATCTGCACTTTTTAAATCAAGTGAGTTGATGCAACCTCGTAGACCGTAAATTACAGGTTTTTGATTAATTAAGTAAGCTTTTTTGTGATTCACACATGATTTTCACAAAGTAAATGTGCGTTCTCGTACAGACAGATACTTTTCAAATAAATAAAGTAAGGTTTTATTTGGGAGTATCAGCATGTCACTCGCCACAATTATTCTGATCGTAGTCGTGTTAATGCTGGTTGGCGTGTTGCCTACTTGGCCCCATAGCGCGAAATGGGGCTATGGGCCGAGCGGTCTATTGGGCATGCTTTTGATTGTCCTGCTTGTTTTGATTCTATTGGGCAAACTATAGCCCCACTTTTTTAAAGCGCGGTTTATTTAGCGACTTCGTGACCAACCACGCCGCCAACGGCTGCACCGCCAATTGTGCCCAGAGCACTTCCGCCTGTTAAGACTGCGCCACCAACTGCTCCGACACCTGCACCAATGGCGGTGCTTTTTCCCTGCTCAGACATGCCAGAACACCCGTTTAACACAATGAGTGTAATGAGCGCGATCGTTGGAATAAAAAGATATTGATTTGATTTCATGATAGTTCCTCGAGTCGATTCAAATCAGTTTGATTTGAACAATTCAAATTACTGCAGTTAAACGAGGAAGTCTGTCTGTTGATCCACATATGTATCTGGTTGATCTATCGCTCAAAGTATGCGGCCTGTTCGTGCGAGGGAGCTCAGCGTCGCGCCCAAGATCAAGAGCAAGCCCAGCCCGATCAGGAGCGCCGTGACTTCAGTTGATTGATGCTTCTGTACCCGAACGGTAGTTGATAAAGATTGATAGATTTTTTTTAAGTCAACGCTGTTCGATGCGCGGTAATATTCGCCTAGAGTGATTTCAGATATTTTTTTAAGTGTCGACTCGTCAAGTTTGACCCGCATCGACACGCCTTGCGCTTTTAAAATGGTGCCCTCTGGCGTGCCAATACCCACAGTATGGATCCGAACCCCAAAGTCGGCAGCGAGTTGCGCCATTTTGATTGGATCGGGCCCGAAATTGCTTTGCCCGTCGCTCAGCAGCACGATTGCCGAGGACTTGTTTGAACCGGGTGCAACTCTAGCTGCTGCATCGGGACGTCTCGTCATGTCCAGAGGTCGTCCCGTATCGGTAGGTGGTGAGGGACGGTCCGCTTCAGTCAAAATCTTTTGTACATCGATGCCTGTGCCTGGGATGAGTTCGGTGAGTGCGATCAGAATGCCGCTACCTAGAGCAGATCCCGTTTGTAGGGGGAGGCGTTCGGCAATACTTTTAAGGTGGTCTTTATCGGTTGTAGGCGCTTGAGCGAGTGCGGCAGTACTGGCAATGGTCACGATCCCAATTTTGACCTGTGGAGGTTGCATTGCAATAAATTGATTGATCGCTGATTGTGCGGCTTCGATTCGGTTGGGTGCAATGTCGTCAGCACCCATGCTGCCAGAGGTATCGACGGCGAGCATGATGCTTTCCATTCTGGTTGGCAGCATTAAAACAGCTCTGGGTCGCGCCACACTAATCAGCAGGCAAATCAACCCAAGCAGGAAAATCATCGCCGATACATATTTTTTCCAGTTTTTAGACTGTTTGATCTTTGCATTCAGTGCGATATTCAGTCGTGCGGCGCGCGTTTGACGCAAGGCGAGAACGAGATATAGGGCTGCAAGCACAGGAGCTAGCACCAGAAGCCAGAGCATGGAGGGCCAGATAAAACTGATTGATTGAAGCGTCGGCATATTCAGCTGTTTTTGACACGGGTGGATTGTGTCGAGAAGTGATTGAAGGTATTACCTTGCCTGACCTGAGCTCTTTTTTTACGTAATCGTAAAAAGCGGAGCAACGAGCGATCAACGGTTTCAGTGGTGTCGAGCTCAATACAGTCAATGCTAGCGTTATTAAATACCTCGTAAAGAGCGTGTTCGACTGCTAAAGCTTGTTCAGCATAACGTTTGCGAAATCCAGCATCGTCTGAATCCAGTAATACCTGTTCGCCTGTTTCGATGTCTTCGACCAACAGCATGCCATATTCTGGCATCGCCCCTTCCATTGGATCCATGAGCCTCGCTGCGATCATATCGTGTCGACTCGCTAGGGGCTTGAGTGCCGACTCCCACCCCGGGACACTGATGAAATCAGAGATTAAAAATACCGTCGATCTTCTTTGGATGACGCTTTGGGCGAGTGCGAGCAAGTCTTTGAGATTCGTTTCACCTCGTTCCTTCGTCACACTTTGCTTTTGCATGCGGTGAATCAAGTGCAAGATATGTGCGCGACTGGAGCGAGGGGCGATGATGCCGCTCGAGAGCGAACGAGGGCCTTCATACAAAATCGCACCGACACGATTGCCATGGCGTGTAAAGAGGCGCGCCAACGTCGCTACATAATTCAAAGCCAGCATCCGTTTGGTGACGGTACCCGAGCCAAAGTTGATCGAACCTGTGAGATCGACAAGAAACCATACTGTGATTTCACGTTCTTCCAAATGCTCACGAACAAAAGGTGTGCGCATTCTTGCGGTCACATTCCAGTCGATGTGCCGAATATCGTCGTGGGCTTGATACTCTCGCAGATCAGCCAGCATCAAACCCGAACCTCTAAAAAGGGTTCGAAAATCTCCCTGGAGTTGCCCGTCAAGTCTGCGGATGGTCGTCCACTCCAGTTGTTTCAATAAAACCTCTGGCTTTAAAAGAGGTGTTGTCCCTGCAGTCACATTGGACTGAGAAACAGGCGAAGCCGACTGTATGCCGCGTTTAAGAAATTCGAACATGACTCTCCAGTGGTTTGTCAGGCACTGGTATGGTCTTCATGATCTGATGGATGATTTCATCGGCGGTCAGACCCTCTGAAAGAGCTTCATAGGAAAGGACAAGTCGGTGCCTCAATACATCGGGTACGAGATCCAGGACGTCTTGTGGAAGCGCATAGGGCCTTCCTCGTAAAAAACCGAGTGCACGCGCACCTTCAATCAGTCCAATTGTTGCGCGTGGACTGGCTCCGAAGGTCAAACTATCCGCCAGGTGTGGAAGTCCTGCGCGTTCCGGGTCTCTGGTCGCTGCGACGATCTTGACAGCATATTGGATGAGGGCTGGATCGACATAACCTGAACGAGACTGTTTCTGGAGGTTTTGGATTTGTTCGATTGTGGCGACTGGCTTGATATCGATTGAGGGACCAATCACGCGTTGAACGATGACAAACTCTTCGTCGTCCTTGGGATAATCGATCAGTATTTTCATCATGAAGCGATCGACTTGAGCCTCAGGAAGGGGGTAGGTACCCTCTGTCTCGATCGGATTCTGTGTGGCCATTACCAGGAATGGCGCAGGTAATGGATGGGTATGACCTGCGATAGTGACCTGGCGTTCCTGCATCACCTCAAGCAAAGCGCTCTGCACTTTGGCAGGCGCGCGATTGATTTCATCTGCCAGGAGTAAATTCGTGAACACGGGCCCTAGCACTGTGCTGAATTCGCTGGTTTTTTGATTGTAAATCTGAGTGCCCACAAGATCAGCAGGCAGAAGATCGGGTGTGAACTGCACGCGCTTAAAGGAACCCTGAATGGCTTTTGCGAGAGTGTTGACTGTGAGGGTTTTAGCAAGACCAGGCACACCTTCAATTAAGAGATGACCCTGCGACAGTATTGCGATCAACATGCGCTCAAGAAAGACATCCTGACCGACTACGACACGTTTGACTTCATACAGGACACGTTCCATCAATGAGGCTGTTTGCGTTGAGGACTCTAAAGCTCGACCGCCAATCCAGGCTTGTGTATCTTGCATCGTTCGACTCTCTCTACAAGGTTAAAAAGGCGGGATGCCCAGCGCGCCACCAGCGCTTTCAATCGTGACTGCGAATCCGATACCGATAAAAGTGTTCGTTTGACTGGGGTTCATAATTGCAGTCACTATTCCGAGCACCTCGCCGGCCATGTTGATCAGAGGACCTCCAGAGTTTCCGGAATTGGCGGCTGCATCGAACTGAATGAGGCCTTTTAATACGGGACCTCCCTCTGGTTTGTATTCGCGATTAAAGCCAGAAATCACACCAGCAGAAATCGAGGGACCGTATCCAAAGGGAAACCCGATCACAACCACCTCATCGCCTACGCTAGTGCCCTGACTCGAGCCCAGGGTGGCGGGTTCAAGATCATCCGGTATGAAAAGAGGCTTGATTGTGGCGAGGTCTTTATCCTTTTGAGCGGATACTAATTCAGCGGGTGACTCCAAACCGTCAGCGAACGTGACGATTAGACGTGGCGCGTTTTCGACGACATGAAAATTTGTCAGGATCGTCCCGTCCTCCTTGATCACGACGCCTGTACCAATGCCCAGATTGCTATCGGAAATTTGAGTGCCGCCCAGAGACGAGAGGATATCCGTGCGGATGCGAACGACTGCCGGGGCTGCGATCGCGGCTGCCTTTGCCGCTCGGGAGGGAAGGTCTTTGGAGGAGAGCGTGTGCAGAACAGCCGCATCAATCTGTTCTTGCGAGACACTTTGCGAGGCTGGAGCGTTTAGATTGAGTGCCAAGAAAAAAGCAGCGCAGATCGCTACGCCTGACACTAGCATGACGAGTCGTTCCGTCAAGCGCCTGTTGAAGCGCGTCTTTGAGTTTCTATGGACAGGGGAAACGATTTGGGCTTGCGTGTCAGAAGGGCGAGCTAAGTCTACCTCAGTGTGATTGGGGGATGAAGATTTGCGACGACTGTAGAGTGCAACGCGTTTCATCTTGAACTCATTATCAGCAAGCGGTGATAAAGTGTGACTTATCATAACGCTGAGAACAGATTCATGCGCCTTATTTGGCCAGAATTTTTGTGGTGTTTTGTTTTGATCCTGCTTGTGCTGCCTTTGGCCTATATTTGGCTCTTGAGGCGTAGGCGGCGGGTGGCGTTGTCTTTTTCTAGCGTGACTGTCATCCGACAAGCGCTTGGCCCATGGGGCGTATGGCGCCGTCACATCCCACCTGTTTTACTGTGGCTCGGCCTGTTGCTCGGGACCTTTAGCCTCACGCGTCCGACTGCGCAGATCACGCTTCCAGCGGATTACATGACGTTGATATTGGCTGTGGATGTCTCGCGGAGCATGCTTGCCGAAGATGTCGAACCTAATCGCATCAAAGCCGCTCAAGCGACAGTCAATAGCTTCTTGCAAGATTTACCAAGCAATATTCGTGTTGGTATCGTGACCTTCGCGGGTACCGCTCAGCTCGTTCAGCAAGTCACGGATAATCGGGATGACTTAATTGAGGCGGTAGATCGTATTCAAGTGCAGAGGGGGACAGCGACAGGTAGCGGTTTGTTGTTAGCACTCGCTACGCTATTGCCTGATTCTGGTGTGAATGTTCAGGCGGCGATTTATGGAGGCGATTTCGCACGAAGGGGAATGAGTGGCGGTTTGCCTTCGGCGCCTGTTCCTCTCGCGCAAGATGCAGGTACGCCACGTGCAGTGGTGCCCCCGGGATCTTATGCCAATGGTGCGATTATTTTATTGTCTGATGGTCGACGAACGAATGGTCCCCATCCTCTGGCTGCAGCGAAACAAGCCGCTGAGCGGGGCGTTCGTGTCTACACGGTCGCCTTCGGGACGCCGCATGGATTTATACCGGGTTGGGATGGGAATAATTTTTATACCCGAGTAGATGAGCGATCTTTACAAGCGATTGCGGCGCTCACAGAGGCTGAGTTTTTCCGCGCTGAAAATTCGAAATCGCTCGAGCAAGTGTATAAACACTTGTCGAGTAAATTTTCCCTCGAGCGACGAAATACCGAGGTGACGGCAATCTTTGCCATAGCAAGCCTTTTATTGATATTGCTCGCGGCTGCACTATCGCTGATCTGGTTTCGCCGAGCGGGCTGAGGCGAGTGAATTCTCGCCTCGTTTAATTCAACGCTTAATTAACGATCGAAATTAAACTGCTGTAATCGTCTTTCCATAGTTTAAAGTTTTTAGGTGCCTCGATGTTTGTAGCATCAACGAGTTGCACGTTCTTGAAAAAGTTTTTGTCCTTGCTGATCAAGGCCCATTCGGAGCGATAGCCCTCGTTTCCGTCTGTGCCTTCATGCGTGACAACTTTGATGTCTTGACCAAAGGCATCCGCTGCGGACTTCACTACCGGTCTCAAATTCAAAAAACGATTGGTAATATGAAGAGCCAAGACCCCATCAGGCTTGAGATGTCTGAAGTAGTGGCTAAACGCTTCCTGGGTCAAGAGGTGAACGGGGACAGAATCTCCCGAGAATGCATCGATCACGAGCACATCGAATTTTTGCTCAGGCTCTTGCTCGAGTTGAAGGCGTGCATCACCTAAAACATACTCCATTTGCGCAGGGCTTTTAGACAGGAAAGTGAAGTTTTGCTTGGCAACTTCAATCACTTTTGGGTTGATTTCATAAAAGCGATACGTGTCTATGGATCTACCGTAACCGGCAAGCGTTCCAACCCCAAGACCCACCACACCAACTTTTATTGGATTCGAGGAGTCTGATTTAATGAGGATTGCTTTGCCGACTCCACTTTCACGAACATAGTAGGTTGTGGGTTCGAGTGCTTTCTTAGGATCAATGAACTGGCTTCCGTGACTGATTTGACCGTGTTGCATGGTTTTATAGCCACTTTTTTCATCGGTATACACTTTCAACGTACCGTAAAAGTTTCGATGACTGAGTTCGATACCAGTCGAGTCATGCATATGATCATTGATGCGGATTGCGCTGATCAAGACTAGAAAGCCCATCATGCCTAAAGCGGAAGCAGCCCACAAGCGTGAATCTTTGAAATTCTTTTTTGATAAAAATACGAGTGCGATCACCAGACCGGATAGGATGATTCCGATCGACAACTCATAGTTTTCGGTGAAAAAAGAGGGCGCAATGATCCCTACAAAGAAACCGCCCATGACGCCGCCTACTGCCAGCATGAGGTAGTAGGTGGTCAGATAACGCGAGTTTGGTTGCTGTCTGGCAAGTTCGCCGTGGCACACCATGCAGACAATAAAAAATGAAAAGAGGTTAATGCCCATCGACGCGAGCACGGGCAACTGATTCAAGCCCATTGTCGGTAAGTATGTGAGTACAAACAATGCCGCGACAAACAAGGGTAGAAAAATTTTACGCTTGTACCAGCTGCTACTTTCAAAACAGATTATGAAAGACAGCAGGTAGAGGGCGAGCGGTGCAACCCAGATCATTGGGATCGGCGCAATGTTTTCCGTTAGAAAACTCGTATCTGCCACCATCAGGATGGATGGACATGCCGCCAGCAAGACCCACATCGTTAACTGTGAAGCTTTAGGTGGGGGCGAATGGTCAGAGTCTGTTTGAACCAGAGCCTTGCTGTTGCGATTACGCCAAGCCAGCAGGCCGCATGCTGCAACAAAGATTAAATACAAACCGGACCAACTGTAGGACTGCCATTTTGTTGGCAGAGCGGGTTCGAACGCAATTGGGTATGCAAGCAAGGCGAGCATGGAACCAAAGTTTGAAAGTGCGAATAGTCTGTAAGGAATACCTCCAGTTCTTTCTCTTGCAAACCAGGCTTGAATCAGAGGGCCTGTTGTAGACAGAACAAAATAGGGTAGACCAATCGACACAAGCAATAAGCCAAGAATTTGAAGGGTCGGGTCTTCGCTGCCGTCTGGTTTCCAGAGCTCGCTGGCTGCAAGAGGAAGAATGCTCAGGCTGACTAAAAGTAAGGTGATGTGAAGAATACTTTGTTTAAATGGACTCAGTGCTTTAACGATCCAGTGGGAGTAGACATAACCGAAAAGTAAGATCGCTTGGAAAAACAACATGCAGGTCGTCCAGACTGATGCCGATCCGCCAAACCATGGCAAAATCATTTTGCCAATGAGAGGTTGGACTTGAAACAAGAGAAAAGCACTCAGAAAAATCGTCAAACCGTAATGGAATGTCAGTCGAAGGTTATATTTCATTTTTATTTTTTACATTCAATTTGCAAATTTAAGGGACTCTGGCAAAGGATACTCATCCTCATTACAGACTTTGCCAGTTAGAAGCGAAAAATCCTTTCGTGGTGGTGCGAAAACCTCAACAAGCCTGGTTGGCGCCTGGCCAATGGCCTGACTAGTATGGATCACTTTATTGGGAATGATAGTCATCGAAGGCGCCTCGAACAGCAGGTGTTGATCCTCTTTCCAGTCCGTATAGTCGGGTGTCCAGGGATAGCGCAGATGATGGACGTGCTGACCGGCAAGTGTGATGGCAGCTTGTTCAAAATCAGCATGGGCATGCGGAGTCATTTTTCGCAGGTCCCGAGGCTTTGTTTGCGTGGTGAAGGCATTGATCATCAGGCAACGGGTTCTGAAAAGCCTCATTTTGTCATCAGGCTTGATGTAATCCGGTAGGTGATATTGGCGCAAGCGGTAGCCATTCACCGGCATCGGCCAGTCTTCGAGTGGGGCTACATCAGGAGCAGGCTCAGAATACCCGTCATGATTGATTGCGATGTTTGCCAGGTCAGTGCTGCGCGAAGTAAAGAATCTATAGAGGTAGCCCTCAGACAACATTTCGATGCGGCTGTTGCCTGGCGGAACAATGAAAAGATCGTCACCAGTCGATTCGAGCGCATCTCCGCTCGCACTAATGTGCGCTGCAACATTTTCAGGTAATAGAACAACATGTTCGTCTGGATCATTTTCACGTAGCAAAATGCTGCCCGCATTTGCATGCGTCACAACAACAATAAAGTTATTTGCTCGAGAAACCCAATGCTTGATGCCTGACTCGACCAGTGTTGGCGGAGTGTCGTAACACGCATGTGTATGAGCGGTCCGTATTGGTTGCGACATTGTGCGTTGTCCTATATTTGAAAACAGGATAAGGTAGAGCAATGGATTGTCTAATCATCGCCCCGGCAAAGCAAGCGACAAGTCCGACCTCTAAAAGGAAAATAAATGAAGTCAAGATTTGCTTTAACTTTTCTAGCAGTTTTGAGTGTATTGGGTGTAAGCAGCGCAACAGCGCAAGCGCCTGCAAAAGAACCGATTCGTTTAATTGTCGGCTTTGCACCCGGAGGACCTTCGGACATTGTTGGGCGAATTGCGGCTGAAATATTGAGTGCCAAACTCGGGACAACGGTTGTCGTTGAAAACCGCGCCGGAGCAAGTGGTGCAATCGCTGCGGATGCGGTGGCCAACGCCAAGCCAGATGGTCAAACGCTTCTCGTGAATGTCACTGCAGATATCGTGAATCCCGTGATCAATAAAACCCCCAATCAATTTATCAATAAACGTTTTGAACCTGTCGCGTTACTTGCCACGGCTCCCAATGTACTGGTAGTCCACCCAGACGTTCCAGTTAAAACGGCAAATGAATTGATCGCTTTTTTAAAAAGTGACAAGGGTAAAAATTCATTGAGTTACGCTTCGGCGGGCTTGGGTACCGTGAGTCATCTGTCCGGATTGCTGTTTGCGAATGCCGCAGGCGTTCCGATGGTCAATATTCCGTACAAGGGAACAGCCGCCGCACAAGTTGATTTGCTAGCGGGTAGGGTGCCGGTTATGTTCGACAGTCTAAGCAGCGGTTTGGTGAACGCAAAAGCAGGTAAGGTAAAGGCGCTGGCGGTGACATCACCGAAGCGTTGGCCGTTGGCGCCTGAGCTGCCTACGCTCGAGGAAGTCGGTCTGCCTGAAACTGACATGATGGCGGTGTTTGGTTTGCTTGCGCCAGTCGGCACACCCAAACCTGTGGTGGACAAAATTTCGGCTGCACTTCTGGAGGGGATGCGTTCTCCAGAGGTCCGCAAAAGAATCAACAATATGGGAGCTGAGCCTGGTGATTGGAGTCCACAAGAGTATGGTGCTTATTTGAATAAGCAAGTCGATCGCTGGCAATCATTCGCGGCACAGGGCAAGCTTGATATCAATAAGTAGTCCGAACTGATTGAGGCAAAGTGTGCGGCAATGATTAAGATTTGAACCTGAGAGGAATAACTGGCATGACAGGGCTGGTAAGATCCTTGCAAGGCCGACAGTTCCGTAGGTTATTTTTAAGTTTTTTTGGAGAATATATGTTTAGTCACGTAATGGTAGGCACCAACGATTTAGATGCGTCGAGAAAATTTTATGATGCCGCTTTGGGCGCCTTGGGTATCAAGCCTGGTGCCTTGAATCGTGATACGCGATGCTTTTATAGAAGTCCCACAGGCGTATTTGCCGTGACGTTACCTTTAGACAATAAACCAGCTACTGCTGCAAATGGCGGCACAATCGGTTTTGCTGCCCAGTCTACCGAGCAAGTCGATGCTTTTCATGCCGCGGGAGTGGCTAATGGTGGCGTCACTTGTGAAGATCCCCCAGGTTATCGTGAGGGCCCTGCCGGCAAAATGTATCTGGCCTATTTACGAGATCCGGCTGGAAACAAAATTTGTGCGATGTTCAGAGCTCCTAAATAATGAAACCAAGGCGCAGCTCAATTAGATTGTTGCGCCTTGCACCTGAATTAAATCGCGTACATTAAATTTTTAAATCCATAATCTCCAGCCTTATTGCTGCTGTTTGAGCAAAGGAATATTGGCATCTTTCAGTACTTTCTTTGAGGTCGCCAATTCAGTATGGACAGCTTGCGTCAGTTGTTGACTATTCATCGGCTCCGCATTTAAAAATGCAGTCTCAAACTGACGTTGCAAGGAAGGTTGCTGCAGCGATTTTTCCAGTGCAGCGCCCAGCTTTTGTAAAATTGGTTTTGGTGTGCCAGCCGGCGCCATGATGCCGTTCCAGACGTAAAAGTCGAACCCGTTCAAACCCGCCTCACTCAAGTCAGTGAGTTTGCGCTGATCCGTAATAGGCGTTTTGCGAGTCGTGGCTAAGATTTTCACTTTATTACTGTCCGCCAGCGGAAACGCGAGTGAAGGGGCAACCAACGCCATATCCAGTCGACCTGCGCTCAAATCATTGATCACTCCTGCTGCGCCTTTGTAGGGGATGGGTGTGATGTCCATTTTTCCTAAACTACTCATCCAGGCCAGCGCGATTTCATTACCAAAGCCCACACTCGCGGAGTTTATTTTTCCGGGATTGGCTTGAGCAAAGGCAAAAAGCTCTTTCGCGCTGTTGAATTTGCTATTAGCAGAGACAATCAGGACGTGTGGATAGCCCGCAACGCCACCTACTGGAGTGAAATCCTTGTCATAGTCATAGCTCACAGACTCGTAGCGAGCCGGCCCATGACAGAAAAAAGAGTTGGAGGCTAAATATAGGGTGTATCCATCAGGCTTGGCGGCCATCATTTCTCTTGCAGCGATTAATCCACCCACGCCGGGCTTGTTAGAGATGATGACAGGCTGGCCGAGTTGCTTACTCATTTGTTCGGCAACTGCTCTGGCCGCGCTGTCAGTCGGACCGCCTGCAGAGAAACCAACGAGAAGAGTAATGGGTCGGGTCGGGTAGTCTTGTGCATGGACCAAGTTAGAGGTTGTCATCCCGGTAAAAATAGTACCTGCGATGCCCGCCCATAGAACCATCCGAGAGAAGTTGCGTCGTGAAGTCATACATTGTCTCCTGTGTTTTTAGATAATTTAATACGGCTCCTCGGATTAGTCCATTTGTTCCGGTAATCCCCAAGCAGCTTGATATTTTTGGTATTCGGCCCGGGGTAGTAATACGTAAAGCGGACGTTTGTCAGGGTCTAGCCAAGACATGATCTGGTCAAGCTTGTGGGCATCCATTGCTGTGCAGCCAAGAGTCATCCCATTGGGCTGGCTCCAGACATGCATGAATACGCAGCTACCAAGTCCCGATTCGTTTTTAGGGTTTTGCTGAATCACCAAGCCTTTGACATATTGCTGGTCGCCTTTGTTGGTCAGATCCAGGCGCATCGGCTCGGTGCTGCCTTTGATCGCCTCAAGTCCAACTTTACGAGTGTCGACTATGGTGTTGTAGAGGGGAGAACCTATTACATCGATGCAGTAGTTTGATGACTCCATACCCTGATAGGGCATCTTTGTCTGAGCTGTGGCAGCGTATCCAAATGCCAAACCAAAATCAAAGATTCCGGCGGGCGCTTTGCCGTCACCTTCACGCTTGAGGACACCCATGGGTTCTGGGTGTAGGCCGCGACCCCAGGCGCTGCCACTTTTACCCAGGATAACTGGAACACCATCCATTTTTTTAACCCACTTTCCACCCATACGTTCGTATGTTGAAAGAATGGCTTTCTTGGACTTCCAGTCGGGAGCTGTCGCGATGACTAATTGGAAGCTACCTAAGCGATCGACTAACCGAGCAGGATTGTTTGATAAAAAGTCGAAATACTGATTGGGAAAGGGCTCGTTTTTAAAACTAAAGTGCCACCACTCTTTGGAGTAGGGCGTAAAACCATGTTTGACCATTACCTCGCGCAGTCGCTGTCGATTTTTAACTTGGGTTGGTGTCAGCGAGGGATGTTCGGCACCTGATTCAGGTCCAAAAAAATCAAAGACTGAACCCATATCAAGCTCACCATCAGGAGCGTTTTTTGCAAATAGCGTCAGGTCAACTGTGCTGCCACGGCTGTGCCCCGATCTGCCACTGATATAGCCTAGCGCACGAAGATCTTTTTTATCCAATGCAGGATAAAAAGTGGCTTTGGCTAATTGATCGTTCGGATCGGCCATCCACCGCATAAAATGCTCGACCGCTCTTTTAGGGCGATAGGTATCAAATATCAACAAGCCATAACCCTGCCGATCCAGATCTTGTTGAACCTTTGCAAGTGCGAGCGTGGCAGGTCGTGTCAACACTGCCCTCGCATCCGCATAGCCATCGACCGGTGCGCCAATGAAGTTATTTTTTGAGGAGTAACGCAGGTCGATTTTGAGTGCGGGAATCCATTCGTCTAGATAAACAAATTCATCCGGCATAGTTGTCTGAGCAGCAACCGCACTGCTGAACATCAAGCACAATCCAGTCAGTGCGCCGAACAGTTTGTTAAGCAAATGAAATTATTCCTTTGAGGGTGTGAGTCTGACGCCGCGCAAATTTGTTTCTATCTTGGAAAAAATCAATAGTAACGCGAGCGACATAAAAACGCCGAACGAAATCAGCGCGCCCCACAACATTTGCACCCCTTCCATTCTTGTTGCCATGGCGCGTTCTTCTGCGGCCCTCTCTTGGCGAACGACACGGTTTTGTTCTTCGCGGTTAAATTTGGCGGCGGCCTCAACAGCGTCCGCCCATTCTTCCACGTGCCAATTCAACGCACCACTGAAAACACCGCCTCGACCTTGCTTGTCAATACAGATTTTGATCACGCTTGGATTGGCAAGCACAGTGCTGATGAACTTATCCTGTGACTCTGCAAAGTTTGGCCCGAATTTACGAAACCAGTTACGAAAAGAATTTCGAGGAAAATCGGAGGTCATAAATCCGTCTTGTTCGATTTTGTTTGGCACATTGCAAGCCTTTTGATATGCGTCGTAATAGCCCCATGCCTTAGCAAGATGTGCTGCTGCGAGCTCATCCATCGGATGTGCACGAGGCGCTTGTGGAGCTGGTGCGGCGGGTGTCGGGGCAGGTGGCTCATCACGCTTTTCAAGAGCCTTGATGAATGCATCGACGTCCACTTTAGGTTCTGGTGCAGTCTGCGCTGGAGCAACGGGTTCAGGTTTGGCGCTGAAGTCTACAAGCCCTTTTATCACCGTCACAATTGCAGCCAACAAAGCAAGCGTCAGAATCAATAGCAAGACGATTTTGAATAGTTTTAGATAGGTTTCTTCAATTTTTACTAAGGCGCTCATTTTGTTTTCCTTGAGTTACATACTTAAGATCTGTTGATTGGTTTCGCGTTGCTTGCGTAGTTTTTCTTGCCGCTCTTTTTCGGCTTTATCAGCACGCACTTTGTTGATTGCAGCTAGGCTGCTTTTAGCCAGTGAATTTCCCTGATCAGCCGCGAGTTTGAACCATTTCAGCGCCTCGTCTTCATCGGCAGTGACGCCCAGACCAAACTGGTAGAGCTGTCCCATATTTGATTGCGCAGTGGCAAAGCCTTGGTCGGCCGATAGCTTGAACCATTTATAGGCTTGCGCATAATCACGCTCGACACCCTCGCCAATCTTGTATTGCTCACCAAGTTTATTTTGAGCAAAGCGATTACCTTGTGCTGCAGCCAGCCTGAACCACTCGATTGCCCGGTTGATGTCTTTTTCAACGCCTTGTCCCGTCATGTACAGCATACCGAGTCCGACCTGAGCATCGGCATCGCCTTTTTCAACAAGCTCTTTGTATGCCGTAGCGGCTGTTTTATAGTCTTGCCGCTTAAGAGCCTCAAGCGCTTCAGCAAGTGTGTAAGGCTCAGTGCGTGGTGGAGGCGGTGGTGGGGGAGGTGGTGGCTCTGGTGCGCGAACCGGTTCGGGTCCTACCTGCGGTGCTGCTGATGGTGGAGACGTGATAGGTGCCACAGGCGCTGCGGAAGTGGCAGGCATCTGAATCCTATCCATGGTCCACGTTACGTTTTTATCGCCTTGAAAGAAGAGTCGACCATCGGGGCGAAGTGAAGCAATCACTCGATAAAATTTACCATCGCGATATATTTGTTTGCCGACATATTCTCCTGGTGCAACGTAGGTAAGTTCTATGATTCGGTCGCCAGGCGCAAAGTTTGGACTGTTACTTTGGGTCGCAATACCTATGCCGTTTTTGAGCTCGTAACCATACTTCCATTGACTGCTGTACCAAACGCCATCGATCGCTGCAATTCCAGGTGGGGCACTGGCAGGTGGATTGGCGCCGCGGGCTGAAGCCGTCCTTTGTTTGAGCTGATTGAGGTTCGCGACACCTTCAGGAAAGTTCTGAGCAGCGGAAAGTGAGAAGTAGGTTTCGGCAAGAGGGAGATTGCGGGCGACGCCTTTGCCATCGCGATACAGCTCGCCCAGATTATTCAGCGCACCGGGGTGATTGAATTTAATTCCTTCGCGGTAGCTCGTAATCGCATCATCGAGTCGATTACCTTTTTCTAGCGCGCGACCAAGCTGAAACCATAATTGACCATTTTGTGGTTCAGCGCGAACAGCCGCAATACAGGCGGCAATCGCTTGCTGAGCATTGATTCGGTCGTAAGGCACCCCAGCCGCTTTGCGATTGGGATCGGATGGTAAAGCTGCCAGTGCATGGCAAGTGCTGACTTGAGCATATGCACTCGCCATCATGCCTAGTGAGAGCGAGTTGAATATTACTAGCGCAATAAGTAAGCGTCGGAGGACATGAGGCATTTTGACTCCTGATTTTATCTATATGCCAATTTTGAGATGATAATCTAATTGACATATAAATAAATCTGAGTCCTTGCGCTTGCCCAGCAAAAATAACGACTGGGCAAGTTTTCCTCTTAAAACTTAATCAACCTTCATATTTGAAGATTTAACGATCCCGGCGTATTTGGCTACCTCTTCACGCAAGTGTTTACCAAACGCATCGGGTGTTCCACCGATAATTTCAATGCCGCGTTCGGCTAGATTGCGCTTGACGGCTGGATCTTGGAGCGCCTTGTTCAAGGAGGCATTCATTTTATCGATCGCGATTTTAGGCGTTGAGACTGGAGCGATGATTCCATACCAGGAGTCAGTCTCGAAGGTCGGTAATCCTTGCTCGGCGATCGTGGGGATTTCGGGTGCGAGGGGCGCACGCGTTAAATAAGTTGTGCCAAGCGCCTTGATTTTCCCGCTACGGATGTGGGGCATGAAATCAGGCAGGTTTCCAAACATCAAATCAATATTGCCAGCAAGCAGGTCTGTTAACGCAGGTCCTTGCGCCTTGTATGGGACATGAACCATATCGATGCCTGCCATGGATTTGAGCATTTCACCGGCGAAATGCGGTGTGGTGCCATTGCCAAAGGAGCCATAGGAAAGTTTTCCTGGATTTTTCTTTGCGTAAGCGATCAGTTCCTGGAGATTATTGATACCGAGGCTTGGTTTGATTGCCAGTACGTTAGCTGTTCTGGCGAGCAAAATGACCGGTGCCAGGTCATCGAGGGTTTTGTAAGGGAGTGCTTTGACAAGTGTCTGATTAACCGTAAAGCTGTTTGCGACACCACCAAAGGTGTGTCGATCGGTCGCTTTCGCCACGGCGTCAACACCAATCACCGTTCCTGCACCGGGCTTGTTTTCAATAATGACGGGTGTGGCCAAGTCTCGATTGACCTCTGTGCCGAGTAAGCGTACGACCGCATCGAGCGTACTGGCTCCGCCGGGGAAAGGCACGATAATCCTAATCGGTTGAGTTGGCCAGTTTTGCGCCGGGGCGTTCTGAGATTGGACGGGTGCTAAACATGCTGCAAATAAAGCGAGCGAGGCGATAAAAAATCTGTTCGTCATTGCATTTCCACCGTATAAAAGAACTTGTTATTTGGGTCGAACATCACAAAACCAAATAAATGTAACAGCTAAGTCAGACTAATTGCTAGTATGAAGGCGTCGCTCGGAGAAGCGATTTTGAAATTTTAAAAAGGGTGAGACATGAGACACATTGATATGTATTTGAAGCAAATGGGTAGAAGTTTTGTCAAGATGACTTCTATCGCTTTTCTTGGAGCTGTTCTTTTATCAAGTCCTGATGCGACACAGGCTGCTGAGGTATTTCCTAATAAGCCAATCAAATTCGTTGTGCCTTATGCCGCGGGTGGTGCCACGGATACGACTGCACGGCTGATTTCAAAAGAGCTCACGTCCATATTAGGGCAGCCTGTTATCGTAGAAAATAAGGCAGGTGCCGGTGGAAATATTGGTACGGATTCAGTTGCCAAGTCGGCTCCAGATGGCTACACGATGCTCTTGGCATACACCGGCCCGATGGCCATTAATCCATCCCTATACGACTCACTTCCCTTTAAGCCCAAACAGGATTTCGCACCTGTCACGCTACTTGCTCAAGCACCTCAAATTCTAGGAGTGCACCCCTCCGTGCCTGTGACAACAGTTGAGGAGTTGATCACTTACGCAAAAGCCAATCCCGATAAATTATTTTTCGGTTCATCGGGAAATGGTGGCGCGGATCACCTTGCTGGCGAGCTTTTTAAAATGCGGACGGGTACAAAAATTACCCACGTCCCATACAAAGGTGGGGCGCCTGCGCTCGCAGACTTGGTCGCTGGACGCACCCAGATGCAGTTCATGACGATTCCTGCGAGTATTGGGCACATTCAGTCAGGACGCATTCGACCGTTAGCTATTCTCAGCAAAGAACGCTATCCGCTTTTTCCTGATGTACCAACCATCTCGCAAGCAGGTGTAAAAGATTACGACATCAATAATTGGTATGGTGTTGTCGTAGCTGCCGGAACACCTCCTGACATTGTTAATAAACTCAATGGTGCTTTGATTAAGGCTCTTAATTCCGAAGAAGTTCAGACGCGCTTCAAAGGTCTCGGATTGGTGCCTGTTTCAAACAGTCCAGAACAATTCAAAATTTTTATCGATAAAGAATCAGATCGTTGGGCGGAAATCATTCGCGTGTCAGGCGCAACATTGAAATAGTCTGGATGTATACGGACTATTCTAAGACTTGACATCTCCTGATCGCTGACCTACTGTGGAACGCAGACACTTGCACTGAAAAAAACTTACTGTTTCAGTCAGTGCAAGTGAGACTATAAAAAAATACGGAGAAGACAATGAAAGTGATGAATCGATTGATTCAATCGGCTATGGTGGTGGCGCTTTCTTTATCAGCATTGCCACTCGTTGCTTCAGCACAAAAATTTCCCGATAAGCCAATCAAAATTCTCGTACCGTTTCCTCCCGGAGGTGGTACAGATTTTGTATCGCGTATTGTGGGTACGAAATTGGCCGAGCTAACGGGCTGGCAAGTGATTGTTGAAAACAAGCCCGGCGCAGGGGGAAATCTGGCGATTGAATTCGCATCCAAAGCTCCTGCAGACGGCTACACACTCGTAATGGGCCAGACTGACAACATGATGCTGGGACCTTGGCTCTATAACAACCTGACATATGACAGCGTCAAGAGTTTCGCGCCCGTTATCCAGGTCTCCGTGACACCTGCGGGTATTGGGACCTCACCTTCATCCGGAATCAAAACACCTCAGGACCTTGTGACCAAGGGTAAATCCAAAGAGGGCTTGCGATGGGGAACGGCAGGACTGGGTACCCTTGGACACATCATTGGCGAAGATTTTAAAAAGCGGGCTGATATTAACCTTTTACAAGTGCCCTACAAAGGCGCGGGTCCGGCCATTATTGATGTAATGGGGGGTCAAGTTGATATTTACATCGGCACGCTTGCGTCACTTGCACCACACGCCAAAAGTGGCAAGCTAGTCGCTGTCGCAGTGTCTTCCGCCAAGCGATCATCGGAGTTTCCTGATGTTAAAACTCTCGATGAGACTGTAGCGAAAGGTATGGACTTCAGTATCTGGACGGGTCTGTTTGCTCCAGCAGGTACACCTCCCGCCACGATTGCGATTTTGAACAAAGAGCTTAATCGAGTGCTGGCGTCACCTGATGTCATCGCAAGGATGAAGGCTGGTGGTGTCGACCCTGGCGGTGGCACGTCAGCCCAGTTCGCTGCTTTTGTCACAAAAGACTATGCGAATTGGGGACGTATTATCAAAGAGTCAGGTATCAAGCTTAATTAAGAAAATCGTGTCCTCGGCCAGACATTGACAGGTAAAAAATGAAATCAAATATTCATTCCATCAGCAAGTGTCTGGCCGTTTTATATGCTTTCACATTTGCTTCAGCCGTTTGGGCATTAGAGCCGACAGTCAAAACTCCTCAGGTGGATACGCCGAAGCGCGTACTCTTAATCGGCAACAGTTACCTGTATTACGGAGATAGTTTGCACAACGTTTTACGTAATCTCGTTGTGGCGGACAATCCTGAAATTTCGAAGTCATTGCAATACAAGTCAGCAACGATTGGTGGTGCAAGTCTCGATCATCACAACATTGATTGGTTAACCAAGCCCGGGCAGATTGGTGTCCAGGAGCCTTTCGAGTTGGTCGTTTTGCAAGGGCACAGCGCTGCGGCAATTCAACCTAAACAAGGTGAAACTCATATCAAGGCGGCAACGCAAGCGGCTGCCTTGATTGCCGAGCGGGGCGGGAAAGTAGCGCTGTATATGCCGCATTCCTACGTCCCTCCCCACAAGCAAGCTGCGCCTGAAAACGTTCAAAAGAATCGTGATTTTTACGTCAAGCTCGGCAATGATTTGAATGCGCTCGTCATACCCGTTGGATTGGCATTCGATTTAGCCTATCAACGCGATCCAACTCTCAAGCTGCACAAAGCTTACGACGGAAGCCATCCTTCTAGAGAAGGAACCTATTTAGCTGCTGCCACTGTTTACGCAGCCTTGTATGGTAAATCTCCCGTGGGTAATACCTTTGATGCGTTTGGAGAGGTCGACCCCAAAACAAGACTGCAGCTGCAGCAAGTCGCTTGGGATACGGTCAAACAGTTTTATGGACGTTGACCCATTTTTTATAAAAATGTGAGATAGGAATTAAATGATTAATCTAGTCTTAAGTGCATTGATCCCTGTAGCGTTTGTCGTGTTGCTCGGATGTCTTGCTGGTCGAAGTAAATTGATTGGTGCGGAGGGGGCGAAAAGCTTGTCCACGCTGGTTGTGAACTTTGCGCTGCCTTGTATTTTGTTTGTTTCCGCCTTTGGTTTCAGTCCGACTCAGTTTGAAAATATTGATTATGTTTTAACTCTGCTGATTGGTCTGACCATTCCTTTCTTTGCCGCGCTTTTTCTTGCGCGATTCATTTGGAAAAAAGAATCGGGAGAGGCTGCTTTGTTTGCCAGCAACAGCGGCTTTCCTGACATGGCTTATTTCGGAGTGCCAGTCGTGCTGACTGTGTTGGGTCAGCAAGGTATGCTGCCTGTGATTGTGGGCAATATTATCAGCAGCATCGTCATCGTTCCTGTGGTCATGGCGATGTTACGCAATTCGCGAAATGACGCACAGTCCCCAGGTGTGTTTTCCATTATTCTCAATACGATCCGTCAACCGATCGTATGGGCACCGCTGATTGGTTTGTTCCTTGTTTTATTTGGAGTCAAGCTGCCTGCTCTGGCAGAAGAGTCTTTAAAGCTGTTAGGCAATGCATCGGGAGGGGTCGCATTGTTTACGCTTGGAATTTTATTGTCCGCTTTAGCGCCGCGAATCGATCTCGAGGTGATTGTCGTGGTCATTGTGAAAAACTTCGCGATGCCGGCACTCGTTTTGATGTTGGTGCTGCTGTTCAAACTCGATCCTGTTTTGGCTAAAGGAGCGATTATCATTGCTGCATGTCCTGCAGCGACAATGGGCGCACTATTTTGCGCGCAGTTTGGGGTCGCCCAGGACAAAATCCCAGGTCAAATTTTGGCGAGCAATATCGTCGCTATTTTCTCGATGGCGATGTGGATCGTCATCGCTGAAAAGCTCTTTTAAGACTATCTTGTTTTAGCCCGGCATGCAGCTTGCATGTCGGGATCCCGAATAAAGCCGCACTGGCCTGAGCCGCCTCCTGTCTCGGCGCGGCACATTGCTTGTAGATCACTGTTGCGAATAAAACCGCATTGACCGCGACCCCCGCCTGTCGTGGCTCGGCAATAGGCTTGCCTGTCAGGATCCCGAATAAAGCCACACTGTCCTGATGGGCCGCTTGATGAACTACTCTTTTTTTGAGTGCTTGCCCGACATGCGGCTTGCATGTCGGGGTTTCGGATGAAGCCGCACTGACCAGATCCGCCACCTGTTTCCGCACGGCAACGGGCTTGAAGATCATTATCACGGATAAAGCCGCACTGTCCTGACCCACCGCCGTTGATCGCGCGGCAATAAGCTTGCTCGTCAGGATTTCTAATAAAGTTGCAATTGCTTGGCTGCGCTTGAACAAGTGGTGAAAGAAATACTCCGAGGAACCACACGAGAGCAAAAATATAACGTGAGTATTTTAGTTTCATGTCAGCTCCTTAGAAGTTAAGCATTTCTCATCCACCTTAGAGCAATCTTTCCATCCATTCTCTGGTATCGGGAACCAAGCCGTATTGAATATCCGTAAGTTGTTTGCGCAACCCGAGCGTGATGGGACCGGCTGTTTGGTTTTGAACGTCGTATGAAAAATTACCGCTTTTTAATGTGCTGATTGGAAAAATGAGTGCAGCAGTGCCGCACGCAAAGATTTCTGTGATTTGTCCTGAGGACAGTCCGTCACGGACCTTATTGATGCTAATTGGCCTTTCTTCAACGTGATGGCCGCCTGCGCGAGCAAGCTCGATGACGCTCGCTCTTGTGACGCCAGGCAAGATGCTGTCAGAGAGTGCTGGTGTGATGAGTGTTCCATTTTTTTGAACGATAAAAATATTCATCCCGCCAAGTTCTTCTAAAAACTCTCCATGCTCTGAGTCGAGAAACAACACTTGAGGACAACCGTTACGGCGAGCTTCGTTCAAAGGAGCGAGTGATCCGCCGTAATTGCCGGCGCATTTGGCATAGCCGGTACCGCCACGGGCTGCACGGGTGCGTTGGGTCGACACCCAAATCGGCACCGGACTGACACCGCTTGCAAAGTAGGGGCCGGCAGGACTGCCGATCACATAGTAGGCAACCTTGTCGGCTCCTTTGACGCCAAGAAAGCTCTCGTTCGCCATCATGAACGGCCGCAAGTAGAGACTACTTTCAGGTGCGCTCGGTACCCAGTCATGATCCATCTGAATAAGCTCTTTAAGCGATTGCACGAACAGTTCTTTGGGTAGTTCGGGCAGGCCCAAGCGTTCAGCGCTATTGATCAGGCGTTGCGCATTGATTTCGGGTCTGAAAGTCCAAATTGAGCCGTCCGGGTGGCGGTAGGCCTTGAGCCCCTCGAAAACTGCTTGAGCATAATGCAAGACGAGCGAGGCTGGGTCGAGTACGAGGGGGGCATAGGGCACCACTCTTTGGTCGTACCACCCTCGGTGTATATCCCAGTCGATCGCAACCATGTGGTCGGAATAGTATTTTCCAAAGCCTGGATTGTTGAGAATGGTTTGACGTGTCAGAATAGGGGAGGGTGATTGAGCGCGAGTTTGAGTGAATTGCGCGATCTTGGCAGTGTGCATAACTGAATCGGTATCCAAATTGCTGAAATGAAATATTAGCTTTTGATGACTGTACGCTGCTTTTCATTATCCTGCAGTCTTTCTAAATAATACTCAACGCACAGAGATACTCATGAAAAAAATTTTTATCTGTCTTTTTACAGCGCTGGCTACGCTGTCCACGGCATCTTTCGCCCAGAGCTCTCAGGGCTATCCAAATCGCCCGATCAAACTGATTGTGCCTTTCCCTGCTGCGGGTGGAACGGACAACGTGGCACGAGTCTTTGTACAAGAAGTTTCTCAGCTATTGGGTCAACCGATTGTCATTGAAAATCGTGCGGGCGCTGCAGGCATGATTGGTGCGGATCTTGCTAGCAAGGCCGAGCCTGATGGTTACACCTTGCTCATGACCACAAACAGCACGCACGTGATCGGTCCGCTGCTGAATCCCAAGACACCTTACAATCCGGTTAAAAGTTTTACTCCGATCATTTACCTTGTGCACTCGCCCTCGATCATGATCGTCCCTTTAAACTCACCAGCGAAAAACGTTGCTGAGTTTATTGCACTCGCAAAAGCAAACCCTGGCAAACTGAATTTTGGTTCTGCCGGTATCGGCGGTATTCCCCATTTATCCGGTGAACGTTTCCAAGCTCTATCTGGTGCGAAAATGACGCATGTTCCATACAAAGGAACCGCTCTGGCGATGCCTGATTTGGTGGCAGGCCGTCTGGACGTGATTTTTGATAGTTTCTCTTCAGGCTACCCGCAGGTGCGTGACGGTAAAGTTCGCGCGTTAGGTGTTTCATCGGCCGAGCGCTCGCCACTGGTGCCTGAATTGCCAGCAATTTCTGAACAGCTGCCAGGTTTCGTTTCCTTAACCTGGTTTGGAGTGCTTGGACCTGCAGGTTTGCCAGCACCGATTGTTGAAAAGCTCAGTGCTGCCTTCAACACCGCAGTGAACAACCCAAAGATTCGCGCGCAGCTTGCTGGGATGGGGATTGATGCTGTGGGCGGCACACCCGCTGACTTTGTCAAACGGATGGCCGACGATACTGCCGCGTGGGCCAAGGTGATCAAGGATGCAAATATTGTGCTGGAATAAAGTCTACCCAGCAGAAATTCAGGCATCTAGCCCATTCACATCTATCAAACAGGCATGCGCAGCACAATTTTGCCGACATGCTTGTTTGTTTCCATCATTTCTTTTGCTTGCTCGAGTTGTTCAAAGGCAAAAGATTGATCGACGAGCGGCTTGATCCGGCCATCTGCGATGGCTGGAATCACTTCAGCTTTGAATTCAGGTAAAAACTCTACGCGCTGAGCAGGCGTGCGAAGTTTGTTGGATACTCCAAAAAGACGTAAACGCTTGGAGTGCAAAGCGAGCAAGTCGAGCTCGGCAGACAGTACGCCGTCTACATAGCCGACCATTGCGAAACGCCCCTCAAAGGCCATGCAGCGAATGCTTTCAGCAAATACAGAGCCACCGACTGTATCGACCACTAGGTTCGCGCCTTTACCCTCAGTGACTTTCATGACTGTTTCCTCGAAACCCGAGCCGCGCAGGCACAGGGGAACATCGAGACCATACTCTTTTAGTCGCGCAAGTTTTTCTGGAGATCCGGAGGTGCCAATGACCTTTGCGCCCATCGCTTTTGCGGTTTGCAGCGCTGCCACGCCAACGCCAGATGACACACCGTGAATCAGAAGCCACTCATTAGGCTGGAGTTTGCCTTGCAATGACAGCATGTCGTGAACAACGAGAAACGTCAGCGGTACGCTTGCGGCCTGCTCATAGCTGAGTGTTGCTGGAATCGGCAAGGCTTCTACTTCATCCATGGTGGCATATTCAGCGAACGCACCACGGCAGCGTCCCATGACTTTATCGCCCACTTTAAGGCTCTTGACCTCGGCACCAAGCGCTTCGACCACGCCCGCACCCTCCATGCCGATAGCACTTGCCTGGCCACCTTTGTGCAGTCCATGTCCAACCACGAATTCACCACGATTCAAGCTTGCTGCGTGCAGTTTCACGAGTACTTGTGTGGGGCCAGGCACGGGGCGTTCGATGTCTCTCATCTCTAGAACGGTCTGATTGCCAACTGTTTGCATCCAATATGACTTCATTTTTTTACCTTAGAAATGATGATTTGATAAAAGAATAAGAATACTGATAACTACTGTATGTAGCTGTGGGACGGCAAATCATAACAATTGTTATGGATAAAGCATTATTTCAATTTGCTCAGAGCCGGGACCCTGAAGATGATCAACAGCATCAATGTCGCCGCGCAGACACCGTATGCAGCAAGCGCGATTTGTACGCCAACACTCTCGGCAACAGCTCCGGCGAATAAATTACCAAACGGAAGACTAATGACAACACCGGTGCGAAGCCCCATCACGCGTCCCCTCATTTCAGGGGCGGTGTTGCTCAGAATGAGCGTTGCGATCAGGGTCCAGGTGATGGCTTGCGCCAGGCCTGAGAAAAATATGATACCCAGCGATATGTAATAGGACTGGGAGAAGGCAAACATAAATAGAGTGGCCGGCCAGAGTAAACCGCCGATCACCACAAACAAACCCCGTCGTTTAAAGTTGCCAAGTGAAACGACCAGTAGTCCTGCCGTTAGTGCGCCAAGACCTGCCGTTGCGGTCAGCATGCCGTAGCCGGTGGGTCCTGCATCCAGGACATAGCGAGAAAATAGCGGTAGAAAGGAATATCGATAGGGCGCGACAAAAAAATTGAGCATGAATGCAATCAGGAGTAAAACAAAAACAGTTTGATGACTCCATGCGTAATGAAAGCCTGCAACCAAACTTTTAAGTGGTGGTTCGTGCTTGCGGGGAGGGGCTTGTTCGATAGGGTGTTTGTCATTTTTCAGACGCACGAGCGCAGTAAGATCCAGCAAGTAAATCAGAGCAATCAGAGCATATGCACCAGTCATGCCTGCAGCAGGAATTAACAACCCTCCAAAGGCTGGCCCAATCACGACTGTCATTTCGGTAGCGACCGCGTTCAACGCGACGGCATTGGTCAGATCGTCTTTGCCGACAAGATCTGGAATAAAGGCTTGGCGTGTTGGATGGTCAAGCGCCCATGTGAGGCTGCTGATAAGTGACAGAACAATCAGATGACCGACATTCAAGTTGTCTGTGAGCAACAACACCAGCATGATGAGCGTGACGCTACCACTCACCATTGAGGCCGCAATCAGTAGCTTGCGTCGATCCATGCGATCGGCCAAGACCCCCATCATGGGAGCAAGCAAATAGCCCGCCATTTTGCAGCCCGTGACAATACCAACCATTAAAGGCGAGTCGGTTAATTCGAGCGTCAGCCAACCAACCACGACGAGATCTGCCCAACGCGCTGTCGACGACAGCAGCGTGGCGATCCAGAGCATCCGAAAGTTTCGGTGGCGCAGCGCACCGGTTTTGAACATTGAAACACTACACCTCGATGATTGCACCCTTACGCTCGACGATCATGCCGTAGGCGTGTGGCTCTCTGTGCTTGGCGAAGTTAAAGACCGAGTTTTTATAAGAAAGAGTCAGGTCCAGATCGCAGCGAGCAATTGCCAACTCATCGCCGAGAGTGCTGCATGCGCCAACAATCTCACCAGAGGGGGCAACAATGATGGAGTTCCCAATTTGATCGACGCCTTCTTCACGCCCACCTTTCGCGACGCCTACAATCCATGAGCCGTTCTGGTAGGCACCTGCCTGCATAACGAGTTCGTTGTGGAAATGCGAAAGGTTATCGTGTTCGGGTGCGGGAGGATTGTGTACAGGTGTGTTGTAACCAATCAAAATCATTTCAACACCTTGAAGACCCATTACACGATAAGTCTCCGGCCAGCGGCGGTCGTTGCAGATCGCCATGCCGATTATCCCGCCAAAGGCACGAAATACAGGAAAACCAAGGTTGCCGGTTTCAAAGTAGCGCTTTTCTAGATGTTGAAACTGTCTCCAGGGCTCGTGCTCGGCGTGACCAGGCAAATGGATTTTGCGGTATTTGCCAATGATGTTGCCTGATTGATCGACCAAAATTGAAGTGTTGAAACGACGTGTGCGACCCTGTTCTTCTGTGAGTTCCGCGTAACCAAGATAAAAACCCACTTTTAGTTTTTTTGCGGCATCGAAAAGTGTTTGGGTCTCGGGACCGGGCATCTGTGCTTCAAAATAGGTATCCAGCTCGGCTTGGGATTCCATGAACCAGCGCGGAAAAAATGTCGTGAGCGCAAGCTCTGGAAAAACAACCAAATCGCAACCGTGGCGTGCGCCTTGTTCTAGTAGCGTAATGAGACGCTGTACGACTTCTTTACGGGTATGCGCGCGTTGGATCGGGCCGAGCTGAGCAGCGCCGACGGTGACGATACGGGTCATGTGTTTGACTCCTGGATGGCAAGTTCGGTCATGATGGCGAGCAGTACATTGGCACCTGCGATTAAATCGTCAGGTTCTGTATGCTCGGCAGGATTGTGGCTGATGCCACGCACACTTGGTACAAAAATCATTGAAGTCGGGCAAATCCGCGCGAGCATCTGCGCATCATGCCCGGCACCTGAGGTCATGCGCTGATGGGACAGCCCCAAGGACTCTGCGTGATGAGCAATTCGATCAGTGAGTGCGGGATCAAACACCACAGGCTCAAAGCGTGCGAGACGTCTTGAAGTGATGGTGACACCCTCCGAGTCAGAGAGTGACTTCAGGAAGTCCTTGAGTGCTTGCTCGGCCTGCTGCAACCGGCTCTCATCAGTATTGCGCAAGTCAACTGTGAGCGTGGCACGCGCGGCGATGACATTGATAAGGTTCGGGCTCAAGACGACATGGCCGACAGTACCGACTTGATTGCCACCCATTTTGCGAGTGAGTTCACGGACAAAGGTTGAGACGGCACTTGCTGCGTAGCCTGCATCATGACGCAGGCGCATCGGAGTGGTGCCTGCATGGTTCGATTGACCGACGATAGTGAGTTCCTGCCAGGAAATGCCTTGCAGATTTTCAACGGCACCGATTTTGATACCATCCGCATCCAGGAGTGGACCTTGCTCGATATGCAGCTCTACAAAAGCCTTGGGTTTATGTATACCGAGCGGAGCGGTGCCGTTGTAGCCAATGCGCTTGAGTTCGTCGCCCAAGATTGCGCCATCAATTGCTTTGAGAGCCAATGCTTCATCCAAGGGCATACCACCAACGTAAACCAAGGAACCCAGCATATCGGGCGCAAAGCGTGCTCCTTCTTCGTTGGTAAAAATACCGACAACAATTGATCGTTCAGTGCTCAGCTTCGCATCATTCAGTGTTGCAATCACCTCGAGGCCAGCCAGTACGCCGTAGTTGCCATCGTAGGCTCCGCCAGTTCGTACAGTGTCGATATGTGAGCCCGTCATGATGGGAGCGAGCTCTGGACGCATACCTGCGCGAATGCCAAAAATGTTACCGATAGGATCGACTGCAATCGACATATCGAGCTCTTTCATCCAGCCTATCACTAGATCTCTGCCTAGCTTGTCTTCATCTGTTAAAGCGAGGCGACAACAGGCATTGCTTTCGGTACGACCGATGTCAGCAAGTCTTTGAATTTGGCTTAACAGGCGTTGGCCGTTTATACGCATGAGGTCACCCACTGATTAGGCTAATACTTCTTGCGCAGTCTTGCCGACCACTTCTTTATAGATAACGGGATCCGTATCGCCTTCGCTACCAATAAGCAAGACACGCGAGTTGCCATCTAAGCCAAGCGCATGCCTGAGCGTTGGATTGTCCTGGGTTGCCATCAATAATCCCAAGCCTGTGCTTCCTGTCTCTCCAGAGACGATTTTCGGATCATTTCCAATTGGATTAGCGAACACACGCATGCCTTCAAGTGCGAACTTGTCTGCAATCGTGGCGTAGCAATTAATACCGTTTTTCAAAATATCCCAAGCGACGGGAGAGACCTCGCCACAGGCCAGTCCAGCCATGACGGTGTCGAGATCACCCGTGACGACAACCGGGTGACCGGCCTGACCACTTTGAAAGAAGCAGTCCGCGCGTTCAGGTTCAATGATGACAAACTGCGGGCGCTTGGCTCCCCATGCTTGCCAGAAAGTCGCACAGACAGAGGCGGCGAGCGCTCCGACACCTGCTTGCACTAAGACATGAGTCGGAGGATGATCGCGCAATGCGTTCACAATTTCCCGTGACATCACGCCATAGCCGTGCATGACGTCAATCGGAATATCGCGATAACCTTCGTACGTCGTATCCGAAACGACCGTCCATCCGTTTTCAGCGGCTTGTTGCGCAGCATGGTGAACCGAGTCATCGTAATTGCCTTTTACGCGAATGACTTCAGCGCCATAAAAAGCAATCGCTGCACGACGACCTTCGCTCACAGTTGCGTGGATGTAGATGACACAACGACAGCCAAACAGCTGAGCACCCCACGCGACTGAACGGCCATGATTGCCGTCAGTGGCGCAGGTCACGGTCATCTTTGAAATGATGTTTGCATATTTACCGGACAAGATTTCCTCTGGAGATGCCAGATGACCATCATGTTGGGCGGCAATGTTTTTTTGGATCAGGCGAAATACTGCGTAAGCACCACCAAGAGCTTTAAAGCTCTTTAAACCAAATCGTGTACTTTCGTCTTTGTAATAAAGCGCAGAAATGCCGAGCTTTTTGGCGAGCATTGGCAAAGCGTGCAGAGCAGTGCTTGCATAGCCTGGCCATCCGGAGATTTCTTTTTCGGCGGCATCAAAACCTAGTTTGTGAAGAATGGTCGCTCTGAATTGTCCGTAATCGTCATCGGCAGCGCTTGCAACGGGGTTTGTATAGAGCGCGACGCCATCGCCTTGCAAAATCTGGGCTTTCATTGTGAACCTGACTCAAAGTTATTAGTTAATCTTTTCTAGGATAGACGATCTAACCGCTTTTTTTGTTGAATTGTGCATAGCAGTATGATGAAGTTCACTCAGAGAGTGGTATAAAAAACCTTTGTTGGCAATTCATTCGCCCCATGGCATCGCAACCGAGCATACTATGACTTATTCACCTACCGTCCAGAAAACGATTAGCCTACTTGAAACACTCGTGGGTTTCGACACCACCAGTCGGGAATCCAACCTTGGTTTGATTGAGTACGTGCGCGATCATTTACAGTCCCTCGGACTGGCGGTTCGTCTGTCCTATGACGCGGATAAGCGTAAAGCAAACCTCTTTGCAACCTTGGGCGACCCTAAAGGAAGAGGGATTGTCCTCTGCGGCCACACCGATGTCGTCCCGGTTGACGGCCAAGCGTGGGATACGGATCCTTTTAAAGCGCATATCTCCGATGGCAAGATTTACGGCCGTGGTGCGGTGGATATGAAAGGCTACATCGCGGCATCACTGGCCATGTTGCCGGCTTTTATGAACAGCAATCTCAAGCAGCCTTTGAATATCGGCTTGACCTATGACGAAGAGGTTGGTTGTATCGGAGTCCAGACCCTTATCAAAGATCTCGCCCAAGCAGGCATCCATCCTGCAGGTTGTTTCGTGGGTGAGCCTACTCGCATGCAGGTGATGACGGGACACAAGGGTATGCGGGTCACGCGTTGTCGCGTGCGTGGTCTCGAGGCCCATTCTTCGATGGCTCCGGAGGCTGTCAGTGCGATTGAGTATGCAGCGCGACTGATCGAAAAAATACGCAACATGGCCTTACAAATTCAAAAGGACGGCCCGTTCGATCCCATGTTTAAAACGCCTCACAGCACGATGCAGACAGGCGTGATTCACGGCGGAACAGCTCCCAATATCGTTGCCAAGGATTGCGAGTTTATTTTTGATTGTCGCACTTTGCCTCAGGGTAATTCAGATGAGCTGATTCGTCAGGTCCAGGAGTATGCTGAGTCACTTAAAGCTGAGATGCGCAGGATCTCTGCTGAGGCGGATATTTCGTTTGAGACGATTTCCAACTCAGCACCGCTCGCCACTGAGGAAAATGCACCGATCACCTATCTGGGTACGAGTCTCGCGCGCAACAATATGCTGGGTCGCGTTTCATTCGCCACCGATGCGGGTTGGCTGAGTCGCGCAGGAGTGCCCTGCGTTGTCGTGGGGCCTGGCGATATTGCCGTCGCCCACAAGCCAAATGAATTCATTGAGATTAGTCAGCTTGAGGAATGTCTGGGTTTTATGGATCGTTTGCGCGAGCGCATGACACAAGAAGTTTTGCTGACCTAAGCCTTTAAAAACTTTCGGATTCACACATAAAGCCCGTGTTCAGTCAGGCTGAGCACGGGCTGTTTTTTAGGCTGCTGCCCTACGCAGAACCTGACCGGCGCGCGCGCCGGTTGATGCGCCATTTCTCCAGCTAGCAACGCCATTGACGTATACCCGTTGGATCCCTGCGGCAGGGCGCTTGGGGTCGGCAAAGGTCGCGCAGTCACGCACCTCTTGCGGATCGAACACGACTAGATCTGCTGCATAGCCTGGCGCGATCACGCCACGATCTTTGAGGCCGAATTTCGCGGCGGGCATTCCCGTCATTTTGTAGATCGCGGTTTCCAGAGAAAAAAGCTTGCGATCGCGAGTGTAGTGTCCCAGCACGCGCGGAAATGCTCCCCAGAGGCGTGGGTGCGGAAAGGTATCGTGAGGCAAACCGTCTGAACCGATCATGGTCTCAGGGTGAGCCATGATGCGCTCGACGTCATCCTCATCCATCGAGAAATAAATCGCGCCAGCAGGTTGTAGCGTGGCCAGAAACTCTGTCAGTCCCAGACTTTGTTCTTTCAACAATTCATCGACATAGCGACCAGCCGTTTCAGGCTTTGCTTTAGACCAAGCGATTAGTGTGCGCGCGGCTTGCTCGACTGCGTCCTGTCGCAAGACAGTCGACGAAGCGACGTAGGGATAACAATCCATGCAGACATCGCTGCGCGTCAGGGCCTCATCGATCAGGGCCAGCGTTTCAGTCGAGCGACCATGATTGGCACGTCCATTGACTTTATGATGCGAGATGACTTGACGCACGCCGAGTGCGTTGGCGATCGACATAGCTTCCGTCAAAGCCTCGAGCACCTGTTCAGCTTCGTTGCGAATATGCGAAGCAATGACAGCATTCGTTCCTCTCAAGGGCTCGCACACGGCTTGAATCTCGTCCGCCGTCGCTGCCTGTGCAGGCGCGTAATACAGACCAGTAGAGACGCCCACTGCACCGGCATCCAATGCTTCTTGGACAAGTTTTTGCATGTTTGCGATTTCTCCCTCGTTGGCAGGACGATTCAAATCCTGCATGGTGACCGCGCGCAGGGTGGTGTGGCCGGCAAGGGACGCAACGTTGATCGCGGAGGGTGTTTTCTCCAGCGCTTCGAAATACTCCTTGAAGGAGTCGTAGCGTTGAGCGGAGTCGTCAGCAACCAGATTTAACGGAGGCACCGCATTGGTGCGTCCAAGTGGCGCAAGACTGATGCCGCAATTGCCCGTGATCACGGTTGTCGCGCCTTGGCTGATCTTGGGTTGCATGGACGGGTCGGCCAGTACCAGCCGATCATCATGCGTGTGCACATCAATAAATCCCGGGGAGATGGTTAAACCATCCACATCGACCACTGTGTCCGCCTCGACTTGGAGGTTGGGACCCACCGCATTAATTCGACCGTTGCAAATCGACACGTCCGCCCGATATCGGGGATTACCCGTACCATCAATGATTATGCCGTTCTTGAGGAGGAGATCACATTTCATGAGGGATTACTTGAGTGTTGTTAGTTGCACCATTATGGTACAAGTTCATCAGTTATTCATTAAGTTCTTATTTGTTTCCTAGCGATATTTGTTTCCTAGCGAATATTTGTTTTTGTTGTTGTCTCAAAGTTTGGTCTAAAGCCAATTACTCAATGTGGCACGGTAATTGCTTTCAGAGTTGTTGCACGTTTCTAATTATCTGGAGTCTTTTATGAAACTAAATCGACGTGATGTACTGAAGGGCGCAGCTGGCTTGAGTTTGGCGGCTACTGGCATGGTTGGAGCACCCGCATTTTCTCAGTCCTCCTCGCGAGTGCTGAAATTCGTGCCGCAGTCCAATTTGGCAAACTTTGACCCAATTTGGGGCACACAGTACGTTGTGCGTAATGGCGCACAGTTGGTCTGGGACACGCTGTACGGCATGGATGATAAATTGGTGCCTCAGCGTCAGATGGTTGAGAGTGAAGAGGTCTCTAGCGATGGTCTGACCTGGACCTTCAAACTGCGTCCTGGCATGAAGTTCCACGACGGAGAGCCTGTTCGCGCAGTCGACGCAGTCGCCAGTATCAATCGCTGGTCGCAACGCGACCCGATGGGTTTGATGATTCGTGCCGTCCAGAAGGAATTGACTGTCGTCAATGATTCGACTTTCAAATGGGTCCTTGGCGCACCCTTTCCAAAGATGTTGCTCGCGTTAGGCAAAGTCGGTACGCCGATTTGTTTCATCATGCCGGAGCGTTTTGCCAAAACAGATCCTTTCAAACAGATTGATGATTACATCGGCTCCGGTCCAATGAAGTTTTCGCGCAAAGAGTTCAAGCCAGGCGCGTTGGCCGTGTTTGAACGATTCGATGGCTACAACTCACGCAAAGAGCCTTCCAACTGGATGGCTGGCGGCAAACAGATCAATTTTGACCGCATCGAATGGATCATCATGCCTGATCCCGCTACAGCTTCTGCAGCGTTGCAAAGCGGGGAAGTGGATTGGTGGGAAACACCTCTGCCAGATCTGGTGCCATTGCTTCGCCGCAATCGCAACATTTCTGTCGATATCGCCGATCCTCTGGGTAACGTTGGCTCGTTCCGTATGAACCACCTTCATGCACCCTTTAATAATCCTAAAGTGCGTAGCGCAGTCCAGATGGCGATTAGTCAAGAGGACTACATGCGCGCTGTGGTCGGATCGGACACCAAGCTCTGGAAAAAGTCTGCCAGCTTTTTTACTCCAGGTACAACCTTGTACACAGAGAATGGCGGTGAAGTGCTTAAGAATGGTCCCAACATGGAGCTTGCTAAAAAAATGTTGGCCGAATCTGGCTACAAAGGCGAGCCTGTCGTCTGTCTGGTTGCACAGGATCAGGCGATCACCAAAGCACAGGGTGAAATTACTGCTGACGTACTTAAGCGTTTGGGCATGAACGTTGACTTTGTGGCCACCGACTGGGGTACTGTGGGTCAGCGTCGTGCTTCCAAGAACGAGCCAGGCAAGGGTGGTTGGGGTATGTTCCATACGTGGCATGCTGGAGCGGACTGCGCGACGATCGCCGGTAACATTGGTGTGCGTGCTAACGGTGACAAAGCCTGGTTTGGGTGGCCAAGCGTGCCTCCCGTCGAGCAAGGGGTTGATGAATGGTTTGCCTCATCCAGCATCGAAGGTGAAAAGGCTGCCTTTGCCAAAATCAACAAGGCGGCTATGGATGGGGTTGTTTACATCCCCACAGGATTCTTCTACACCTATCAAGCTTGGCGCAAGAATGTCACCGGTATTGTTGGTGGCCCCTTGCCCTGGTTCAATGGCGTGAAGAAAACCTAACTCTGGTTTGAGTCGATCAGGTTACACAATCTGGTGCGCGCACTCCTTTGGTGCGCGCACCATTCTTACCTGATCAACTGTTGTATCGGATTCAACCTAGTAGCACGGAAACTCCATCACCATGTTTAGTTATATTGTTCGCAGGGTATTAGCGACCATACCGGTCATGCTAATCGTGGCCCTGTTTGTGTTTAGCCTGCTCTATATCGCCCCGGGCGATCCGGCTGTTGTCATTGCTGGCGATCAAGCCAGTCCCGCCGACGTCGAAAGAATCAGAGCCGGTTTGGGTTTGGACAGACCATTTCTTGTCCGCTTTTCCGAATGGTTCTTTAATTTGCTTCGAGGCGATCTTGGTGTCTCGATGTTCACGAATATTCCAGTCAGCGAGCTGATCGGTCAGCGTATCGAACCGACCTTGTCGCTGATGGTGCTGACGCTTATTTTGGCTGTTGGCATCGCTGTACCGATCGGTGTCTTGGCCGCCTGGAAAGCCGGCACTTGGATTGATCGCGCTGTGATGGCAATTTCTGTGGTCGGATTTTCCGTGCCCGTTTTTGTTGTCGGTTATCTCTTAAGCTTTTTCTTCTCTCTTGAACTCGACTGGTTTCCTGTGCAAGGTTACGTTTCCTACACCAAGGGGTTCGGTGTTTGGTTCGAGCATTTGATCTTGCCTGCGATTGCGTTGGGCTTTGTTTACATCGCGTTGATCGCGCGCATCACGCGCGCCACGATGCTTGAGGTGTTGTCCCAGGACTACATTCGCACAGCAAAAGCCAAGGGCATGAGTCAAACGGGTATTTTGTTTGTCCATGCGCTTAAAAACGCGGCCGTCCCTGTGGTCACAGTGATCGGTATTGGTGTTGCTTTGCTGATTGGTGGAGCTGTCGTGACGGAAAGTGTATTTGCGATTCCCGGTTTGGGACGTTTGACTATCGATGCGATTGTGCGCCGCGACTATCCGCTTATTCAGGGACTTGTCGTCGTGTTCAGCTTTGTCTACGTGTTGGTCAACCTCGCGGTCGATCTGATCTACACAATCGTTGATCCCAGGATTCGTTACTAATGACTCAATTTGCTGCTGCCCCCACATTACCGGATTTGCTGAAACCTCGTCGCCAACGCAAGGGCTTCTTTGGTTTCCTGCTGAATAATCCCACGATCGCCTTTGGCGCTGGTTTGTTGCTCGTGATGTTGTTTATCGCTGTGTTCGCACCTTGGCTCGGAACAGTTGATCCGACCGAGTTGGCACCGCGTAACCGCAACCTCGAGCCTTCCGCCAAACACTGGTTCGGTACCGATGCCTTCGGTCGAGATATTTATTCGCGCGTGATGTATGGCGCTCGAGTATCGCTCACGATCGGTTTTGCTGTGGCCTTTCTGGCTTCGGCTATCGGACTGTTGATTGGTTTGATTTCAGGTACTTTCCGTCGCGCCGATGCCATCATCATGCGCGTGATGGATGGTCTGATGTCTATTCCCCCAATCCTGTTGGCGATTGCTTTGATGGCATTGACGCGTGCAAGCGTTGAAAACGTGGTGATTGCGATTACGATCGCAGAGATTCCACGCGTTTCTCGTCTGGTGCGAGGCGTTGTGTTGTCGCTCAGAGAGCAAGCGTATGTCGATGCCGCGATTTCTTGCGGTTGTCGCATGCCGATGCTGATCTGGCGTCATATTCTGCCCAATACACTGGCGCCTTTGACTGTACAGGCAACATACATCTGCGCATCGGCGATGATCACTGAGTCGATCCTGTCGTTTATCGGTGCGGGCGTTCCCCCGATCATTCCTTCGTGGGGCAACATTATGGCTGACGGTCGTACGCTCTTCCAGATCTTGCCTTACATCATCTTTTTCCCAGCGGTTTTCTTGTCGCTCACCGTGCTGGCTGTCAACCTGATGGGTGACGGTTTCCGTGACGTGCTGGATCCTCGCAAGTCGAAAACAAGCTGATTGGAGATATCTCTTGGCCTTATTAGAAGTTGAAAACCTTCAGACGCACTTTCGTACACCAGACGGTATCAACCGCGCTGTAGATGGCGTGAGCTTTGTAGTAAACGAAGGCGAGACACTCGCGATCGTTGGCGAGTCAGGTTGCGGCAAGTCCGTGACAGCGATGTCCATTTTGCGTTTGATTCCCGAGCCCCCCGGAAAAATTGCCGGCTCCATTAAATTTTTGGGTAAAGATTTGCTCAAAATGTCAGACAAAGAAATGCGCGCCATTCGCGGCGATGCGATTTCAATGATCTTTCAGGAGCCGATGACCAGCCTTAACCCGGTACTGAAAATCAAGCGTCAGTTATGCGAGACGCTGCGTTTGCATCAAAAAATCAGTGATGAGCAAGCGGGTGCGCGCGCTTTGGAGCTGATGAATCTGGTGGGTATCGCCGAACCTGAGCGTCGTCTCAATGAATACCCGCATCAATTGTCGGGTGGTATGCGGCAGCGTGTGATGATTGCGATGGCGCTTGCCTGTAATCCGAAGCTCTTGATCGCAGACGAACCGACGACCGCGCTGGACGTCACGATTCAGGCCCAGATTCTGGACCTGATGGCGGACCTTAAAAACAAGATTGGTGCTGCGATTGTATTGATCACACACGATCTCGGTGTTGTGGCTGAAGTCGCCGAACGCGTGATGGTGATGTATGCCGGACGCAAGGTCGAGGAAGCCCCCGTTAAGGAACTGTTTGCCAATCCTTTGCATCCCTATACTCAGGGCTTGCTTGGTGCGGTACCCAAGCTTGGCGCCTCAATCGAGGGTCACTCGACTCGATTGAAAGAGATTCCAGGCCTTGTTCCGAGTTTGAAAAACAAGATTCAAGGCTGCGTCTTCGCATCACGCTGCCCTTTGGCAAAAGGTCCTTGTCATGACATCGCGCCCGCCATGCAAATTAGAGAAGGTGGTCACCAAGTGGCCTGCCATTTTGCCGGCGAAGTGGCTTTTGCCAATGACTAACTTTTGCTCATGACTTTCTCGAATCAGGTTAACCGAATGTCTACGTCCAATACTGTGCCTCTACTCGAAGTCCGTCAGATACAGAAGTTCTTTCCGATTAAAACCGGTTTGTTCAGTAAGGTCACGGGTCACGTTCACGCTGTTGATGGCGTGTCATTTTCCATTGAGAAGGGTGAGACACTCGCCTTGGTGGGTGAGTCCGGTTGTGGAAAATCCACGGTCGGACGTTCAATCCTTCGCTTGTTCGATCTGACCTCAGGTGAGGTGATCCTCGACGGGACTCGGATCGATAATTTGTCCGCCAGTGCGTTGCGACCATTGCGCAAACGTATCCAGGTTATTTTCCAGGATCCGTTTTCTAGCTTGAATCCACGCATGCGCGTACACGACATCATCGCCGAACCAATCCGTAACTTCGGCTTGGAAAGCGACGAAGCCAAAATCAAAGAACGCGTGGTGTATTTGCTGGACAAGGTGCGCTTGCCCAAGGATGCCGGCGAGCGTTGGCCGCACGAGTTTTCAGGTGGTCAGCGCCAGCGTATCTGTATCGCGCGTGCTCTGGCTGCCGAGCCTGAGTTGATCATTTGCGACGAGGCTGTCTCGGCGCTTGATGTGTCGGTGAAAGCTCAGATTGTGAACCTGCTTCAGGATTTGCAAAAAGAACTCGGTTTGGCTTTGCTGTTTATCAGCCATGACTTGGCGATCGTTGAGCACATGACGCATCGCGTAGCCGTGATGTATCTCGGACGCATCGTCGAACTTGCTGATCGTACAGAGTTGTTTTCTGACCCAAAGCATCCCTACACGAAGGCGTTGCTCTCAGCGGTCCCTGTGCCCGATCCTGAAAAAAAGACCACTCGCATTGTGCTCCAAGGCGATGTCCCAAGTCCTGTCAAGCGACCCACTGGCTGCCACTTTCATACGCGCTGCCCAGAGGCGATGGACATCTGCAAGTCTAAAGAGCCCAAGCAAACCATCCTGCCCTCCGGACGCATGGTGGCTTGCCACTTGCTGGAGATTTAAATGACCCAGCCTCTGGCCATTGTTTTTGGCGGTTCACGTGGAATTGGTGCGGCGTGTGTAGAAGCGCTAGCGCGAGATGGCTTTCGTGTTGCCTTTACCTACGTGACCAAGCCAGATGAGGCGCGATCGCTAGAAAAACCCGGGCAGATTAAAGCCTATGCTGCGGATGTGCGAGATCCCGCTGCCGTCAAAAAAGTGTTTGAGAATGCCGCCCAAGACTTTGGTACGCGACCCCAGGTCGTCGTAGCCAACGCTGGTATCAACAAACCCTATTCGCCAATCGGACAATTTAGTCATGAGAACTTTCGAGAGTTGATGGATGTCAACGTATTTGGTGCGTTTAACGTGCTGACTGAGTCGGCTCGCGAAGTGCTCGACGGCGGTACGATTATCGGAATCACGACTTCCATGGTACGCAATGCTGTACCCGGCGGTGGGGCTTATACAGCGACCAAAGCTGCGGTTGAGGGACTGTTGCGTTCAATGGCCAAGGAGTTGGCAATCAGAGGTGTGAGAGTCAATGCCGTGGCACCTGGTGCGGTGGACACTGATCTTTTTCATTCAGGCAAAACTGATGAGGCCAAACAGCGCGCGGCGGCTGCAAGTCCGTTTAATCGGATTGGTCTGCCGCACGAGGTGGGTGATGTTGTGGCCTATCTAGCGTCTAGTCGGGCCTCGTGGATCCATGGACAGATTATTCAGCCAAATGGCGGATTAATTTAATCCATTAGCTAGAGCCCCCAGCAAGCCTTTCCCCTAATCTATGTGCAAGCGCCATGATTGTGAGTGTCAGATGTTTGTCAGGTAGGGTAGGGATCACTCCGCCATCGCATATATATAGATTGTCATAGCCAAAAACCTTCAGGTTTTCATCGACTACGCCACTTTCGGGCTTGTCTGACAAAGCTGTCGTGCCTGCGTAATGAATGCCTGTGCCGTTGTTATCGCGACTTGTGTAAACAAGCGTGCTTGAGGCTCGGCGCAGCACACGTCGCCCCCAGTCCATCATGGCATCCATTTGCATGCGTGCGCGATCGGGGATGGTGAAATCGATCGCGACCTGACGCACACCATAGCGATCAAAGGTATCGGCGGGTCGTACACGATTCGCGGCGATACGTTCACCCGCACAAAACAAGCCTAGTGTCACATAACTATGAAATAACTTCCGCGCAAGATACTCTTTCAATTTGGCGGGTAGTTTGGGCATTTGATCGAGGTAGTGAGGGTAGTCCGGGATGCCATGGATGGCGTGACCGATAAAGGGAAATGATTGACCATCGGACGTCATGCCGCGCGACATTAAGATGAGCAAGTCACCGTAGCCAATGTCTGGTTCGGGGCCATTCCCCCAGAGTTTCCTGAGCGAGGTAGAAAGAACAACCTTAGGATTGTCTTGCAAGCCTTGTCCAAGCTGACCGAAAATATTACCCATGCCCGTGGGGGCCAAGGTATCCGCCGAATTAAACAGAATACGTGGCGTCTCAACTGCTCCGGTAGCCAAGACAAATTTTTTTGCTCTGATTTGGTGGTGTTGACCAGTACGCGTGTCCAAGTACTGGACTGCATAGATGCTATTCGAGTCTGCATAACGCAAGAGTTTGACAACCTTTGCACTCGAGATGAGCTGATAGTTTGGCAAATCCTTGAGCTCAGGCAGCAAACGCGATGAAAATTTATATACAGAACCGACTGGGCAACCCGAGGTGCAGACACCAGTGGATTCACAGGCTCCCGGCGTGCCTGCGCGGGTATTAATCGCTTTTCGATTGGGTATTGCGTGAGAATGAGGATCGCCCAGTGATTGCACTGCTTCGACGACTAAATGATCCGCTCGCCTCAAGGGCTTAGGCTCGATAAACTCCCCATCGGGTAGCGCATCGATACCTTCTCTGGTGCCACAAACAGTAATCAGTTTTTCAACTGCGCTGTAATGATGAGATAAATCACGAGTATGTAGTGGCCAGCTTGAAAGATCCTCTGAGGAAAAGCGCACACTCACGCCATTCCACAAGTTTTGTAAACCATTGACGGCGAGTATTTGAAAATGCCTGAATCCGTCCTGTGGCAAGTCTGTCGACCCTTCGTCCTTTCGAGCGAAAAGAGGATGGATAAACAGACTGTCATGCGGGTCACTCGGCCAGACAGTCGTGGGAGAAATCCCAAAAGTCGTGCCTAGACCGGGAGGCATGACCGTTTTAAATTGATCGCTTGGTAGCAAAGGGCCTTGCTCCAAAGAGACGACCTTTAGGCCGGCTTTTGCGAGTTGATGAGCGAGGATGCCTCCACCCGCACCGGTTCCAACCACACAGACATCAAAATTAGCCTCGTGGTTTAGTACGTCACTCATGATTTTTTCCAGTTAATTTCTCTATCGATACGTCGTGCCACATGATCCGCCGGTGCTTCTTTTACGGTCGATAAAAAATCTGTCGAAGCAAATCGAATATGCTCCAAAAATGTGAATAGCACAGGACCTTGGGGCCCAAGCGTACGCTTGCTGAGTGGATGAGTATCCCAGGCACCATACTGAGTCACTAGCCTCGCGTGCAGATCTCTGAGTGCGGTGTTGATTTGATGATTTTGATGCGCAACGAGTCCAATATGCGCATAGATGGGCATCAGTGCGCGCTCGTAGGGCGATAGTTGAATCACAGCTGTGATCAAATCCGTGCAGACTTGTTGGGAGATTTGTGGGGAATCAGTCTGTGTAATGATGACTGGTGCAGGTCTAAGCGTATGTAGAGGCTTTCCTGACAATAAATATTGCTCAATTGCTTCGAGCGTCACACCATTGGTTTCAGGCACATAACGCCACGTAAACAACAAACCGGCAGCACAGACCAGTGCATACAGCCCGAACACCGCACCTAGTCCAAAGGTTGACACCAACAGCGGAAATGAAAACACGACGATGAAGTTAAACAGCCAATTGCTGAGCGATGTCACGCTCATGGCTAAACCCCGGACGCGTGAGGGAAAGATCTCCGACATCATGACCCATGGCAAGGGCCCGATACTGGCCGCAAAAGAAGCGATATAGCCGATCAGTCCTATGACGGCCAATATATCGAGCGACTTGGAGCCTGTGGCCGCACCAACCGCGATTAAACCCAAACTCAAGGTCGTCCCGATAAATCCAAGGTACAAGAGCTTGCGGCGACCAATGCGATCGATCAAAGCCATCCCGACGATAGTCATCAACACATTGACAATGCCTACCCCGATGGTTGCCATCAGGGGTGAGGCACTCGAGTCGAAACCAGCCTCTTGAAACACAGTTGGTGCGTAGTAAATCACTGCGTTGATGCCGCTGAGCTGCTGCAAGAAAAACAAGCCGATCCCGACGATAAAAGCAGGTCTCACAACAGGCGATAGCAGCTCGGACCAGGCGGGCGAGGTTGTTTGCTCGGCGAGCGAGTCACGTATCGTCGAGAGCTCGGCGTCACTGCCATGACGCAGACGACGCAAGGCATGCGCAGCTTTGTCCTCGCGTCCTTTCATCAAGTACCAGCGCGGTGTATCGGTTAGTAGCAACATGCCGATGAATAGTGCCACGCCAGGTACGGCACCCAGCATAAACATCGTGCGCCAACGTTCATCAAAAGCGTAATTCACAAGATAGGCTGACAAAATCCCAATCGTGATCGCAAGTTGATACACCGAGACCAGCATGCCGCGGCGATGAGCAGGCGCAATTTCGGAGATGTAAAGCGGTGCAACGATTGCCGCGACACCAACGGCCAGCCCGAGGCCCAAACGACTTAACGTCAGCATCCAGACCGCTGTTGCCATCCCCGCGAGGAGGGCACCGATCGTGAATAAGGTTGCGGCACACAGTAAGGCCCCGCGTCGACCAATGTGTCCCGAGAGCGGACCCCCGATCAGAGCGCCAAATAACGCGCCGAATGGCACTGCCGCAGTCATCAGGCCCTCGTCAAAAGCTGAGAGATCAAACTGCACACGTAAAGCCTGTAGTGCTCCGGCGATAACGCCTTCATCAAAGCCAAACAACAAGCCTGCTAAACCTACGATCAAGGCAACAAAATAAATCACGAGACATCCCCTACAAGTGATGATCGATTGAGCAATCTATGCGATTTGCAGCGTTATGCCAGAACGACTCGCGCAACCTTTTTGACTGCTTCGATGATGTCTTTGATGTCTTGTTCTGAAAGCGTTGAGGCGATCGTAAGCATGGCGCCACGCTCTTGAAAATCATCGCAAACTGGGAGAGCCCCTTTTTTGTAGGAATAGTCCTTTGCAAAGGCATTGTCGGGATGCGTCCATGGAAAACCATCTCGGCTATTGGAGCGCTTGTGCACGAGACTCGGGATGTTGCTGTACCAGTGCATGCCCCACTCGCTGAGCGTGAGACAGGCCAGACTTCCGGGCGGACCAGAGATGCCTTCGGCACGCAGTGCATCAATGAAGCGTCGCGCTAGATCTGCATCGGGCAGTAGCATGAGTAAAAATGGGCCCGTATCGCCTTTGGGATCAACGATTTCACGAAAGGTGAGGCCGGGCGTTTTGCTCAAGGCTTTGCGGATGGTCCATTTAGCCTTGCGCATGGCACCCGTTATTTCCGGGAGCTTCCGCAATTGGGCAAGAGCCAGAGCACCGGGTAACTCGGCCATCCGTGCGCCCATGCCCCACAGTTGAGTGTTCTCATTGGACGAATCCAAGCGACCGGTTGGTGTGCGCGGATAGCCCAGATCGTGCAGCGCCACGATACGACTAAACAGCGCCTCGTCCTGACAGACCACCATACCGCCTTCACCAGACGTCATGTTTTTATTCAATTGAAAACTGAAGGTCGCGATATCACCAAAGCGACCAACGGGCATGCCATCGACACTCGCACCCGCGGCCTGGGCGCAATCTTCGATCAGGTAAAGATTATTTTTTTTGCATAGCGCGGCAATTTCTTTGATATGACCTGCTGTCCCGCTCATGTGCACACACAATACTGCGCGTGTTCTCGGTGTGATCTTTGCCTTTAAGTCAGACGGAGACAGACAAAAGGTTTCGTCGATATCTACTAAACGTGGAATGGCTCCGGAGCGTACAACAGCAGAGACACAACTGACCCACATATATCCCGGCACCAAGACCTCATCGCCAGGACCGATACCGAGCGCTGACATTGCAATGCTCAGTGCAGCCGTTCCGGAGGCGACTCCGAGCGCGTGTTTGTGTCCAAAGTCCTCGCACCATTCATGCTCGAGCATATCGACCATATGCTGCGCGTGCGGACCATAAAAACGAAAGGGACTGTGTGCCCTGACAACGCTTGTGACGAGTTCGAGTTCTTCTTCACCGATAAAGCTCGCACCCGGGAATTCCCAAGGCAATGGTGTTGTTCGAACGGGTATTCCGCCTTCGATTGCTAACAATCCA
This sequence comes from Zwartia vadi, assembly GCF_030410375.1. Classification (GTDB taxonomy): domain Bacteria; phylum Pseudomonadota; class Gammaproteobacteria; order Burkholderiales; family Burkholderiaceae_B; genus Zwartia; species Zwartia vadi. Next base: position 77,557 of record NZ_JAUHHE010000010.1, read on the forward strand.
GATGTTGCAGTGGTGGAATTTTTTGTTGGTTTAGTTATTGTCTTCATTTTGTCCCTCCGTCCCGCTAGATGATGATGTAAATGTTGCAAGGGTGTAGACTGATTGCAACCACACATTCAAAAAAATGTTGACACTCACCACACGCATCGCTTGCTTAGTGATTTGCTTTGGCCTGTTATTCGGCTTTGGCATCTCATCGATCGCGGGCGTTTTAGAAGAGCTCGCAGCAACATTTGATTTGGATGCTAGCGGTCAAGAGTGGCTCGTGTCTACACTTATCATCGCAAGTTTTTTTGGTGCATTATTTGCTAGTCCTTTGTCATCAAAACTAGGACGCAAAACTACTATGTATATCGCTTTAGCCCTAGCATTTACCGGCTATTGCGCCTTATTACTAACGACTAATTATTCAGCTTTGATGATGATCAGAGTCGTGCTCGGGCTGTCTGTTGGATTGTCCTCAATGGTCGTGCCGATGTATGCCGCTGAGGTTACTCCCTCAGACCAGCGTGGCGCCGTCGTGTCTATTTTTCAGTTGGCGATTACAGGTGGAATTTTGATTGCCTATGCTGTTGCGTTGTTATTTATTCACACGTGGTCCTGGCAAGAGATTCTCGCACTCGGTGCAGTGCCTGCAGTGATTGCTGCTCTTTTGCTGATGCGCTTGCCGGAGAGCCCAAACTGGCTGGATTCGCGTGCTCAACACACTGCGCAGTCGCACACTCCTTTTTCACAGAGCGTGACAGCACCACTCAAGTTGTTCTCTGCACAGCATTCCATCTTGGCTGTCCTCGCGTTATGTGGCGGACTTTTCATTTTGCAAAACCTGAGTGGCATCGATGGCATCATTTATTACGCGCCTCATATTTTTCAGACTCTCGGCTTTGCGCAAGGTACGTCATCGCTTGCCGCAACCTTTGGGTTGGGGCTTGCCAATTTTCTATCGACACTTGTTGCCTTGCGTCTTGTCGATACAGCCGGACGTCGAGCGCTACTGATCTGGGGATCGGCCGCGATGGTATTTGGGATGGCCTTGGTGATTGCGGCCTCTGTTGTGACGCATGTGTGGGCAGGTTGGTTCGGGCTCGCGGGTTTGATTATTTTTATTATGGCCTTTGCAGTGAGTCTAGGACCATTGCCCTACGTCATGATGTCGGAGCTTTTTCCGACTGCCATTCGCGAAACAGGCATCGCTGTAGCGTCATCGATCAGCTGGTTATTTAACGCACTGATCGCGTTCACCTTTCTATCTGCCATGGAAAAAATTGGCCTGACTTGGTCGATGACTTTTTTTATGTCTGTTTGCGCACTGTCTCTGTTAATCAGTGTGTTGTTTGTCCCGGAGACTCGTCGAGTGTCCTTACAAACGATCGAGGAAAACGTGATGTCTGGGCAGTCTTTACGGGACCTTGGTAATCGTTAGGCCCTGATAGACCTCAATTGTTTCCGGCAAAATAGTAAAAATTCATTATTTGCCGGAAACAAAATCGACATACACCTATTGCGTCATTAACTCACAATTCCCAAATGCCAGGGGACAAACTCATTATCACCCAAGCCTAATAGTTCGCTCTTTGATTTCAAACCTGAAGCAGTCGCAAGGATATGTTCAAAAATTACTTGCCCCATTTCTTGAACAGTCAGCTCCCCATCTAGGATACGACCACAGTTAATGTCCATATCCTCTTCAAGGCGTTTGAACATGGGTGAATTGGTTGCGAGTTTGATTGTGGGGGCAGGTTTGGATCCAAACATGGATCCGCGGCCTGTCGTGAAGCAAATGATGTTTGCACCACTGGCGATTTGACCTGTCACGGCACAAGGGTCATACCCAGGTGAGTCCATAAAGACAAAACCAGATTTCTCGATCGGTTCAGCATAGTGGTAGACCTCTTGCAGAGGGGTGCTGCCACCTTTCATGGCCGATCCGAGGGACTTTTCAAATATGTTGGCCAGTCCGCCTTGCATGTTTCCTGGCGCGACCACGCCATTGAATTGACCATTATGGCCGCGCGTATATTCCTCCCACCAGCTGATCCGGTCAAGAAGCTTTTGGCCGACAACAGGTGATACTGCGCGCCGAGTCAGCATGTGCTCAACACCATGAATTTCGGGTGTTTCGGACAAAATTGCTGTTCCGCCATGTCTCACCAAAATATCCATCGCAGCGCCGAGAGCCGGATTGGCTGTGATGCCAGAAAATCCATCTGAGCCACCACATTCGAGTCCGACTTTTATGTGGCTTGCGCTGCAAGGTTCACGTGTGATGTCGTTTGCTGCAGGCAGCATAGATTGAATCGCCTTGACGCCTGCCTCGATGGTGACTCGCGTACCGCCGACCTCTTGCATCACCAAGGTTTTTAGATGCGATCCGACATTTAACTGTTGTGACTCTACAAGGTCCGCGACCTGATTACGTTCGCATCCCAAACCGACAATTAGTACACCTGCGAGGTTAGGGTGACGTGCATACCCAGCAAGCGTTCGGCGCAACACATCAAAATGCAAGCTTGGCGATGACATTCCGCATCCTGTTGTTTGTGGAAATGCCACTACGCCATCAACGTTTGGATATGCTGCGAGGCGCTCAGGCGTGAACCAGTCGGCTATTTTTCGTATGACAGTTGCAGAGCAGTTGACTGAAGAGAGGATACCAATAAAATTTCGCGTCGCGACACGACCGTCCTTGCGTTTGATCCCCATAAATGTTGCGCGCTGAGACTCAGGAACATACTCAACGGGCACTACATCACGGCCAAAGTCATGAGTATGACCAAAGTCGCTGAGCATGATGTTATGACTATGCACGTGATCACCCGCCTCGATATCACGCGTCGCTACACCAATAGGTGTGTCGTACTTGCGTACAACCGTACCTTTTGTGATTGTGCATGCAGCGATCTTGTGACCCGCTGGTACTTGCGCGCGAAGCTTGAATGACTGGTCGTTGTATGCGACTTGAGCGCCAATGGTGAGAGGCTCTCTGGCGATCAGTACGTTATCCGCAGGATGTAAGCGGATAAGCGAGGCGGGTGATGCGGTCATATGTTTAGCCTGCCAGTAGTTTTTTGAGTTGAAGTTTCTCGATCAGGATGCCTTCCTTTTTATAAACTTCCATTATGTAGGCACGATATTGATCAGGATTTAAATATAAGACCGGCGCATCAATGCGATCGCAAGCAGTTTGGAACTCTTTGCTTTTGACGGCCTTTTCCAGCGCAGCACCGAGTTTTTTGGCGACTGCAGGGTCAAGTCCAGCGGGAGCGCCCACGCCGTTGGGTGCGTCGGTGACAACCGGATAGCCCAAGTCTTTGAGTGTCGGAACATTGGGGAAGCGTTTCAGGCGTTCCTCTCCCCACGTAGCAAGCAAGCGTAGCTTGCCCGCTTCAACTTGTGGTGCCCACGCACTGGAGTCGGCCAGCATGTCGACTTGACCACCTAGCAAAGCCTGGAGCGCTGGCGCACCACCTTTGTAGGGGATATGTCGCATTTTGATACCCGCAGCCATTGCAAACTCTTCCATGCCGACATGTGTTTGCCCAGCAATGCCGGAGGTTGCATAAGTCAGTTGGTCTGGATTCTTTTTAGCGAAATCCACTAGCTCTTTCAATGTTTTGAAAGGGGATTCGGGACGCACCACAATACCAAAAGTTTGACCAGATGTTCTTGCCAGATAAGTGAAATCTTTGGCAGGATCGATCTGAGCGGAGCCAAGCTGAGAAAAGCGAGTGATTGAAAGAGGGATCTGACCGATTGTGTAACCATCTGGCTTGGCAGTTGCCAGAGCCTTGGCACCGATCATACCCGCAGCACCCGCTTTGTTTTCAACCACGACGGTTTGACCAAGTTCATTTGTCAGCGCTTGAGCGAGTGCACGCATCGTCGCGTCGGCAGTCCCACCGGGAGGCCAAGGAACAATAAAGGTAATTGGGCGAGTGGGGTAGTTATTGGCTTGTGCAAGCGCAATTTTAGGCAGCAAAGCAGTGGCGGCTAATGCCGCACCACCCAGAAGAATGTGTCGACGCTGATTGTTGCTCATTTATGTCTCCGTTTATATAGAGGTTTACAACTCAAAAAAGTCAGGATATTTTTCCCGGATTAAATCAATATTTGAAAGCGTGCCAGCCAAATGCTCGCGCACCGTTTGCTGAGCATGCATGCCATCTCCCGAGCGAATCGCATCAACAATCTTTTGATGATCATCAATGACCTTTTGTCGCTTGCCCGCCGCAGGTAAGTGAAGCCTTCTGATGCGGTCGATGTGACCGCTTTGAATTTGAAGAAGAGACCATATTTCTAGAAGATTGGCCTGCTCATACAGTACATAATGAAAATCTTTATCAGCTCGGATGAAAGGGTCAATATGGCCTTGATTGACAAGACTTTTCAAACGATCCAGCGCAGTATCAAGTGCTGCAATGACCGATTCGTTCTTTTGAATGGCAAATTCATATACGAGCTCAGTTTCTACAGACTTGCGTAAGAAATGGGCTTGCTGAGCTGCTTGGAGATCAATTTTGCTGACGCGCGTGCCAGATTGAGGAAAAATTTCTACTAGGTTTTCCTGCTCGAGCCGCATCAATGCATCCCTAATCGGTGTTTGGCTCACACCAAATTGATTCGCTAACTCATTGCGAGAGAGAGAATCGCCAGGTTTGAGCTCAACAGAAATGATCTGCTCTCTCAGCAGGTCGTATAGCTGAGGTGCAGCCTGTCGGTAGCGGTCGAGTTTGATGATATTGGGCATATTTTCAACTGATATATTAGTATAAAAGTAAAACCCTGGCTGCTTTCTAACAAGTTATCGTTTGTACTAGGTTGTCAGATCTAGGGTGTACGACGGCTCAAGATCCCAAGTTGTCTGAGAATTTACTTGATCATTAATAACGCTTTGATTTTCGCTCTGACATGGAGCATGACCATTGGTGGAACGATGGCTTTCTTTTTCGCGCGTCTGACCTTCCAGTCCAGTGACTTCACTTGATCTGATAGAACTGCGCAATCGACGCCGTCAATCTGAGTCACTACCTCAAAGGGATTGTTTTTAATTTTAGAGGTCAGCGGACAGCAGACCATGAGACCTGTTTTGCTGTTGTAGCTTGCAGGGCTGATGACAAGTGCTGGTCGGTGTCCGGCTTGTTCATGTCCTGCCTGTGGATCAAATTCTAGCCAAACGACATCGGCCGCATCTGGAACATAAACGCGCGGCATTAAAGCGCCTCTTTGCCGACGGGGGCGCCAAAGCTGACTTCACCGTGAGTATTTTTAGTATTGATGCCATCCACAAGCGTATCTAGGTCGTACTCGACTTTGTCTATTGCTGTGATGATCACTTGACCTTTTGACACCCTGAGATCCACTCTTTCTTCGAGCTGAAGTCCGGCCTCTTTTAATACGGCTGTTGTCAAGCGAAGGGCAGGGCTATTTCCCCATTTTCGAATCACTGCGTCCATGCGTGTACTCCTAACAAGTATATACATTGTAGATACATATTGTTGTTGTGACAAGCAGGTATCAGTATCTGTCAACGCAACTGCTGCTGCGCTGATTTTCTTTATGCTTTGATCTTATGCAGTGAGAATTTCATCAAACCTTCGCTGGCTTCTTCGATCAAGTCCAATACATGTTCAAACCCTTGATCCCCTCCGTAGTCAGGATCAGGTATGACAGACGCTTGAGTTGTTAGCAAAAACTCAGCCAAACTCCGAATTTTATAAAGATGTGAAGCAGGGCACATTTCTTCCAGGAGCGCACGGTTATCCCAATCCATCGTCAAAAGCAAATCGAATTCTTCAAAATCACTTTCAACAACTGGCCTAGCCCTCAAGTTTGAAAGATCGAATCCTCTTTTTAAAGCATGTTTTTGGCTTCGTTCATCTGGTGGTGCGTTAGGATGAAAACAGTGTGTGCCCGCTGAGTCAATTGTGAATTTGTGCAGGATATTTCGATCAGCAAGCTTTTTAGAAAAAACAGCTTCTGCGATAGGACTTCGGCAGATGTTGCCCATGCAAACAAACAGGACTTTGAAATGGATTTGATTCATTTTGATGTGTGTCTGGCAACCTTTAGTATGAAATTCAACTTTAGCAAGAAGAGCCATTTATAATCCCATAAATGCGACATGCATATCGACGCGATGCCAGAGCCTCAAAGAAAAAAAATCATCAAATAACAATGAACAAGACGAATTTCCCGTTCTTGCTTTCATAGACATTGAAACAACGGGTTCTAATTTCGAGCGAGATCGAATTACCGAAATTGGTATTAAAACGCTTGACAACAATGAAGTATCAGAATGGGAGACTCTTTTAGATCCAAAGACGTTCATCCCGCAAAATATCCAGCGTTTGACTGGCATTTCTCCAGCGATGTTGGCTGGTAAACCTAACTTCAATGAAATTGCCGATCAATTGAAAAATGAGCTGAACGGGAAGATTTTCGTTGCACACAATGCTAGGTTTGACTATGGCTTTATCAAGGCCTCTTTCAAAAGAATAGGTATGGATTTTCGTCCAAAGGTGTTGTGTACTGTAAAACTATCTCGCTTACTTTTTCCGCAGCAGACACGTCACAATTTAGACACCATCATTGCTGTACATAATTTAGTCGTGAGTAGTCGCCATCGCGCCATGGGCGATGCAGATTTACTTTTGCAATTTTGGCGAGTGTGTGAAGCGACTTTCGGTAAAGAGCGTCTGCTTGCCGCAGTGAACCAGTTGGTAGGAAGCGTGAGCCTTCCTCCCAATATCAACCAAGCAGTTATTGACGCTATTCCTGACACCTGCGGCTGCTACATTTTTTATGGGGAGAACAACGCACCGCTCTATATTGGTAAAAGCATCAATATGCGCACCCGTGTGATTAGCCACTTTCAAAGCGCTCTGACGGTTCGAAAAGAAATGAAGTTGTCACTACAGGTTTTCCATATTGACTGGATTGAGACTAGCGGTGAGTTAACAGCGTTGATTATTGAGTCAAAGCTAATTAAAGAGCAGATGCCGAGCATGAATATCAAGTTGCGCAAGTCGAAAGACTTAAGTGCGTGGCAATTAGTGAAGGATAACTTCGGCTTACAAAAGCCAACACTTGTGACACATAAAAATTTGCAACCGGGCTTACAAGAAAACCTTTATGGTCTTTTTTACAGTAAAAAAGAAGCGCACGGCTATTTAGCTGCTGTTGCAAAAAAATATCGCCTTTGCATGGGACTGCTAGGCATAGAGAAAGTAGAGGAGGGAAGATCTTGCTTTGGCTATCAGGTCAAACAGTGTCAGGGTGCCTGCGTAGGTGAGGTTTCTATAAACGTACATAATTTGAATCTTGAAGCTGCACTCAGCCTGTTCAAAGTTCAGGTATGGCCGTTTGATGGAGCGGTTGCCATCAAAGATGGAGATTGCATGGTGGTGGTTGATAAATGGTGCTACCTTGGCATTGCCCGTGACCATGACGAACTGTATGAGCTAGCTAGGTCTGAGTCTGCCGAATTCGATCTAGATATTTATAAAATTCTTAAGAAAGCAATATCTGGTTTGCATAAACATCAAGTGATAAAACTTGCGTACTGAGTCACACGTCCGGCTGTTGTTCAGAGTCGTCTTTGGTCAAATGATGTGCAAGAGTATTTCTAATAAACTGCTTTTCGTAATGGCGATTACGTCTGCTCTTTTTTGCTGAAGCTCGTTTGCCCAAGCGTTTATCGACCACGATACTTGATAGCGCACTGAGATCATCTAGCGTTTCGATAGTATTGGGTGAGTTTCTACGTGTCATTTCGTTTTGTCTAAGACAGAGGTAACTAGGCCGGTTAGCGCCCTTGTGACAGTGGATTTTCGTTATTTGAGAATTTAGCTGCGACCGAGGTAATTTTTACTCTGTATCCATAAAAGTTATCGGGTTGCCACATTCGTCGCACAATCACCTGCACCATTCCCTACAACACCCCCACCAACTCCCCGGCCGCCCGTTCCGTCAACACTACCTCCACCGCGATATGCGCTCTCGTTAGTCCCACAAACAATTTACGTTTCACGGCCTCATCGAGCGTCGCAAAATCCACCTCGGTCAACACGATTCCGGCAGCGCTTTGGCCTTTGAAGCGATAGACCGAGTCCACCAATAACTCGCCCTCCGTCCAGAGCGCATCCCCGGCACTCGAGTATTTACCGGTAGGGCGCCTGAGTGACCAGTCACCCAGAACAGGGGTCTGGATTAAGACCGAGTTCATCAGTCCGCGCCAGCTCACCAAGGCAATCTCAGGAAGCGCAATCCCCAGCGACAGTAGATGTTTCACCGCGGCTTCGGTTTGGCGTCGCAGCTGCGCCTCGGTTGTGTAAATGTGAAAATTTGGCACCTCACCCTCATAGGCCGAGCGTGCTTCGATAGGCGAGTCTGAGAGCTGGAGGGCGTTGAGGACCTGACAGACTTGGCGGGGTGTACGAAAATTGTCTTGACAGTGGACTGTCACCACATCCGACAGATCAAATTCGTCGCGGGGGTAGAGGCGTTGGGCAGCATCCTCCAGCAGATAAATCCGACCTTCTGGCGCTAACTGAGGCAGCAAGCTCACCACCCATTCCGGTTCAAAATCCTGGCCCTCGTCGATGATGATCAGCTGATAGCGTCCCTGCATCTCCGGAGTTGCCTCGACCGCTTCCTTATACTCGGCGCTCAGCTGATCGTACAAACCCTGGGCGCCAAAATCCGGCTCACCCACATGCCTGCGGTGATGCTCCACGCAGAGTTCATGAAAACTCGCAACTTGGGCACGCGTGGGGGCGAGCTGTGTGATGTGATCCGCCAACGCGCGGTTGTAACAAACATAGAGACTGCGTTGCGAGGCTGCGGCGGCATCTTGTAACAAACGCAAGGCCAGTTGCGTTTTACCCGAGCCAGCCGTCGCCTGGATTCTCAGCACACCCGAGGGCGTATCGATGCGCGGCACCCAAGTCGCCAGACCATCGGCCAGACGCAGGGTGGTTCCCCGCAGCTGCGCGCCCAAGACCCGCAGATCGTGCGTGACTTTGAACTGATTACGGAGAAATTGTCGCACCGCGGGGAGTGCGCTGGGATCGTGAGAGCTTCCACCGCTTCCTCCGCCTCCACCCCCACCGACACCCCCTGCACCTGCCAATGCCTCCATCACATACGAGCCCAACTGCTCAAACCTCGTCGCATCCACAATCCGCTCGGGCGGGATGCCCACCACGTGCTGATCCTCGACCCTAAAGTCTGGCAACACCAGACAGTTGGTCACCGCCGCACGCAGCCCCGCTTGTTGCAGGCGACTGACCATGGCGCCGTGCTGGACTCTGAGCTGACGACCCACGTCCTTGCTGCCTTCTTTGTACATTTTGTACATCACGCCATCGGTCAGCTCGACCGCGCCGGATTTGATTTCCAGCAACAAAATATTGCCCGTCGGTCCCAGCACCACCAGATCGATCTCTCCATGCCGGTCGCGTCCCTCGTGAACCGTGTGCCACGGCACACTATAAAAAATCTCATAGCCTTCGGATAAAGATCTCTCCAGCACACGCAGCACATCGAGTTCACGTTGCAAGCCCGTGACAGGTATCGCTGGAGGCAGGGAAGGGTAAAGGACAGCCATTAAATACTCCAGTGAAGGCAAAACACATGCAGGCGGAAAAGATTACACCACTAGAGTATTACACCCTAAGAGCTGTGTGATAATCCAAAAAGAATACGGAGAAAAATATGCGCCCACTGTCCAAGTCAAAGCTAATGGCCTATCGGCAGTGCCCCAAGCGTGTGTGGCTCGAAGTCCATCACCCGGAGCTGCGCGCAGACACTGCCGCCTCCCAGCAAAGCTTTGACATCGGACATCAAGTCGGAGAGATCGCACAGCAGTTATACGACCCCACAGGACAAGGCACCGTCATCGAGCCCTTTGCCGAGGGTATTGACGCTGCACTCGCACTGAGCCTGACTTTGCTCGACTCCCCACGACCCATATTTGAAGCAGGCTTTGCCGCCGAGGGGGCGATGGCGTTTGCAGACGTGATGCTGCCTGTACAAAATTCCCAATCCCTTCCCCCACACGCCTGGCGCATGATCGAGGTTAAATCCTCCACCTCCGTCAAGGATTACCATCGCGAAGACGTTGCCGTCCAGGCCTTTGTCGTCCGCTCGGCAGGCGTCCCCCTGACTGCCATCGCGCTCGCACATATTGATAAAACCTGGACCTATCCAGGTGGCGGAGACTATCAAGGTCTCCTCGTTGAAAACGACCTCACCGAGGAGGCCTTTGCTCGCGGCGCAGAAGTCCAGCGATGGATCGACGCCGCACAAAGCACAGTCGCTCTAACCACTGCACCCGAGATCACTATCGGCAAGCAGTGCCATGATCCTTATCCTTGTGGGTTTTACGCCTACTGTCAGAGCCAAGAACCCCAAGCCCAACATCCTATCGCCTGGCTGCCCAAGCCTTTAAGAAACGGCTTGCTCGCTCTCATCGCCTCCCAAGGCATCACAGAGCTCAGAGACGTCCCTGATCAATTGCTGAGCGACAAACAACAGCGCGTGAAAAGCGCGACCCTTGCGAACGAGGCGTATTTTGATCAAGCGAGTGCCGTACAAGCACTCGCCGCGCACCAGCTCCCTGCATATTTTCTGGACTTTGAAACCATCATGTTTGCTGTGCCTATCTGGCCGGGCACGCGACCCTATCAGCAGATCCCGTTTCAGTTCAGCGTGCATCGTCTCTCGCAGGACAGCCAACTAAATGGTCTGTCCAATACAAAGCTCACCGAGCAGGCCTTCATTGACCTCTCCGGCAACGATCCTTCAGAGGCCTTTGCTAAAGCCTTGATCGCGTCTTGTCATGAGCCCATACCGATTTTTGTGTACAACGCAGGCTTTGAGACCGCCCGTATTCGAGAGCTGGCTGACAGATTTCCGCATCTCGCCCAAGACTTGCTCGCACTCAACGCGCGCGTGGTCGATTTATTACCCATCGCACGCGATTATTACTATCACCCCAGTCAACAAGGCAGCTGGAGCATCAAAGCCGTCCTGCCCGCACTCTGTCCAGACCTCAACTACGACAAGCTCGACGGCGTCCAAGACGGCAGCATGGCGATGCGTGCATTTGTCGAAGCAATCGCAATTCAGACCACGCCCGCGCGCAAAGCCGAGATCGAGCGAGAGCTGCTCGACTACTGCAAACTCGACACCTACGCCATGGTGCGCTTATGGAGCGCATTTACCGGACAGAGCCTCTAGGTACTAGCCACGTTAGATAAGCGCTTGTTTATGCGCACTTTGACAAGGCAACGATGCATACCATGATCAATTTCATTTGAAGCTGATCATGAACATGCAAAAGACCGAATCAAAGAAACCCGCACCCAAAACAAAACCCAGAACCGCCAGCAAAGTCACGACAGGATCCTTTCCCGAAAAAGCACCCGCAACAAAGTTCGCCACCGCCTCAGCCGTTGAGCCGCCACCGGTCTATGTCGAGCAAAAGACCCGAGAAGATGAACACGCCGAAGTGATCAAAAAACTAGAAGGGGAAATAGAAGAGCTGAAAGCGATCACCGTCAAGATCCAGCAAGCAATGGATCAAAAGCTAAAGATGTATGTCAAGCTGCAGTTCGGTGCGATGGGCTTGCTGGGGATGTTTAATATATTTGGGTGAAGCAATATAAGCTAAAAGTTTTTCCGTAGTGCCATTTGAATCCAACTAACCTCCGGACGACCACTTTGATCAGGCGCTGCGATACATCTCAGTACGGTCGCCCCTAACGGTGGCGCTAGATACATTCAATCCGTACTCAGCAAAATTAAGTCAAAAGAATGAGCCCTTGACATGAGAGTTAAGTTCTAAACTTTCAAACTACCGGGAGTTCACTCTCTAAATTTTGTCATTTGCACCCACTTAGAAGTAAGATCTCTGGACGAGATGAGGGCGTCACAGGTATAAAAGCCTAGGGAGTGAGACCACTCATCTTTTATAAAAACTAAACGGGAGATCAATATGAAAAAAAACCTCTTTGCAACGCTTCGCACAGTGGGTTTAGGTAGCCTGACCGCACTGGCTTTACTGCCTCATTCATTTGCACAAGGGCAAGCTGCTAACTATCCTAACAAGCCCATCACGATTGTTGCGCCCTTTGCAGCGGGCACGCTCACGGATATTTTGACGCGTACTGTCGCAAATAAACTCTCTATCGCCTTGGGCCAACCCGTTGTCGCAGAAAATAAAACCGGTGCAGATGGCAATATTGGTGCAGCCTTTGTTGCTTCGGCACCGCCAGACGGCTATACCCTATTGGTGGGTGCGACGAGTATCGGCTCGATCAACGTGCTGCTGCATAAAAACATTAAATATGACCCACAACGTGACTTTGTTGGCATCACAAACCTGATCAGCGTGCCTAACGTACTAGTCGTGGGATCACACGTGCCTGCCAAGAATCTTAAAGAGCTCCTGGCACTCCAAAAGCAGAAGAGTTTCAATTACGGCTCAAGCGGTGCGGGCGGCAGTATGCACCTGTCCGGCGAGATCTATAAGAAAATGGCCGGTGTAGAGATGGTGCACATCCCCTACAAAGGCACAACGCCTGTGATTAACGACATTATTGGCGGTCGCGTAGAAATGATGTTCTGTAACCTGCCAGTCTGCTTGTCCTTGATCAAGTCAGGAAAGCTAACGGCTCTAGGTGTCACGTCCGCGAAGCGTTCACCGCTCTTGCCTGATGTTCCAACACTTGCAGAAGCAGGCTTGCCAGGCTTTGATGTCAGCGGCTGGTTTGGCTTGTTTGCTCCCAAAGGCACACCTCCAGATATCGTTGCCAAGCTCAATGCAGAAACAGTCAAAATCCTGAACGATCCTCAGTTTAAAGAGGAGTTCTTGAATAGAGGCGCCATTACGATCGGCGGCACCTCTGAGGAATTTACAAAATACGCAGCTGAGGAGCGCGAGCGCTGGGCCAAAATCATTGCGGATGCAAAGATTACTTTGGATTAATTGATTTTTTAGCACTCGCGATCGGGTTGGTGGCAGGTCAATAGATATGACTAGATGTACTGCAATGCAAATCAAGAGGCTTTTTCTTTGTATGCTTTTCTTTTTGCTCTCCTGCTTGAGTTTTATTTCTCAAGCAGGAGAAGTCGGTAAAAAAGATGCTTCAAAACTATTGCCAACCCTGGATTGCGAATACAGCATTGTTGGAGGTGGGCCCGCAGGCCTTTATATTGCGTACCAGTTAGGGCCTCTCTACAAAGACAAAGTGTGCGTGTTTGAAAAGGAAAATCGTCTGGGCGGGCGTATTTACGACATTGGCAAAGATCCTAATCAGGCGCAAGGACCTCTGATTGCCGTTGGTGGCCGTCGTGTGATGGAGGGTCAAGATGTTTTATTCAAACTCGCTCACGATCTCGGAATCGAGCTAGAAAAACCGAGTCTGGAGAAAGAGCTCATTTTTGCCCGCGGCCTTTATTCAACGAACCCTGATGATTTCGTTGTTTTATATCCAGGGATAGAGTTTGACCGAGCGAAGGGGGATGCACCCACCCAGCTGTTGCGACGATTGCTTGAGAGTGAGCACCGCAAGGATATCGATCAATTTCCTGATTTTAAATCTTATGCCACGCGTGTTCTTGGGAATAATGGCTATGAATATCTTCGGGATATGAGCCGTTTTAGAAGTGATTTCGAATACCCATTAAGTGCCAAAGGCTACCTTGATTTTCTGGAAGAGGACATCGATGTTTGCTGTGAGGCTTCCTACCCTGTAGGTGGGATGTCTGCCTATGTGCGAGGTCTCGCTCGCAAAGCGCAAGAAAGTGGCGTACGCATTTACCTGGAAGAGCCCGTTAAAAGTATTGATAAAGAATCAAACCGCTATTCTTTAATCACAACCAAATATCGTGTGAACAGTTCACATGTGATCATTACCGTTCCTCCAAAAGCGTTTGATCATATCCAGGGAAATATCGCACGGGCGATTCAATCACAAGCTCAATATCAATCATTAGTTGGGGTCAATGTCGTCACTGTCGCACAATGGTACGACAATCCATGGTGGCTCAATATCCGCGGGCTGAAGGACAACAAAAAAGTATGGCGCGCCTGGACAACGGATAGTTGCATTAATTCGATTGAAATACCGCAGGAGCCATACGCAGCCAATCAAAACGTGATTCGGTCTGTTTACAGCGATAGTTTTGAGTGTGTCCAGAAATGGCGAGCACTTGCTTCTGAAGGTCTTGAGTCAATTGAGCGTGAGGTTAAAAAAGGCCTTGAACATTTGTTTGCCAATAATGGCGTGACACAGCCGCTTGAAATTGGGAAAGCAAGCAAGACCTTCTACTGGGAATGGCCGGATGGCTGGTACTACATACGTGCAGGATATCCGTTTTCCACGCGTGATATTTTTAATTGGGCAGTCCAGCCTCTCGCCGGTGAAAACGTTGCCCTCGCAGGTGAGAGCTACAATCCGCAGCGCTCCACCTGGTCTGATGGTGCCTATAAGTCAGCAATACATTTATTAAATAAAAGATATGGGTTTTCAATCGCTCATTAAAGCCATTGATCCAGCAAAGCACCAACATAGGCTTTAGGGAGCATGTGTCCCGCCTCAGGTACAACTGTGACGTCCCATGCCATCAGCATTGCTAGAGCTTGAACATTCTCGGGGTTGCTTTGCCAGTCTAGTTCACCGACATGGATTTCAATTTGTTTGGCTGAATGATATTGACCGGTCTGAACCAACTCCATGAGCTGGCGGGCTCTGGGAGGGACGAAAAAGGTTTGCGATTCGCTATTTGCAAACTCTCCTACGATCGGAGAAAGCAAGAGCACTCTGCCAGGAAAGGGTTCCATCGCTGTCTGCGCGTGCAGGAAAAGGTATGCCCCGAAAGAATTGGCCACGACCATTGCATCGTTGTACCAAAAGTGCGTTTTGAGGTCTTGCGCTATAAGCTCGATTTGTTCTGCAAAACTGAGTTTCGCGAAGTCACCGTTGGTTTCTCTTCCGAATACGCTTAGACCCCTGGAGAGGAGTGCCTCTCCCAGTCCTGCGTCAAGCCGACCGCCTCGTCCGGGTAGGTAATAGATGTCCATGCGAGATTTTAGTGTTATTTGTTATCGTCGTAGTGAAGACTTTATGACGGTGAAGCTGCAGGTTCAAATTTCAATGGATGATGTGAACGCAATGTTGAAAGTTTTGGCTCTACACACCTCACATGCAGTTCGCGCACTTGGCGTATTGTTGTTTTTATCTGCCTCGGTCATGGCGCAGGAGCCTCACAAGAGTCTTTTTGCAATTGAGCGTCATATTTTTACGATCCATATGCGGGCGGATGGATCGTATGAGGAAAAAATCGAGACTGTCACGCTTGCGAAGTCTGCCGCGGCGATTGAGGCCGTCAGCCAGGACGAATTGGATTTTTATAGTGATCGCGAGACTGTAAAGGTCTTGGAGGCTTTTACTGAGTTGCCCTCAGGAGAGCGTATTCCGGTTGCTGCGGAGGCGATCAGAGTGGTCGATGAGGAGCGCTCGGATGGCGCAGCGATGTTTAGCTCTCGTAAAACTCAGGTCGTGATTTATCCAAAGATCAGTGTCGGTGCGAGGGCACACTCAACCATGCTTCGTCAAACGCATACCGCTTTGTTTCCCGGGCAGTTTATGTTTAGAAGAAGCGTGGGACCATCGGTTGAGTACGGACACTTAGAGTTCAATATTTCTCACGATCCTAGTATCCGGATATTTGCAGATAGTCGAGGTTTTGAGGGTGGACGCATGGCCGATGGGCCTGATGGCACAGTACGCTATCGCTATTCCTTCGCGCAGCCTGTGACCCGCGCGCGAGAAAGCGGACAGGTGTCCTCGGGTGATTTTGGTCCTTATGTGCATTTGTCGACCTTTGAAAATCCTTTGGCCGTGGGGCAGGCCTATGAGAAAGCCGCTGCGCCCAAAGCTGCAGTGACTCCTAATGTTCAAAAACTCGCCGACGAAATTACCTCTGGCATCAGCGACCCAAAAGAACAGGCAAGGGCGCTGTATAACTGGGTTTCTCAGGAGATTCGTTACGTTGCTATCTTTTTAGGTTCTGGTGGTGTGGTGCCTAATCAGGCTGATCATGTCATACGCAATCGCTATGGTGACTGCAAGGATAAGACCACGCTATTGATAGCCATGCTCGCAGCCAAAGGCATTCAGGCATCGACTGCGATGGTTAATTCTGGAGCAGCTTTTACGATCCCCCGTCTGGGTTCAGTGAGTCCTTTTAATCACGTGATCGCCTACCTTCCGCAATGGGATTTGTATCTTGACCCGACAGTGGAACTTGCGCCTTTTGGGGTGTTGCCAACCAGTGTCATGGACAAGCCAACGGTTCTCACGGCTCTTAATCGTGAGGGACGCACCCCTAGTCTAGACGCCTCAACAAACTGGATTAAATCGCTCACGAAGATTCAGATCAAAGCGGATGGGCAGATCACGGGTTCCTCATATTCTGAGTATGCAGGTCAATCGGACTACAACGCGCGATTGTCTTTTGTTGATCATGACGACGAATACAAAGAAAAATTTGTGCAATCTCGTTTAATGGGAAATCGACAGTCGGGCGTGGGGCATTTCACCCCGTCTGAGGCGCGAGATTTGAATGCACCATTCACTAATCAAAGCACGTTTACACTCGATCCAGTGACGAATTTTCCGGGACCGGGGGCGCTCAGTGTCCCTGTAGGTCTCACACCAACCCTGATTGCTCGCTTAAGCTTCAACAGACCTCAGGCGAGTGTGCTGTTTCCTTTTGTTTGCCGCTCCTATCGCTACGAGGAAACGTACGAGGTCGAGTTACCTGCTGAGGCACGGATCACGAGGATCCCGCAAGATGTGTCATTCAGTGAGGCGGGTTTGTTTTATCAGGCAACCTATCGTCAAAGCGGACAAGTCGTGACTGCTAAACGAGTATTACAGGCTCAACGTCCCAGCATGGTTTGCCAACCCGATGATCATCAAGTCATACGGCGTTTGCACCCTGTGGTCCAGAGAGACATACGTGGACAGATTTTTTATGATTAGGACCCTTTGCAAGTCTCACCTGGTGAGTCACCCAGAAGCGGAAAATTGTTACCACCAAATGGGCTAATATAAACTTAACGGCCGTATTGCAACGTTCGATTGGTGGATAAAAACAATGGATCGCACGGAACGGTTCTATAAGATTCAAGCCATGCTCATGGCTAAGCCTTTTGTCACGATGAAGCGCATGCAAGAAGCGCTTGAGGTATCACGTGCGACCTTGAACCGCGATCTGGCATATATGCGCGATCGACTCAATATTCCTTTTGCATGGAATCCAGCTTTACGCGGTTATGCACTGACGCGTCAGCAGTCATCAGATAAAACGTTTGAGTTGCCCGGAGTATGGTTTAGTCAGCAAGAGATTTACTCCTTGCTGACAATGATTGAATTAATTTCAAAGCTAGAGCCCGGAGGTTTGTTATTGCCTCATCTCACGCCCTTTAAGCATCGACTCGAGGGCTTGCTGGACGAAGGGACTGGAAGCTCAAAAGAGGTGATCAGTCGGATTCGAATCCTACCGATGGCCCAACGCCAAGTATCAGGCGAATATTTTCAGATCATTACTCACGCATTGGTACAACGTAAGCGTCTGGAGATTAAACATTTTGCGCGTCAATCAGGCCAGAACACTGAGCGCCAAATCTCTCCTCAGCGTCTGGTGTACTACCGTGATAATTGGTATTTAGATGCTTACTGTCATTTGCGTGAGGGATTGCGTAGCTTTGCACTCGATGCGATCAATGATGTTCGGTTAAAAGAAAAGCCAGCTCAAGCTGTGACTGAGACTGAACTACGTGAGATATTTGAATCGAGCTATGGGATTTTTTCAGGGAAAAACAAACAAGTCGCTAAACTGAAATTCACCCCATTCAGAGCGCAGTGGGTCGCACGCGAAGTCTGGCATCCAGAGCAGGTGGGGCAAGTGCACGCTGATGGCAGCTATACCCTGGAAGTTCCTTACGGAGAAGACTGGGAGTTGATTCAGGATATCTTGCGTCAGGGTGTGGATGTCAAGGTGCTAGCACCAGCATCGTTGAAAAATAAAGTTAAAGAGATGTTAAAGATTATGTTGGCTCAATATTGATGCCTACATCAAGGCACCACCTCATAATCCTGATGATGCTGCAGACGCTCAATTAGAAGTAGTGACCTGAATGGGTTTTAGTTCAGGCTGCTTGCAATTCCATGTGGACGCGTCTGCCTGTTGCGGTTGCAATATTGACAAGCGCATCAAGAGAAAACCTTGAAACACGACCGCGTAACAAATCATTCATTCTCGGCTGTGTGACGCCACAACGCGCGGCAGCCTCTGCCTGTGTCCAGCCGTTTGCTTTGACCAACTCCGATATTTGCATCATCAATTCTGCGCGAGCACGCAAGTTTGCGGCTTGCTCTGGTGTATCAGCTATGGCATCCCAAACGCTTTTGTAGGATTCTGTTTTTTTCATTTTTTGCTCCTTGTCAAATCAATCCATCTTGTTTTAGCGATATCAATATCTTTTTTGGATGTAGCAGATGTTTTCTTTTGGAAAGCATGCAAAACATAGATGATTTCTTGAAGCCTTGCTGTGTAGATAACGCGATAGGTGCCGCTGTCATCCCAGATGCGAAGTTCTTTTACTCCTTTGCCAATTGTTGGCATTGGTTTGAAATCATCAGGCTGAAGTCCGTTTTGTATCTTATCTAGCTGATAGCCTGCATCCTGCTTTGCATCCTCAGGAAATTCTCGCAGGCGTTTGAGGGAGTCACCGAGAAAAGAAACAGATTTCATTTGATGATTATACTGGTTTGGATATAAATTGACAATACTCTCTTTGCAAACATGCCATGCAACATACTTTTCTGCGTGTCACCCTCGTGCTTATGCTGGATTGAATGAGTATGTTCTGAGACTGCTGTCCGGTTAATGATATTTTGAACGCTCGGTTCGGAGAACTAATTTTTGTAATAAATTGTTTTTTGATCATATAAACAGCTAGGATTGTTCCTGATAACGAGGCTTGGCCTAACCAGACAACCAGAGTGAAGAAACCTATGACAGATTCTAAAGATTACGTACCCCCCAAAGTTTGGACTTGGGAGCAACCCAACGGCGGTGCTTTTGCGAGCATTAATCGGCCGATCGCCGGGCCGACGCACGACAAAGAACTACCAGTTGGCAAGCACCCTTTGCAACTGTATTCGTTGGGCACACCTAATGGCGTGAAGGTCACGATCTTGCTCGAAGAGTTGCTGGCGCAGGGCCACGTAGGCGCTGAATATGATGCCTGGCTCATCAACATCCGTGACGGCGACCAGTTCGGCTCGGGTTTCGTCGATGTCAACCCAAACTCAAAAATTCCAGCGCTGATTGACCGTAGTGGCGCGCAACCGGTGCGCGTGTTTGAATCCGGCGCGATCTTGCTCTACCTGTCTGATAAGTTTCAGGCTTTTCTGCCCAAAGCGGGTGCCGCCCGCACCGAGGCTTTGAACTGGCTGTTCTGGCAAATGGGTAGCGCGCCTTATGTGGGCGGCGGATTTGGTCATTTCTACGCGTATGCGCCAGCCAAGTTTCAATACGCCATTGATCGTTTCACGATGGAAACCAAGCGCCAGCTTGACGTCCTTGATCGTCGTCTGGCTGTTAGTGAATACTTGGGTGGGGATCAATATACGATTGCCGATATTGCGGTGTTTCCATGGTACGGCGGGTTGGTGAAAGGGTGGTTATATGGGGCGGCCGAGTTTTTGAGCGTGCAAGACTATAAGCATGTTCAACGCTGGGTCGAGACTGTTTACAGTCGGCCCGCAGTTAAGCGCGGGCGCATGGTCAACCGTATGCATGGCGAGCCATCAGAACAACTGCGTGAACGCCACGACGCCAGTGACTTTGACACTAAAACGCAAGACAAGATTCAACCTTCAAGCTAGGTCTCGTCTTCATTTTCACGTTTTGGAAATCTCTCTAGCACCATCTCCCTGACCGTTTGATCAAAGCATGGATAGAACTCGGACTCGGCTGAAAAAAAGCCGAGCATCCCCTCCACATCATCATCAAAATTGACCTCTAGGCAATCCATTAAGCTCCAGGCTGTGATGAAAAAATCGATCATTTCACCCATGGTGAGCGGTTTGGTGGAGGTTCGCTTAGAGGGTTCTTGAAGAGTTTCGCCCTCGTACTCGTCCACGACCCTATAGTGGATGCGTTGTCCGACTGGCCGAGCGTAGAGTACTGAAACGTCATAGGTCGTGGACCGAAGACTGATTCGTGCGATTTCGACTTCATTGAATTTGATCTTCGGGAGGTATTCGCCGCCCATAAACATGGGATGCAGGCTACCGAGTATTTGTCGGTCGAGTGTATCGAGCTCTGGGGTAGTGACAAAGTCGGGTAGGGTGTCGGTCTCGCCAGTTTCCAGTGCATCCTTGATCAATGCCCGTCGAACCCGACCTTTTACGCTACTCAGTAGCTGAGCCTGCAAGTCATAGCGTCCAAAATAGTCACGTGGACGGTATTCCAAGGCGCTCACGGGGATAGGTTTGTTGGCGGTGGCTTTAGACATGATTGTGCTCCTCAGTGGAGACTGCGATCCATTTAGGCGGAAAGTCGTCGCCAATTCGTGTGAAGCGAATGGTTGGGATCTGTTTAAAAGGACCCGCCCACATATCGGCGATGGCCACAAACTGCTCGATGTCTAAACCGCTTTGTTCGATCTCCTCGATCATCTCTCCTAATCCCGCACTGCTCATTGATACGAGGCGATACAAGTACGCATCACCCGTGCTCAGGGTATATTGCCGCTCAAAGGTCTTACAGCTGCCTGGGTAATGGGCGGCGATATCGGCTTTGCGAATAAATGCCGACAAAAATAGCACGTGCACAGTCATAACGATCTCCTGTTTAGCCAGTTTGGCAATACGCCCGGGTTGGCAAGTTGGATATAAATCCCCCGTACAAAACAAAAAGCCCTCTTCACTAGAAGAGGGCTGACGCATCCCGCTTGGTTACCGTTTCCGGTCACATTGCCTTTCGGCGGTCCACCTTGCCCGGGAGGGCAGGTTGGCATGGGCGTCAGCCCAAATCTGAATGTCTGTAAAAGATTTTACTAGATTGATTAAATGTTGGGTAGTCTGGTTAAAGTGAAGTTTGGAATTTTCGTAACAGATGATCTTGGCATTCACTCACATGGGTGTGCGCGGTTGGGTTAACATTAAAAACAAATAGATATTAACTTTATTTATTATTAGCTAATATCTATGTATGCCAAAGATGCCTCAAGCACTTTTAATGTTTCCTCCACTCGTGCAGTCGCACTTGCGTCAGCTTGGCGAGGATCTGACCATTGCGCGCAAGCGACGTGGTGAGTCCCGTCGTCAGTGGGCAGAACGAATCGGAGTGTCAGAGCCCACCCTGATGCGTATTGAAAAAGGAGACCCTTCCGTGGCACTGGGGATCTACGCTTCGGCGCTTTGGCTAATCGGTCGCTCCAGCGAATTGGCCAAAATTGCCGCCCCTGAGTTTGATCTGGGTGCGCTGGAGTTGAGTATCAATATTGCTAAAAAACGCTCCGTGCGCAAGCCTATTTCTCTCGAAAATCGGCTTCAGAAAAAGGCACAACCATGTCCGTCGCTTTGCCATATCAACCGACAGACGAAATGAGCCTCTGGTGGTTGGATCAGCCCGATTCTCCAGCGCAGATCGACCGTCCGTTTCTGCGGCAGCAGTGGCTTGCTTGGTAGGCTGAAAGAGCACTGACTACTTCGCAATCCTCATCACGCATTGTCCAAAGGCTTCGGTTTGGGGTTTGATGCCAAGCTCTACGCATTGGTTTTTAGCGGCATCGAGTGAAACGGGTGCAACAGGTGTATTGGCGGTTGCTGCAGTGGCCGCGGGTGGGGCTGTCGCCTGTGGTGAGCTTGATGGTGAGATTGCCGTATTAGTGGCAACCGTACCTGCTGACGTGAGTGTCAACGTTTCTGTGGTGGTCACGCCCGCGGGCGTGACGCTGGTTTGGGTTACTCCAGGTGGAGCACCAGCAGGTGTGGCGGTGGTGTGAGTGGTGGCATGTCCTTCGGTGTAGCCTACTTTGGTCATTTGTCCCATCATGACTTGAATCATATTGGGGTAGTCATAGGCTGCGCCTGAGGCATGGTCAATCGCGACACCGATTATGCCGCCAAAGAAAAAGTTACCGACCATGCCTGGTTTGACGATCGAGGTCACGGAGGCTCGCCCGGGTTCCAGGCCGGGCTTGTTACAGGTAACCAATAGATCATCATTGGAGCGTTGGATTTGTACAGATCCGGGCGAGGTGAGAAACCATTTGCCTTTGGCATTGACGAGCTCGCAAGCCGCACCGGAGACTTGTGCGGTTTCTTGTCTGGTTTCAACGGACACGCTTTGTTGTGTGCCTCCAGTGATTGAGGCACAACCGCCAAGCAGCAGCGACGCTGCGAGTATTGCTAAAAGGGATAACAGTCTTGATCCGTTCATGATGAGGCCTTTATTTTTGTCATTGTGAGAAATCAGGTCAGAACAAGCTTAGGTAACCCAGTGTCTCACAGGATGCTACTTTGTATTCAAAATAATTATCTTTTTTAAAATGACAAAAGATCCGGCTTGACGCATCCAGGTAGTTATTAACAATTCTGTTACCAAATTCATGGTGATAAAGCACTTTTACGCATAGAGAACGCTCATAATCATGTCTATGATTTTGAGATGGAAAAACGCATGCTCACCGTTGAATTTGCCGTCGATCAACACACCAAAATTTGCGAACGACTTGATCGCTCCATGACGCAACTTTGCCAAGCAATGGCGGATTTGCGTGTGCAGATGATTCAGGGGCAAGCCGAGTTGCGGCATGAAATTGCTGCTGTACAGGCTGATCTTCGCAAAGAGATCGCATTTGTGCAGACCGACCTTCGTAAGGAGATTGCATTTGTGCAGACCGACCTGCGCCAAGAAATCGCTCGAAGTAACGCTGATTTACACAAGTTTTTTGAGCGTAAATTTATGTGGCTGATGACTGCATATTGCGGAGGTATGTTTACCTTGCTAGGTTTTTTGGGCAAGTATCTGCTTGATAGCTATGCAAGGTAATTTGAGCGTGAATGAGCTTGCGACATGAAGCTTCCTTAAGATATTTGCATCTCAAGCATCAATCACGGCTACGATTTGGCCATCTTCAACTGAATCGCCTTCGGCGACTAAGATTTCAAGCAAGGTTCCAGCTTCGGGCATCACCACGGGAATCTCCATTTTCATGGACTCTAGAATCATGATTTCTTCATCCTCCGCCTTGGATGTGCCGGGAGCCGCCACGATCTTCCAAACCTTTCCAGTCACTTCCGACATAATTTCGATGCGAGCCATTTTTAATTCCTTTATCTAAGATTTAATACCTATCAAAATAATCAGAAATTGCTTATTGTTTTTTCGCTGCATGACGCGCAATGAGTTCTGTGCCTAGGCTAGTATGAATATTCCCAGCTCTGAATTCTTCGCTATCAAGAACCATGCGAACAAAGGGGATGTTGTGCTTGACGCCTTGGACTTCGATTTGGTCAAGTGCTGCGATTAATTTGTTGATTGCTTGGTTTCGATCTGGCGCATGGACGATGAGTTTAGCGATCAATGGATCGTAATAAGGCGTGATGAGACTTCCCTCTGTGTAACCAGTTTCGACTCGAATGCCATCGCCTGTCGGAAATTTCAATGTTTTTAATAGGCCAGGAGATGGAAAAAACTTGATAGGATCCTCAGCGTAAATGCGTGCTTCAATGGCATGCCCAATTATTGATATTTTTTCTGGAAGGACGTTGGACAGGGACTCTCCAGCCGCTATACGGATCTGGGCGCAAACGATGTCAATACCTGTGATTTCCTCTGTGACAGCGTGTTCGACTTGCAAGCGGGTATTCATTTCAAGAAATGCAAAGTCTGTGCCACTCGCATAAAGTGTTTCGGCGGTTCCGATATTGTCATATTTCAGTTTTTGCATCACTGCAGCGATATCGTCGCCTGCTTTGTTCAGTACTAATCTTGGTATTTGAGGTGCGGGAGATTCTTCGATAACCTTTTGGTGTCTGCGTTGTATGGAGCAGTCACGTTCGAAAAGATGGCGGACGTTGCCTGCACGGTCTGCCAAGAGCTGAAATTCGATATGGCGTGGCTGGATCACCAGCTTTTCTAAATAGATCTCTGAGCTACCAAAGCTACGTTTTGACAAAGAGATCGCGTTTTCGAGTGCTTTGGCCAACTGGTCAGAGTTGTGTGCGGCCATCATACCGATGCCACCACCACCTGCCGCAGGTTTGACGAGAACGGGGTAGCCAATGCGTTCTGCCTCGCGTGATGCTTCTTCAATATCGCCGCTTAAGAGTTCTGAACTCGCTCCCATCGAGAGACCGTTCGAAGCCATGAGTGTGCGTGCGCGGGTTTTGTGACCCATTGCATCGATCCATTGTGGACTCGGCCCAATAAAGGTCGCGCCGCTCTCGATGACTCGGCGGGCAAAGTCCGCATTTTCAGCCAGGAAGCCATAGCCAGGATGTACCCCGTCCGCACCGGATTCAATCAGAACTCTGATCAAAGCATCCTGATTGAGATAGCTGTCGCGTGGATTTGCAGCTCCTAGGCAGTATGACTCGTCTGCTTCTTGGAGATACGGTAAATCTTGATCTGCCTCAGAGTAAACAGCGACAGATCGGACGCCTAAAGCCTTCAGAGCTCTCAGCACACGGGCTGCAACTGCGCCTCGATTAGCCACCATTACTTTGCTGAACATCCGTCTCACCCGGTTCCCAAACAATTCAAAAAGAAGGCTTAAGGGGTATAGCTTAATGAATATGTAATTCCTAATATAGGAATTTAATTCTTATATTTGTATTTTACTGTTTTTGAGCTGATAATGAAAAAAATAATTGGAGATCAAATAATGAGCTGGGAAGCTGCATACACAGAACTCGAAATGCGCAGGGAATCGGCGCGCAAAATGGGTGGCGCAGATAGATTGGCGCGTCAGAAAGAGCTCGGCAAATTAAATGTCAGGGAGAGGATTGAAAAACTTCTGGACCCGGGCACGTTTCGAGAATTCGGAATGACTACCGGAAAAGGAAAATATGATCCTCAAGGCAATCTGCTTTCATTCATCGCTTCCAATGCAGTGACTGGAACAGGCAGGATCGAAAATCGAAAAGTCATGATCTCTGGCGACGATTACACAATTGGCGCGGGTTCAAGTGAGGCCACTGTCTCAGATAAGTGGCTGTATGCCGAAAGAATGGCATATCAATTCCGCATGCCTTTAATACGAATGGTCGACACGGCGGGTGGAAGTGTCAGACTGATTGAGCAGCAGCAATCGACGAAAATTCCCGGCTATCCATCGTGGCCTGTTATCCCCTTGTTGAGCACGGTGCCGGTTGTCGGTGCGGCACTGGGTGCTTGCGCGGGACTCGGCGCAGTGAAGGTCTCGTGTGCGCATTTTTCAGTGATTGTAGAAAATGTCGGTCAGGTCTTTGCGGCAGGGCCGCCAGTTGTGAAACAGGGCTTGAATCAGGTGGTGACCAAAGAAGAGCTCGGCGGCGCGAAGGTTGCAGCAAAGGCTGGTTCGGTCAACAACGTTGCCAAATCAGAAGAAGACGCGTTCGAGCAAATTCAGAAGTTTCTTTCATATCTGCCACGCAATGTCTGGCAAGCACCTCCAGTCACGGAATGTACAGATGATCCCTGGCGCATGGATGAAAAACTGGATGATGCGATTCCGGAAAATAAACGAACGCCTTATCAAATCAGAAAAATACTTGAAAAGATTGTCGACAAAGACTCATTGTTTGAAATGAGTCGATTATTTGGTGGCTCGACGCTGACTTGTTTAGCTCGTCTCAACGGATATCCGGTCGGTGTCATGGCGAACGATCCTATGGTGATGGGAGGTGCGATGACACATAAATCCGCGATGAAAATCGAACGCTTTGTGGATCTGTGCGATACGTTTCATATTCCGATCGTAAACTTTACTGATCAGCCAGGCTTGATGATTGGACTCGAAGCGGAAAGTGCCGGCACAGTGCCGATTGCCTATCGCGCCGCGGGTGCAATTGAGCAGGCAACGGTTCCGTGGATTTCCATCATCATTCGTCGGGCTTTTGGTGTCGGAGGCGGGCTACATGGTCCAAAATTCGGACCCAATGGACAGTCCTTGAACTTGCGCTATGCATGGCCTTCGGCGATCTGGGGATCGATACCAGTGGAAGGGGGCGTCGCGGCAGCCTATCGGAGGGAAATCGAAGCGGCAGAAGATCCAGAGGCAAAGCGCCAAGAGCTTGAAAATTATTATCATAAGCTTGCGTCCCCCTTTAGGACTGCGGAAAAGTTTGGCATTGTCGACATTATCAAACCCTCTGAGACGCGCGCCTTGCTGTGCGACTGGATCGAAGATGCCTACGAGTTGAACAGAACACAGCTTGGTCCCAAACAACGACCCATGCGTTAACAGATTGGAAACTCAAAAATGAAGACGACTGATAACGAGGCGCCACTCAGTGGATACACAGTTATTGAACTGTGTTCGACGATTGCGGGGCCGGCCTGCACACGTTTATTGGCAGATTTTGGGGCGGAGGTGATCAAAATTGAACCAGCGGAGGGCGATCCAGTTCGGAACATGGGGAGTCATGACGGAAGTGTCTCGTTGTATGCGACCACCATTCTCCGTAACAAACAATCAGTTTCCATAAATCTCCGAACCGAGCAGGGACAGAGTCTTGTTAAGAAGTTAATTAGTCACGCTGACATCGTTGTTGAAAATTTTCGACCAGGGACACTGGAGCGACTTGGGTTGGACTATGCGACCTTGTCTGCGGACAACCCAGGACTCGTCATGGTGCGCATCAGCGGTTATGGTCAAACAGGACCTTACAAGGACAGACCAGGCTATGGCGTGACCTGCGAGGCCGTTGCGGGCGTCAGGCACATGACAGGAGATCCTGATCGACCTCCCGCTCGGGTAGCTCTGGCAGTGACAGATGAGCACACAGCAGTATTTGCTGCCTTTGGTGCCGTCATGGCCATTTTGCAGCGACAAAAAACGGGTAAAGGACAAGTTGTTGATACAACGCTTTATGAATCAGCATTCAGCATGATGGAGCCACATGTTCCAGCTTATGACAGGTTGAAAATCATTCCTAAACGTGTTGGCTCAAATCTACCGTCTACAGCTCCCAATAGTCTTTATCTGACTAAAGACGAAAGCTACGTTTTGATCGCCGCCAACAATGATGTGATTTTTCAGCGATTGGCCAAGGCGATGGGAAAGCCTGAACTCATTTCGGACGAGCGCTATGCGACACAGCGGGCCAGAGCTGCCAGGGTCAAGGAGGTCAACAAAATTGTCGAGGACTGGGCTTCTGGTTATACCGCTGCCGAAATCGAAACCCGATTGATTGCTGCCGAAGTGCCAGTTTCAAAAGTCTTCACAATGGAGGATATTTTTCATGATCCTCATTTCAAAGAGCGTGAAATGCTGGTGAAGGTCCCGCATCCTAAATTGGGTGAATTGACAATGATGGGGATCGTTCCGAAACTCTCTGATACCCCAGGCAGGATCAGACATGTTGGCCATGGAATTGGACAGGATACTGATGAAGTGCTGCAAAGAAAACTTGGAATGAACAGCCAAGAGATTTCAGAACTTCATCAGCAGGGAGTTATTCATTCGCAGTCAGACACATAACGTTTACGATTCGGAGACATCATGAAAAAATTGACCCTTAATATGTTATTTGCTGCATGTGGCCTGATTGCGGCATCCTCCGTTCATGCGCAGTCCACCTGGCAGCCCACCACAACGGTTGAATTTATCGTGCCTGCAGGTGCAGGTGCAGCCTTGGATACTGCTGCACGTCAGCTTCAAAATCTTTTAATAAAAGAAAATATTGTTAAGAATTTTGTCATCACAAATAGACCCGGAGGTAATCTTGCTGTTGCGCTGAACGTGATGGATCAGCATCCTGGCGATGGCAATTATTTGATGACGCTAACAACCTCCATCATCAACAATCATATCCTTGGTTCGCTCAATCGCAGTTACGAGGACTATACGCCTATTGCTCTTTTGTTCAGGGAGTATGTTGGCGTGGTGGTGCGCGCTGACTCACCCATAAAAACTGGTGCTGATCTGATTCGTATCATGAAGGAAAACCCAAATAAATTGCATATCGGTGTTGCAACTTCTGTTGGGAATCACATTCACGTTGGCATTGCCTCGCCATTACAGAAAGCTGGCGTAGCAATAGATAAGTTAAGTGTGATTCCCTTTAAGTCTTCGGGCATCTCTATTACTCAATTGTTAGGTGGGCACATTGACGTCGTGGCGGCGACGACGCCCAACCTCATTAACGCACTTAAAAATGACAAGCTTAGAGTCATCGCAATCGGCTCTCCCGAAAGAATGGGAGGCGTGCTCTCAAACATCCCGACATGGAAAGAGCAGGGAGTCGATGTTTCTACCTCTTCCGTGCAAGGTGTGCTTGGCCCGAAAAATATGACACCTGCACAAATCGATTTTTGGGCGCAGGCACTGAAAAAAATCAACGATTCAAAGGAGTGGCAGACCTTTCTAGAGCAAAATCAATGGAAACCTTTTTTCTATGGTCCCAAGGAAACAAGGAAGCTACTTGATGAAGAATATGGAAGTATAAAATCCGTGTTGACTACGCTTGGTTTGGCAAAGTAATAAATCTCTTCGACCTGCATCAAATATCAGGTTGTTTATCAACCATTTCGGTGCAGGTCTTATATAAATGTCCAGAAAACGTGTAATTAACGATTCATATACGGATATGAGGGGCTTTGACGTCACTCAGGATCCCCACTTGGTCGCGACTCTTGCACGAGGGCTCCAAGTTCTTGAGTGTTTGAAACACCGAAACTCCCAATTTATGGGAAACAAGGAAATCGCCGAAATTACAGGCCTTTCCAAGCCTGCAGTCTCTCGAATCACCTACACGTTGTCTAAATTCGGCTACATCAAGTATGTAGCCTCGCTCTCAAAGTACACGCTTGGAACCTCTGTTCTGACTGCTGCCTATCCTGTTCTGGCGAACATGAAAATCAGACAGATTGCGAGACCTCTTATGCAGGAGTTGGCGAATGAAGTTGGAGGTGTTGTTTCGCTAGGCGTGAGGCACGGTGCTCAAATGTTGTTTGTTGAAAGTTGTGCAAGCGCCACATCTGTCACGCCTGTCATTGCAGGTATTGGGGCACGGATACCATTGCTCGTGACTGCCATGGGTAGAGCGTATCTATGTGGTTTGTCTTTGAGTGAAAGACAAGACCTCCTATCCCATCTTTCTGGAGTTGAACATTTTTCAGCCGAAGAGGTGAAAGCTAATCTTTCCGAAGCTCTCAAGCAATTTGATAAGTGGGGCTTTTGTTTCGCTAAAAAAGGCCTTGTGAAAGAAACTCGATCTGTAGGCGTACCTTTGCTTGCGAAAATCAACGATGAGTCTTTTGCCTTCAATTGCGGCATACCCGCTTTCCGCCTTAGTCCTAATCAACTTGAAAACGATATCGGTCCCAGATTACTGAATTTGGTGCGTAGTGTTGAGAGGACAATGGGATTGATCTGATTCATTTTAGGCACGCTCTGAACACAGTAGAGCAGAGATTTTATTAGAAGAATTCAATTATTTAAAAGAATTCAATTTTCATCTTTATCAAATACTGTTGTTGGATTTTTTTGCTGGAACTTTGAGAGATAGTTGCTAAAGTGCATAAACGGTTATTGAGCTGTTTTCAAATATAAAAAATTATTCGGAAGACATAAATAATGAACTTTGGACTCTCTTTTCAAAAGACAAAGGCGATTCTCGCTGTATCGCTTGCAAGCGTGTGTTCTTTCACAGCAAATGCGCAAGGCACTTACCCTGATCGTGCCATCAGAATTGTTGTTCCCTACAACGCCGGTGGCGGCACGGATGTGCTAGCCCGGTCGGTTGCCGCAGCCACGAGCAAAATTCTCAAGCAATCGGTTGTAGTGGAAAATCGTCCTGGCGCCAGTGGAATGATCGGTTCAGACTACGTGGCGAAGTCTGCGCCCGATGGCTATACCTTGCTGATGACAGCGGCTGATACCCATTCGGTCAATCCTCATGTGTATCCAAAGATCTCATACGATGCGCGCAAAGATTTTATTCCCGTTGCGCAAGTTGGTTTATTACCTTATGCCTTGGTGGTAAACCCAAAAATAAAGGCGAATAATGTTCAGGAATTCATCGCATTGGCTAAAAGCCAGCCTGGCAAATTGACCTATGCCTCCTGGGGAGTGGGCAGTTCGAGTCAGGTTGCCATGGAAATGTTGATTGTGATGCAGAAATTGCAAATTCTCCACGTTCCGTTCACAGGCGCTGCGCCAGCAATGACTGCGGTCCTTGGTGGTCAAGTCGATGCAATGTTTGTGCCCTTGAGTCTGGCAATGCCCAATGCTCAGGCAGGCAAAGTCAAAATTCTGGGTCTTGGTGCACCGAAGCGGTTTGCCGATGCGCCGAATGTACCGACTCTCCTAGAGCAGGGTGTTGACCTCAATACCTCGCCTTGGATCGGTATCTTAGGCCCAGCAAAAATGTCGCCTGCAGCAGCAGAAACTTTTGCAAAAGCGTTGATTCAAGCCGCAAAAGAACCAGGGCTTCAAGAGGCGCTGACAAAAGGTGGTTTGATTATTGATGTCCTCGATCCCAAGCAGTTCGGTCAGTTCCTGACGACTGAGTTCGATCGTTGGGGTGCGACAGTCAAAGCAGCTGGTATTAAGGCCGACTAAAAGTTTTCGCAAATTAAGCAAGTCAAGCAGGCTAAGCGGGTCTGACTAAAAGGACCCGCGTATTAGATCAATAATAAAAGGGAGACGATTTTGAACGTATGCACACTTTGGGCAAGACGACTACTGCAGGCAATGTTGCTCGTTTTAGCAACGGGCATGAGTAGCTTGGCCTTTGCCAGCTATCCTGATAAACCCATTCGAATGATTATTCCATGGCCTCCAGGCGGTGGTTCGGATGTTTTGGGTCGTATTGTTGCCAAGAACATGTCTGATGTTTTGGGTCAGCCTGTTGTGGTTGAGAATCGTCCGGGCGCAACGGGTCTGATCGGTACGGATGCTTTAGTGAAATCGGCTCCGGATGGTTATACGATTATTTTTATCGCCGACTCGTATATCGTGAGCCCTCTGGTGTCGCCTAAAACGGCACGTTACGATGTGAACAAAGATTTTACGAACATAGGAATGGTTGGATTTTTCCCCTTTGTGTTGGTTGTGAACGCACAAAACAACCCTGGTGATTTGAAGCAGTTCATCCAGAAGGCAAAGGATCCCTCGTCCAAGATGTCTTACTCCTCATGGGGACTCGGTAGCTCTAGCCATCTCGCAACTGAAATGTTTCTGGCTCAGACAGGCAGCAAAATGTTGCATGTACCATTCCAGGGTGCCGCTCCAGCGATGACTGCGGTACTGGGCGGTCAGGTAGATTCTGTCTTTGTTCCCGCAGTTGTTGCTTTGCCTCACCACAACTCTGGTCGTGCCAAGATTCTTGGTGTTTCCAGTCAAAACAGACTGGCAGCCGCACCACAGCTGTTGACAATGGCTGAGCAGGGCGTGCAGTCCTGGATTTCCTGGATGGGAGTTTTAGGACCTGCGAATATCCCGGCTGATCGCGCCGATAAACTGACTGCCGCCCTTAAGGCAACTGTTGAAAATCCCAAGGTTCGCGAGGAGCTGACAAAAGCAGGTCTGGATCCGAACTTCATGAATCAAAAACAATTAACGGATTTTGTTCGTAGTGAGAATGTTCGTGTAGGAGAAGTTGTTAAGAACGCAAAGATCTCAATAGACTAATCCTGTCATTGAAAACATGTCGTTAAAAAGGCTCGGATGAGAAATTATCCGAGTTTTTTTATTCAAGGTGCAGTGCTATTAAAAAAATTGAATAGTCTATTCAAGGGCAAAGTATTTCACTTGGAATTGAATCAGACCAAAATAAACGCTATTGATGACACTCTTAGATAAAGACTGAATATCCTATGCAAAAAGAATTAGATCTGATCATTGTTGGTGGTGGCTTGGCTGGATTTTCAGCTGCGCTAGAGGCTGGCCAGGCAGGACGGAAAGTGTTGCTGCTAGAGAAAATGTCGGAAACAGGTGGCTCGTCGGCGATGAGTGGCGGCTGTTTGGCTTTTGCCGGAACGGATTTGCAGAAAGCACAGGGTGTCAATGATTCCGATGCACTGTTATTCGATGATTTGCGAGAGGTCGGAAAATTTGAAAACGATGAGTCCCTCGTAGAATGCTATGTCAAGAATCAGCTCGATACGTACGAATGGCTCAAGAAGGCTGGTGTCAAGTTTTCTCCCCTCATCGAGACATCGTCTGGGCAGTCTGTCCCGCGCGTGCACAACGTCGATCCAGCGGATACTGTGAGAACAGTTGCCGCACGCGCACTTGAAACCGGCAATGTTCAGGTGTTGACAGGGGCGGCTGCGCAGCGCCTGATCGTCAATGACCAAGGGCGTATTACGGGCGTGACCTATGTGCATACAAACAAAGAACAGTCCGTCTCCAGTCGCAGCGGGGTGTTGTTGGCAAGCGGTGGTTTTTGTAAAAATCTAGAGATGGTGCATCGCTACGCGCCCCAGTATGACAATGCTGTATTCATCGGCGGCGAGGGTAATGTAGGCGATGGATTGAAAATGGCCTGGAAACTAGGTGCGGATGTGCGTGATATGGCCTATATCAAAGGCACCTTTGGTAAACATCCTACCGATGAAACGAATCATCACAGTTGTCTGGCGGTTTATAAGGGAGCTATCGCCGTCAACCAAGACGGTAAACGTTTTGTTGATGAGTCCATCTCGTACAAATTGCTGGGTGATGCCTGTATCGCTCAGCCTTATGGGGCCACATACCAGATTCTCGATCATGACATTTTGAAAAGCGGGGACAATCTGACAAGGATATTGGATTTTGAGCGTCGCCTAGAAGAAGGGCTCATGATTGAGGCTCAATCCTTGGAAGAGTTGGCGAACTTGACTGAAATACCGGTTGAAACTTTGTTGGCGACCGTTGAGCGCTACAACGGCTTTGTTGATGCAGGTCATGATCCCGAATTCAATCGTAAACATCTTGTCCATCAGCACGGTAGTTTGGTCAAGATCAAACAAGCTCCCTTTTACGCTTACCCTTCAACAGCGGCAGTATTCGGGACATATTGCGGATTGCGTGTCGACGCAAATATGAGAGTGCTTGATGTGTATGGCCAGGTTTTGGAGGGGTTGTATGCTGCGGGCGAGGTGGTGGGGGGGCTGCATGGTGCAGCCTATATGACTGGATCCGCACTTGGGAAGGCGACAATTTTTGGTCGTGTAGCTGCGCGTTCAGCTGCGGCGACGTTGTCATAAATTCCTATGCGAATCTCTGTTTTAATTTCTGGTGTCGCGGATGCGAAGCGACCAATCGATAAACCGGTCTCGGGGCAATGGATCGATTTGATTGCCACGCCCACGACGCCTTTTAAGCTGAGCCCTTTTGATGAGGCGGCTCTTGAGGTTGCCCTCAAAATGCGCGACCGTCGGCCGGACACCTCCGTGCATGTCATTGTCACGGATGGTGCGGTTGATGCTGCGTTCATGAAAAGTGTCGCCTCCTACCGGCCTGATACCGTGGTGGGCATCCGTGTCAAGCCCGAACATCGAGGTGATGCGCGCTGGTTGAGTCATCACGTATCGAAAGTGATGCCTGCTGATCAGCAGATAGACTTGTGGCTGATCGGACGGGAGCATGGAGACATGGATGACGGCGTCGTACCTGTGACGCTGGCTGAAATATGGAAACTACCTTTTTTAAGTTTAGTACTCACTGTTAAAGGTGATGAGCAGTCACTGCACTCGATTCTGGTTGAAAGAATGGCAAGTGATCAAATCGAGTCTATTTTGTGCCCACTTCCTGCAGTGTTGAGCGTCAGTAATGACAAAAGTAATCGCCTACGTCATCCTTTGATGAAAAATGTCATGTTGGCGAAACAGCAGAAAATCGAGGTGCTTGAGCCACAGGCTGACGCTGCGGCTCAGGTGTTTGCTCAAACATGTCCAATCTCTTCTATCGCGCCCCTTGATATAGCTGCGAGGGGCTTGAAGCCTTGCAAAATGCTGGAGGGTGATGTGGAGGCTCAGGTATTGCAACTTGCGCAACACCTCGATCGATGGCGTCAGTCTGGAATGAAAAATGTCGAAAGCTGAAATCAAAAATATTTGTGCAATATTGTGTGGTCTGGAGAGCGACCGGGAAGTCGCAGAGCAATTGATGCTGCACGTGCTTAAGCTTGCCGAGGATCTCTCTTGCCAGTCTGCAGTGGTCATTATGGGCGATCATTTAGCTGCGGCAAAGGGTATGGTGGACCTAGCTACTCAGCTCGGTGTGCATCAAATCTGGTGTTTGGATACTCAAACAGAGGCGGCTACGATGCAACGCCACGCGCGTATTGACGTGCTGGCTGCGAACCTACCTGCTTGCTCGATTGTTCAGGACGATTGTCTTTTTCTCATGAATGCTAGTCCTGACGAGGAGGAGATCGCCGCAGCTGTTGCGCTTCGCCTCAATGCTGTGGCGCTTGGACGATGTGAGCAAATTTTAGTGAATGATTCCAAAGAGCTCTCAGTATTAAAGTCCGCCTTTGGTGGACGTATGAAAGTGACGCGCGCGCTGTCAGCAGGTCATTTTTTTGCGATAGTGCGTGGTGCGGATTTACAGCAAAGTTCGCTCGCGCAGACTGTTTCTAAGGTCACCGTACTCGATGTGTCCGCGACTGCTAAACGTCCGGCTCTCCCCATCACGATTACGCCAAGGTCCGAGCTTCATCCAAGCATTGACGGTGCGCGAATTCTTGTTTCAGGGGGTAGGGGTATTGGTAGTGAGGCGGGCTTTGATAGTTTGTATGCTCTCGCCGAAAAACTGGGCGGGGCAGTCAGTGCGAGTTTGCCCGCTGTGGATGCTGGATGGGCGCCTGTTGCACGGCAAGTCGGTCAGTCGGGCAAGTATGTGAGGCCTGACATATACATAGCCGTCGCCATGTCAGGGACGCCCCAGCATATGGCTGGAATCGACCCACATACACAGATCATCGCGATCAACTCCGATCCTGAGGCTCCCATTTTTAAACAGGCGCAGATCGGTGTTGTCGCGGATTGGTCTCAAATCATCCCCGCCCTGGATATGAAATTAAATTCGCAGGGCGTGTGAGGCAACAGACTTAGGGATTTGAAAAAACAACGGTATCTGTTTTTTCTACTTTGCAGAACCGTGCAATGCTGCCCATTGAGTTTGCGTGTTCTTCATCGCTATGCGCGCAGCTGGCATCCTCGAGAACGATCATTTCATAATCACGGTCGTGTCCATCGCGCACCGTTGCCTGGACAACTGCTTGTGTGGACACGCCAGAGCAATAGATCCGTGTGATATTGCGGGCACGCAAAGCGGCTTCAAGACCTGTTGAGTAGAAAGGACTGACGCGATGTTTAGCGACTTGAATGTCGCCTTCGCGCTGTTCGAGTTCCGGATGGATTTCCGTACCCCATGCGCCGAGCTTGAACAGTCCTGCGGCTGGAGCACCTGAAAAAACGGGTGATGCGGGAGGGCACTCTGGATAGCCTGCTGTGAAGCCCACGCGAACGAATCCAACCAAAATGCCGGCTTCACGCGCTTTTTTAATCGCCTGGGCGGTTTTAGCGATGAGTTGACGCTTTTGCACTTGTGCGCCTAGAGGGCTTTTGCCATTTGGACCATCGGCGTGGACCAAATCATTTTGCATATCGAGGACAAGGTAAATCGAGCGTGCTTGTTGCATGTGTTTTCTCTCTGTTTAAAAAATTTAAAATTAATGGTTAGTCAGACCACAGTCCGCCATTGATGTCGAGGATCTCGCCGGTCACGAAGGCTGAATCCGGAGCCGCAAGAAATAGGATGGCCGAGGCCACCTCGGAGGCTTTGCCCATTCTCCCTGCGGGTATCAAGTCGCGCAAGACTTGTGGAAAGTTTGTTGTCATCGCCGATCCAATCGGACCGGGTGCGACAGCATTGACCGTTATACCAAATGAGGCAAGCTCTTTAGCTAAATAAACGGTCATGATGTGCACGCCGGCTTTTGAGACACCATAGGCGACGTTGCCAGCCCGGTCTTGCTCGGAGGGATCAATCCAGGGCCTAGGGTTGCCGCCATTTTTACCTAGGACGGAGCCCAGATTGATGATGCGTCCGAATTTTTGCTGTTTCATGACAGGCATCACTGCCTGGCACATCAGGAAGGTGCCTTTGAGATTGATATCAATCACCCGGTCCCACTCTTTTTCGCTGAGATTTTGAGCATTACCTGCTGAAACAACCCCTGCCACATTAACCAAAATATCGATACGGCCGTGAGCGGCAACTGCCTGTTCCACGCAGGCTTGGATATTCTTCGATTGAGTTACATCAAGTGGGATCCAGAAAAGTCGATCGTGCTTGAGTCCGGCTTGTTGTCCCAGATCGGCGCCCACCACGACAGCACCCGCCTGCAAGAAAGCCTCAACGACTGCTTGTCCAATCCCACCCGCCGCGCCGGTAACCAATGCAACACGACCCTTTAGAAGATCAGGGCTGTACATGGACCCGTTCATCATTTGGTCGAGGCAATGTGCTGGGCTGCCAGACGACCAAACACCAAGCCCTTTAGCACTGAAGTTGAGCCGGTGTAGTTGGTGTAATACATACCCACCACTTCACCCGCCGCATACAGGTTAGGCATGGGTTCACCGTCGGTGTTGACGACCTGACCGTCTGGAGTGATTTTCAGGCCGCCAAAGGTGAATACGTTGGCCGAAATAATCGGGTAAGCAATGTATGGACCTTTATCGATGGGTAGTGCCCAATTGGACTTTGGAGGGTAGAGTCCTTCTGTTGCGACACCATCAAGATGAAGGGGGTCGTATTTGGCCGAAGACTTGCAGCTGGCGTTATAGCGAGCAAGTGTTTCAGACAATATTTCAGCGGGCATCTCGAGTTTTGTTGCGAGTGCAGCAATCGAGTCGGCCTCGATCGCGGGCTGATCTGTGCGAATGGCGAGTCGATAATTAGGAATGTCCTTGACGCGCTGATCGAGAATCACATAAGCGATGCCTTCGCGTTGCTCGTAGATCTGGCGTGTGACACGCTCGTAGTAGGCATCGACGGTACCTGGCGCTTCATCGACGAAGCGTTTGCCTTCTTTGTTGACTAGGATGCCGTAGGGAAAAATGAACACTGAGGCTTCGGCGACACCGGAGCGGGGATCGATTGGTTCTGCATGATAGCTGCCAAACTCTCCAGCGGGTGCTGCACCGATGTCCAGCGCCATTTCAATGCCTTCACCGCGGTTATAAAAACCACCTTTGCAGATCGGGCGCAGATAGACCGAACGCGGTCCCATGTACTTTGTCAGCATCTGGGGATTGCCCTCAAAGCCGCCGCAAGCCAAAACTACTTTGCCGGAAAAACGCAAGGCTCCTTTGCCTTGCTGGTGAGCTTGTAATCCCAGGACCAAACCATCATCATCGGTAATCAGTTTTCGAGCGGTTGTTTGATAAAAAAATGTGACACCGATTTTTTCTGCCGCTGCAGCCAAGGCTTCCACCAACGCCCAACCACCTCCCACTGGCAGCAGTCTGGGTTGGGTTTTTGTTAAAAACTGGGTGGGCAGAAAATCAAACTTGACACCTAAACCTTGGAGCCACTTGATCGTGGAGGGAACGTGATCGGCGAAGTTGGCGATAACTTCTGTGTCATTGATTGCGAGAGAACGTGTTTGCTGAGACCAGCTTTCACGACCTGTCGACATTTCATTCATTAGATCGGGGTCGTTGTAGGGGCCGAGGTTCTCAGCCAAATGGGTTTCGAAGTCATCCGTGACTTGATCCATCGCTTTCATGCGTAAGTACGCTTCGGTGTAGCGGCTCTGTCCACCGCGCTCTTCGCGAGTTGCACGCTCTAAGATGGCTACTTTCAGACCTTTTTCTGCCGCGCTGACCGCAGCCGATAAACCTGCGACCCCACAACCAGCCACAACGACATCAAAATCTTGAATCATGAAGAAATCCTGCCCTTAAATAGATCGAGTTTCAATATAAACTAATCAAGTGTAGGGTTTCATGTAAGCTATACATAGCGCTCGGGATCTAATGCCCTTTTAAATAAAACTGAAAGACGGAAAATGGACAAACTTTGGGCGATGGAAGTTTTTGTTCGTGTCATGGAGTGTGGCAGTTTTTCCCGTGCTGCAGAGTCCCTCGATCTCGCAAATGCGACAATCACTTCCAGCCTGCGCAATCTTGAAAATCACCTGGGTGTGACGCTGATTCAGCGTAATACCCGGCATCTCAGGTTGACTGAAGAAGGTGAAATCTTCCTGCCGCAATGTAGGGAAATCCTTAAGTCTGTCGCCCAACTCGAGTCTGCGGTCAAAGTGCATGCGACTGAAATTTCTGGCGTGTTGCGCGTTGAGTCCCCCTTTGCGATTGGTCAGAATATTCTTTGTCCCAAGCTTCCGGAGTTGCACAAACGCTATCCCGAGCTTTCTGTGGCGGTCAATCTGACAAATGAACCGCACAGCATGATCGAGCGCGCCACGGATGTTGCCATTCGAATGGGCCGGGTCGAGGACGCCGATCTCGTCGCCAGGCCGATTTACGAGGCGCGCTACATTATTTGCGGTGCACCATCGCTGGTGGCCGAGCTTGGTTCAGTGAGTCCCAGCGAGCTTGATCCCAGCCTCTGCATGGGCTTACTCAAAGACAACTACCAAACACCGAATCAGTGGACGTTGACGCGAGAGGGTCAGGAGGTGATTATTCGACCTCAGGGAGCCTTAAGTTTTAATAATACCGCTGCGCTCATCCAGGCCGCGATTGCTAAGATGGGTTTGATCTATGTCCTGGATATATTTGTGGTCGAGGCGATCAATCAGGGAAAACTGGTTCAGATTTTCCCCGATTGGGATACGTCGGTTTGTGTGTTCCACGCCGTAACCGTCAAGTCCAGATTTGCCTCGCCCAAGATCCGCGCTTTTATAGATTTCATGCTTGAAGTCCTGGATCCTGCGCGGCGACCAGATCTTAAGAGCCAGATCGAAGTCGGTCCAGACCGTAAAAAGAGAAAACTTCGCTGATACGGGCGGCTTCGGGGCGCTTGTGATAGAAACCCTTGCCGGTCGCTTGCGTTCCGCACAGGCGCTTCAAATCAACCATTGTTTCCGCTTGCTTGACCCAAGTCGCTAGGGAATCGATGATTGGCACATCATCGACTGAGTTGATTCCATTTTGTGCCAGCAAAACATTCAGCGGTGCCTCGCCGGGAATGATGACATCAGCACCTTGTGCAATGAGTCTGCGCGCGCCTGCTTTAAAGCGTTCGATCAAAGGCTGCGGATCGGTAAAACCTTTGAGGACGTCGGTAAAAGCAAAACCAACTGGCACGCAGCCAGCAAAACGTGAACTCAGACCATAGCTTTCGACATTATTGGCAATCAGTTCATTGAAATCATCAATGAATACCAAGACGCCAAATTTACGACCCAGCGTGCAGGATGTCAGCATGGCTGACTCACCATATCCGACAACAGGAATATCGACCATTCCCCGAATTTCGCGCAGAGCTGGATCGGGCAATGTGCTGATGGCATAGGCATCAAATCCGTTGCTCTGTGCTTCGACGGCATTGAACATGAATTGCATGCTGTGGAGATAGTACAGCGAGGCATGGCGAATATCATTGCCGGGATAGTTCGTGCGGTATGTGCCTGGGGCCATGCCATGCATCACAATTTCCGTGTCAGGTCGCGCCACACGAGCAAAGTGTTTTTTTAGTGCGTCGTTATAAGGACCTAGATCACTCAGTACAGTAAAACTTTGGTGCCAGATTTTCATTTGTTATTACACGTTTGAAGTTTAGTCGTAATCATTGTGATTGTCGGCTTCACAATTGCCTACTCCGAATCTTTGAAGACCCTTTTCATTAATCTTGAAAATTGCCAGTAGGTTCTGAGTGAAATTTTCTGTGTTGCCCTATGACAGTTTGAGTTCTTTTTTGGCAAGTTCAGTTAACGCACCTTTTTGAATCTTCCCTGTGCTTGTGCGAGGAATAGCTGGGACGATTTTCAAATATTTAGGCACTTTGTACGATGCCAGGGCCCCCTTGCAAAAAGCGCGTAACTCAGCCAACGTGACGTTCTGGCCGTCATGGCACTCTACGAAGGCAAAGCCGACTTCGCTCAGTCGTTCATCCGGAACGCCAACGACTGCAACCAGCTTGATTGACTCATGCTTAACAAGGTGCTGCTCGATCTCCGCAGGATAAACATTGGTTCCACCAGATTTGAACATTTCTTTCAGTCGACCGGTAATGCTCAGATATCCATCGCGATCCATGCAGCCGAGATCGCCTGTTCTGAGCCATCCTTCAGGTGTGATGGTTTCGTGTGTGGCCTGAGGATTTTTATAATACCCAAGCATCACGGTTTCGCCTCGACACCAGACTTCGCCAACCTCACCCGGTGCGCAAGCCTCGCCCGTGTTGGGATCAATGAGGGAAATTTCAGTGGGGCCGAGTATGGGTGCTTGATTGAGGCAGCACCGTTCGATTGGATCGTCCAGCCGATTGAAAGTGGTTGAAATTGTATTTTCAGTCATGCCGTAAGTGGACATGAGTTGATGAATGCCTAGTAATTTTTTGAAGCGTTCAAACGTCGAACGCATAACGGGTGCTCCACCAATCCATGCATTTCGAATATTTGACAGATTACGACCCGGGAGACTTGGATCATTCACCAAATCAACGAAATGAGTGGGGATCCCTCCAAAAGTCGTGATGTGTTCACGTTCCATCAGATCAAGGGCTTGGCTGCTATCCCAATGAGGCATATTGATAAAACACGCACCAAGCGTCATGGCAGGCACAAGCCCCATATAGAGTCCGGCAACGTGATAGAGCGGCATGTGTCCCAGTAAGCGATCGCCAGCTTTGAGATCGAGAGCAAGACCGACGCGCGTAGCCTGTTTGATCACACCATGATTGTGCATGACCCCTTTGGGATGACCGGTCGTACCGGATGTATAGCAAATAATCAGTACATCATCCCAGTGAACGGATTTCTCTGCCTGATCAAGTGTTAAGCGATCGATTGGCGTCCGAAGCAGTTGGGAGAAATCGTGAGCATATGGCGTGCCCTCTGTTTCAACACCGATGATGTGTTGGAGTGAAGGAAAGTCATTTAATCGTATCTCACCAGGCTGCTGAGAGACGATTTTTGGCGCCATGGACTTGAGCATTTCAGGGAAGTCGATTTTGAAAAGACTGCCTGTCATGACCAATACTTTCGAGTCGGATTGTTTGATGATGTAGGCGGCTTCATTGGCGGTGTAGCGCGTATTGATAGGAATGACGACCGCACCGATCCTTGCGCATGCGAAAAAACAAGAAGCCCATTCAAGCGAGTTGCCCAACCAGACTGCAACATGGTCGCCGCGCCGAATACCGAGACTCAGCAATGCGCAGGCCAAATGATCAATTTTCAGGTCAAAGTCGCCAAAGTTAACGCTCTCGTTTGCTGTTTTGAAAAATGCGTGGTTTGGATATGTCGAGGCAGAGCGTCTGAGGGCTTGGCCTACAGTCAGGCCTTGTAATTGATCGACGAGTTCGTGATGCATCAGGTTGTTCATACCGAGTATCCACCATCCACACGAATGTGTTGACCCGTCACGTAGGCGGCAGCAGGTGTTGCCAGAAACGCGACCACATCGGCCACCTCGCGGATCGAGCCGAACCGCCGCAAGGCGGTGTTTGTTTTCATCGCCTCAACGAATTGCGGTGTAATTTGTTGTTTGAGTCTCTCAAAAAGTCCGCCATCAATCACGCCGGGAGCGATCGAATTGGCTCGGATATTGAAGCGTCCTTCCTCTCTGGCGATACCCCGGATTAGTGCTTCGATGCCGGCTTTAGGAACAACAGAAAGGATGTCCAGAGGAGGGTGTCGATGAATGCCTGCAGAGGTGAGCGCCAAGATGGATCCTCCGCCACTTTTACGCATCGCGGGTAGTGCGGCTTTAATCACATTAAAAAATCCAGTGAGTTCTCCGTCCAGCGTAGATTGCCACTCGTCGGGATCGATGTTTGCGACATAGGTCATTGTGATGTCTGCACCGGCAGCGAAAACGACAGTATGGATGGATCCAAAGCGTTCGTTTGCCGAATGAAATATTTCAGACACTTGATCACGCTCCGAGAGGTCAACTCGATAGGCCTCAGACTGTGAACCTAGAGCCTCTACCATGGCAACGGTCGCTTCTGCGGCTTGCTTGTTATTCCGATATGTGAAAGCAACATTTGAGCCATGCCTTGCAAGCGCCTGACAGATACCCTGGCCAATCCCACCGCTGCCTCCTATGACTAAGGCTGCACCTGTGAGAAAAGCATGAGGCTTTGCAATCGTTTCATCACGATCAGGCATTTTTATCTCCATCCAATTTTTGCCGACTTTGATTTTCAGTCAGATTTGTTTTAATGATATTAGCAAGTATTATTAAAGTAACAATAAAAGTTAAATTGATTTTTCATTCGTCTTGTGACGATCACCTAATGAAGCAAATATGAACAACACGCATGAGGCAGAAGTCAGGAAGCACCTGGAGGGGGGGAATGTTGTTCCGCTTGCGATGGCACTCATTCATCTGAGCGGCGACTTGTCGGTGCTGGATGAAATTAAGAGTTATGTGCGTGGAGCCTGGGAGCATCTAGAAGCTGTTCCCCCTGAGTTGGCCGCGAGTTTGAGGGATCGCCTGGCGGGTGAAATGAAGCGTATCGCAGAGGGCGGGCATCCAGCCTTAGCAAATCCATCCGCCGAAACGATTCAGAAAATGATGTCTGTCGCCGTGGCGGATGAGGTGCATGCCGAATACATCCCGATGCTTCTTGAGCAAATGGGCTTTAGCGTTGAGAGCCGGTCAACTAAAGATTTAATTTCTGACCATGCTAATTCCGAGAATAAGGAAGATGCTAAAAAGACAGATGATTTTCATGTTGTGATCATTGGAGCGGGTGCGTCGGGACTATGCGCGGCAATTCAGCTGGGAAAACAAGGTATCCGTTATACCGTCATAGAAAAAAATGAAAATGTAGGCGGGACCTGGTATGAAAACACCTATCCAGGTTGTGCGGTAGACACGCCCAATCATTTCTATCAATTTTCCTTTGAGCCCAATAATCAGTGGCCAAATTATTTTTCCAAGCAAAAAAGTATTCAAGAGTATCTGGAGCACTGCGCCAAAAAATACCATGTGATTGCACACACCCGTTTTAATTCCGAAGCTGAATCTGCGATATACGATCCGGACACTGAGACGTGGGAAGTGACTGCACGGACATCGGGGGATGAAAGATTCGTACTCAAGGCCGATGCTATTTTTTGTGCTGTCGGCCAACTCAATCGTCCAGCACTTCCTAAGATAGAAGGGCTTGGGGATTTTGAGGGAGATGTTTTGCATACTGCTTCCTGGCCAAAGCAGACAGACTTGAAAGGTAAGAAAGTCGCTCTCATTGGAACAGGCGCCAGCGCAGTACAGGTCGGCCCAGCGATTGTCGACCAGGTTGATTCACTCGCAGTGCTTCAGCGCTCCGGAAGTTGGGTGATGCGTCGACCTAATATCGACGGTGTGGTGACTGAAGACAAAAAGTGGGTATTGGACAATGTCCCTTTTTATGCTTCATGGTACAGATTTCAACTGTTTTGGGCCTTTGGCGACGGGTTGTTTGAGGCGTTGAAGATCGATCCCGCCTGGCAAGGTGGTCACGAGTCAATCAGCCCGCTCAATGCTCAGATTCGAGAAAAGATGCTGAGATATGTGCACAAAGAATTAGAAGGCCGCGAGGATCTTTTACAAAAAGTCATTCCTTCATATCCTCCTTTTGGAAAGCGTGTCTTGGGTGATCCAGGTTGGTTCAAGATGTTGAGGCGTGACAATGTGCAGCTGCATACAAGCGCGATTAAAC
This sequence comes from Zwartia vadi, assembly GCF_030410375.1. Taxonomy (GTDB): domain Bacteria; phylum Pseudomonadota; class Gammaproteobacteria; order Burkholderiales; family Burkholderiaceae_B; genus Zwartia; species Zwartia vadi. Next base: position 121,694 of record NZ_JAUHHE010000010.1, read on the forward strand.
GGATTGATCCTAAAAGCATCGTTCTTGATGACGGCACAAGGGTCGAGGCTGACTCCATTATTTTCGCGACTGGCTTTCAGGCAACCAAAATGCTTTGGCCAATGAATATCCGTGGAAAGTCCGGTGTGAGCATCCGAGAAAAATGGGGTGACAGTGACGCAAGAGCCTACTTGGGGATCACTGTGCCGGACTACCCTAATATGTTCATTTTATTTGGACCCAATACCAATCTCGGACACGGAGGGAGTGCGATCTTTCTCGCTGAGTGTCAGGTTCGATATGGGTTGAAATTAATACAGGCCATGCGTCAGAAAGGTAAAAAAACGGTTGAATGCCGACAGGATGTGCATGACCGGTACAACGTGTTGATTGACGAGAAATTGGCCAAACTGTCTTGGAGCCATCCAAGTGTCTCAACGTGGTACAAAAATGCAGATGGCCGGATCGTGACCAATCAACCTTGGCGGCTTGTTGATTATTGGCGATTGACACACGATCCAACGCTTGATGATTACATCGTCAGCTAGTAGAAGCTTCCTTAATCGGTGACCCCGAGGGCGCGAGGCCAAACGCGGCAATTGCCGCCGCACGTTTTTTTAGCCACCAGCCTGGCTCAATGGGCCAGGTCTCGAACTCTGCATCAGGAGAGAGGTGCTGGCGTGCGTGAAGTGGCCAGTAAGGGTCATACAGTGCTTGTCTGCCCAAGGCGATCAAGTCGGCTTTGCCTGTATCAATGATTTCCTCAGCCTGCTCTGGGGTTAAGATCAAGCCAACTGCCATGGTCGGAACTTTGGAAATATTTTTGATTTGATCAGCAAAGGGCACCTGATAACCAAGTCCAAGTTTGGTATTTTGAACGGTAGCGGCACCTTGTATGCCCCCGGAGGAACAATCGATCAAATCGACGCCAGCCTCTTTAAGTAATGGTGCAATAGCCAGGGAATCATCCACTCCCCAACCCTCTGGCCCCCCGCCATCTTGGGCTGAAATTCTGAAGAACAGCGGTTTTTCTTTGGGCCAAACTGCGCGGATTGCTCGCGCGATTTCTAAAGCAAATCTCATGCGACCTGTGCGATCACCTCCATAAGCATCCGAGCGCGTGTTGGTAATCGGGCTTAAAAAGCTTGAAATCAGGTATCCGTGTGCGCCATGAATTTCAATGACATCAAAACCGGCTCGATCGGCTCGCGCAGCAGCACGGGCAAACGATTGAACAAGACCCTCAATTTCACTGGCTGTGAGCGCATGTGGTTTTGGAAAATCTTTTCCATACGCAATGTCCGTCGGGCCGACAGGTTGCCACGGATGATCGCCTTTGGCGGCATCCTCTTGCGTTAAGGCACCCGAACCATCCCAAGCTCTTCTGGTGGAGGCTTTTCGACCTGCATGACCTAATTGAATGGCAGCGAGTGATCCTTGTGAGTGAATGAAGTCCGTGCAGCGCTTCATTCCGGCGATGTGTTCATCTGACCAAAGACCGAGATCACCACAAGAAATACGGCCGGTTTTTTCGACAGCAACGACTTCGGTCATCACGGTGCCAAAACCACCAAGTGCGAATTTACCGAGATGAACGAGATGCCAGTCAGACACAAATCCATCCGTTGACCGATACTGCATCATCGGAGCAAGAACGAGTCGATTTGGAAAAGTGGTGCCGCGTATTTGATAAGACGTAAAGAGTGAAGACGTATTGGTATGCATAATCCGGGTGAGTTGCTAAAGTGAATCGGTGGCGAAAGGATTGATCAGTCAGCGCGAATGCCAGCATCCTGAATGACTTTGCCCCACATCTGTCGTTCATCTTTCACGCGCGTGGCCAATTCTTGTGGCGAAGAGCCTACTGCAGCAATGCCTCTACCTAGTAGATCTTTGACTAGTGCAGGATCGCGAACGATTGACGCTAATTCACGTGAAAGTCGATCCACAATCGGTTGTGGTGTGCCGGCAGGAACAAAAATTCCAAACCAGCCGCTCACGTCAACATTCTGGAGCCCTGCCTCAGCCATGCCGGGTAAATCAACCGTCGGTGATCGATCACGACTACTGACGGCCAGTGCACGCAATTTTCCAGCTTGGTGCTGAGGCATGACAAGCTGAACTGAATCAAAAACCAATTGAATGCGACCTGCCATTAAATCTGTCATCGCAGGTGCGGCACCTTTGTAGGGGATGTGAGTCATTTCGATACCAGCTTGACGTCTCAGCAGTTCCATCGCGAGGTGAGAGGTGCTGGCGTTTCCAGCAGAACCGTAGGACAGTTGGCCGGGTTTGCTGCGTGCGTATTCGACAAGTTCACCTACGGTTTTAACTGGTAAGGATGAATTCACTGCCAGTACCATGGGGTAGGTACCAAGCAGGCTGACCGCTTTGAGGTCGCGTTCTGGGTCATAACTGAGCGACTTAGTCAAAGAGGGGCTCACGACAATTGGACCAGGATACGCAAACAAGAGGGTGTAGCCATCGGGTGCTGAGCGGACTACAGCTTCGGCGCCGATATTGCCGCCTCCACCGGGTCGATTTTCGATCACGACTGGCTGACCCAGGCGCTCAGCCAGTTTTGCGCCAATGACTCTTGAAACAACATCGGTCATGCCACCAGATGCAATAGGCGTCACCATACGAATCGGACGATTTGGGTAGTCTTGCGCCGAACTTGGTCCTGTCGTGATGAGGGCGACTGATGCAAATGCAATCAACATAGCGAGTTTCATTTTGTCTCCTATTGAGTTTTAAAACTCATTTTTATAGTGATGAGTGTCTTTCGATCGTAGTTGAGCATTCCTTCCAATACAAGCAATGTCTGTTAGTTGTCAAACAGGCGCAAGGAAAAATTAGGGTGGCGAAACAAGGAAAAGCTCACGTAGCTTTTGTTTCCAGTCTTTAGAAAATACCATTGGACCGCGAACCAGCATGCCCGCGTCACGCAGCCCAATTTGCGCTTCGACATCTTTAAGCGCGAGGCCAAGAATATCAAGCAGGGGGACGCCATCGACCTCACGAAAACCATTTTCAATAAAGAACATATTCAAGGGGCCGCCTGCAGGAATGAGCACCCGTGCCCCACGCGCGATTGCCTTGCGGGCTTCTGTTTTAAAGGACTCCAGAGCTGGAGCAGGGTTGGCATACATGGCTGCGAAGTCGTGATAAGTCAGATTCATCGATGCGCCCTCTACTAGCTGCTCACCCAGTCCATATTGACGTGTAAAGGCCTCCATGCGCAGGCGTGAGCCGCTATTGTGTGTCAGAAAGGCAAAGGTTCCACCGATCTGCGCTGCAAGGTGCACGGCTGCTTCAGTAATAAAGACCGCTGGAAAATCTGTCAATTCACGAATTTCGCGATGCCCGGTTTCATTAGTGCTAACGTTCACAAAACCCGCATAATCATTTTGTTCAGCAAGAATAGCGTTGCGCACAACTTCTCTGGTCGCGAGGTGAAACGAGCTGTCTGAATAGTCAACCGCGGGGTAAGTACGACTGACGCCGTGAAATTCAAAGTCGAACTGTGGACTCAGCACTTTGCGCGCATGGCGCCTCGCAGCTTGCTGATAGACGCTCCAAATCGCTGCGTCATTATCGGAGGAGCTACTTTGCAGCCAGATTTTGCGTGTGGTGGTCATACTGTATGTCTCCTTGTTTCATAGAATGAAAACTTTAAATTTTTTAGGTCTGCCATCCGCTTAACAATAGGATGAAGAGATTTTTTAAAAGGGTAACAGTTTTGCTTCTGGTATCTTAAGGCATTCAATCACCCGGATGAAAATAATGCGTAGCCTGTCTGTTTTAGTTTTTATGTTGTTGCCGTTAGCTCTGCAGGCAAAGTCAGTGAATCCAGCGATGCCAGTCGTCGCGCAGGCGCAGGTTTGTCATCCTTCTGTGGATGCGAGCAAGCCTCAATATACGATTGGTTATGGCAGTCTGATGGAGGACGCCTCCCGGCGCCGTACCGCTCCCAACACGGGTGAGGCGTTACCTGTGCTGGTAACCGGTTTTGAGAGGTCCTTCAACGCGCGTGGCAGCGAGGTCGGCTTCAGTACGACCTTCCTTGGTGTGACAGAGGTGTCTGACGCACGGATGGTGGCAACGGTCTATCGCGTCTTTAATGCTGCAGATATCACTGCAACGGATGCGAGAGAGGAGCCGTATTGCAGGGTGGGTGTTCCGATCGAACAGATACGGATGCTGGATGGTTCCTCGATACAAGCAGGACAATACTGGATCTACGTGAATAAACCCGAGGCGGTCATGCCTGCGACTGAGCGTTTTCCAATTGTGCAGTCTTACATTGATATATTTTTGACAGGATGCCAACAATTAGGTCGTCGTGCAATCGCTTTTGAGGGAGACTTTATGCGCGAGTGTATTCTCACGACCAAAGGTTGGTCGCAGTTCTGGGTGAACGACCGGATTTTTCCGCGCAGACCTTTTTTCCATCAACCCAATGCAGGAGCCATTGACTTGCTCTTGCAAAAGAATGTCCCTGAGTTTCAGTTTGTGAAGATTGAGTAATCAGCAGTGCTTTCATGTCTTGGCAATGGGCGCTTGAGCGTACGCCATTGACCTTTTTACTCAACGGTCTACACTGGCAATAATCATTTTTTAATACTGGAAGTGTGATGCGTAAATATCTTTCTCTTTTAATGCTGTTTGCAACATTAAGCCTCTCAGGCTGTGGCTACAACACGTTTCAAACAGCGGATGAAAAAGTCAAAGCCGCATGGGCCGAAGTGCTGAATCAATACCAACGTCGTGCGGATTTAGTGCCAAACTTGGTTAATACGGTGAAAGGTGAAGCAGGGTTTGAACAAGACACGCTGACCCGCGTGGTCGAGGCGCGCGCTCGCGCGACGGGTATTCAGGCCACACCAGAACTTGTGAACGATCCAGAAGCATTTCAAAAGTTTCAAGCGGCACAGGGTCAGCTGACTAGTGCACTGAGTCGCCTGATGGTGGTGGTTGAAAACTATCCTTCACTCAAATCAAATCAAAGCTTCCAGGAGTTGCGTGCGCAGCTAGAGGGTACTGAAAATCGTATTACTGTCGCGCGCAATCGTTTCATTCAGGCTGTTCAGGAATACAACGTCGCGGTGCGGTCGTTCCCTTCGAACATTACAGCGATGATCTTTGGCTACAAGACCAAGGCAAGCTTCACGGTGGAAAATGAAGCAGACATTTCCAAGGCGCCTGCAGTGAATTTTGATAAAGCTCCAGCTAAGTAATGCGCACGCTTAAAAGAGGTATTGCTTGATGCGATGGTTGTGTCTCCCACGCTTTTTCAGTACCTTGACACTTCTGTGTGCAGTTTTTCTGCTGCCGTATGTGTCAGCGGAGGTTGCTGTGCCCCCTTTATCGGGGCGAGTGATCGATCAAACGAAAACCCTCACCTCTGAGCAGCTCCGCGCACTTGATCAAAAGCTTCGCGAGATTGAGGCCCGCAAAGGCAGTCAGGTTGCTGTGCTGATGGTTGCGACCACGAAACCCGAGGAAATCGAGCAGTATGCGATCCGCGTCGCGGATAAGTGGAAGCTTGGCCGTAAAAAAATCGATGATGGTGTTATTTTGCTGATCGCAAAAAATGATCGCACTGTGCGTATTGAGGTGGGCTACGGCCTTGAAGGGGCCTTAACCGATGCCCTGAGTAAACGCATCATCGATGGTGCGATTATTCCAAGGTTCAAGCAACAGGATTTTTATGGGGGGATCCTCGCGGGCGTGGAGCAGATCGGACGTGTGATTCATGGCGAGACTTTGCCTGCCCCGACCCCTGCCAAGCAATTGGTGGCTGATCAAGAGGGTGCCTTGTCATCTCTCTCAGTTTTGTTTGTCATCAGCTTGGTATTGGGTGGTTTTTTACGCAAAATCTTTGGACGCGGTTTGGCTGCAGGTGTCACGGGTGTCTCTGTTGCTTTGATTGGCTGGTTCATCGCAGGCGCTTTGATGACGGCGCTTTTGGGCGGTGTGATTGGTTTCATTATCACTTTGCTAGGGGGCGGGCTGGGAGGTTTGAACTCTGGCTATTACGGTGGTGGCAGCTCAGGACGCGCCTCTGGGCGAGGTTCTAATCATGGCGGTTTTGGTGGGGGGTCCAGTGGCGGCAGCTTTGGAGGTGGCTTCGGTGGTGGGGGTGGCGGATTCGGGGGCGGTGGCGCCTCGGGGAGATGGTAGGCATGCGTATGAAACGTTTACTCAAGCACGCTTTCACCACTCACATGCAACTCAGGCGGGCATTTCCAAAAGGGACTTTACGCGAGATTGAGTCTGCTATTCGCACAAGCGAAACAAAACATTCAGGCGAAGTCCGTTTTGCAGTAGAGGCTGCGCTTGAGCCATTGGAGGTATTCAGAGGCGTGACTCCCCGCGCACGCGCGGTCGAGCTCTTTTCCAATTTACGTATCTGGGATACCGAGCACAACTGTGGATTACTGATTTATGTCTTGCTCGCTGATCGAGCCGTCGAGATCGTGGCCGATCGTGGGATTCATGCCAAGGTCGGAGAGCATGAGTGGGTGCGCATTTGTCACCAGATCGAGTTGGCTTTCAGCCAGAACGATTTTAGGGGTGGTGTCATCGCAGGCATTGGCGAAGTCACTCAACACTTGCTTGCTCATTTTCCTATGCAAGCGCACGATCGGAACGAACTCTCGGACCGACCCGTGGTAATAGCTTAAAACCTTATATTCAGACCTAATTTAGCGCCCAGAGCTTGGCCTCGATCAGAGACGTTTGCCTCCAGACCAAGATAGCCTGTTACGCCGGAGCGGTTTGTCCCTGAGATTCCAAGCACCATTCGGCCGATATTTCTAGGTGCAGAGGCGCCATAGACTGTAAAGCCTTGTGAAGGCAGGAGTTGCAGCGAGGCATCGACCTGTCGTGTTGGATTGAATTCGTGGATCCACGCGACGAGTAGGGACGGGCGCAAGGTCCATCCGTTTTGTAAGGCATGCGTGGAGTCGAATTGAACGCCCAGGGACAAGGGCACTGAGGTGATTTGTTGAGCTTGATAGTTCAAACCCAGATTCACCGCTTGAGTGTGAGCCCCACTCGCTCGTTCGGTAAAGTTGTTTTGCCATAGCCAGCCAGGCTCAATCGCTGCGTAGGGAGTCACCTGAATGTTATCAATACGTGCCAGATAACCTGTCTCAATCCGGGCGCTGAGAATTTGGCTGTTAAAGTTGCCTGTCAGCTGATTAAACAGCTCGTTGACGTTCACGTCTCGATTGAGCTTGTTGCTGGAAAAAGCATAGGCAAGTGTGCCAGAGAGATAGAATTTATCTGATTTTGCCACGCCATAGACTGAGGCATTGAAAGCGTTGAGTGTGCCGTGGCTCGCACGTTCATTCACTGAGAAACTTGAGTTTGCGGCACCTAAGGCAAAGCCGGCAAAAAGGTTTGAGTGAATTTGTCTATTGAGGCCAAACTGCAGCCCGGCCCCGGAAGCATTTACGCTTGCCGTATCGTTGTCACCCTTTAATAAAGAGCTGCCTCCTTTTAAGTTCACCCAAAGTCCTGAGTTTGTTGTGTTCGTTGAGATGCCGCTGTGCGGTCTCAACAACCATTGAGTTGTGTTTTGACGGATCGCGTCGACAAAAGATGCTGTATTGGCAAGAGCGATATTCTGGGGAGCGGTTGCGGCTTCGCCCGAGAGTGAGTTGAGTGCTTGACGAAAGTGCCCAGCGGTTTCGGGAGCGTAGAGGAGGTCCAGATTGTTGTAAAGATCATCAAGACTTGAGTAGGGTTGTGGGATGCCACGGTCGAGTGCCGCACCCACTTGATGGGCATTACCGCTTGGGGCAATTGTGCGATAACACAGGAAGCAGTCGCCAATAGGTTGTTGGTTGATGAAATTTGATCGTGGCACAAAGGGTGGACCCATCATTTTGGATTGGGTCGCGCCGCCTTCTCCCCAGCCTGCTATGGGCGCTGCGACACCGGTATACATGATGATGCCGGCGGGTACTTTGACAAGCGTAAATTTGCTTGGAAGCGCAGGCAGAGCCTGGATATTGCGAATTTGAGCGGGTGTCAGTCCCCTAGCTTGCGATGCCCGCATGATCCAGCTGCCAACTGGATAGGACCCTGAGGCCTCGTCGTAGACTCGAACAAAATACAGTAGCTGATTGGTCTGGATTTTGGTGACGTCTGTGCTGGCATCAAAAGGATAGGTGGCGGGTGTGATGTTGGGATCCAGACTCATCAGGTACTGATTGACCTGAAGTGCTGTCTGGGGAGGGTTGATAAGGAGTGTGCCAAGAGGCTGGGTGATGTTTTGCCAAGATGCGTTCTGTGATGATTGAGCTTGTGCCAGCGATTGCCAAGAAAGGAGAAGGGCAATCAGCCATCCCAGAACGCGTATGGATTGTTTATTCACTTTTTACAAAGCGTGAATAAGTGTCTTAAATACCGTGTAATGGTGCGATTTTTTTGACGGCCGGTATTTCAAGCATGCGCTTGAAGTGATCAGCCAGCTTGGGAAAGCGCGTCATCTCTACGCCATCACCTGTCATCCAGCTCGCCATCGTAAACAGATAGGGATCTGCAACAGTGAATTGCTCACCCATCACCCAGGGACCGCGTAATACTTCGCTTTCAATGAGCATCGCACAATCTGTCATATTTTGAGCGACCTTGGCCTTCATGGTCTTTTGTGCCTCCAGATCATCTGACCATCGACGCCCGCGTGCGCCGTGAGCATGGTGAACATGGACGGTTGAACAAAACCAGCTGTTGACTGACTGCATTTGTGCAAAAGCGAAAGGATCGTCAAGAGGGGCGAGCTTGGCTTGTGGGTAAAGTTGCGCCAGATAGACCAGCAGGGCGGGCGTCTCAGTCAGGATGCCCCGGTCTGTGATCAGGGCCGGCACGCGACCTTTGGGATTGATAGCCAGATACTCGGGTTTGTTTTGATCGTTGTCACGCAAATTGAGCCGATGCGCGACATAGTCTGCGCCAACGTGCTCAAGCACAATATGGGTGGCCAGGGAGCAGCTTAAGGGGGAATAATAAAATTGCATCGTCATGATTCGTCTCCTGTGATTTATTTTTAGTCCGTTATTTGCTCTTTGAGCCAGCGTTTGAGGCCAGCATCTGTTTTAACGCTTGTGAGCTCCTCGTTCAAGCGTCTGAGCTCAAGCAGCATTTCACGTTTGCGGCTGTTCAAATGGTGTTTGAGCGATGTTTCATGAATCATCATCGAGGCGGGTAAGACAAATTCCGAGGTCGCTTGCAGCTCTATATCCCGGATCTCGCGATGGAGTGCCGTGAGTCTCTCTCGCATCAGATCCGTCAGGGCGGCCAGTTTTTTGCGCGCTAAAGCCGAGGTGAGTGTCGCCTCCGGAAGTTGAGCTTGGGTCTGCAGCTCAAGTAGCGCAAGCAGGTCACGACGTTCGTAGGCTTTGTTAGCCTGACTCATGAGTTGGGTCTTTTGCTCGCGAACCTCTTCGTCTGATTCGCGATCCGGATGAAGAGCGCTGGCAAGTTTGCGATAGAGGCTGCGCAGCGCACTTTCCACGTCGTCGGCAGCCTGAAGGTCGGCTGGTGACTGTTTTTTCTTTTTGGCTCGTCGAGCTTCGCGATTTCGGGCACGCGCTTCAGCTTCTTTACGCATGAAATCGAATTTGGCGTGCAAGACATCGTCCAGGTTTTCAAAGACTTTGTCTTCACCAAACTCTTCGCCCATGGCTTCTTTTAGGTAGGCTTGTGCTTCAGCAGCCTGGGCGCGTTCAATATCGGCCAGAGACTCCTCGCTATGAACATCGTGGAGGGCGCGCATGACCCGATCTCCCGCCAGGGCAAATTCCATTGCGATACTGCAGATGAGGCGACGAATCTGGCGCTCATGCCGAGCCGTCAAACCTTCACCTTTTAAACGTTGATCAAGCCACAGCACCATTGCACGGCGCAGGCTATCTTGTTTCTTCTGTAAAACGGGTATGGTACTGTTGTAGAGACGGCGATGCTGGTCGATCAAGGCTTTGAGAGACTCAAGCTTGGCGGACAGTGTTTTGCCTTGTTCGATCAGGAGATCAAACTCTGCTTGTTCCAGGGAGTCAGGCGCTTCGTCTTGTTCGACGGCACTTAAAGCATGGATGTCGGTTTTGCTGGAGAGGGCGTTATTCTTCAAAAGGCTGCAATAATTTGATTCTATGGGGCGGTTGAGAGATAGCAATGCGCTGATTTCTCAAATATCGCTCAGTTTAGCCTTTCTGACGACTAAACTGAGCGCCCATAGGGTAATCAAAACCTGCTCATTCAGCCTTGATATTTGCGGATTTGATAATGGGCTCGTATTTGCTCATTTCGGAGGCAATAAACTTTGCAAACTCTGCCCCTGCGATTGGACGGGGGGTGAGCCCTTGATCTTCGAGTTGTTTAATGACCGCCGGATCACGCAGGGCTGAGGTCACATCTGTCGTTATTTTGCTCAGGACAGGTGCAGGAATGTTCCTTGGACCAAATACGCCAAACCAGTTGGTGAGCTGAATGGCTGGGTAGCCCAGCTCAACAAATGTTGGCACGTCTGGCAGTAACTTTTCTCTTTTGTTGCCAGCCACCGCAAGTGGGGTAACTTTTCCGGCACGGATCTGCCCCAGGAGTGGTGGCGTTGTTGCAAAGAACAAATCAATTTGACCGCCTACAAGAGCAGCGACCGCTGGGCCCGTTCCTTTGTAGGGAATGTGTGTCAACGCCATTTTTGTCGAGCCTCCCAACATTTCTCCAGCCATATGTTGCTGACCTCCGACGCCGGGCGAGCCATATGTGAGAGGTGTTGCCCCTTTACCCTTTTCAAGTAACTCTTTGAGGGATTTGACGGGGAGTTTGGCTCCGACTGCCAGGACAAGTGGAGCTTCTGCCGCAAGGGAAATTGGTGTGAGATCTTTTATCGGGTCGTATCGCATCGTCGAAAAGACGAGTTGATTAATCGACACTTCGGGGGTGTAACCAAGAAGCAAGGTGTAGCCATCCGGAGCGGCTCGGACAACGTCATTTGCGGCAATCATGCCACTTGCACCGGGCTTGTTTTCAACTACAACTGCTTGGCCCCATTTATCAGAGAGGTATTTCGACAACACTCGGGCGATGATGTCCGTTGCACCACCGGGTCCATACCCGACTAAAAGTTTGACTGGTTTGTCCGGATAGTTTGCATAGGCATTGGCGCCCAGACAGAGCGACGCGACAGTGAATACTGCGCTTAAAACAGAGAGACGAATTTTCATGCTTGCACTCCTAAGGTTGATTAGCTCAATCGGAACAACATGGCATTAATTTGAGGATTGATCTGAATGGTGCTGAGGTCGGTGTCGTTTGAAGCAGAAGCAATGATTTGTTCTCTTCCGCAGGCGGTGAGATCAATCACATCCGAAAGGTTTTGCAGTTTGCTGTGTTTATTTGAAATTGAGTTGGCGCAGCCGAAGTGAATTTGGTTTTCTTGATCATCGACAGTAAAGACGATTTGTGAGCCTTTTTCAGATCGCTGTGTGTCTATGCTGACTATTTTTGCGCTCGAGAATAATGAATTGATGTGTGTAAAAACATGTGCGGCGATATTGGGATTGAACTGTCTGTCGATAAACGCGCGGCGTGGGTAATAGCCTCTATCAACGTCCATGAACGTGTCGAAAATATACTGAACCGAGTCAGAGGTTTTGGAGTAGAGCATCGCTGCGCAAACTTTTTCGATGAGTGCGGCTTCATCGTCATTGGACTGGGCAATACTCGGACCGCTGAGCTTGAGTGAGGCGATGATTTGGCAGCGATTCTCTTTGGCAAATGCGTTCAGTACCGGCGCGATATCAAGTAGATTTTGATCAGACTCAATGCGCACGGTGATTCCGTCAATAGCTTTGCAGTCCAGTGCTTCCCTGATGAGTGCAGCCTGGCTGACGAGATCGTCAGTGGTAAAGCCAGATTTGACGAAATGGCTAAAATGTTTTCCGTCATAATGGGAGTCATCATAGGTGTGAATCTTGCACCAGAATACTTTCAATCCCGTTGCTGTTTTGAAGTCGATAAGTTTTTGAATACTTCTTTGGAAACGGGCGGTACTAAGGTTCGTTTCAATGGCTGTCACCCCGGCGGAGGTAAGACCAACCTCTTGTAGTTTAATTTTTGGGGCGCCAAGTGAGGTCAGTACAAAACGATGCCCCATCTTGGCCAGCAGTTGCATCCTGCTGTTGGTTGCGGGATCAAGAGCATCTTGGTCAGTAACTTTGGATAGTTTTGCACCCATTTCCCAGAGCGCTAATAAAGGGTAATCGTTACGGGCAGATTTTCTGCCGAATTCCTGTACGCCTCCTGTTGCGGGGATTTGGGCGACTTCTGTCCAGGTATGACGCAGCTCGACGCCTACCTGATTGAAATCAGAGCTTTTAGGATTGACCAAGTGTTGGATGGATTTTTTTTCTATCTTTTCAGATTCACTTGTCCTGACACCCATGCTTCGAATCGGGTAGGCGATATGACCATCTGCGAATACATCCACGATGAAATATCCGAACTTAGCCACATCGCCTCGACCGAATTCTATCTCTGGTTTGACACGATAAAACTCTGAGTAGTCATGTCTGAGAAACGCCGTTGATGGCAGCATGTAGAAACTGGATTCATTAAGTTGCTCATACCAAAAATTGTGAACATGACCCGCGAAAGAGGCTTCGACATTTGGTTGCTTCATCAAATTCACAAGCCATGTGCGACCGGGTTCATCGAGATTGTCATAGCTGCCATGCTCGGTTTCGCTGAATACAAATGGCGGGTAATGCATGAATAGAAATACGCGCTTATTTTTTGCAGTGAGTATTTGATCTTCGAGCCATGTTTTTTGCTCTTGCTCTGCAGATAGCCCTGAGTTGATGAGTAAAGAATTGATCAGCACACAACGAATATCATCGACATCGATGCTGTAGTAGTCCTTGCCAAACGCTTTGCGATAGGCCTGTAGATGTGGATCACAGATTTGATCGGCCGGCATCCAGTCGATACGTTTATCGCCAACGTCGTGGTTGCCTGGCAGCACGTGCAGAGGGCAGCGTAGTTGGCTACTGATCTCTTTGAATTGTTCAACAGCTTGCATAAATGTCGGCAGTGCGGGCATTGGATGAACAATGTCGCCCAAATGAATGACGAACTTCGGAGGTGGGTCCATTTTGGCAATGTCTTCAAAGACAAAGCGCGCCCGCTCGTTAGCCAGATGGTTGGTTTCGAATGGCGAGCTTGAGATGTGATCGCTTTCGTTTACATGGGTATCGGCAACCACCGCAAAGGAGAACAAAGGCTTTTTGGAGCCTGCTGGTCTAATTTTCTTGTGCATCTTTTAATTCCAAATAGTTTAATTAGTTACCGAATAGTTGTATTTAATTATGTTTATACAACGTTACAATTTGAATCACAACAAAATTGATGAATGAGGCGAGTCGATAAATGAGAAGTCCCAAGGAGGCTCTTGAGAGTCGCGATCCAGGCTTTTTGGATATGGAAGTACTTCAACAGCAGCCTCAATTCGCCTCGACTTTGGCGAATGGCTTAGCAGTGCTGGGTTGTTTTGGCCAGGGCGAACCGCTACTGGGTAATAAAGAGCTCTCTGAGCGATTGGGTTTGGCGAGGCCTACCATCACGCGACTGACCTATACGCTGATGGGTTTGGGATACTTGAGGCGCGATAAAGCCTCAGGCAAGTACGCATTAGGTGCTGCGGTATTGTCTTTGGGGTATCCCTTGCTTTCTCAGATGGCGATTCGCCAAGTCGCTGGTCCCGAGATGCTCGAACTGGCGTGTCTGGCAAATGGTCCCGTTTCGATGGGAATGCGAGATCGCCTACAGGTTGTGTATGTCGAGACTGTTGTGGGCAGTGAAAGTAATTTCACCAAGCCTGGTATCGGCTCAACACGTCCCTTACTCAGAACTGCGATGGGACGCGCGCTGCTATTCAGACACAGTCAGCAAGAGCGCTCCTATATTTATAGTGGTCTGAAATCAGTGCACCCTGAAGACTATCAAACTTACTTGGCGTCGACGGAGCAGGCATTCAAACAGCTCAACACAGACGGATTTTGTACAGTGATCGGTGAATGGCAGCCCACTCTTGGTGCCGTGGCCGTTCCCCTGAGCATGCGCTACAACGGGGTTCCTTTGGCTTTCAATCTAACGGTCGCCACGTATGAAATGGATGAAAAAGCGCTCAAAGAAAAATTTGCGCCCCGGCTAATGAATCTAGTCCGGGGCGTTGAGCGTTCTCTGGGTTTAGCTTAATTTGGTTAACTAGTCTCTAAACGCATATTCCTCTTGCGTCTGAGTAATTGACTGATCAAGACCAAGATAAAGCCGGCAAAGCCGATCACATCTGCCCAATTGTCTGGGTAGGTCAGGGCTACGCCTGCAATCACCATGATGGTGCGCTCGAGTGTATGGGTTTTTTCGATAAACCAGCCTTGCAAGCCGCCAGCCAAACACACAATACCGATTGCGGCTGTAAAGGTAATCCATCCGATTTGCAACCAGTCGGCATTGGCCAGGGCTTTGGTGGAACCCATCAACAAGAGGCTTGTTCCTTCGTCACCGAGCACAAACATGAAGGGCACCAAAATGGCGGGTGCAACATACTTCCAGGTCTGAAGTGTCGTTTTGTAGGGGTCTCCTTTACAAATGGCAGCGGCGGCAAAGGGCGACAAGGCGGTGGGAGGAGAAACCTCGGAGAGCACTGCATAGTAAAAGATAAACATGTGCGCTGCAAAGTCAGGCACTCCCAGATTGATGAGCGCAGGCGCAGCAATCACGGCGCAAATAATATAGGAAGCGGTCACTGGGACAGCGAGTCCAACCACCCATACCACAAGGCCGGTAAAGATCGCGGTGAGCAGCAGCGATCCCCCCGCATACTCAATGACGATCGAGCTGAATTTCAAGCCGAGACCGGTCAGCGTCACTGTGCCAACAATCAGACCTGCTCCCGCGCAGGTGACTGCGATGGATAGTACGCCTGTTGAACCAGAGGCGAGGGCTTTAATCAGGTTGGATTGATAAAAGCCTTTGAAGAAGGGCTCGCGACCACGTAACCAGTCATAGGAAATAATGGCAGTGTCGCGTCTGAGCATGCTGGTCGCCGCCGAAACGATCGTGGCCCAAAACACCGACATGATCGGGGAAAATCCAATCAGCATGAAGACAACGATTGAGATGAGCGAAAAAAAGTGGAACCAGTATTTTTTGCTCAGAGACCAAGCGCTCTCGGCTGCCTCAAAGGACATTTTTTTCATGCCATACTTGCGTACGTCAATTTCCACCATGATAAATAGGCCAAGGTAGAACAGGATGGTCGGTATCGTGGCCATCAACAAGACGTCGAGGTAGGAGATTTTTAGAAAGTCAGCGATCAGAAAAGCTGCCGCACCCAGAACAGGAGGGGAAATGATGGCACCCAAACCACCCGCTGCGAGTAGGCCGCCTGCTGCATTCTTTTCGTAGCCGACCTTGTCAAGCATCGGTGCTGCAACCGAGCCGACTGTCACTGTGGTCGCCACACCGGATCCAGAGGGTCCGCCCAGCAGGAAGGATGACAGCACGATTGTGCGACCCACTCCAGAGGATTTTCCGCCCATGGCTGAAAAGGAAAAGTCGATGAAAAATTTACCGGCACCGGTGAACTGTAAAAAGGCGCCGAAGATCGTAAATAAAATAATGAGCGTGGCTGAGACATCAAGTGCCGTGCCGTATATGCCTTCCAGCGTCATGTACATAAAGCCGACAAAACGGCCAATCTCGTAGCCTTTATGCGTCCAGGGGGCGGGCAGGTAATTGCCAAATAAGGCATAGAGAATGAACAGCACCGTCACCGTCACCAAAATCATGCCGTTGGTGCGTCGCAAGGCCTCAAGAATCATCAGTATCAGACCAATTCCCACCGCCACATCAAGCGGGAGAGGCTCAGTATTACGGTCAGTGAAGTCATCGCCTCCACTCAGAATGTAGTACGCCACAAAAATCGAAAAACACGCCACGATCAGATCCCACCACATCAGGCGGTTTTTAAATCGAGCGGTAATCGGGAACATCAAAAATACAAGAAAAAGTACGATGGCCAGATGAACAGTTCGCAGGAGCTGGGTGGGGACGATCTCATACGCCGCATACAAATGAAAGATCGACATACCGACTGCGCAAAGTGTGAGGAATACAGCGAGCATGCCGCGATAGTCGTTCGCATCGCCTTCTTCTTGTCGGATTAGTTCATCTAGTTTTTGTTGTGTAGCGCGATCGATCGACGACTCACTCATGGCTTTACCTAGTTCTATTTATAATTGTATTGATCAAAAAATTTCAGCAAGTGCGCATGATGACGCACTTGCTGAATGTGCTGCTGCAAGTGACAGAAGCGGTCCGTTTACTGAACGTTTTGACCGTTTTCCTTAAAGTATTTCAATGCACCAGGATGGAATGGCAAGGGTGTCGCGGCTGATTTCTGGTTTTCCAGTTTCACATTTTCGTATTCGCGATGTGTACGAACCAGTTCTTCTTTATTGTCGAAGACGGCCTTGGTGATTTTGTAGGCTTCCTCATCAGGCATCTTGCCATTTACGACCAAGATGTTCGAAACAGAGGCGTTCTTGTTATCACCAGTCATGCCCGAATATGTGGATTTGGGGATGGTGTCTTTGAAATACAGGTTACCGTATTTCTTGTTCATGGCGTCCACAGCGTCGGCATGATCGATCATCACGATTTTGGTGCCAGGTGTGTTGGCGAGATCTGTGACAGCTGCCGTTGGCAGGCCACCTACCCAGAAGAATGCGTCAATCTTGCGATCTTTTACGGCGTTGACAGACTCAGCGACACCCAGACGCTCGCGACGAACGTCTTTGTCTTTATCCAGCCCGGCCGCCTCAAGCAAACGGAAGGCCATGACTTCGGTTGCACTGCCTGGGCTACCCGTGCTGACACGCTTGCCCTTGAGGTCCTTCATCGTCTTGATGCCGCTCGCTTCAGTCGTCACAACGTGCATGCGATTTGGGTACAGCACGAGGAGTGTTTTGACATCGACTTTGCGTCCGGAAAATTTATCCTTGCCGTCCAGCGCGTCTTTGGCGGCATCAGCCATCGTAAACGCCATATAGGGTTTACCCGATCCAATCAGTTTCAGGTTATCGACAGATCCACCTGTCACCTCAGCGGTTGCTGAAACACCTGGAACTTTTTTGGTGAGCACTGCGGCAAGACCGCCTCCCATTGGGTAATAAACGCCGCCCGTGCCACCGGTCGCGATCGAATAGTTTTGTGCGTTGGCTGCGCTCGCGCAGACAACAGCAAAGCTGATAGCAAGGGTTTTTAGTAGCTTCATAACCATCTCCGAAATGTTTTTATAGAGTTCCGATTTGGAAGAGATGATTGACATCAATTCCAAAGAAGTGCCTTGGTGCCTCGAAGATAACTCAAAATACCAGTGAGCTCAATGCAGGTTTCCCTGTAGATGCGAACGCACGATCATGTGCGATGTTCAATTGGAGTGAAGTTCGGGGATCGGAACAGCGCCTTCAGGCAGAGGAGTCCGATTGACATTCAGCACCATCGAGACCATGACGTAGTAGCCACTGACGACCATCAAGTCAACGACGCCTTGTTCTCCAAAGAGATCCATCACGGCTTTGTAGTGCGCATCACTGACTTGATGTGTGGTGTGTAATTCGTGACAGAAGTTGTAGACAGCTTCTTCATCCGCTTGCATGTTTTTGGGGCGCTTGCCTTGTGCAAGATCAGCGGCGAGTTCAGGATTGAGCCCTTCTTTGAGTGCAAGACGCAGATGCGCAAACCATTCATATTGTGCAGTCCATTGACGGGCGGTCACAAGAATAGCGAATTCATTTAAGCGTTTTGGAATGCTGCTTTCGAAACGTAAATACTCTCCGACTTTACGCAAGCGTTCTGCTAATACTGGGCTGCGTAAAAGAACATTGAATGGGGCACCGAGGCTGGTCGCACCTTGCACGACACCTTTGCTGCCGGTTCCTGATACTGGACCAGACATGAGACCGTTGAAATATATTTTTTGCTCTGGTGTCATCTCCTCGAGATGCAAACGTTTGAAACGTTGTCCATCAGTTTGCAAATTTTGATCGCTTTGGTTCATGTGGTTGGTCCCCTTGCGTGAATTTTTTTGTAGATGCATACCAATCTGTATGGGCAATGAAAACTATTTATCTACTTCGTTTGGATATTAATGCTTTTATATTGCAGAAAATCTTCTGAATCTAGTCATGTTTGTCGTGATGACAGTTAGAATCAGTCCGTAATTTTTTAAAGAAGGAGAGATGGCATGAATCTTATTTTGCGTAGACTTCAAGCTGTTGTGAATGCTCTTGCGTCAGATAATGGCTCAAAGGGCAATTTAGTAAAACTTGATACTCATTGCATACGCAAGCTAAAAACATATTTGTCATGATATAAGAATGGCTTGGTAATGCCATTCTTTGACAGGGGTTACTCCCCAAGTCAGTGTTAAAAAGACTTCAAATCAAAGAATCGTGTTTGGTTCAACGCCCAAAGAGGCAGGTGTCAAATGAAGAACATTCTAGGTTTGAAGCATTTTTTAAAATATGCTTTCTTAAGTTTAGGTTTTCTGACCTGTGCGGCCAGCGCTCAATGGCACAGTTTGCATGAAGATCCCTCAATGGTGACCTACACTGAACGAGGCGAGATCGTACGCACCGATATCTTTGTAAATGTTGCGGAACTGTTGGATTACAAACAAAAAATGCGTGATCCACAGGGAGTGGTTTTTCATTCAGTGGTGATTCGCGCTCAATACAACTGCCGCGACAATAGAGTGCGGACATACACAATCGATTTTCACGAAGAGCGGATGGCGAGTGGGCAAATCGTCAAGACCGAAAAGGTTTATAGTCAGTGGCAACCCATTAATCCTCGCAGTGTTGAACAAAACTTAAAAAATTACGCTTGCGATCCTAAGTAGTTCAGGAGTCGGTCTTGCATGGACTGGGATGAGGCACTTAGAGGTTTAGTCACTGCGCTCGGTATAGGCTTGTTGATCGGAATCGTGCGTGAGCGAGCCCATCTCAACACCGTCGCCATGGCTGGTACTCGAACACATGCACTGATCGCATTGCTCGGTGCCGTGTCATGGGGTCTTGGCATCTGGCCTTTTGTTGCCGCTTTACTGGCTGTGGGTTGCCTGGCTGTCATCGGCTATCTCAAAACTTCTAAAGCAGATCCCGGAATGACCGGAGAGGTGGCGATCATCCTGACATTCGTATTGGGTGGGTTGGCGCGAGATCAGAGAGTCTTGGCTTCCGCGCTGGGGGTAGTGGTCGCGATATTGCTTTATGTCAAAAAACCTTTGCACCATCTGGCGCGTGAATTAATCAGTGATCACGAGCTTGAGGATGTATTGATGCTCGCTGCCGCTGCTGTGGTGATCTGGCCTTTGTTGCCGCAACAGCCACTCGATCCCTGGGGAGTATTGGATCTGCACATGGTCTGGAGGCTGGTCGTACTGGTGATGGCTGTCGGAATGGTGGGGCATATTGCCCAGCGTGCTGCTGGGGCAAAGATTGGATTACCGATCGCCGGCTTTTTTTCGGGTTTTGTGTCATCAACCCTGGCGGTTGCCAGCCTGGGTATTCAGGCAAAAGAAGCTTCGGTTTTGACTGCTGTCTCCAGCGCGGGGGCATTACTGGCGAATTTGGCCTCCTTGCTTTTAATGGCGGGCGTTCTTGCAGCTGCCGCGCCTGATCTGCTTTTGCAGATGTGGATTGCACTCGCGGCGGGCTCGGGCGTGTTGATTGTCGCAGCGCTTTTATGTTTCTTCAAAGATGGCCATCGTGTGACATTACCCGAGGCAGCGAGTTCTCGTGCTTTCAAGTTGACGCATGCCCTGACGATCGCCTTGATTATTTCTTCGGTCATTGTTTTGACAGCCTGGCTACGTGATTATCTCGGTGAAGTCGGCGCGTTGATTACCGCTGGCATCGTGGCTTTGGTCGAGCTGCAAGCTGCCGCGGCAAGTATCGCTCAATTGAGTGCGACCGGATCCCTTGAACTCCCCGTTGCGCAATGGGGTGTATTGATTGTGATGGCTTCTGCTTCAATTGCCAAAGCTGTATTGGCTTTTATGAGCGGAGGCCGTCTCTATGGTCTTTATGTAGGGGGAGGCCTGATCTTGATGATGGCGGTTTCGATCTTAGTGACGGTCTTTCACTGAGAGCTTCTGCGAGAGGTTTATATTGGAAAACTGACTGTGACAATTAGAATGCAGAGCTTGGATATATCCACGCCCTGTTGAGAATGAGTCTGTCTAATTCCGATGTTCGTATTGCTCTAGTCGAAGACGATCCCTTGCTACGCAAGGAGATTTTTCATCATCTCAAAGAGACGGGATTTCAGGTTTTCGGCGTCGCCAACGGGAAGTCTCTCGATGAGCTTTTGATCACAGAGCCGATAGATATTTTTATTTTGGATTTGACTCTTCCTGGCGAGGACGGCTTGAGTATCGCCAGACGCATCCGCCACAGCATTCCTAAAGTCGGAATTGTCATGATGACCGCGCGCGGCTCCACCTCCGACCGGGTAAAGGGCTACGAGTCCGGGGCTGACATCTACCTTTATAAACCTGTTTCTCCAGAGGAGTTAACAGCAAGTCTTCAAAGTTTGACACGTCGACTCAATATGGGGTTGGCAAATAAACGCTGGAAGCTCAGTCTGAGAGACCGATCAATTGTGGGACCCGCGCAATGGCAGCGCGCTGTGTTGACAAATAGTGAAAAAGTTTTGATGGTTGGTCTGATTCAAGCACCCAACCATACACTTGAAAATGAAGTGATTGTCGAGATACTCAGCCAACGTGCAGGCGCTGAGGATATGGGAAAGCGTGCTCTGGAGAGTCTGGTGAGTCGCTTGAGAAGAAAGCTTGTGGAAATTTCTGAACCCGGAACAGATGTTGCGCTCAAATCAGTTTGGGGCGTGGGTTATCAGCTTTGTATATCGGTTGATATAGAGCCCTGAATTTTTATTGGAAAAAGTATGTCTGGATTAGTGACTTTAAAAGCGGATGTAGTGATTGAGCCTTTGGTGGAGCGCTGGTATGCCTGGTCGCATCTGATTTCGCCTGCGACAGCGGCGCTAAACATACCCTATCGACATTTGACTTTGCTTGAGTCCTTCGTGAGTGCTCCGGATATTCATGCTGCGGCTTGTCAAAATCCAAGTTTACGGGGCGGCCCTTTTGTCGACTTGCCAGTGACCGCCGTGGACGAAGTGCGCGGTCTGATCGCCAGGACCAAGGAGCGCCAAGCTGAGCAAATCGCATTCGGTGAAGGTTTGCGTGAAGCTTATCGCGCGATTTTGAAACAGGCTGACGGCTTTAGTATTGAAAAGTTTTACGAGACTTTGCCTGCTCCGGTGCGGGGCTACGTGGAGCTTTATTACACTTTGGGCGGACATCCGGATTTGCGAGTGATTGAACCACTGCTCTACAAAAGCCCGGCCTATAACCCCGCCTCTCAGTCCGCATTGATATACCAGGCAAATGGCGACGATCGCGCATTTGCATTCAGTACTCCGCGCTTGTCACGTCCTGATGCCGTGGAATTGGAGCGTCCTTTTAGCGATGAAATCTATGATTATCTTGCAGCACTTCGTATCACGCCGCAACCTCTGGATGCGGTGATTGCGCGTTTAGAGCAAGCGGGAGTGAGCGATCCAAAGTTTCGTGATTTCCTGACGGAAACGGCGCCTGTTCTCAATGATCGTACGCATCAGGGCGGTACACGCTGGCGCTATTTTGGGCATGCGTGTGTATTGGTCGAAGCCGAAGATGGCACCAACGTTCTTGTGGATCCGATCGTAGCGTATGACACGAACGGTGGAATCAAGCGATTTGTTTTGGCGGATTTACCTGACCGTATTGATTTTGTGGTCCTCACGCATAATCACGCTGACCACGTTCTCTTGGAAACGCTGCTCGCCCTGCGCTATAAGATCGATACGATCGTTGTGCCAAGCGCTGGTGGAGGGTTGGCTGATCCTTCGCTCAAACTGATGTTGCAATCGATTGGTTTCAAAAAAGTCATTGAGCTCGAGCCGCTAGGCAATATTGAAAGCGGAAAGATGCTGATCACAGCATTGCCTTTCCTTGGGGAGCATGGTGATTTGGACATTCGCTCCAAAGCAGCCTGGTTGGTGAAGGCTGGTTCGCATAATCTGCTTTTCGCCGCAGATAGCAACAATCTTGAGCCGTTGATTTATGAGCATCTGAAAGCTATTTACGGGCCGATTGAAACGCTCTTTATTGGGCAGGAATGTCAGGGTGCACCATTTAGCTGGACATATGGTCCATTACTCCCTGTTCCGGTCGATCGTAAAAAGGACCAGACACGGAGATTGAACGGATCCGATGCGGAACGCGGTCTACAGGTCGTTAAGAGTCTCGGTAGTCAGCGAGTATATGTGTACGCGATGGGAGCCGAGCCTTGGCTGCAATACGTCACGAGTATTGATCCGTCAGAGGATACTGTGCCTGCCGTGAATGCTCGAAAGTTAGTCGAGGCTTGTCGCAATCTGGGCTTGCAATCGGAACGCTTGTTTGGCAGCGCGGATGTTACGCTGCCAGCCTAACGTTTATTTGTTCAATAAGCGCTTGATCCGGTGTTTGAACCGGAATAAGTGTGACATGCCATATAAATATGCTGCCTGTGGCGCTTCTTTGTAGCGCCAGATCGGGTCCACTTTCCAGAAGCGGTTGACTGAGCAGATGTAGTCGTTTCCAAGCGCTTCAATTTCATGCCACCACCCAACAGGCATATAAAGCGTTTCACCTTCGTTCAGATCGATCATTCTACGTTCGGCGAGTGCAGCTCGCAGGCGAGGAAACTGATCGAAATCTGGTCGGTCAATGTATACCTGACTAAAATTCGGAGTCAGTCCGCCCTGGGACATTTTGAAAGGATACAGTCCTTCTTGGATGCTGGGCGGGAAGAGTGAAATACGTTTGGTGCCCCTAAATTGAGACAGCGTGCCGTCCTGTCCATCGTAGTGGAGAGGCTCAACGTGTCCGCCCGGTCCAACCCAAACGTTCACATCGTTGGGCGGCTGTCTGCGAAGACCTGTTTTCGCTGCGATGAGATCGATTCCGGGGCCGACGACTTGGCGAAAGGATGTCTTTCCCATATCGATCATAGCCAAGTACATGCTTTCTTTCTTTGCTATGCCATTGCTGAGGGAATCGCAGTATTCACTGACCGTCATATGGCGTATTTCGCAGTAACTTTTCCACTGTGCTTTAGGGGTGATGAAACGCTCAGGTCCGTACACACGAACAGGAATCACCATGTCTCCAACGAGAGACATTAATTTATCAATATCAACCGGGATCGAGTCATTGAAGGCATCCGTCAAGATGACCGGTTTGTTCAGACGCTGGAATTCATTATAGAAAAGCTCTGGCGTTAGATAATCGACTGAGATGCGTTCGATTGAATTATGCGTTGCTTGGGCAAAGCTTTGCTTAGGGTGAATCATTTCTCTTATACATTTACGGCGAGTTGTTCGGCACGCATTGCAACAAGTGGGCGATAGTCTCGTCCGTTGAGGAACTCCGGCCTAAGAACCTTAGGTTGAATTTTTGGTGTATTGCTCACAGCGTTATAGGTCAGGATCGCGATACGACGATTTCTAGGCGAGATGTTCGGGGGTGAGGCGTGCACGAGATTTCCATGAAACCAGACCGCTGTGCCTTTTTTACCTGTGGCTGAAAATAGTCCTCCAGCATCAACGAGTCGGGTGACAAGCGATTCAGGGATTTGATAAGTGAGAGAGGCGCTGACATTACCTTCCCATCCCTCGGGCGCATCCGCAGCCTTTTGCGTATCGACGCAGCCGATAACATGCGAACCAGGGATGAAAAACAAGGGGCCATTGAATTGATCAATGTCGTCAAGAAAAATCATCACACTGACAATGTTAGCAGTCGGAATATTGTCTTCATTGCGCCAGTAGATGTAGTCTTGATGCCAGGGCCACATTTCGCCCGAAAATGCTTGTTTGACGTTCACCTTAAGCTGATGAATGTATACCTCATCCTTGAGAAGCTGTTTTGCTGGAGTCAGGAATTGGGGGGCGCGAATCAATTCGCTGTAGGTGTCGTCGTAGAGGTGACACCCATGAAAGGCGCGATAAGTTTTTCCGTCCTTTTCCAGTACATGTCCTGGAAACGAATGATTCTGAAACTCAATTGTGCATGCGAGTAAATTTTCAACAGCCTCTTGATTCAGGGCATCGTGCTGTACGAAATAGCCGTCACGCTCGTAAGCTGCTATTTGCTGGGCTGTCAGTGTCATATTGCGGAATCCAGTGTAGCGTTCGACGCAGCTTATGCCGCGGTTGCTTGAGGTTGCTTTTGCTCGTGATAGCGCAATGTCCCTCGCTGAATGATCTGATCCTCATCGATCAGCTCACCAAGCTCTATATCAGGTGTGCCAGACAACCGCGCAGCAAGTGCATCAAGATTAAGTTGAGCAATCTTGATCAAGTCATTCATGTCATCTAAAACAAAATATGTCTGTTGCAGGTCGTAGATCCAAAATTCGGAGCGCATGACTCTGCTGGCATCGAATTTCACCAGGTTAGGAGAACGATCCTCGAGCGCAAAGAGTATTTCTTTTTCAGACGAAGCGATCGCTGCACCAAAGCTGCGAATGCCGTTCTCTTCTTGCACAAGTCCGACTTCCACGATGTACCAGTACAGTCTGGCAATGCGTTCGATTAAGTCAGTCTGTTTCAGTTGATGCGCTTTCACGGCGGCCTTGCCGCAATTTTGAATAAAGTCGCCCATCAAGGGATACATCAGAAGCGGAATATGACCAAAAATGTCATGAAAAACATCTGGATATTCCTGATAGTCCATCTCATGTGGTCTGCGTATATAACAGCCAGAGGGAAATCGGCGATTCGCCAGATGCTCGAAAAATATATGGTCAGGAACAAGACCCGGAACAGCAACTACAGTCCAGCCCGAGTGCTTGTTCAGTCGCTTGGAAAGCTCGACAAAATTAGGGATCTGTTCTGAGTCCATCGGGAGCTCTTTGATCCCGCGCTCGAATAAAGCACAGGCACGACCCTTCATCAGCTTCGTCATGCGCTGATACAGCGTTTTCCATGTGGCGTGTTCTTGTTCTGTATATCGCTCCCAACCTTGGTCTATCGTCCAGTCCGGACGTTCTGGTTGATAATTTTCCAAGTTCAGCGGGTCGGCTGGCGCGACTAAATCTTTCTGGCTAGACATACATTTAGGCATCCGTTGACAAGAGCCTAAAGCTTAATGATTAATCAGTTCGGACACCTCTCAATTACTTGCAAAACATGGGTTTACAGGCAATCAGCTGACAATGCTGAGGCTGTCAGCCGAATATCCTTAAGAAGGTTTGAGTCTGTCAGTCTCAAGGGCTTGCGAGATACTTTAGGATGGCTTGAGCAAACGAGGAAAGCGTTTCTTGACGCCACAAAATATCCGAGTGACTGGCCGGAATATCAACGGTTTGAGCCTGAGTTGTTGTGAATGGAGACCAGTCGAAAATGCTCGGATCATCAGGCGCAGGCTCAAGTGTGGCTTTGACTAACAAAATCGGCGCCTCAATAACAGGCAGCACATGATTGGCTGTCAAAAGACTTGCCTGAACCGAGTGATCAAGCATGCGTTTAAACCAATCCAAGGGCATCTCTGCTGGAATCATATTGACGGAGCTCATATGGTCTCGGATTTGTAAAAGTAATGCCTCTTCGTTTGCTGATTCGGTGTGTGAAATACCCGCCTCCCTGGAAATAGCCGAAATAATCTGTTTGGCGCGTTCCTCTGGATTTTCACTCAGGTTGTTTTTGGAGATTGTGGCGGTATCGACAAGGATCAGTTTGTCGACGCGACAACCTTGTCGTTCGAGCTCTGCTGCCATTGCGTGCGCAATCGTTCCACCTAGTGATGTCCCAAGCAGCCGATAAGGACCGTGAGGGCTGACTTCACGGAGCGCGGCGACATACTCAGCCACAACCTCTTGCATCGAAGTGTGCGCAATTTCACCGGCCTCAAGGCCTTTAGCTTGTAGTGCCCAAACAGGTTGGTCAGGGCCGAGTGCATTGGCAAGATTGCCATACACACTCGCACTTCCGCCTGCAGGATGGACACAAAACAGAACGGGTTGCGATCCGGATTGACGCAAAGGAACAAGCGGAGTGTAAGGACGTGTTTGGCCATTGTCGATCAATTTTGATAGTTGCCCTGGAGTAGGGTGTTCAAAAAGTGCTCGCATGGGAAGTTCAACATTGCATGACTCCCTGACCTTGGAGATGAACCGCATTGCTAAAAGAGAATGGCCGCCGAGTTCGAAGAAGTTGTCGGTTGTGCCAACTCGGATCGCTCCGGTCAATATTTCAAATAGATTGCAAAGAGTCTTTTCAGTGTCCGTTTGCGGAGCTTGATAGCTGACACCTCCTGAAATTTCAGGATCTGGGAGTGCCCGTGCGTCCAGTTTCCCGTTAGGGGTCACGGGCAAACGGTTCATCACGACAAAATTCGACGGCACCATGTAATCAGGCAGGGTTTCTGACAGAGAGTCTTTGAGTTGAGCGATCCATATCCTGTCAATATCCCGTATCGTAGGTTGGTTGGCTAACTGATTCCAAGCCAACTGTTCAACATTCTTATCGGAGTAAAGAAGACAGGATGGGATACCAGAACACGCTTGAGCCAGACTGTGTTTGACAAAGTACGCATCAAAAAATCTTTCAGGATCTGTTTCTGAAAACATCAGTCCCACCCAGTAACCATGCTTTTCAGCAAGTGTGTAGAGCGCCTGCGGCAAGATCGCAAAAGAGGGTTGATGGACAAGCACCTCCCCAAGCTCTGAAAGAGTGATACTGACGTCCCCTTCTTGATCTGATCTGAGCTGTTCGAGGATATTCAAGTCATGTGATAGCTTGCCATTAGTCAGCCCTTTTACCCACAGCTTGTCGGGTCGACTTTCAAGAAGGGTGTTCAAACCTTGCAAATCAAATTTTTCTCTCTGTGCGTCGAGTCTTTCTTCATAGGAGGGTAAATCCTGGTGAGGTGAAAGACTATTCACATGAATGACGACATCACATCTAAAGAGTGACATTTCATTCGCATAATTGCTTTGTTTCAAGGTGAATTCAACATCACTGATTTCAGGACGAGTACGCATCAATTTTGCAAATAGCGCAGGGTCGATTAATAACTCTTCCTCAGATTCAACGCGGCGTTTGACTTGTTCACGCAAAGCTTGAATCGTCATGTCTGAATCAGCTTTGTAATATTCAACCGATGCGGTTTTGAGTTCGTGCAGGTTCAGCACACAAACGTCACCTACAAATATCTTTCCACCATTTCTGACTTGCTCGATACAGCGTGCCAAAACTTCAAGTAAATAGTCGACATTCGGAAAGTATTGTGCGACCGAATTAATAACGATCGTATCGACAGGTTGTCTAAAGTCAGGAAAAGGTCTGTCAGCTGTCTGGTGGTGCAGCGAGACATTTTTAAATCCAAAATAGTCAATCTTTTTTTGTAGAGTCGAGATCGTTACATTTGAAAAGTCTATGGCGGTGTAATGATCGACTGTCGGTGCGAAGGGTAGCAAAAGCAAGCCTGAACCACAGCCAATTTCAAAAATATGACGTGGCTGGAGTTCACGAATTCTGCGAACTGTCAGATCTCGCCACTCGTGCATTTCTGTCGCATGAATCGGTTGGCCATCGTAACTGCTCAGCCAACCTGAAAAATCCGGCTCATCCGGACTCGATGACTGTCTGTCTCGGTAAATCGAGTCCCAGACAGTATTGAAATTCTCAAGCTGCTCTCGATTGGATTTGGAAATCTCTGCTTCAAGCGCTGTCGTTTGACCTTTTACAACATAAGCAACAATCCGTTTTTCGCCTGAAATGTCCCTGACTTGAACGCTAGCCTGGCTGACTCCTGGAACTGACGTGATGGCATTCTCTATTTCACCAAGTTCAATTCTGAAACCGCGAATTTTGATTTGTTGATCCGCGCGACGGATATATTCAATATTTCCATCGCTACCCCAACGAGCCAGATCGCCTGTACGGTACATGCGAGTACCACTCGGACCGTACGGGTTGGCGATGAAACGCTCGGCACTTAGTCCTGGTCGGTTGACATAGCCCCGGGCCAGAGCAGATCCTGCGATGTATAGTTCACCGATCACACCCTCTGGAACCAAAGAGAGACTCTCATCCAAAATAAGCATCGCGTAGTCTTGCATCGGCTGACCGATCGGTGCAGGTGTTGTTTGCGATCTAAACGCTTCGAGGGTGATTGCTTGTGTACTTGCCCAGACTGTTGCCTCAGTCGGACCGTACATGTTAGTAATAGATTGACCAAACTTGATCATTTGTTGAGTCAAACGATAGGACAGCGCTTCGCCACCGACCAACATACGAAGCGAAGGGTGCCGCCCTTTGCTTTCGCTCACTATGAGATCCCACAGCGACGGGGTCGCTTGCATCAACGTGACACCATGGGTGTTGATCGCATGACACAGTGCGGCAGGATTCTTGGTTTCCTCGGGAGTGAGTAAGACGATCGAGGCGCCCGCGATTAAAGGTAAATACAACTCAAGTACCGCAATATCAAATCCGATTGTTGTGATTGCCAGTATTTTGTCTGAGGTTGCCAGTGGTGTTTCAACCTGTACAGCCTCTAAAAAGACTGACAAATTACGATGCGTCAGACCAACCCCTTTCGGTTTACCGGTACTTCCAGACGTGTAAATGACATACGCCAAATGTTCAGGATGTAGGGGAATTAATCGCTCTTGCGCATTAAAAGGCGAGCTCGATTGTTGAGCAATACGTGTAATAAGAGACTGTTGATCGAGCAGTAGTTTCGTCGGACAAGCCAGTGTTTCTCTAAATGGCTCGTTTTCCGACAAGCTTGAGGTTGTCACCAGACATTGTGCTTGACTATCTGTCAGCATGTATTGGAGGCGCGCAGCAGGATAGTCCGGGTCAAGCGGTAAATACGCTGCGCCGGTTTGTTGAACGGCGAGGAGAGTGATCAGCATTTGCGGGCTGCGATGAAGCAGAATGGCAACCAAGGCACCGGGGCCTATTCCTTGCTCAATGAGCACGCGAGCAAGTTGGCTCGCTTTGCTCAGTAACTCCTTATAAGTGAACGTTTGTTCAAACGTATGCTGCTGATAGACCAGTGCAAGGTTTTCACCATGTTTCAACGCGAGATCAGTGAGGCGATTTGCAAATAACTGAGGGACTGTTTGATCATGTATCGAACGATCGCTGCGCCTGATACTCTGATCAATCAAGCGTTCACTTTCATTTGCACTGACAAGCGGGATATTGGCAAGAACAAGATTGTATTGATGGTTAAAACTCCGGACTAGATAAGCAATTCGCTCAAGTATTTTCCTTGCATATGTCGCATCCAGTCTTTGCTCGTCGTAGGTCAGACGCAGCAATAGTTCTTCACCGGGAACGGCAATGAGGGAAATAGGATAGTGCGTACCGTCTATTCCTTGAGAGTCCGTTTGGGTGAGTGAGCCTAATTCTTGGGTGTTGCTTCCAACGCCGAGGGTGCCTGAGCTGTAGTTTTCAAAAATAAACAGTGCTTCAAACAAGGGCATGCTGTTTGCCTGTCCAGGACTTGCTAGTTTTTGAATGCGAGACAAGCCGAGGTGACCATATGCTTCTTGTTGAGCTTGCTCATCCTGCTGAGCCCTGAGCCAGTCGAGCAGTGTTTGCTCGGGAGTCAGTCTGAGGAAAAGTGGCAATGTTTCGATGAATAAGCCGATTGCTTGATCGATATGCTGGAGTTGACTGCCTCGGCCGTTTCGAACGCTTCCAATCACAATTCCGTCTGTCCGGCTGATCTTCGCCATTAACAGACCAAACAAACCTTGCAGTGCAGAGGCTGGTGTCAAACCGTGTTCTCGCGCAGTTTTTTCGAAATCGCGGGTGCTTTTGGAGTCTACGCTCAGTCTAATATCGCCCATTCCCTTTTTAGGAGAGCTCGGGCTTGGCAACATCAGCTGTCCTGCCTCTTGTGTAGGGTCTAAATGCTGCTTCCAATATTCAATCGCAGCGTTTTCAGGTTGTTGCTTAAGCCAAAGCAGGTGATCTTTCCAATCAAATGCTCGAGAAAGCTTGAGTGGGACGCCGTTAAGCTCCGACTCGTAGAAGCGTGCAAGGTCCTTGAGCATCAACGGTGTTGACCAGCCATCCAGCACCATATGATGATTGGATATCAATAGGGCTGTATTGTTGTCATCGAGCTGAGTTAATCTCGCTCTGAATAATGGACCTTCTGTCAGATTGAAGGGCGACTCGATATCTAATTGACGTAATCGAGCAAGGCGCTCTTGCGGTGACCCTGTCAGTACGGCGATCGAGCACTCGAATGTCGAACCGTTCAGGATCACACCCGTCGCTTCAAGTGTGGACGGTGCGACCACGACGAGTCTTAAAATTTTATGGCGCTCAATCAGCCTTTTATAGGCACGCTGCATAGCGGATAGATTGAATGCTCCACTAAAGGTGAAGGCCATCTGTACATGATACGGGTCGATCGTATCTGGTTCTCTGGACAAACTCTCAAACGCCAGACCCTGCTGCAGGGTTGTGAGGGGGATGACATCCTCAAGCGTTGGATACTTCCTGACAAGTAAATCTAACGAGTGTTGCGTCAGTGTTTGACCCATCAAATCAAAATCTGAGGGTGTATGGCGATTAAAAAGCGGGTCTTCCAGGCAGTGTCTGGTGAGCGTGATCAATGCTTGCGTAAAAGATAACGACAGGGCTTGAATCGAGGTTTCATCATGTGCTTGCTTGCAGTAGGCGACGCTGAATCTCAGGCAACCCTGCGGGTCAATCATTGCATTGATATCAAGCAATTGCATGCGTTGTCGATCATTGTCATCTTGACAGGCTGTGAGCCCACCTTGATCAAACATCCATTGTTCCAATGGTTTATTGGCATCATTGGATAGTGAGTGTTGATTTTCTTCGTTGAACTGACCTAAATAGTTCAAAACGATTTGCGGTTGCGGACAGTGGTCAAACAGACTCTTTGTCTGCGCATCGAAGTGACGCAGAATACCGAAGCCAATGCCCTTGTCAGGTAGTGCACGCAGATCCTCTTTGATCTGTCTCAGTGCAAGACCGGGTGCCTCAGGCTTGGACCAGTCAAGCTGGCCGACCCGCAAGCGCAGGGGAAACAGGCTGGTCAGCCAGCCGATGGTGCGCGTCA
>NZ_JAUHHE010000011.1 GCF_030410375.1 Zwartia vadi
GCGTTGTCTTGTACGCAATCGGATTGGGGCTGCCTGATCCATCGTGAACACTTCTCCACTTGTTTTTAGTGGAGACATGTTCACTTAACCCCGACTCAGGGGCAACATGTGTTCGCCAGACGCTTACGAGGCACCAGCACGCTCCAACATTGCATGCAACAAGACATTACAACCTGCCTCAAGATGCTCTGGCCGAGCATCTTCGATCTCGTTGTGACTGATTCCATCTTTACAAGGAACAAAAATCATAGCAGTGGGTGCCACCCGAGCCAGATAGACTGCATCATGTCCAGCACCGCTCACGACATTCATCTCTGACAAGCCAATCTTTTGGGCACCATTGCGCACTGCGCTGACTAGCTCTTTCGCGAAAGCTTGGGGTGGGAAATACACCACCTGTGTAATGTTGATTTTGACCTTGCCATTCTTGGCGATCTCCTGCGCTTTGGCATGCAGGTTTTCCACCATTTTGGTGAGGATTTCATCACTGTCGGCACGGAAATCGACAGACATTTTGACTGTGCCTGGTATGACGTTACGCGAATTGGGATAGTTGTCCAGCATGCCAACGGTTCCGCGCGCATTGGGTGCATGATCCAGTGCAGTTTGATTGACTAGCTGAACCATGTGTGAGGCGGCAAGTAGAGCATCTTGACGCAAGGCCATCGGCGTCGGGCCTGCATGCGCTTCGGACCCAGTAATGACAACATCGAACCATCGCTGTCCCAAGGCGCCCGTCACAACACCGATTGTCGTGTCGTGCGCTTCTAGAACAGGGCCTTGCTCGATATGCGCCTCAAAATACGCTCCGATATGTTTGGGATCGATCTGATCTGTGCCGTGATAACCGATCGATTTGAGCGCCTCCCCGACGGAAATTCCATCGCGATCCTTTTGTTCAAGGATAAAGTCAGTTTTGAACTCTCCAATGAAGGCTCCCGAGCCCATCATCACCGGGACAAAGCGCGAGCCTTCCTCATTGGTCCAGACGACAACCTCCAATGGTGCTTCAGTCTCAATCCCTGCATCGTTCAAGGTGTGGAGAACTTCGATGCCAGCTAGCACACCATAGTTTCCGTCAAATTTACCGCCAGTAGGCTGAGTGTCGATATGGCTACCAGTCATGATTGCAGGCAAGCTGTTATTGCGACCGGCACGACGGGCAAAAATATTGCCAACGGCATCAATCCGGATAGAGCATCCTGCAGCTTTGGCTTGGGCGACAAAATAGTCACGGCCTTGACGATCCAGATCTGTTAGCGCGAGCCGGCAAACCCCTCCCTTTTTGGTTGCACCGATTTTTGCAAGCTCCATCAGGGCTTGCCAGAGACGCTCTCCATTGACGCGCAGATCAGTCAGAGAGGCAAGGGCGGTAACAGACATAATCGAACTCCGTGAAAGTTTCGTGAATCGTGTGGCAATAAAGCGACTCTAAGCATAAACAGTTTTATTGCGCTTAACCTGATATCTAGGTTAAATGATGGCATGCGTTCGCGCAATGCGTGAGCGTATTTAAATCAGATAAGGTCTAAAGATGAAACTTGATGCGATTTCGCACCGTCACCGCAATACAAAGATTGTTGCCACATTAGGTCCGGCTAGTAGTGATCCTGCCATGATTCGTCAGCTATTTGATGCTGGAGTGGATGTTTTTCGCCTGAACTTCAGCCACGGTACGCATGCTGACCACAAGTTGCGTTATGACGCGATCCGTCAGATCGAGGCTGACGTGGGTCGTCCGGTCGGCATTTTGATGGATCTGCAAGGCCCAAAACTGCGTCTGGGGAAAATTGTCGACGGCAAATTGGCCTTGACTGCCGGTCAAAAAATCCGTTTGGATTTAGACCCTACACCCGGAGATCTGAATCGTGTCCCGTTGTTGCACCCCGAGATCTTTGCTGCGATTCGCACGGGTGATGATTTGCTAATTGATGATGGCAAAGTGCGTTTGCGCGTGTTGGCGAGTACGTCGGAATATGCCGATGTTCAGGCATTGAATGCTGGTGTCATCTCGGATCGCAAAGGGGTAAACGTGCCTGGGGCGATTTTGCCGATGTCGGCGTTGACGACCAAGGATCGTGAAGACCTCGATTTTGGTTTGAGTATCGGCGTTGACTGGATCGCTTTGTCGTTCGTGCAGCGTCCTGAAGACATTATCGAGTTGCGTGAAATCGTTGGAAATCGAGCCTGGATTATGGCTAAGCTTGAAAAACCCTCGGCCATCGACTCACTGGAAGCGATTGTGGCGAACTCCGATGGGGTGATGGTCGCGCGTGGCGACTTGGGTGTGGAGTTACCACCGGAAGAGGTACCGGTTTTGCAAAAACGCATTGTGCGTGCTTGCCGCGAGGCCGGCAAGCCTGTCATTGTCGCGACGCAAATGCTTGAATCGATGATTACCTCACCTGTTCCGACCCGCGCCGAGGTCAGCGATGTGGCAACCGCCGTCTATGATGGTGTGGATGCTGTGATGTTATCTGCTGAGTCTGCATCAGGTGCCTATCCTATCGAGGCTGTGACCATGATGGACAGGATTTTGCTCAGCACCGAGCGCGATCCTTTGCAACGCGTCACGATGGATGCCGTGCACTCCAGACGGAAAAATGATGCGCGGGATGCTATTTCCGCTGCGATTCGCACTGTAGCTGAGACTTTGCCCGTGGCTGCAACGGTCGCCTATACCTCTTCGGGGGCGACCACGTTGCGTGTGGCGCACGAGCGTCCCCGTGCACCCATTCTAAGCATGACGCCAGTTGCAGCGGCTGCACGCCGCTTATCGCTGGTTTGGGGCGTGCATTCTATTCAGGCTGCCGATGTCGACAGCACAGAGGAGATTGTGATGCATGC
The DNA here is from genome assembly GCF_030410375.1 of Zwartia vadi. Taxonomy (GTDB): domain Bacteria; phylum Pseudomonadota; class Gammaproteobacteria; order Burkholderiales; family Burkholderiaceae_B; genus Zwartia; species Zwartia vadi. Next base: position 2,848 of record NZ_JAUHHE010000011.1, read on the forward strand.
TACGCAGGCGGCCAAGAAAAACGGATTTGGTATTCCCGGGCAGGCATTGCTGATTATCGCCGGCACGCCATTCGGGGTGCCGGGTTCAACGAACCTCCTGCGTATTTCCTGGATCGGTGAAGAGCCGGATGTTTCCTAAGCATTTCACTTCTAGGCAAGAGGGCTCCAGACGAAAGGTGTAGGGGCATCCACACTAGGAATTTTTGCGGCTGAATGCTACGCTTTTTGAAAAATATACGCTATTCCTTATCGGTACAGGCACTAAACTAGTTTCAATGCTAAAAATTTCATACTTACGCTCTATCAATCTAACTAAGAGGTTTTTTATGCGTTTTCGTTTGGCTTTAACGGCAGCAACGCTCGTTGCAAGTATGTCTGTTGCAACCTCTTTTGCTCAAGGTACAGACTCCCCCAAAATCGGCGATGAAAAATACAAGCCATCTGTCGGACAAAGCGGCAAGGATGTGATTTGGGTGCCAACCAATGACGCCGTTGCCGAAGCAATGCTCAAAATGGCTGACGTTAAACCCGGTGATTTGGTGTATGACCTCGGCTCAGGTGATGGAAAAATCGCGATTGCTGCGGCTAAAAATTTCGGCGCGACCGCTGTGGGTATTGAGTACAACAAAGACATGGCTGATCTGGCGACACGTAATGCCGCCCGAGCCGGTGTTTCGGACAAAGTCAAAATCATCAATGGTGATATTTTTGTCGAGGACTTTTCCAAAGCAAACGTTCTCACGATGTATCTCTTGCCAGATTTGAACCTCAAGCTTCGTCCGACGATCTTGAAAATGGCTCCAGGCACGCGCGTAGTCACCAACTCCTTCCACATGGGTGACTGGGAGCCAGATGCATTGATCGGTAATGGTTACACCCAAGGCTACTACTGGGTTGTTCCCGGAAATGCAGCGGGTAAGTGGACAATCAAAGGAATCGAGGGAAGCAAGTCGGCCACGCTCGATATCGCACAGCGTTATCAGCGTGTCGGGGGTACTTTATCCATCGACGGCAAATCACAACCTATTCTTGGGCCCACCTTGGTTGGAAATCGCCTGAAGTTCAGCTTTGTAGACCAGGGCGGCCAATCTAGAATTGTCGACGTCACGCTCAAAGGAAATACCTTCGCGGGTAACGTTGTCGAAAACTCTCCTCTCTACGAAGTCACAGGTACGCGTAACTAAGCAATCCTGTTTAAACTGTTTAAAGTCCCTTTGATTTGTCACCACGCCGCAATCCGTGCTGTCAGCACAGGTTGCGGCGTGAGTGCGCATGATTCCAAACCAAACACACCCATCTGCATGCCTTTATGACTCAGCCAACATCGATAGTGAATGAACCAACAAAAAGATTGACTGCTTTTAGTGCGATCGCGATTATTGTGGGCATTGTCATCGGAGCCGGTATTTTTAAAACACCCTCTATGGTTGCAGGCGTCACAGGCGATGCAGGTTGGTTATTGGTAGCCTGGTTGCTCGGTGGTGTGATTTCTTTGGCAGGTGCGCTTTGTTATGCAGAGCTCGCAACAACTTATCCTCATGCGGGTGGTGACTACCATTTTCTGGCACGTGCATTTGGCAAGGACATTTCTTTTCTCTATGCCTGGGCAAAGGCAACCGTCATCAACACAGGCTCGATTGCTTTGCTTGCATTTGTCTTTGGCGACTACATGACCAAGGCTATCAATCTGGGCCCGTATTCTTCAGCAATCTGGGCGATTGGTGTAGTTGTTGCGCTAACACTTATTAACTTGATCGGTATTTCAGCATCCTCCTGGGTGCAGACTCTGCTGACCTTGATCGAGGTGACCGGTTTGATACTGGTTGCGATCGCGGGCTTTTATATTTCCAGCGATGCGCCGGCTTCGCCTGCATTCTTTTCATCGACACCCAGTCTTGGAATGTTTGGCCTCGCCATGGTCTTCGTGCTGTTGACGTATGGCGGATGGAATGAGGCTGCTTACATCTCCGCAGAGGTCAAAGGAGGACGTCGGGCGATTGTGCCGGTGATTTTGATCAGTATTTTGATATTGACGTTGATTTATTTACTTGTAAATATCGCATTGCTTGCTGGCCTCGGTCTCGAAGGGCTTTCCAAGAGCAGCGCTGTTGCAGCAGACTTGATGGGTAAGGCCTTCGGTCCGTGGGGAGAGCGAACCCTCGGTGTATTTGTTGCGATAGCGGCGTTGACCAGTATCAATGCGACCATGATTGTTGGAGCAAGAACGAATTACGCGCTGGGTCGTGACTGGCCGGCACTTCGTTTCATGGGACACTGGGAGGGCGGCAGAGGCTCTCCAATCCGTGGGTATATGGTGCAATCCGTGATCAGTTTGGCACTCGTGATCTTTGGCGTCTGGCAGACGGATGGCTTTGGTGTCATGGTTGAATTCACGGCCCCGGTTTTCTGGTTCTTCTTGTTTTTGGTCGGTATTTCAGTTTTTGTCTTGCGGGTAAGGGATCCCAAGGCTGATCGTCCCTTCAAGGTGCCTCTCTATCCCCTTACACCGATTTTATTTGTGTTGACGTGTGGGTACTTAACGTATTCGAGCATTACTTATGCAGCGAGCAAAGGCGCTGTCCACATCTCCTTAGTGGTGATGGCGATTGGTGTGGTGGCGCTGTTGTTTACGCGTGGAGTGAAGGGCGTGAATCGCTAGTGCTTGATACCGAGTACGGAGAGCGTCTCTCCGTACAGCAAGGTATCTTCACACAAAAAGACGACGACATCCTCGGGAGACATGTTTTCTAGAATTTGGATAACTTCTTCCGGGATATCCATTCCGGCTTGTATGCCAGCAACGTGAACTTGTACGCCGCTCTCAAAGACAGTTCCGGGGACGAGTTTTTCAACAACTGTCAGATCGATTGGGGAAATCACGACGTAGGCGCGAATGGCCAAGTCATCTGCGGACACGTCGAGTAAGACTCCGCTTTCAACATTTTCTGCAAGTGTGCTTTGAATCATCAAATCCATATCTTCCCCGTGAAGTGCCACTGATTGTTTAGCTTGTCTGACTCGCGAAAGTCTTTTCTTCAAGTGCCTCGAGCAATCCAGATAAAAGATGATTCAGTTCGGCACACATCAGTGTGAATTCGCCGTCAAATTTTTCCGCATCATTCGCTGGAGCGAGTTGTTCGTTCCCATCCAGAATGTCTTGCGGTGCAATCCGCTTGATATCGAGTGATTCAGTGAGAACAAATGACACTTTGTCATGCCACGTGAGAGCGAGTCGCGTACATTGCTTGCCGGCTTGAATGTGTTTTTCGATATCGGTAATGTCTAGTGTATGTTTGACATAGCGAATCGCTGCAGCCTTGTCGCCGCCTGCTCGCAATTCAGCATCTTGGTCAATGCTGAAGTTGGCAGGAGCCTGACCACTCGTTATCCATTGAGTCATGGCGGCGGCGGGGCTGAGCGTTACCTGAATAGGTTCGACTGGAAAAGGGTAGATGGCTTTACCCAAAGCAGAGAGGATTTCCTCGGCCTTGGACGCTGAAGCTGTATCAATCACGAGCCAGTGATTGACTGGGTCAATCCATACGCGTGTATCACGTGTCAAGCTAAATGCACGAGGGATGAGCGCGTTGGTGACTTCTTCTTTGAGGTCTCTGAGCTGTTTGCGGCCGGGTTTAAACCCTTGCTGCTCTTCAAGTTCAATCGCCCGTTGTTTGACGAATTGGTTGATCACCGAGGCGGGAAGAAGTTTCTTTTCCGAACGAAAGGCGCATAGAATTTGCCGATCAACACTGTAAGCCAAACGAACATCGTCCTCCCTTGGTTGCGTCCAGCCCGAAGCAGTGGGCGTTGCTGCACCCGGAGAGGTGAATTGCTCTTTAGCCAGTAAGGCATCGAGCTGTTCTGCGGTCCAATTCCATGTATTTGAAAGACGAAACAGCTTGAGATTTTTAAACCACATAACTTACCTTGCCAAAGGTAAGGATTCTAGCTGAAGTCGGTATGACAAATTTGCTGCATGTTTATACGCGCCCAGTCATACCTTCAAAAGTGGTGTGAATCAGTAAGTCAACAATATCTTCATCTGAAAAAGCACCACCCATTTTGAGGAAGTCCGCAACGGGGTCACATGTTCGAGCAAAAATTGTGTAGAGAATGACTTCGCCTGGTAGGGAGGGCGATAAGCTGCCTTTTTCTTGTGCCTCTCCGATCCATTCGCCAAGTAGCTCGGTGAGTTCACTGAGCTTGGCCATGTAGGGCGGATGATTCAAGAGCGCTTGTTGAATACTTGAGCGCGTGGAGGGTAACAACGGCATTGTTCCATCCAGATGCAGTTTGATGGCCCAACGCACCAGTGCCTTGAGCTTGTCCAGGGGGGACGTTTTGGCAGGGATGGCCATGGCGACTTGTATGGTGTCTTCAAGCAAACGGGTCATGGAGGCCGCAGCCAATGACTCTTTTGACTCAAAATGCTTGTACAAGCTCGCTTTGGCGATTCCCACATCGGCGGCGACCTCGTCCATCGTCATCAGGTCGAAGCCTTTTTGCGCCAATAGTTTATTGACAGCATCCAAAATCGCGTTTTCACGGAATTTCAATTGCTGCTGTTTAAACGAAAGTTTATTGCTGCGTATGGTTTGGGGATTGGCGGACATTGGTGGCGTCAGTTGAATTTTGTCTGAATGGTTCATAATATTACTATTCGGTCGCAAAATATACTAATATGTTGAAAATATCCCGTAATAGTTACTTTTGAGTCACTCGCGTCAAATTATGCCCTTAACCAATAAAGTTGACGATACCTTTAGGCGTACGCCTGATGCTATCGACTTGCCTGAAGCTTTTAGCGTGCTTTGCCATGACACTTGGCGGGTGTGCGGTGAGGGTGTTTTCACTTGGAGTGTCTTCCGGTTCTATCGTGCGCGTCTGCTTACGGCTACTGGGCTGTTTGATGACAGGGAGCCTTACCTTTTAGATCTTCACTACCTGCGGTCTTTATCTGGACAGCAGATCGTGTCGACCTCCATGGACGAGATTGCAAGATTGTTCCCGCTAACTGATATGCAAAAAAAGTCATGGTCTGACCAACTGACGACAATGATTCCGGATGTGTCTCTTGGAGATCGTTTGCTGGGTTGGTTTGTGCCAGGCTTGTGTGTTCAGTTTTTTTCGGCAACACAATCTTTAGGCAAGATTGAGGATCCCGATTTTGTGCGGATGTTTAGTGCGATCTGGTTGGATGCTCGCACACGCAGTCCGCAACTGCGTACAGCTTTGCTTGGTCCCTCGCACGGTATCGAACGGACCGCTTCTCCAAATCTTGCTGTTGAAGACGTCAACGCGAAAAAGGTATTGTCATGAGTGATCAGATGATCCCTCGCAATAGTCGTATTGCTGTGATCGGTGCCGGTATTTCGGGTCTTGCTGCGGCTTGGTTGCTTAGGGATCACTCGCGGGTAACCTTATTCGAGTCGGGTGCCTATTTTGGCGGGCATTCCAATACAGTGGATGTTTCAATTGAAGGCATGACGCACCCGGTCGATACGGGTTTTTTAGTTCATAACGATTTAACTTATCCCAATCTGATTCAGTTGTTTGCCCATCTCAATATTCCCGTTCACTCAAGTGATATGTCTTTCGGGGTATCTATTCAGGAGCCCGATATTGAATGGGCTGGCTCCAATCTTGGAACTGTGTTTGCACAACGCAGCAATATTTTCAAACCAAAGTTTTTATTGATGCTGCGCGATATTTTGCGATTCAATCGCAATGCTCAACATTATCTTGATATGTGCCGGGATCAAGCTGTGACGCTGGGCGAGTTGCTTGATCGTGAGCGTTTTGGTCAAGCCATGCGCGACTGGTATTTATTACCAATGGCCGCCGCGATCTGGTCTTCGTCCGTCAAGGATATTCTTGGTTTCCCTGCCGCGACATTTTTGGCTTTTTGCCTGAATCACCGACTCTTGCAGATTGAAAACAGGCCGCAGTGGAAAACAGTCGTTGGTGGTTCGCGTGAGTACGTCAAAGCCATGGTCGCCCAAATCAGCGATGCGCGCGTTAATTGTCCAGTCCATCGCGTACAAAGAGAAAACGATCAAGTGATTGTCCGCTCGGCACAAGGTGTCGAGCATTTTGATGCGGTGATATTTGCCTGTCATGCCCCCACAGCGCTTGCCTTGCTCGATGTAAACGAAGCTGAAAGAGAGGTCTTGCAAGGTTTTCGCTATCAGCCCAATAAAGCCGTGCTGCATCTTGATATCGCGCTTCTACCTCGTCGTAAAAAAGTTTGGTCAGCTTGGAACTACATGTCTTCGCCGGGTGAGGGCGAGCAGCGTCCTGTTGCGGTGAGCTATTTATTGAATCAATTGCAACCTTTGCCTTTTCAGTCACCAGTGATCGTGACACTTAATCCCAACCAAGAACCCAATCCAGACTTGGTACTGCGCACGTTTGACTATGAACATCCCGTGATGAATCTTCAGGCAGAGCGTGCCCAAGGTCTTTTGCCCAATATTCAAGGACTCAATCGCGCTTGGTTTTGCGGTGCATGGTCTGGTTACGGCTTTCATGAGGATGGATTAAAGTCTGCGTTACGAGTGGTGAGAGACTTCCATGTAGACATTCCCTGGGTACCAGTCTATGCGTGATGAATTACTCGAAATTTGTCGTGGACGCGTGATGCATGCGCGTTTGAGACCTTTCGTGCATCGGTTTGTATACCGTGTGTTCTGTTTGCGCCTGCGGATCGATCAGTTCAGTCGTTTAAACCATTTTAATAGCTGGTTGTTTGGCATTGATAAAAAACGGATTGTGAGTTTTCAGAGCCGTGACCATGGAGCGCGAGACGGTTCGGATTTAATGGAATGGCTGTCAAATACCATGCAGTCCTCTCAAGTCTCGGTTGAGATTGGAAGCGTCTGGTTGCAATGTTTTCCTCGCGTATTCGGATACGTTTTTAATCCGGTCAGTTTTTGGTTTGTCCACGATCGACAGGGTTCGCTTCGCGTGCTCTTGGCAGAGGTAAACAACACCTTTGGACAGCGGCATCAATATGTCTTGACTGCTCCCGGCTTCGGTGTGATCGAAGAAGGTGTGACGCTGGAGTGCACGAAGGTTTTCCATGTTTCGCCTTTTTGCGATGTAGAAGGACTTTACCGCTTCAAGATGAGCGGTCATGGGTCACAAGAGCGTATGGCAATTGACTATTTTGATGAACCTGGACTGACTGAGCCTTTGCTAAAAACCGCGATCGTTGTTCAGTTACAGAGATATACAACAAGAGGACTCTTGTCGAGCCTTCTCTCTATGCCAATGATGACGTTTGGCGTGATGGCGCGCATTCATTGGCAAGCATTCAAACTTTGGCGACAAGGCGCAAAGTACCATCCGGTTCCTCCTTTACCTAAGGAAGAAGTCACTAACAATGGAAAGGTTTCCTCATGAGTGTGAATGAAGAGCGTTTGACGGGTTCCCTAGTCAAGACACCATGGGCCGGCAAGCTTCTTGTGAACTTATTGAGCCGTATTTCTCATGGCTCACTTAAGCTGATTGACCCAGCCGGTATCGAGATGATGTTGGGACAAAATGCTTCTGATCCAGAGCGTTTGGTCGACCATGCAGAGCTCAAGATTTGCGACTGGCGGGCAGCGAGTTTGATTTTGCGCCAAGGTGATGTTGGTTTTGCCGAAAGTTTGCGTCGAGGTTGGGTGGACTCTCCTGATCTGGTCGCTTTATTTACTCTGGCGATCCGCAATGATCAGATATCTGAGGCCGTCAATGGACACTGGTGGGCCTTGCTGCTTAAGCGTTTGTCGCACTGGGTTCTCAAAGACAATAGTCGAGCAGGCAGTCGGCGAAACATTTTGAGTCATTATGACGTGGGTAATAATTTTTATCGTCTGTGGCTTGACCCGTCGATGACGTATTCTTCGGCACTATTCCAAGGCGATTTGTCTCAAGAGCTCGAACGTGCCCAAGAGGCAAAATATGATCGTATTCTCGATCAAATTCAAGCTCAGGCAGGACAGACTATTCTTGAAGTCGGCTGTGGCTGGGGAGGGTTCGCGGAGCGTGCAGCGCGTCGAGGTTTGAAGGTGGTGGGTATCACCTTGTCAGATGCGCAACTCGAATGGGCGAATCAGCGCATGCATGATGCGGGCTTGAGTGATCGAGTCAGTCTGCGGCTACAGGACTATCGTGACGTTCATGAGCAGTTCGATCATATCGTTTCCATTGAAATGTTCGAGGCAGTAGGTTTGTTGCACTGGCCAGGTTATTTTCAAATGCTGGCCCGATGCTTAAAGCCAACAGGGCGGGTGGTGGTGCAAACCATCGATATCGCTGAGGACCATTTTGACGCATATCGTCGTGGGACGGATTTTATTCAGCAATACATTTTCCCAGGCGGCATGTTACCGAGTCCCTCACGCTTTAAAAAGGAGAGTGAGTCATCCGGTCTGCGCGTGCTGGAGATCCTGTCGTTTGGTCAGGACTATGCCGAGACTCTTAAACGTTGGGCTCAACGCTTTGAAGCTTCTCTCCAACAGATCCGCGAGCAAGGTTATGACGAGGCATTTATCCGTATTTGGAGAATGTATCTTGCCTATTGCGAAGTGGGTTTCAGGCAATCTCGAACGGATGTCAAACAATGGACACTATGCGCAAACTCCTGATCGCTCTCTTGTTCGCATGTACTGTTGCCATCGCGCATGCGACCCCTTTTTTCACAAGCTTATTGCCTGGCGCACAACAGGTCGGTCAAGGCGTGTTCAAGCGCTTTGGTTGGTCCATCTATGAAGCGACACTCTATGCCCCCGGCGGACGTTTTGATCCAAACAAACCCTATGCTTTGTCCTTGACCTATGAGCGTACGATTGCAGGTGATCGTTTGGTTCAGGCGTCTCTTGACGAGATGCGCAAGCTTGGCGCACCGATCGATGAACGACCTGATTGGGGGCCTGCACTCTCCAAGGTTCTACCAAGCGTTTCCAAAGGCGTCACACTGACAGGTGTCTATCGTCCCGGGGAAGGTGCCACGTTTTACCAACAAGACCGCGAAATCGGCAAAGTCGACGACGCCTTGGCTCGGATGTTTTTTGCTATTTGGCTGGACCCCCGAACCAGTGATCCCGGCCTACGTCAGGCGCTGTTGGGAGTGACGCAGTGAAAGTGCAAGGACTCGTTGCCTATGCAGCGTTGGGCTTGCCCCTCGCCATGGCAATGTTGCCTATCTATATGATCTCCCCCAAGTTTTATGGTGATGGCTTGGGACTGGACCTTGCGGCACTTGGCGCAGTGCTCTTTTTGACGCGTATGTTTGATACCGTGCAGGATCCTTTCCTTGGAAGGGTTGTGGATGTGTTTCAACGCAAACGTAAAGGTTGGTTGCTGCTGATGATCATTTCAGCACTCCTACTTGCCGTGGGCTTTGTGCTGCTTTTTTCTCCTCCTGAATGGTCTAAAACGGGATTGCTTGTGTGGTTAACGCTATCCTTATTACTCGTTTATTTTGCGCATAGTTTGTTGAGTATTTGCTATTTGACCTGGGGCGCCAGACTGACTGACGACATCAGCCTGCGCTCGCGCGTGACGGCCTGGAGAGAAGCGTTCGGGCTGATCGGAGTGGTATTGGCGTCTATTTTGCCAACTTTCTGGGTCGCTGAATGGGGACCCAGGCAGGGCTATCAATGGTTCGCTTGGATCTTTGTCATCATTTTATTTTTCGGGTTGTTCTCAACGCTGCGTTGGGCACCATCGCCTCTTGTGCCTGTCGTGAGTAGTTTGGATGGTTGGCGCGAGGCTCTCAAGCCTCTCGCGGTTCGAAGGGTGATGTGGTTTTATCTTTTCAATGCGATATCCGTTGCGATACCCGCTACGCTTGTTTTATTTTTCATCGATGATGTTGTGCAAGCGCCTCAGTACGCGGGAATGTTTCTTGGTATTTATTTTCTTGCAGGGATGCTGACACTTCCTCTATGGGTGGCGGTGTCGGATCGGATTGGTAAAACCCGGGCATGGATGTTTGGGAGTGTGTTCGCCGCAGCGGCTCTACTTTGTTCAGGTTGGGTTGCAGGGGGAGATGTCATCGCCTATGGTTTGATATGCCTTCTTGCGGGGACTGCGCTGGGTGCTGACGTTGCCTTGCCTCCAGCGATGCTTGCCGATGCCATCCCAGAACAGAATCGTAAAAGCACTGGACTGTATTTTGGAATCTGGGTCTTGATCAGCAAATTTGCGCTCGCGCTTGCTGCGGGTCTTGCTTTACCCAGTCTTAAACTCTTTGGTTATGTTCCCGGTCAGTACCAAACCACCGCTGCCTTGACTGCGCTTTATGTTTTTTTACCCATCGTCTTTAAAGGCATCGCCATCCTGGTGCTGTTGCCTCAGTTCGATGGACATTCGTCATCGCGGGTTTTTGCCCGCAAGGAGTCATTAAAGTGAAACTCAAAGCCTTGATAGCCTCAGCGACCACTGCGCTGATGACGGCGTGTGGCAGTGTGGATGTTGACCATTACGCCAAAGAAACACCCAAACTTGAGCTGTCGAGTTTTTTTACTGGCACGATTGATGCATGGGGGATTTTCCAAAAACGTAATGGAGAGGTCGCACGTCGCTTTCACGTGGAAATCCTGACTGAATGGAAGAGTCCTGATGAAGGCATACTTGATGAGCGTTTTACCTATGCTGATGGCGAAAAGCAGCGTAGGGTCTGGACATTGAAGCGTCAGGCTGACGGAAGCTGGCAAGGAACTGCTGATGATGTGGTGGGAGTTGCCACAGGGCGTGTATCGGGTAATGCGTTGCACTGGACCTATGTGCTGCGCTTGCCGGTAGATGGCAAGGAGTATTTGGTCAATTTTGATGATTGGATGTGGCAGATGGATGAGCATTCCATGATGAATCGCTCCACGATGTCCAAGTTTGGAATCGATCTTGGCGAGGTGACATTGTTTTTCCGCAAGCGTGCACCCGGTAGTCCTTCATGATGCGACCGCTCAATGCGCCAATTAAAAATTGGACAGGTAAACGAGTCTGGGTTGTTGGAGCCTCTAGTGGCATAGGGGCTGCACTTGCCAAGGCTTTACTCGATGCTGGCGCATGGGTCACGTTGTCCGCACGTCGGCAAGATCTCCTGCAGACGATTGCTGCGCACCATGGAAACGCCCACGTTGTGGCCTTTGATGCGGGTGACAAGCTTGCGTGGCAAGACGCATTTGAAAGAACATTATCTTTGATGGGTCACATAGACCTGGTTGTACTTGGCGCAGCACGTTATGATCCCACCCATAGTTGGGAGCTCGATCTTGAACACGTGCAAAAAAGTTACGATTTGAACGTGGTTGGCGTCTACAGCGGCGTGTCTGTATTGGTTCCGTATTTTTTAAAACGAGGTGAGGGTGGTTTGGCTGTCATTGCAAGTATCTCAGCCTATACAGGACTCCCCAAGGCCGTGATTTATGGCGCGACCAAGGCAGCGCTCAATAACATGGCCCAAACACTTTACTTTGAACTGCAGCCCAAGGGTTTATCCGTTTACTTGGTCAATCCGGGGTTTGTTGAAACCCCTATGACAGCTGTGAATGATTTTGATATGCCCGGCTTGATGAAGCCGGTCGATGCGGCTAAATCAATTATGGCGGGCTTTGAACGTGGTGATTTTGAAATTCGCTTTCCTCGTGGCTTTGCAGGTGCCTTGCGATGGCTGAGCTTTTTACCTGATCGCTTACGCTTTCCTTTGCTACATAAAATCACCAATCTTTGAGTGGCCAGATGTCGACTCCGCGCTTTTCTGAAATCGCCCGATGGTTTGAAACGCTATCTCCCGAATCCCTCGATAAAGTAGGTGAGGTGTATGCGGCGGAAGCGATCTTTATCGATCCGTTCAATACGCTGAGCGGTCTCGAGTCTGTCCGGGCAGTCTATCAACATATGTTTGATACGCTAGAGCAGCCAAAATTTGTGGTGACGACGATCGTCGCAGATGCCAGGAGAGCTTTTATGACGTGGGATTTTCATTTCCTGCGCAATGATGAGGCCATGAGCATTTCAGGCTGTACGCAGTTTGAGCTCGATGACCATGGACGTATTATTTTGCATCGCGATTATTGGGATGCCGCCCAGCAGATCTACGAGAAAATCCCTCTTCTAGGGAGTCTCTTGCGTGTATTGAGACGCAAGATATCACTTACGCTTAAATAAAAAAAAGCCCCCGAAGGGGCTTAAAAGCCGTTTGAGCGCAGCAGTCTCAGACGGCGGGGAACGTTTTATTTTTAGCGTGCTGCATCACCACGCAGTGTGGGATAGCGCACATGATCCACAAGATCTTGAATGTCTTTGCGTGGTTCTGGTGTCAGCAGGCTCACGATGATGATCAAAGCGAAACCGACTGGAACACCAAAGATACCGGCGGAGATTGGCAAAATACCGTACCAGAGCTCGACAGGTGAGGTCACGCCAAATACGCTACGCAACCAAGGTTGTGTTGTCACCATGTAATAGAAGGTGATACCAAGGCCACCGATCATACCGACGACAGCGCCATACTTGTTCGCACGCTTCCAGAAAATCCCCAAGGTCAGGGCCGGGAAGAATGCTGCTGCAGCGAACGAGAACGCGGCAGATACAAGGAATAAGATATCAGCCGGTTTTTGTGCCGCAACATAGGCAGCCGCCAAGGCAACAAGCAATAACAAGATTTTCGAAATCAACACTCGGCGAGCTGTCGGAGCGTTGGGGTTGATCATCTTGAAGTACAGGTCGTGAGACAGGGCGTTAGCAATCGTTAACAACAAACCATCCGCTGTTGAGAGTGCAGCAGCCAAACCACCGGCTGCAACCATGCCTGAAATCACATAAGGCAAGCCACCAATCTCTGGTGTGGCCAACACAACGATGTCGCCACCGATACGCATCTCCCCTAGCTGCAGGATGCCGTCTTTATTGATATCAACGACAGACAGCAGAGATGGGTCGACAGTGGTCCATTGGGCGATCCACCCCGGCAGTTTATCGAAAGGCGTACCCACCAAGACATGGAAGACCTCATATTTCACCAATACTGCGAGAGCAGGTGCGGTGAAATAAAGCAGGAAGATGAAAAACAGAGACCACGTGACCGACTCACGCGCCTGCTTGACTGAGGGAGTAGTGTAGTAGCGCATCAGAATATGAGGAAGCGCGGCCGTACCGACCATCAAGCAGAAAATCAATGCCAGGAAGTTACGACGCGAGGTGTCGTAGGCGACCTTTTGAGCATCTGTGCCGTTAGGATCCCCTGCAAATTGCTGAGCATGGCGTGGCATACCTGCCAAGGGAACTGCGCGTGCGTTGTTCGCTGCACGTTCTTGAGTCCACAGTTTTTGTGCTGCGGCCTCAGTCGTTGGCACAGCTGCCAATGCCTTAATCGCTGCATCTTGCTCGGCTTTAGGTGCGTTAGCGGCCTTCAAGTCAGCAACGCGCTTTTCAGCGGCAGCTTTTTCCGCAGCCATAGCGGCTGGGATATTCTTGAGTTTGGCTTCCGCTTCTTCAGCGCGTTTTTTGAAGATGGCAATCACCTCAAGCTCTTTCGGGTCCTTGAGCAACTCGGCTTCTTTGGCGGTCACTTTTTCAAGTTGATAACCGTAGATAGCCTGTGGAACAGGGACGCCTGTTTGCTTAACTGAGAGCCAAACGACTGGAATCATGTAAGCAACGATCAGGATGATGTACTGAGCAACCTGCGTCCATGTGACCGCGCGCATACCACCCAGGAAAGAACACACCAAAATCCCGCCCAGACCCAAAAAGATACCAATCTCAAAAGGCACACCTGAAAGACGTGTCGTGATCAGACCCACACCGTAGATTTGTGCCACCACATAAGTGAATGAGCAAAGAATCGCGGCAATGATGCCGAGTAGACGCGGTAAATTACCGTCATAGCGCTCACCAAGAAAGTCTGGAATGGTGAACTGACCGAACTTGCGAAGATAGGGAGCAAGAAAGAGAGCCACCAAGCAGTAGCCGCCTGTCCAACCCATAATGAAGGCCAGTCCGCTATAGCCTGTCAGGTACAAAGTACCAGCCATACCGATAAACGATGCAGCCGACATCCAGTCTGCGCCCGTTGCCATACCGTTGTACAACGCAGGAACACGTCGTCCGGCAACGTAATACTCTGCAGCATCGTTTGTGCGGCTCATAATACCGATGCCAGCGTATAACGCGACTGTTGCAGCCAGGAAGATATAACCGATCCAAGCGCGCGTCAGGCCCATTTGCTCAGCAATGGCTAACAGAATCACAAAAACGGCAAAACCGCCGGTATACCAAGTGTAGACCTTGTTGAGAGATTTTTTAAACTGCGCGTTCGTAGTGTTAGAGGCGAACAGGCCGCCTTCGTCTGGAGTCATGCCGGCCATGTTATTCCTCCTCCTCTTCGCTGACGCCACATTCTTCGTCAAGCTTGTTCATGTAATGGGCGTAGAAGCCGATGATCAGGCAATACACCACCAGAGAGCCTTGCGCCCCCATCCAGAAACTGAAGGGCCACCCAAAAAAGGTGAAACTCAATTCCCGAGCGAAATAGCTCACCACAAATGTGACAACAAACCAGATCAGCAACAGAAGCGAAGTGATGCGTAGGTTTTTTTGCCAGTACACCCGATGTTTTTCAGTCAGTTGCACGGTTAAGTCTCCTCATCGTTATCAGGCCAGGTTGCCCCGGTTCGATTCATTTGAAACAAAAAATAAAACTACTAAACAACAAACTACAAAGAAAACAGATTGGCCTTGATTCAGCCACTGAGCCCAGTTTCGCGCTCGAGTTGACGTGCGAACTTGGGTTCAAAACCTTTTAAGTGCCTAATAATTTTGGTAGCTTCATCCGGCTTTTGTCGATCGACCTGGACCCGGGCAAGCTGATACCAGGCGTAAGGACTCATAGGCTGAAGTTTGGTGTTGCGCTCAAGTGCCTCAACTGCTTCGTCAAGTCGCCCTTGTTGAATGAGCGTCAGTCCCAAGCCATACCAAGCTTGATCAAGATTTGGATTGAGTTCTAGGGCGCGGCGAAAGGCGCGTTCAGCCTCATGGGGGTGTTCAAGTTCTTGCTGTAGAAAACCAAGGTTGAACCAGGCATAGACTGGAGCATCAGGTTGCTGCAAAAGTCGCTCATACACCTCGATTGCCTTTTGCTTGTCACCGAGCTCCGCGCTCAGGTGGGCAATGCTGCCCAGTGCATAACTGTCCTCAGGGTAGTCTTTGAGCATGTCTTCAAGCAGGCTGATGGCGCGTCGTCGTTGCCCAAAGACAATTAAAGTCACGACACACCACTTGTATTTTTGCCAGTTCAGATCAATTTTCATTTGCAACCCGCCATCCCGACAGAAACGCAGTGTTCAATTTTTGCAACGGTAACCGCCAGATAAAGAGCGGCAACTAAACAAAACGCCACAAAAGCATGGTGGCGTGTGGCGATTTGTTTTGGGGAGATCAACGCAGCGAGGGAAATCCAAGGTTTGTTGATAACTTGAAATAGTTGGTAAAACAAATTTGTGTCACGTCTGGCGCCAGCGATAAGAAACAAGACACCTTGTCCCAGTAGCGCAAGCAGTCCGATGTAAAGCAATAACTGCAGAATGTTAAGAAATTGCAGCAACCCTAGTCTCCCTGCTTATTTTGTTCGCCACAGAGCGAATTTGTTTGATTGCAATGCGATGGTCGCAATGTAAGACTGATTTCTGACATCTGTCTGACAAATTTGCGAGGGTCGACACATCTGTTGCGGATCGGCAAATAATGGTTAATTTTTACCTGAAAACAAAGGGTTAACCCTCACTTTTTGGTTCTGCGTGTGTGCGCTGCAGCATGCCTGGAAAGTGGATTTCGATGCGTGCGCCAGTGGCATGAGTTTCATGATGTTGACGATGCGTATCCGTGATGAGCACATTCGCTTGATGTCGCTGAGCAATTTCTTTCACAATGGCCAGTCCGAGTCCGCTACCATCGACGCCTGAGCCCAACACCCGATAAAACCGATCAAATACGCGCTCACGTTCTTCTGGAGGGATGCCAGGGCCGGAGTCCTCGACTGCGAGAACTACCGAGTTTGTCTGCTCGTAAAGGCTGACAGTAATGTGACCGGACGCTGGCGTGTAGCGAATGGCATTGTCGATGAGGTTGTTCAGTGCCTCACCCAAGAGAAGGCTCTGGCCCTTAATATAAACAGGATGTTCTGGTCCTTCAAAACCTAAATCGATTCCATGTTTAAGGGCGACATGTATCCATTTTTGTATGTGCTCTTTAGCTAAGTGTGTCAGATCGGTCGGTGGCATGGCCATCGTGTTCGGATTTTCGGCGGTTGCCATCAGGAGTAACTGGTTCACCAGTCTTGTGGCGCGTGTCGTACCAGCAATAATTTGCTCCAGACTGGCTTGAGTATGGGAAGTGGGCTCGCCTCGCATGGCGAGCTCAGCTTGCGTGCGCAAGCCAGCCAGCGGGGTCTTGAGCTGATGCGCCGCATCTGCGACAAATCGTCGTTGCGCAAGGAGGGTAGCTTCAAGTCGACCCAGCAAATCATTCATTGCCGTAATTAACGGACCAATCTCGGAGGGGGCTTGACGCTCATCGATTGGCGAAAGGTCATCGGGTCGACGGGCTCTGAGTCTCCTTTGTAAAGCATTGATCGGAGCCACTCCGCGTGACAAACCAAACCACACCAATACCACCGCAATCGGTAGCACGATAAATTGAGGAATAATCACCCCTTTGATAATGTCATTGGCAAGTTGCGTGCGTCGATCGACAGACTCGGCGGCAACGAGAAGCACTGGCCCACTGCCGCGTGTGCTCAGATCCATCCAAGTGTAGGCAATGCGAATTTCAAAATCCCGCAGAGTGTGATTTTCATAGTAAATGGCATCCGGCTGATCGCCAGCCGTGCGCTCGGGTGTAGGGAGTTCTCCGTCCCCCCCTAGCAAATCGCCATTGGGTCCGATCGCTTTCCAAAAGACGCCATCATTTTCTCTGACGCGCAGTGCGAGTCGTGCGGGGGCCGACATCCGTAAAGCCACGACATCATCATTTGCTTCTACTTGTTGCCCCAAAATTTGCAAAGCATTGACCAGTCCTAAATCGTAAGGAATATTGGCCAGGTTTTGTGCAACAACGTACGTAATGGCAATACTCATGGGCCAGAGTAAAAACAGTGGCGCAAGCATCCAGTCCAGAATTTCGCCTAATAATGAACGCCTTGATGATTCCGCACTGGGTTTCTCAGCGCCCACTTGAAGCACGGCGAGTGCCTCGAGATTGACGGGATTTGATTTTGGCATCACAGCCAAAACGTCAAAGGGTGCCAACTACACAGGGGCATCATGTTGCGCTCGAGTCACGCTCAAGGCAGTAGCCCAGACCCCGCACGGTTGCAATTTTGACACCGCTGGGCTCAAGCTTTTTACGCAGACGATGCACATACACCTCGATTGCGTTGGAGCTGACTTCCTCTCCCCACTCGCATAGATGGTCAACGATTTGCGTCTTGCTCACCATGCGACCGCTGCGGGTCAGCAAGATTTCAAGCAGACTGACTTCGCGAGCCGAGAGGTCAAGCGCGTGTTGATCGACGGTTGCCACCCGTCCGGTCTGGTCAAACTCAAGCTTGCCATGACGCAGGATCGTGGAGCCGCCGCCCGCGCCTCTTCTGGCGAGTGCCCGGACTCTGGCTTCAAGTTCGGACAGGGAGAAGGGCTTGGCCATATAGTCATCCGCGCCGAGATCCAATCCTTTTACCCGCTGTTCGACACTATCTGCTGCAGTGAGAATCAACACAGGCAGATGAGAATTTTTGCTGCGCAAGTTACTGAGAACCTCAAGACCCGACATGCGCGGTAATCCTAGATCCAAGATCAGCAAGTCAAATTCTTGGGAGCGAAGTGCAGAGTCGGCGGCGAGACCATCGCTGACAGCATCTACAGCATAGCCGTTGAGGCGCAGAGATCGAGTCAGGCCATCTGCCAGAATGCTGTCATCTTCGGCAATCAGGATTCGCATGGGTAGGTGTCAACAATGCTTCTATCGGCGAGAAAGTAAAATTTTGATCTATTCTGGCATAGCACCAAGTTACTGCATATGGGGCAAGTCATAAATCCTTCATCGTTCAGTACAAACCCCAGTGCCCGAGAACAAAAAAACATAAAAGAACATGGAAACTATTGTCATACTGTTTATTTGTACAGTATAATTGAATGCAATAATTTCCATACTATTCGCGTTTCACTACAACTCAAGGAATTTCCATGGATGATAAAACCCTCAAGGCTGGCTCTTCTGAAAAAGGCAAGGCACTGGCTGCAGCGCTTTCCCAGATCGAGAAGCAGTTTGGCAAGGGCTCGATCATGCGCTACGGTGACAACGAAGTCGAACACGACATCCAGGTTGTCTCCACAGGCTCTCTAGGGTTGGATATTGCGCTCGGCGTCGGGGGCTTACCCAGAGGACGCGTCATTGAGATCTATGGACCTGAGTCATCCGGTAAAACCACCCTGACTCTCCAAGTGATTGCTGAAATGCAAAAGGTAGGAGGAACCTGCGCCTTCATCGATGCGGAACACGCACTTGATGTGCAATACGCTGCCAAACTGGGTGTCAACCTGACCGATTTATTGATCTCGCAGCCTGACACCGGTGAACAAGCTCTGGAGATTACTGATGCGCTTGTGCGTTCTAGCTCCGTCGATCTAATCGTGATCGACTCCGTCGCTGCGCTTGTGCCCAAGGCTGAGATCGAGGGTGAGATGGGTGATTCCTTGCCTGGATTACAAGCTCGCCTCATGAGCCAAGCGCTACGTAAACTTACCGCAAGCATCAAGCGCACGAATTGCATGGTGATTTTTATTAACCAGATTCGTATGAAAATCGGCGTGATGTTCGGAAACCCCGAGACCACGACAGGTGGTAATGCACTGAAATTTTATTCTTCCGTGCGATTGGATATCCGTCGGATTGGTGCAATTAAAAAAGGGGATGAAGTCGTTGGTAACGAAACACGCGTAAAGGTTGTGAAAAACAAGATCGCTCCTCCGTTTAAACAGGCTGAATTCGACATCATGTATGGAGCCGGTATTTCGCGTGAAGGTGAGATCCTGGATTTGGGAGTGACTGCCGGTATCGTCGATAAGGCAGGTGCGTGGTTTAGCTACAACGGTGAGCGTATTGGACAGGGTAGAGATAATGTCCGTGAGTACCTGCGTGAGCATCCTGCTATGGCAATTGAGATTGAAAATCGTGTCCGTGAACAGCTTGGTGTTGTTCCTCGCGTCGGTGGTTCTGCCTCTGCTGGTACTGCGGCGGGCACTTCAGCCAGTGCTGCCGCATCAGCTAATACTCCAGCTCCAGCTACTAAAGCCAGCTCAGCCAAAGCGAGCAAGCTCGTTGCCGCAGAGCCAGATCTTGACGAAGACCTGTAAAGTGTAGAACCCCTGTGTCTGTCGACTCAGATGACGAAGAGTTTGAAGTAGGTCCCAAGCCTGCAGCACCACGGCCTGGTCTGTCCCTCAAGGCCAGAGCCGTGGGTTTGCTGTCTCGCAGGGAGCACAGCCGAAAAGAGCTGGAGCGAAAGCTCGCTCCACACGCCGCGAGTCCAGAGGAGCTGTCCGCAGTACTGGATGAGCTTTCAGAAGCAGGCTGGCAGTCAGACGAGCGTTTTACTAATGGCTGGGTCCATCGAAAAGCATCTGGACATGGTTTATCCCGTATTGTCCAGGATCTGAAAGCTCAAGGGATTGCGCCAGAGGCTATCTCGATAGTCATGACAGAGCTCAAGGAAACTGAGTATTCTCGCGCTCAAGCGGTCTGGTCAAAAAAGTTTGGATCACGCCTGACTCAGTCACCTATTACTCAAGCCGAATACGCCAAACAAGGGCGCTTTTTAGCTTCAAGAGGCTTTTCCACTGAAATTATTCGACGCGTCTTAAAGGATGCATCCAACCCCGATTTTCCAAACGAGTGAGCGTAGCATTTTAAGTATGAGACCATGACGTCAATATGGTCAAACGAATGGCTGACCCTCTAAAGTAGGTCATAGGGAATATGGTGAGCTATACTTTTGATCTTTGTTGCAATGTGTCAACTGACAACTTATCCCGTATGCCGCTCCCAGCGCCAGCTTGCCCTCGCAAACCGATGCACAATCGTTCGATACAGGTTCACTCCTTCGAGCGCGAGGATGGTCTCTGGGATATCGAGGCCGAGTTGATTGACAGTAAATCTTACTCTTACACCAAGAGAAACGGTACATTGCAAGAGGCTGGTCAGCCTTTCCATCACATGCATCTTCGTATCACCATTGATCGTTCATTCGAGATTAAAGAAGCCATTGCGTTGTATGATGCTTCGCCATTTGGTGTTTCTTGTTCGTCCATTTCAGGTGCGTATCAGGATTTGGTTGGGATGAATTTGTTAAAAAGTTTTCGCCAGCAGATCAAAGATCGTTTCGGTCGAACTGCTGGTTGTACGCATATGACTGAGCTGGCTGCGGTGCTGCCGACTGCTGCTGTTCAAAGCATGGCGGGTCAAAAACGCGCTGAGGCTGAGTCCGCAGGACGAAAGCCTTTTCAGTTGGGTGGGTGTTTTGCCTGGCGTACTGACGGCGAAGTGACAAAAGAACATTATCCGCAGTGGTATGTAAATTCTAGTGCAACACCCCCGGTCCCTGGTACTTAGTACACCAGGCTCTCGCTTTTTTTAGTTTATTTGGACGGACAGGATTCCCATGAAAATCCATGAGTATCAAGGCAAAGAGTTGCTTCGGAAGTTTGGTGTAGTCGTTCCTAAAGGCTATCCTGCATTTAGCGTGGATGAGGCTGTAGAGGCGGCTAAAAAACTTGGCGGACCAGTTTGGGTGGTTAAAGCCCAGATCCACGCAGGTGGACGAGGCAAGGGGGGCGGTGTCAAATTGGCTCGCTCAATCGACGAAGTCAAAAAACTGGCGTCGGAAATCCTGGGTATGCAATTGATCACGCATCAGACCGGTCCTCAGGGGCAAAAGGTTCGTCGCCTGCTGGTCGAAGAGGGTGCTGACATTAAAAAAGAATACTATGTCGGCATTGTGACTGATCGTGCCACGCAACGCGTATGCGTGATGGCCTCAAGTGAAGGCGGCATGGATGTTGAAGAAGTCGCTGAAAAGCATCCTGAAAAAATTCTCAAGGTTTTTGTTGACCCCGGCAAGGGCTTGACTGATGAAGAGGCGTCAAAGCTTGCTCGCGGCATCGGCGTACCTGAGGCTTCCGTTTCAAAAGCTTGTGCAGAATTTCAAAAACTCTATAAAGCGTATTGGGACACGGATGCCTCATTGGCCGAAATCAACCCTCTCATTTTGACAGGCTCTGGCGACATAATCGCCTTGGACGCAAAGTTCAACTTTGACCCGAATGCGATGTTCCGTCACCCTGAGATTGTTGCCTATCGTGACTTGGATGAAGAGGACCCAGCCGAGATCGAGGCCAGCAAGCACGAGTTAGCTTACATTCAGCTTGATGGAAACATCGGGTGTCTGGTCAACGGAGCGGGTCTTGCGATGGCGACGATGGACACGATCAAACTGTTTGGTGGTGAGCCAGCAAACTTCCTCGATGTTGGTGGTAGTGCCACGGCTGAACGCGTGACCGAAGCATTCAAAATCATGCTTGCCAACAAAGGCACCAAGGCCATTTTGGTGAATATTTTCGGTGGCATTATGCGTTGTGACGTGATTGCCCAAGGCATCATCACTGCTTGCAAAGCCGTCAACCTGAATGTGCCACTCGTGGTGCGTATGAAAGGTACCAACGAAGAGTTGGGCAAGAAAATGTTGGCCGAATCGGGCCTGCCCATCATCAGCGCTGACACGATGGCCGACGCGGCTACCCGTGTTGTCGCAGCAGCCAAATAATTCTGCCAGGGATTCTGAAATGTCGATTCTTATCAACAAAGATACTAAAGTCATTACACAGGGAATCACCGGAAAAACCGGTCAGTTCCATACTCGGACCTCGCGTGCTTATGCCAACGGGCAGGCCGCGTTTGTCGCGGGTGTCCACCCCAAGAAAGCCGGCGAGGATTTCGAAGGGATTCCAATTTTCGCCTCTGTTAAAGACGCCAAGGCCCAGACAGGTGCGAATGTTTCCGTGATCTATGTCCCCCCCGCAGGTGCTGCTGCAGCGATATGGGAAGGGATCGAGGCTGAGCTGGATTTAGTGATTTGCATCACCGAGGGTATTCCTGTTCGCGATATGCTCGAGATCAAGCACCGTATGGCCACGATGAACAGCAAGACCAAGCTTCTGGGTCCCAACTGCCCCGGGCTGATCACACCCGATGAAATCAAGATCGGCATTATGCCTGGCCATATCCACCGCAAAGGCCGTATTGGTATCGTCAGCCGCTCCGGAACCTTGACTTACGAAGCCGTGGCTCAAGTCACCGAGCTCGGCTTGGGTCAGTCAAGTGCAGTGGGTATTGGTGGAGATCCAATCAACGGTATGAAGCACATTGACGTGCTCAAGATGTTTAATGATGATCCGGATACTGATGCTGTCATTATGATTGGTGAAATCGGCGGTCCAGACGAGGTCAACGCGGCCTTGTGGGCAAAAGAGAATATGAAAAAGCCAATGGTTGGCTTCATTGCTGGTGTGACCGCTCCTGCTGGAAAACGCATGGGACACGCCGGTGCACTGATTTCAGGTGGCGCTGACACTGCGGATGCCAAGCTTGAAATCATGGAAGCCTGCGGTATTCGTACGACCAAGAATCCATCGGAAATGGGAAAGTTGCTGAAGTCCGTACTCTAAAACCATATCGCCAGAACTGACGTTCCTTGTTCTACAAGCGCCGGCTCGTCTTGGACGTGTCGGCGTTTTATTTTGAATGTTTTTATTTCAAATCAAGCAGATTTGGCACAGAGGGTGAATTAATCCGCAGTCCGTGTTCAAATCTAGTTATGAGGGAGTTGGATCTACCGAGTCGTAGTGTTGGATCACGGCTTTATATTTATTTTGTATGAACGATAGGATGAATGATGGAAAACAACAAGCCGAAACGCAGCTTAACGATTTTGCAATGGCTTGGACTGCTTGGTGTAGTCGGGATCGTCTTGACGATCGTTTTAAACTATTTGCGCTGAGAGCATACGAGTGACTTCTAGGAAACTAGTCATCGCGACGCGCGCGAGTCGCCTCGCTCTCTGGCAAGCTGAGCATGTTCAGGCACGCCTCTTGGCTTTATATCCGGACGCACAGGTTGAGTTGCTTAAGCTGAGTACGCGCGGCGATGAGATTCTCGACCGTAGCCTCTCAAAAGTCGGTGGCAAGGGTCTATTTATCAAAGAGCTTGAACTGGCATTGCTTGATGGGCGTGCCGACTTGGCCGTGCATTCCCTCAAAGACGTGCCTGTTGATATGGAAGCACCTTTTGAGCTTTCCACTGTCCTTGCACGTGCAGACTGTCACGATGCTTTTGTTTCGAATGATTATGCTTCGCTTTCTGACTTACCTTCTGGTGCAGTGGTTGGGACTTCGAGCTTGCGTCGCGAGGCGCAACTGAAATCCCGCTTTCCGCATTTAGCGATCCAGCCTTTGCGTGGCAACCTTGATACGCGGTTGTCTAAACTTGATTCGGGACAGTATGCGGCAATTATTCTTGCAGCGGCTGGTCTTGAGCGTTTAGGGCTTGGCCATCGCATTCGCTCGCGCATGACAATAGAGGAGTCCTTGCCGGCCGCCGGTCAGGGTGCGCTTGGTATTGAGATCTTACAGACACGCTCTGACTTGCGAGAGCTACTCGCACCGCTCGCATGCTCCGAGACGACGGTGTGCACGATGGCCGAGCGCGCTGTCTCGCGCGCCTTGGGAGGCTCTTGTCAAGTTCCCTTGGCAGCCTATGCTCAACTGCATGGCTTAACGCTGACTGTGCGGGCTTTGGTTGCGACACCGGATGGTCAAACTATTTATCGCGCATCGACGAGCGGTCCTTCCGCTCAGGCTCAGGCACTTGGTTTGAACGTTGCGCAGGAGTTGATCGGGCAGGGGGCGGGTGTCATTCTTGCCAGCCTCTCTGAGAGCAACTGACGCAAGATGACACAGGATCGACTGACGGCGATACTGACCAGACCTGCCGGGCGGAACACTGTTGTGATGAACAGCCTGCAACGTCGCGGATGGTCTGTCACGGAGTGTCCCGCGCTCGATATACGCGAGGTGCCCGTTGATACTGTTTCGGTCCCTCGTCCTGAACAGTTCGATCTCGTTGTGTTTGTCAGCCGATCCGCCGTGACGGGCTATCACACACAACTTTCATCAGCGGGCTTTTCTGCCTGGCCACCTCAAACGCTTGCCGCCTGCATGGGTCCTGTGACGGCGGGTGCGATTGGCAGATTATTTGGGCAAGCAACTCCAATTCTTCATCCTGATGGAACCCATGCCCAAGACTCAGAGTCTTTGTGGCCACTTTTGCAGCAGCTGCAGACACCTTTAAACAAAGTGTTGATTGTTCGTGGACAAGATGGTCGCGATTGGCTGAGTCAGCGTCTGCGTGACAAGGGGGTTGAGGTGACGCTTCATCAGGCATATCGTCGCCAAGAAGCGCAATGGCCTACCTCTTTGTCCGAACATTTTCAGTCTCTACATCTTCAGGGTATAAAACCTTATTGGCTTTTGACCAGCCCTCATGGCGTGGAGGCGATTTTTAGAAATATCAAAACCTTGGGCTTGATCGACTGGTTTGCCTCGAGCCGTTTTATCTTGACACATGAGCGACTTCAGACAGTTTTGTGTCAGTTGCTTGAATGCCCAGTTGCGCAGCTGTCATGTATCGTTGCAAGTCCTGAGGATGTTGTCATTTTGGAGGGTTTTAAGCGCATCTCCGGCCAAGTGAGCCCGGAGGGCTAGTCCGAGCCGACACCTTCTCAGTTAGGGAGCTTTTTCGAGGAAAAGACAAAATTTTGATCGCTGAGGCTACAATATAAGCATGACCGAAACCCATACTCCCAGCCATCCCCAGCCGAGCGCTGCCTTGTTAAAAGGAAAAAAGCGTTCAGGCGGGCCGACTTGGCCTTTCATGCTAGTCATCTTGTTTTTATTGATCGCGCTCGTTGCGGCTGGCGTTGCGTGGTTTCAACAAAAACGTTTTGAGCAGATCGGCAGAGAGTTTGCAAATCAGGTTCAAACTCTCACCTCACAGATCAACGATGTGCGCCGTGATGCAACCCAGGCGCTCGGATTGGCCCAATCCCAAGCGGGTCGAGTCTCCGCGCTCGAACAAGCACAGCAAGAAACGAAAAGTCAGCTTGGCGCGCTCGAGCAACTTTTGGCTAGCTCCAATAATGGCATGGAAGATTCCATGCTTGCAAATGATATTGATCGTTTGTTGACCACGGCGAGTCAGCAGCTTCGCTTGTCTGGAAATGTCAATAATGCGATTGTGACGCTTGAGGCGGCACAGTCATTACTCGCGCGTGCGGACCGTTCTCGTTTTGCGGGTGTACAGCGTGCCATTACCCTGGATTTGGAGCGCTTGCGTGCGGTGCCACTTGTTGATGTTGCGCAGCTTTCCAATAGGCTTGAGATGTTGGGTACGCTGTTGGCTCGTGCCCCGTTGGTATTGCCAGATGCTGCCGCCCCAGTGTTGGCTTCGTCTAATGCCCATTCCACAGAAACTGCGGCGCAAAAATCTCTCAACAGTGACGCTCAAACCACCAAAGATAAAGCACCTGTCTTGCCGGCCGATATGCCATGGTGGCAGCGTGTATGGGAGCTCACGCTCCATTGGACAAAATCTGCTTCTGCAGTCGTGACACGAGAGTTCGCAGAAGTCGTCAATATTCAGCGTGTCAGTGATTCCAACGCGTTGCTGATGTCCCCCGAGCAAGGCGCTTTACTGCGTGCCTCTTTGCGAACACGCGTGCTCACTGCTCAAATGGCGCTCCTCATGCACCAGGCTCCTGTTTGGAGGTCGGAGCTCGCCCATATCCAGCAGAGTCTGACCTCGAGATTCGATCCAAAGGCAGTTGATACGCTGGCGGCGCTGCGCTTGGTTCAGGAGTTGTCGAGTATTCAGATTGCCGCGCCTCTTCCAGACATTAAAGACAGCTTGGCTGCCTTGGAGTCGGTCCGCTCCTCTGAGCCTGCTCCATCAGGCGGACAGTAATCATGCGAACCTGGCTTTGGACACTTGTACTGCTGACTGCGGCCGTCGTGTTTGCCGTTGTTTTACGTGAGAACACTGGTCATGTGCTGATTTTGGTGAATGACTGGCGTGTGCAGGTTTCGCTTGCATTTGCGGTGCTCTCTTTAGTTGGCTTGTTTGTTTTTGTTTATTGGTTTTTGCGTATTTCGGCTTGGTTGACAGCCATTCCCACGCGTGTGCGTGGCTGGAATATCAGGCGCCAAGTGAATCGCGATCAGGCGCTGTTGGAGCAAGGGTGGACTGAGCTGCTTGAGGGTCGCTACTCGCATGCAGAAAAAGATTTGACTAAGTTATTTGATCGTAGCAAGGATGCCAGTCGACAGGTGTTGGCGGCCCTCTCAGCCGCACGTGCAGCGCATGCGCTCGGCGAGTTTGGCAGACGCGATCATTTAATTTCGCTTGCCAAGGAAAAGACCTCTGACGATCGATCGCTTAAAGAGGCGATCGCGACTGCCGCGGCTGATTTGTACCTGGATCAGGGACTTGCCGCTCAAGCTTTGGAAGAGCTTTTGCCACTCCAGGAAGGCAACGCGAGGCATATTCATACCTTGCGTTTATTGCTTCGCGCCTATCGTCAGCTCAACCGACACGAACAGGTTTTTACTCTTGCCCGTACGCTGAATCGACGTGGTGCCTTGCACGATACGGAAGCACGTCAGATTATTGAGGCCGCTGCGGCTGCGCGTCTGCGAGAGACTACGCACTCCGGTGCTTGGCAGGGTTTCTGGAAAGACCTTAAATCCGAAGAACGAACATTGCCCGAGGTCGCGTTGGCAGGCGCTGCGGCCTTCGAAGCCAATGGCTTACTGGATGAGGCTTCGCGAGCCCTGGAGCAGGCGATTCCTCTTTCGTACGAGCCCCGTTTGTTGGCTGCGTATGCACGCGCCGAACCCTCCCAAGTGAAGCGACGCCTAGAAAAAGCTGAAGCCTGGGTGCAGTCTCGACCGAATGACGCGGACTTGCTTGCTTGTGTAGGTAATTTATGTCTGATTGGTCAGATATGGGGACAAGCTGAAAACTATTTGGTGCGCAGCTTAACCAAGCGCGCAGATGCGCGCGTACATGCTCTGCTTGGCAGCTTGTACGATAAGCTCAATCGTCCTAAAGATGCTGCGGATCAGTGGCGCATGGCAACAGCGATCGGTGCGGCACTTCCAGTGCTTGCGTCGGATAGTTTCTTGCCTATTGCTGAGACTGCGGCAGACCCTGGCGTTTTGCATGCGGAAGGCCTTTCATATTTGTCAGAAAGCGGTTTCCCGGCGAACTGGGATCGCGATACGGCATCGCTTTATCCTGACAACTCAGGGTCGACTTCTGCGTCACGTCTTTCCAGTCACGAGCATGATGTTGAAACGAGAACCACCTCGGTCAATCCAACCATACTTGAGCCTGGGCGTGACAATCTCGACGACTACTTCGACAGCGCGCCTGTCACGGGTCTGGGTGAACCGGCTCCAGTGACAACACTTCCGCCTTTGCCGGACAAGAAAGTTTAATTATTCCTCTTCCAACTCCCTGGATGTCAATCAAAATGTCTGACTTTATTTTCGAGCCGCAGGCAACTGTTGGTTTGCCTGTTGTGGGTAGCAACAAGCTTTTCCCTGTGCGCCGGGTCTATTGCGTCGGCCGCAACTATGCGGAACATGCTAAAGAAATGGGTTTTACCGGCCGCGAAGATCCTTTTTTCTTTTGCAAGCCAGCCGATGCCTTGATTCCAATTCCGGCGGGTCAGGCCGGTGAAATGCCTTACCCCGTTAAGACCTCCAATTTGCATTACGAGATGGAGTTGGTGGTGGCTTTGGCCCGGGGTGGACGTGACATACCCGTAGAACAGGCCAATGATTGCGTCTTTGGTTACGCGTTAGGTTTGGATATGACGCGTCGCGACTTGCAGGGCGAGGCGAAAAAGCAGGGCCGTCCCTGGGAGGTTGGTAAAGGCTTTGATCAGTCAGGACCGATTGGTCCCATTCATCCAAAAACAGCGACGGGCATTTTGTCTGAGGGCAAGATCTCTCTGCATGTCAATGGTCAGCAAAAACAGACCAGTGATTTGTCCCAAATGATCTGGAATATTCCTGAAAGTATCTCTTACCTATCAGGATTATTCGAACTCAAAGCCGGTGATTTAATTTTCACGGGCACCCCCGAAGGAGTTGGGGCTGTGGTCAAAGGTGACAAACTTGTTGGTCACATCGCCGGCTTGGGTGAGTTCGAAGTTCATATAGTCTAGGCAGGGGTTGCTTATGCCTTGCCGATCTCAGCGGCATAGGCAGGGGCGGGGTGCAAGGTGTTGCGCCCGCCTGCTTTGAGCAACTGACTGGGTACATCGTGACCGATTAAGCCAGGTAACATTGCGGCCACTTTTAATAGTCGATCTAGATTGATATTGGTATTAAAACCTTCCAGTTCCAGCATATGCACCATATCTTCCGTGCAGGCGTTTCCGCTTGCGCCGGGTGCATAGGGGCAGCCACCGATTCCGCCCAAAGAGGCATCAAACCGATCGATGCCGGCGCTAATTGCAGCAAGAGCATTGGCTTGTGCCATCGCGCGCGTATTGTGGAAATGCATGGTAAATACGATATCCGGAAATAACGATTTTGCGCGCGTGGCAATCGAACGGACCTGTGATGGGTAGGCCATACCCGTTGTGTCACACAGCGTGGCACGCTTGACTCCCAAATTGGCAAAGCGATCAATCCAACGCATGACCTCGTCTTCACTGACATCGCCTTCCATCGGACACCCAAAGGTGGTGGAAAGCGAGATATTGATGGCAACCGGGCTACCGGAAATCGCGGCAACGACTTGCTCTAATTGAGCGAAGGATTGCTCTCGTGTCATGCGCAGATTTGAACGATTGTGCGTTTCGCTCATAGACATCACCAGATTAGCCTCATCGATCCCGCAAGACAACGCACGTTCCGCACCGCGGACATTCGGTACGAGTACCGTGTACTCAACACCCGGTTGACGGGTGATTTCGTGCATGACTTGCTCGGCATCACGAAGTGCCGGGATCGCTTTGGGTGAGGTAAATGAAGTGACTTCAATTTTGGCAAAGCCACACTGACTCAAGGCATCGATGACGCGGACTTTGTCTTCTGTCTCGATAAACTGGGCCTCGTTTTGAAAGCCATCGCGCGTGGCGACTTCCTGCATATATATTCTGGGGCGTGCGCTTGTCATCATCGTGTGTCTCTTTAAATATCAGGATAAAACAATCATTGAATGAAGTATGTGGCAGAACGAGGTGTCTAAATAGCAACTAAATAATGCCTCTTGTCTTCCATTCTGCCTGCTTGGAGGCGTCGATCCCAAGACTGTCGAGTACCTCAGCGGTATGTTGCCCAAGTTCTGGCGCTTGACGGGTGATTTGTCCAGGTGTTTGACTTAATTTTGGCACAATGCCCGGTACCTGCACAGTCGAGCCGTCAGGCAATGTTGCATCAAGGATCATGTCCCGAGCCTGATAGTGCGGGTCATGCGCGATGTCTGAAGCGTCATAACTTTTTCCGGCTGGCACACCTGCTTGATTCATCGCTTCAAGCACCTCATCCAGGCTATGTCGCTCGGTGTAGGCGGAAATCGCCGCATCAATACGCTCGGCGTTGGCTGCGCGACCGACATTGTTAGCCAGCTTGGGATCGTTCGCTAAATCGCTTCTTCCGATTGCCTCCATAAGTCGCTTATAAATACTGTCCCCGTTGCCTGCAATCAGGGCGTATCGGCCATCATTGCACAGGTAGGCGTTGGTTGGCACAATGCCAGGCATACTCGCACCCGAGGGTTGGCGCACGACACCGAATTTTGAATATTCGGGTAACAAGCTCTCCATCATATTAAAGACGGACTCGTAGAGCGCAACGTCGACTTCTTGACCTAAACCGCCTTGTTGTTCGCGGTGTCTCAACGCCATCATGATTCCGATGACGCCGTGAAGACCGGACAAGGTATCGCCAATAGAAACGCCCACGCGCACAGGTGGACGACCAGGCTCTCCACTGAGGTAGCGTAATCCGCCCATTGCTTCTCCGATCACTCCAAAACCAGGACGGTCTCGATAGGGGCCGGATTGGCCGTAACCAGACACCCTAAGCATGATGAGCTTTGGATTGATTGCATGGAGATCTTTAAAGCCCAAACCCCATTTTTCCATTGCACCTGGACGGAAATTTTCAATCAAAATATCAGCATCCGCTGCCAGTTTGCGGATGACCTCCTGGCCTTCTGGCTGACGCAAGTCAAGTGTCACCGAGCGCTTATTGCGCGCATGGGCAGCCCACCATACAGATGTCCCGTCATGAAGAAGACGCCAAGTTCTCAACGGATCACCCGTTTGAGGAGGCTCGATTTTTATTACATCCGCACCAAATTCAGCGAGGATTTTCGAGGCGAAAGGGCCGGCGATCAGCTGACCAAGTTCAATGACCCGCAGGCCGCTCAAGGGAAGAGTCATAGAGATAGAGGTGAATGTGGATTTAGTTGGAAAGCTTGGCGTTTAGCCAAGGCTGCTCGTTTCTGTGTTTTTGTTCAAAAGTATGAATCTGATCCTGATACCCAAGCGTCAGTTCGATTTCATCGACGCCTTTCATCAGACACTCCTGCCAAAAAGGATCTATTTCGAAGTGCAATGGCTGAGCCAAATGTGAAGCGTGCACGGTACGTAGAGCAAGATCGATTTTGATTCTCAGATCATCGGACACAATAGCAGGAGGAGTCTTGGATCTTGACGCATGCGCGAGTTGCAGGCGCAAGGTTTGCAAGACCTGCTGCGGGAGCACAATTGGCAACACGCCATTTTTCAAGCAATTATTGTAAAAAATATCGCCGTAGCTAGGGGCCAGAAGAGCTTTAATGCCGTAGTCGACTAAGGCATAAACAGCGGCTTCGCGCGAAGAGCCGCAACCAAAATTTTCATCACACACTAAAATGTTTGTGTGCTGATAAGCAGCTTGATTCAGCACAAAGTCTTTGCGCGGTTGTTGATTGGCGTCTACACGCAGATCATAAAAAAGATAATCAGCGTATTCGCCTCGTTTTTTCTTAAGAAAGCGCGCAGGAATAATCTGGTCTGTATCAATATTTCGACCTTCGATCGGAGCGGCAAAACCATCCAGTGTCAGAAAGGGCTTCATGAAGAGATCCTTGAAAGCATCGTGCGTACATCCGTCAAGCAGCCTGTGACCGCGGCAGCTGCGACCATGGCGGGGCTCATCAAATGCGTTTTTACACCTGGCCCCTGACGTCCTACAAAGTTACGGTTTGAAGTTGAGGCGATACGAACACCGGCCGGGGCGGTATCACCGTTGACTCCCACACACATCGAGCAACCGGGTTCGCGCCATTCAAGCCCAGCTTGTCTGAAGATACGATCCAGTCCTTCTTTTTCAGCCGCACGCTTGACTTCCATCGAGCCCGGGACAACGATGCCGGGTACTTTGGATTGGGCGCCTTTTAAAATCCTGGCCGCGCTGCGCAAGTCAGACAGTCTGGCATTGGTGCACGAGCCGATAAATATTCTGTCGATCTTGATCGTACTCAAGGGGGTGCCGGGGGTGAGGGCCATATAGTTGAGCGCATCAGACATTGATTGTCTTGTTGCAGCATGCGCAACATCAGCAGGATCTGGAACAACACCCGTAATAGGCAGTGCAGCCTCCGGACTGGTGCCCCAGGTGACCATCGGTGCCAGGTCGCCAATGTTCAGTTCGATTGCTTTGTCCCATGTGCTGTCGGGGTCGGAGGCCAGGGCACGCCATTGTTGTAGTGCCCGATCCCAGTCATGTCCTTTTGGTGCAAAAGGCCGACCATATAAATAGTCAAACACCTGCTCATCGGGAGCCATGATGCCAAAGCGTGCTCCTGCTTCGATGGTCATGTTACACATCGTGAGGCGATCTTCGAGAGAAAGTGAGCTCAGACTAGGTCCGTCGAACTCGACTGCATGACCGGTCGCACCCGAGGAGCCGATCCGGGAAATGATGGCGAGGATAATGTCTTTTCCCGATACGCCCTCAACGCGTTTACCCGTCAGAGATATTCTGAAACTGCGTGGTTTGTTTTGCCAAAGAGACTGAGTGGCCAAAACATGCGTGCTTTCGGACTGTCCGATGCCAAAGGCTAGGGCGCCAAACGCGCCATGGGTCGAAGTATGGCTATCGCTACAGGTCAGTGTCGCACCAGGCAAAGTTATGCCTTGCTCCGGTCCCATGACGTGAATGATGCCTTGACGCGCATCGTTGATCGGGAAGTAATGGGCGCCGCTCCATGACATATTGCTGTCAAAGCGCGTGATCATCTCCGTGATCTCGGGTGTCGCAGCATCTTGTGGTTTACGACTGATGGTGGGGACGTAATGATCGGCGACGCCAAAAATTTGATTGGGATTTCTGATCTTCAATCCGCGCTCGCGTAAGGCGCTGAAGGCGTGAAATGATCCTTCGTGAATAATGTGTCGATCGATATAAAGCAGTGAGGGCCCGCTTGATCGTTCGACAATAAGGTGTTTGCGCCAGATTTTTTCAAACAGCGTTTGAGGGGAGTGAGGGGATGTCATCTGTCAGACTTCCTGATTGATCAAAATGAGCTTAGATGTGTCGTTTTACGTTGAAGACGTGGCGGTGATATTTTTATCCGTTCGCGATGGCACAGGGTCGATGTGTGTCAAAAGATTCAGTACACGGTGTCGCTGCATGACAGCTTGTCGCGCGGCCAGACCGATATCATGGCCTTCTTCAACAGTAAGGTGGGCATCGACTTCAATATGCGCATCGACCACAATCATATCGCCCATCTTGCGTGTGCGGACATCGTGTACACCGAGCACTCCCGGTGTTTGCAAGAGAGTCGCTGAAATCGCCGCTACTTCTTGCTCATCAACTGAACGGTCCATGAGGTCGTGAAAGGCACTTGAGCCAAAGCTCCAGCCCATTTTTCCAATCATAAGGCCTACAAATAACGCGGCAATTGGATCGAGAATGGGGTAGCCCGCAAGATTGCCGATAATGCCCACTGCCACAACCAGAGAGGAAGCAGCATCTGAACGGGCATGCCAAGCGTTTGCAACCAGCATGCTGGACTTCACGCGTTTAGCGACCCTCAACATGTAGCGAAAGAGGGTCTCTTTTGAGATGAGTGCGATACCAACTACCCATAGCGCTGCACCATGAACAGTCGGAATATCTTCAGGGTTTTTGAGTTTTTCAAAGGCAGACCAAAGCATGCCAATGGCGACCACCATCAGTAAAACGCCCAGTACCATCGAAGCGGCTGTCTCGAAGCGCTGATGCCCATAGGGGTGGTCTTCGTCGGCGTCTTTTTTGCCGTGGTGGCTAGCCAATAGCACAACAAAATCACCCACCAAATCCGAAAGCGAATGGATACCGTCAGCGATCAACGCTTGAGATTTAGCCAAGACACCCACGATGATTTGGGTAGTCGAAAGCACCAGGTTCACAAAAACACTGACCCAGGTGCTTCGATTGGCGGCCGCGGCTCTTTGCTCGATCGTAAAAGCCGATTCCTCACTATCATCTTGCAGATCAGAAGGGAGCATGGGTAAGTCTCGTTTTAGCGGAGTTCATTAAGGAGCGTGTGTAAAACGCTGAGGGCTAAAAGGTGCCAGGGAAATTTCTGGTTGAGCGCCCTGGGCCAGTTGGGCAACCAGACGACCCGTTCTGGCCGAGCCAACTAACCCGACATGACCATGGCCGTAGGCGTGAATGATATCCGCACAGCCTGAGGCCAGGCCGATGCAGGGAAGTCCGTCAGGCGTACTTGGCCGACGTCCCATCCAAATCTTGATTCTATCTGTTGAAAGATCTGTCGGTAGCTTAGGATAGAGTTTGACTAGGTGTTGACGTAAGATTTCGGCACGTCTCCAATCAGGCACATCGTCTATGTCGGCGATTTCGACCTGCCCGGCTACGCGCAGTCCTTGCTCCATGCCAGTGACGATTACTTTGCAGTCTGCGAACATTGTAGGTGTCCGAGGACCTGCTTCCGGATGACTCAACACGGCGTGGTAGCCACGTTCGGATTCTAGAGAGACCTCATCGCCTGCCTGACGCGCAAGAGCCTTGGCGCGTGCGCCAATTGCGATGACAGCTTTGTCACAGCTTATCTCGCCCTTATCTGTCAGAACGGCGCTAAGTTTACCTTGTTCAATACGAAAGCCCGTTGCGTGCGCGCGAATGAGCTGCGCTCCCCTGGACTGAGCATAGCGAATGAGTGCGGCGGTGTAGGCGCCAGGATTTCTGCAGCTGCCGGTTTCGGGTACCAGTACACCAAATGTGTAGCGGCGATCCAAGTCAGGCTCAAGAGCGGCAAGCGCTTCGGCGTCAAGCTCTTTCCATTCGACGCCTTCTTTGCGACGAATCTCCCAGGCTTTGGCATCTTCGAGAAAGTGAGCTTTGGACAAATAGACATGTAAAAGCCCAGTGCGCACGATGAGATGACTGACCCCGGCCTCATCAGCCATTTCTTCATGGATAGCCGGTGCCCCGGCCAGCAGCGATCTCAAGGCGACAGCAGTACGTTCAATCTTGGTGTAATTGGAGGCCGCGCTGAGATATCTCCTGAGCCAAGGAAGTGCACGAGGAAAGTAACGCCAGCGTATGGCGAGCGGTCCAAGCGGGTCGGCTAGCCATTTAGGCACATGTTTCCAGGCTCCCGGCGTGGCGGGTGGGAGAACGGAATGTGAAGACAGCCACCCGGCGTTGCCATAGCTTGCAGCCTGCTCGTTGCCTGGCTGTTCGGGTTCTACCAAGGTAACCCGAAGCCCGGCCTGGAGACACTGATAAGCGCTCGTCGCGCCGATGATGCCTGCCCCGATAATGACGACGTGGTCTTGACTGGCCATGTTTTTGAATTTTAAGAAGGAAGTTAATAGCCCAAAGTTATTTGGGTTTTTAAGAGAAAACATCGTAGCATCAAGGGGTGTTCGCGTCCGCGCGTACTCCGGTATGATCTATTTTTACATTTTTATCCGGGAACCGATTCACATGAAAGCTGTTTTTATCGATGCGAGTGCCACGTTGGGTGATGTGGCTGAGCGTTTGCACCGCCCTGATGATATCGCTCTGGTCGTTAACCGCCAGGTTGATATCACACCGCAAGAGATCCCAGCTGTGATGGGTGATGCTGAGATTTTGATTGTCGATCACACAGCGGTACCTACTGAGATCGCAAAACAGTGCAAGGGCTTAAAACACGTCGTCTTTCTCGGTACCGGCGCACGCTCTTACATGAATCCTGAGGAGTTGGCTCAAATCGGAATTGAAGTGCACATTATCAAAGGCTATGGCGATACAGCCGTTGCGGAGTGCGCTTTTGCTTTGATGTGGTCCTCCGCGAAAGGTTTTGCCCGCATGGATCGTGAGATGCGTGCTGGCAACTGGTTGCGTACTGAGGCTGTTCAGCTGACCGGCAAAACCCTGGGGTTGATTGGTTTCGGCGGTATTGCAGCTGAAATGGCAAGATTGGCGCTAGGCGCCGGCATGCAAGTCCTGGCCTGGAACCGCACACCAAAGTCCTACCCGGGTGTCAAGTTTGTCTCCCTTGATGAGTTGTTGGCTAACAGTCAGGTGATTTCACTGCACTTGCTACTGAATGACGAGACGCGCGGATTTATCTCGCGTGCTCGCATTGCTCAAATGAAAGATGGGGTGATTTTGGTCAATACCGCTCGTGGAGCGGTTATTGATGAGCCCGCTTTGATTGAGGCATTGAAAGCTGGCAAGATTGCCCACGCCGGTTTGGATGTATTCGAAATCGAACCTCTACCCAAAGATCATCCTTTCACCCAGATTGAAAACGTCACGCTCTCGGCTCACTCTGCTTTTAGAACACCTGAAGCAAGTGACAATCTGATTGAAGCATCTTTAAACCACTGCCGCCGAATTTCGGGGCAGGGCACCATTCGCTAAGGAGCATTCCATGCGTCACGTCATTCGAAAAGTCACTCTCGCGCTGCTAGCCGCTGCAGTCAGTTCATCTGCCTTTGCACAAGCTGACAAATGGCCATCGCGCTCGATTACGATCGTCGGAGGATTTCCAAACGGGTCAGGTGTCGACATCTATGCGCGCAAAATAGGCGAGGCCCTCACCGCCGCCTGGAATGTTCCGGTCGTTGTGGACGCTAAAACCGGCGCGGGTGGCAATATCGCCTCTGATCTTGTTGCCCGTGCTCAGCCAGATGGCTATACCTATTTGTTCGGTACTGCCGGTACGCATGCGATCAATCCTGCTCTCTATAAAAAGCTTAGTTTTGACGTCGAAAAAGACTTTACCCGCATCGCCATTCTGGGTGATGTACCGAATGTGTTGTTGATCAACCCTAAAAAACACCCAGAGATCAAGACTTGTGCTGATCTGCTCAAGCTCATGCGCGCCAAGCCTGGTGCGTTGAACTACGGTTCGACCGGTAACGGAGCGTCCACCCATTTAGCGGGGGCGCAGTTTGCCAGCGCTGCCAAGGTTGACATGGTGCATGTACCTTATCGCGGTCAGGGTCCTGCCATGACGGCACTGCTTGGCGGCGATGTGGATATGTTTTTTAACCAGAGCGCCCCGGCCATTGCTTCCGTCAAGGGGGGGCGTACGATTGCGCTCGCCGTGACGAGTCCGACCCGTCTTGCCGCACTGCCTGATGTCCCGACGGTGGCTGAAGCGTGCAATTTGCCAGGATTTGTGAGCACTACTTGGTACGGATTATTTGGTCCAGCCAACCTTCCGGCAGATATTTCCTCCAAAATGAGCGCTGAAATCGTGAAGATCGTTTCTACGCCTGCCTTTAAAACCTGGCTCACAGATACACAAGGCATCACGCCTGCGGCGGATCCTGGTCCAGCAGCTTTTGCGCGCATTCACAAAGAAGACATGAAAAAGTGGGCGGAAATTGTAAAAATTTCAGGTGCGCAAGTTGACTGATGGGATTGTTCTAAAAGCATAGACGAGGTAAGTAAAAGTGCTTTAGAATCCTGCGATGTTTCCATCTCAGATCGTATTGCCCAAAATCTGGCTCCTAAGACTTTGTTTATTCGTCTCAGGAGCCGTTTCCATTTCTGGTTGCATGGTGGGGCCTGATTTTCAAAAGCCAGAAGCAAAACTTCAGCCCGCTTTTTCGACGCCAAAAAAAACCGAGTTCACGGAATCTATCCCCATTGCGATTGAAAATGCCCCCAATCCAGTGCGTTGGTGGTCGGACTTCAACGATCCTGTTTTGAACGATTTGCTCAAGCGTGCGGCCAGGGATAATCTCTCGCTCCAACGCGCAGCGCTGCGCATTTATCAGGCACGTTCCCAGCTCGGTGTAGCGGATGCCACCCTGCTACCTACAGTAGGCTTAGGGGGTGGGGTTACGCGCACCGATCAACCCAACGCTCTGACCCAGTTTCTGAATGCCTCGTCGTTGTCCACTACGCAAAATTTAGTCGTCCAGGCAAATTGGGAAATAGACTTTTGGGGTAAGTACAGACGGGGCATCGAAAGTACTGTTTCTTCTCTTTTTTCAACGACCGCAGCATATTACGCCGCCGATGTCTCGCTTGCGGCTGATGTGGCCAATACCTACATAACGATTCGCAATTATCAGTCATTGATTCGGGTCGCGCGCACGAACCTTGCGCTTCAGGCCGAAAGCCTGAGAATCGCATCTTCGCGTTTTAAAAATGGTGCGACATCCTTGCTCGACCTGAGTCAGGCGGAGTCCCAGTACGAGCAAACCAAGTCTGAGATCCCCACCTTGATTGCAGCCTTGAAAAATGCAGAATACGCCATGAGTATTTTGCTCGGCGAGCCGCCGGATTTTTATGAAAAAGCATACGGAGAAACCACATCCAGCCTGCAGCCACCTAAATCCCTTCAGGTTGGCATACCCAAGGACTTGCTGCGACGACGTCCGGATGTCCTGCAAGCTGAGTATGCGGCCGCTTCGCAATCTGCCCTGATAGGCGTCAATACCGCAGCCCTCTACCCAAGCTTTTCATTAAGCGGGTATTTTGGCTTCCAGAATGTATCGGTCAACAATGTCAGTCAATCCAGTCTGTTTTCCTGGGACAATCGAACAGGCTCAATCGGTGGCAGCTTTTTGTTTCCTCTTTTTTACAGGGGCGCGATCGTCGATCAGATTCGAGTCCAGGACGCGGTCTTTCAGAGCAGCTTGTTAGCTTATCAAAATCAGGTATTACAGGCTCAAAAAGAAGTCGAACAAGCGCTCACCTCTATTTCCACCACGCGCAGTTCAACTGAAGATCTTAAAAAGTCTGTGACTGCCGCCCAACGCGCAGCCGCACTGGCGCTTGATCGCTACAAGGCGGGTCAAAACGATTACAACACAGTGATTGTGGCGCAACAGCAGCTTCTTCAGGTTCAAAACAGCTTGGTTCAAACCCAGACAAATAACTTGCTGG
Organism: Zwartia vadi; assembly: GCF_030410375.1. Lineage (GTDB taxonomy): Bacteria > Pseudomonadota > Gammaproteobacteria > Burkholderiales > Burkholderiaceae_B > Zwartia > Zwartia vadi. Next base: position 41,421 of record NZ_JAUHHE010000011.1, read on the forward strand.
GCTATGTTGCCGCTTTTAAAGCACTTGGGGGAGGATGGAGCGGCGAATTAGCCATTCCCGCCCTGCCTGCCGCCATGGTTGAGCAGATGCAGGCGAGAACGAATTGGGGCGATGCCTTGGTCAATCCTGCCGAGCCACGTTTAGTGAAGTCAAGCGAGGCCATTCAATGAGTACGATGATAATGAATATGATTGCCAGACGGATGCCTGTTGTGGGTGTGTTGTTGTTTTCCGCTCTGTTTCTTTCAGCTTGTGACAAAAAAGCGCCCGCCAAAGTTAATCCTCCACCTGCAGTGACTGTTGCTAAACCTGTTTCTCAGGACGTGCGTAGTTATGAAATTTTCGATGGTAACGTTGCGGCATATTTATCCGTAGATCTTGAAGCGCGAGTCCCAGGCTTTTTGACAAAAATTGCCTTTGAAGATGGTGCACCGGTTAAAAAAGACCAGTTACTCTTTGTCATTGAACAGGATCAGTACGCACAGCAAGTCAATCTGACAAAGGCTGTTTTTGAAGAAGCAAAAATAGAAATCAACCGTCAAAAAGCGTTGCTCAAAGACAATGCGACGTCCCAGGCGGCTGTTGATAAGGCCATGTCTCAGTACCTACAGGCCGAAGCGAATCTGAAGCTTGCTCAAATCAACTATGGTTACACGGAGGTCCGCGCGCCTTTTGATGGGTTGATGGGACGCCACCTGATTGATGTCGGCAACTATCTTGGCTCGAGTCCCCAAGGCGTCAAGCTCGCAACGATCCAAAAAATTGATCCGATCTACGTTTATTTTTCAATCAACGAGCGAGATTTACTGAAATATCAAAAGCGGTTTGTGAATGAGAAGGAGCGCAAGTCCCAAGTCAACAAGCTTCCTGTTCATGTCCAGCTTCAGGGCGAGCAGGGCTATCCACACACCGGGACGTTGGATTTTGCGGCCAATCTGCTGAGTACGAGCACAGGCTCCTTGCAGCTGCGAGCCGAACTTCCTAATCAGTCTTTCAGCCTCTTGCCCGGTTTATATGCCAAAGTACGCGTGGAGTATGGCGAGCCACGTTTAGCTGTGATGATCCCCAACAGCAGTGTCCTGACTGATCAGCAAGGTGATTATGTGTTTGTGGTGGATGCGTCCAACAAGGCCTTGCGAAGGAATATCAAACGGGGCCAGGTATTCAGTCCTCTCGTTGAAGTCACGAGTGGCTTGAGTGCGAACGATACTGTGATCATCAACGGTTTTATCAATGTGCGAGACGGACTGGAGGTCAAGCCTGAACTCTCGACCGTTGCGCCGTTGCCTGCACGTTAAAACAGTCAGGCAACAGGATCCCCCATGCTTTCAAAATTCTTTATTGAACGCCCAGTTTTAGGCAATGTGATCGCGTTGATCACCATGCTGATCGGTGCGGTGTCTATCTTTGGTTTACCGATTGCGCAATATCCGCCTATGACGCCGCCAACGGTTCAGGTCACCACAATGTGGCCTGGCGCGAGTGCGAGTCTCGTTCAGCAGCTTGTTGCCAGCAACATTGAGAATCAGGTGAACGGCGTAGAGAATATGCTCTACATGCAGTCTGATTCGACAAATGACGGGCGCTACACCCTGACAGTCACTTTTGAGGTTGGAACAGACCCGAATATGGCCCAGGTCACTGTCCAGAACAGGGTTGCGATCGCGCTCGCTTCCTTGCCGCAGGCTGTTCAAAAACAGGGGGTCACGACGAAGGTCCAATCCACTTCGATCTTGCAATTTGTCACCTTGACCTCGAGCAATCCTGAACATGATGCCTTGTTTCTGAGTAATTTTGCCAACTTGCAATTACAGAATCGCTTGGCACGTATTCCAGGTGTTGCCGCTGCCAACGTGTTCGGTGTGGGTAACTACAGCATGCGGATCTGGTTGGATCCCGCACAACTCAAAATGCGTAATTTGACGCCCACTGATGTGGCAACAGCGATCAGTCGTCAGAACGTCATGCTGGCAGCCGGCCAAGTTGGCGCACCCCCAGTTCCCATGGGGCAGGACTTTCAGCTCACCCTGAACGTGACCAGTGCACTTGAGACGCCAGAGCAGTTTGAGCAAATTTTGCTTAAGACGAATGATCAGGGTGAAATCACACGTCTCAAAGATGTCGCTCGGGTTGAAATGGGGAGTCAGAACTACAGCCAGTTTTTCCGTCTAGGTGAAAAGCCGGCCGGAGGAATTGCGATCTATCAATTGCCCGCAGCGAATGCAATTGATGTGGCGAACGCTGTACGTGCTGAAATGGAAAAGATCTCCAAGACTTTCCCAAAGGAAATCAAGTGGGAAATACCTTTCGATACCACGATGTTTGTAACGGCTTCGATCAAGGAGGTCTATCACACCTTGTTTGAAGCTGGCATCTTGGTACTCTTGGTCATCATGCTTTTTTTGCAGGATTGGCGTGCCACGCTTGTGCCTGCCACGACTGTGCCAGTCACGATTATCGGTGCCTTTGCTTGTATGGCTGCAATGGGGTTTTCCATCAATTTGCTGACATTATTCGCAATTGTTCTGTGTATTGGTATCGTGGTGGACGATGCGATCGTCGTGGTGGAGGGCGTCGCTAAAAAGGTCGAGATGGGTCAGACCCCTCGTCAAGGCGCAATCAATGCGATGAATGAGTTGCTCGGGCCAATCATCGGGATCACTTTAGTTTTGATGGCAGTATTTTTACCCGCCTCGTTTATCGCTGGGATTACGGGTCAGATGTATCGACAATTCGCCTTGGTGATTGCCGCGACGGCACTGATTAGCGGGATCAATGCAATGACACTCAAGCCGACTCAGGCTGCGCAGTTCATTACGCCAAAGTTACCAGGAGCTAAAAAGAACTGGTTCTTCACAAAGTTTGATCAGGTTTTTGAAAAAATTTCAGATTGGTATGCCAGTCTGATGAAACACTTGATGGCAAACCGCAAAATCACCACTTTGGTGGGGCTGGTGTTGATCGTGGGCGCTATTGCGGGGTTGATTCGTTTGCCGACAGGTTTTATTCCCAATGAGGACCAGGGTTATTTGGTCGTATCTGTGCAGTTGCCTGACGCTGCGGCCTTGTCTCGGACTCAGGTCGGTATGGCCAAAGTGGTTGCAGCCATTGAAAAAGTTCCTGGTGTGCAGCAAGTTGTGTCGATTGGTGGCGTCAATGCTTTGAGCAACAACAGTTCCCAGTCGAATACGGGCGTGATGTATGTGATTTTGAAACCCTGGGAGGCTCGAGGCAAGGGTGAGGATTTGCGTTCTATCTACACAGGAATGAGCGAGGCAATCAAGTCCGTTCAAGAGGTGAGCGCCAATGTCCTGTTACCCCCTGCGATTCCTGGTCTGGGTTTGTCGGGCGGTTTTCAAATGCAGTTGCAGCTTGTTGACGGTAGTAACGATTTTAAAAAGCTTGAACAAATTACCGAAAACTTTCTAAGTGAAGCGCGTAAATTGCCTGAAATTATGGCAATCTTTACGCCCTTTAGAAATAATGTTCCACAGCTCAAGCTTACTTTTAATCCTTCTCGCGCCGAGACATTGGGTGTTTCGCTCGGGGACGCTTATGACGTACTCCAGTCATCGATTGGTTCGACGTACGTGAATCAGTTTTTTAAATATGGTCAGACCTATCAGGTCTTCTTGCAGGCGGATGGAAAAAGCCGCGTAAGCGCGGATCAGATCAATCGCCTCTACGTCAAGAATAAATCAGGCAATATGGTTCCACTTGGTTCATTCATTGAAATTTCAGAAACAACCGGCCCGGCGATTGCTTCGCAATACAACATCTATCCTACTGCCGCTATTTTGGGGGCGGCAGCCGAGGGTTATAGCTCTGGTCAGGTGATTACTGCATTGGAGTCACTTGCTCGTACAACGTTGCCCGAGTCTGCTAGCTTTGAGTGGACAGCGATGTCCTATCAGGAAAAGTTAGTGGGCAATACTGTTGTGTTAGTCTTCGCACTTTCCATTCTGCTTGTCTATTTGGTTCTTGCCGCGCAATACGAGTCTTGGTCAGCGCCGATTTCTGTGATTTTGGCCGTACCGCTTGCCTTGGTTGGAACAGTGATCGCGTTGTTCGCCACAGGCTTGGCTAACAACATCTACGTACAGATTGGCCTTGTACTAATGATTGCTCTAGCATCCAAAAACGCAATTTTGATTGTGGAAGTGGCGCTCGAAGAACAGAAAAAAGGATTAACAGCAGTCGAGGCTGCCCTTAAAGCTTCCCACGAGCGTTTCCGGCCGATTGTTATGACTTCCATTGCGTTTATTTTGGGCGTCGTACCATTGCTAACAGCTTCAGGCGCAGGTGCTGCCGCACGCGTATCGATTGGTATCACGGTGTTCAGTGGCATGATTGCCTCAACATGTTTAGCCGTGGCGCTTGTGCCGATCTTTTATGTTGAAATTCGAACTTGGGCTGATAAACGTCAAGCTAAGCACGAAGCAAAGCAGGCCGCTCGCCTGGCTGCACACGAACGTGCATTAGCAGCTGAAAAAGCGGGCTCTACTGAAGGGTCGTGATCGATGCCTCCATCAGTTTTGCTCCATTCCATTCCTAGCCTTCTACCGGAGACCGTATCGTCATGAGTCAGACAAATCAGGGTGCAGGTGTTGCGGTTGGTTTAGTGGGTTTGGGGGTGATGGGGCGTGGTGTGGCTGTGAACCTCATTAAAAGCGGGTTCAAACTATTTGGCCGCGATGTGAACCCCGAGGCGTTGAAATGGCTGGAAGCGAGCGGAGGGCATGCTGCGCAAAGCCCTCTCGAGATGGCGAGCGCTTGTGAGGTGATCGTTAGCTTTGTGGTGAATGACGCCCAGACCGAGGAGGTTCTTTTCGGTGAGCAGGGTCTCGCTGCGCACATGAAGCCTGATTCAGTATTTATTGCCTGCAGCACCATGCCGCCAAAGTATGTCAAAGATTTGTCACAACGGCTGGCAAAGCTCAAGATTCATCTGGTGGATGCTCCGGTAAGCGGTGGCAAGAACGGTGCACTGAATGGGACACTGACAGTCATGATGGCAGGGGATCCCTCGGTCTGTGAACGCGTCAAGCCTGTGTTGTCTAGTTTTGGTGGCAACATTTTCTCCCTCGGATCGGAGCCTGGGCAGGGCAGTCAGATGAAGGTAATTAATCAGCTACTGTGCGGTGTGCATATCGCTGCCGCCGCTGAAGCCCTCGCAATGGCCAAACGCAATGGACTGCCGCTCGACACTTCGCTCGAAATTCTTAAAAGCGGGGCTGCATCGAGTTGGATGCTTGCTGACAGGGGACCGCGAATGGTGACCGAGTCTTTTGATGATGTTGCATCGGCGGTGGATATTTTTGTGAAGGATCTCGGTTTGGTTGTGGATAGTGCCCGACAGTGCATGTTTCCCGCTTCGATGGCCCACGCGGCATTCTTGCAGTTTGTCCAAGCCAGTAGCAGCGGTCATGGCAAACAGGACGACTCGGCTGTGATTCGGAACTATACAGATTCTCATCACAAAACGCGGTGATCTTTCAGAACGATATGGGTAAACTGTGATCTTTAACCCCTAGAGATCACTTTCATGGCACGCATTGCATACGCTGATTTAACTAATCCCGAAGCCAAACCTCTTGTGGATCGCATTACTGCCGAGCGCGGTAGTGTGTTGCATCTGTATCAAATGCTCTTGCACAGCCCTCCGGTTGCGAGCGGCTGGTTGAATTATTTGACTGCGATCCGTCAGCAAAGCTCTCTACCTGGCGCATTGCGTGAGCTTGTCATTATGCGGATTGCGATTGTGAATGGCGCGCCATACGAAGCTGAGCAACATGCCCCCATCGCTTTGCGAGAAGGTGTGACGCAAGCGCAGCTTGACGATTTGGCAAACTGGCAGCAATCAGCGAAGTTTGATTCGACCCAACGTGCCGTCCTCGCTTATGCCGATGCAATGACCAAAGATATTCATGTGTCACCGGAAGTCTTTGCTAGCGTGAAGGCCTTGCTGAGTGAGCGTCTGATCGTCGAGTTAACCGCGACGATCGGAGCCTACAATATGGTGTCGCGTTTTCTTGAAGCACTGCAAATTCATTCGCACGACACCCGTTAACGCACGTTGCCTGTCAGGAGAAGTATTTCCCTCAGGCCTAGCTAGTTTAGGACGTATACAGAGGGTAGCCGCCAGGCTCGGCATCCAACAGTCTGAGCATGGCGTGCCATTCGAGCTCACCGTAGGGGCGACGCACACCAGGTTGATACAGATGCGCAGACTTCTCCAGTATTTCCTTAGGAGGAATATTTAAAGCGGCCCCTGCGGCCATTGCATCAACCTGCGCACGGCAGGACATTTCGAGTTGATACATCAAGTTAAACGCCTGAGGGACTGAGGCGCCACTGGTCAACAGGCCGTGATTGCGCAAAATCATCGCATTGTGCTGACCTAAATCCCTAACAAGGCTTTCACGCTCGGCAAGGTCAATTGCTGGTCCATTAAAGTCGTGGTAACCGATATGGTTATTGAAACGGCTCGCTGTTTGAGTCATCGGCAGTAGGCCACAATCCATGGAGGAAACCGCCATGCCCGCACGAGTATGCGTATGAATGACACAGCTGATGTCTGGTCGAGCGGTGTGGATGCAGCCATGAATGACATAACCACTTTTGTTGATGCCGTAGTCAGTATCTGGTTTATGTACGATTTCACCCTCAACAGTGATGCGCACAAGGCTGGAGGCGGTGATTTCTTTGTAGAGCAAGCCGTATAAATTAATCAGTAAATCTTCAGTGCCGGGAATCCGTGCCGTGATGTGGTTGTAAATCATATCGGTCATGCCGTACTTGTCCATCAAGCGATAGCACGCAGCTAGAGTGACGCGTGTCTCCCATTCCTCTGGGCTGACTTTGCCTTTTAGTGACTCAAACTGTGTTGAATATTTGCCGCTCACAATAATCTCCTGAGTGTATTTTGTTTTGATCTAGATTAGCTTGGTCGCGCAACGATCACGTCTGCTGCATCCAGTGGTTGCTGATTAAAAAATAATTCGATGTTTCGAAACATGTGCCCCACGATATGCGGAACGTTGTCGTAGACTCCGCCTGCAGCGTGCGGGGTGGCAACGACTTGATCCATGTGCAGCAAAGGATGATCGGCACGGGGCGGCTCGCCTTCAAACGTGTCAAGTCCGGCACTAGACAGCTGTCCTTTAAGGAGTGCCTCAACGAGAGCGTGTTCATCAATCAGCTCGCCTCGAGCTGTGTTGATCAACATCGCACCGCGCTTCATTTTTTTAAACGTTTCGGCGTTAAATAAATGTTTGGTTTGAGGCGTCAGTGGGGCATGAAGACTGAGAATATCGCTTTCTTTGAGCAGAGTGTCAAAGTCCACATAGCGTACGTTGTAGTGCTGTTCAAGAGCCGGATCCAGCCTTGTACGGCTGTGGTAGATGAGGTTGACATCAAAGCCACTGAGCCGTTTGGCAACATAACGAGCAATATTACCGAATCCAAAGAGTCCGACTGTTTTGCCATCAAGCTTTGAGCAAACCGTCCGCAATTCAGCCGCAATCCATTTGCCTTCCTGAAGACTTCTGTGGGCAAGCGGCAAGCGCCGCGAGGTGGCAAGGATCAACATCAAGGTATGCTCTGAGACAGGTATAGAAGTTGCCCCAGCCGTAATCGCGACAGTGACCCCCGCGCGTCGAGCCGCTTCAAGGTCGATTTTGTCTACGCCAATTCCCCATTTTTGAATGAGTTTCAGACGGGGAGCCTGAGCGATGATCTCTGCCGTGACGAAAGTACCGGCTGCCATAATCACTTCCGCGTCTTTTACCAGCTCCAAATGCTCTGAGGACTGATTGGATTGCGCAAAGGCTATTGTGAATCCCTCAGGGATAAGTCCACGAATCACGTCGATAGTGGGCTGAGCCATGGGGGTCAGAAAGGCAATATGAGATGACATAATTGTGCTTGAAAGAGAAGCGAGGTGATTAGGGCTTATACCTGCGGAATGATGATTTCACCGCGCTCAATGAGCAATGCCTTGATGTCTTTTTTGACAATTTTTCCATACCCTGATTTGGGCATCGTTTCCCAAAAGACAAAATGCCTCGGCCAACGGTACTTTGCGCAACGCCCCTCGAGATAACCAAGTAGTTGCGCTGCATCGATCGCTGGCTGATCGGCGCGCCTGACAACAACAGCTACACCGACTTCACCCCATTTTTCGTCAGGCACACCAAGAATGGCGATCTCGTCAACGGCGGGATGTGTTAGAAGTACTTCTTCAACTTCGCGGGGGTACACGTTTGATCCGCCTGAGATGTACATGTCTGATTCGCGGCCGGTAATGTAGAGTAAACCGCGGGCATCGAGTCTGCCCAAGTCGCCGGTGTGAAACCAGCCCCCTCGCAGTGCTTTGGCGGTCGCCTCTGAGTTACCATGATACCCAGCAAAAACTGCAGGGCCTCGACAGCAGATTTCACCAATTTCGCCAACTGGAACAGGCTCAAGTTTGTCATTCAGTATGGCCACTTCCATGCCGACACGGGGTCTTCCGCAGGAACCAATATTGGCATTGGGATCCGTATCATCGGCGCTGTGCATTTCTCTTGGAAGGACTGTAATGTTGCCTGTCACTTCGCCAAGGCCAAAGTATTGCACCAATACTTGGCCGAGTTTTTGAAGAGCAAGCTTTTGATCCGCCCGATACATCGGGGCACCCGCATAAATCACATAGCGCAGCGATGAGTGATCAAACTCGTCAACGGTTGGATGCTCTACCAGCATTTTGATGATTGTGGGCACCGTGAAAAGATTGGTGACACGGTGACGCTCGACTGCTTGCCAAAATAACGCCGGATCAAGTTTTTCGCTGGGCATCAAAACAGTTGCCGCACCTCGAGCAACGTTCAGGAGCGCATGTATGCCTGCACCGTGTGAGAGCGGGGCCACAGCGATGGAACAATCCCGCTCCGTGGTGCCCGGAATCAAATCAGCCAGATGATTGTTGACGACAAAGGCCATCTGTCCGTGCGTAAGAATGCCCGCTTTGGGTTTGCCCGTTGTGCCAGAGGTATAAAAAAACCATAATGGATCATCGTAAGAAACGGTTTCTTCGGCATCGGATGCGCCCAGATGTTGAGCAATGAGGGCTTCATAGGATTGTTCGCCTATGCGCGGCGTGCCAATGACGATGACGTGTTGCAAACTTTCAGACTCAGCCTTTACCGCATCGGTATGGGCGTGAAAACAGTCCTCAACAATCATGGCTACTGCACCGCTTGAAGCGCCGAGATAAGCGACTTCAGGAGGTGTCAGGCGGAAGTTGGTCGGTACCCAGACGCAGCCGAGTTTAAACGCAGCCCAACTGTTTTCAAAAGTTTGCAGGTTGTTGCGGGACTGCAAAAGAATACGGTCGCCCTTTTTTAAGCCCAACGCCCGTAAGGCACTAACCATGGCATTGACCCGCGCATTGATTTGCGACCAGGTCCAGACTTGTTCACCCTGAATGAGCGCAGGATGCTCGGGAAAGAGGCGGGCGGTATGGGTAAGTAAACGCCCCAGATTCATTGACTGCGCAGCGTTCACGTGGACTCCAGCACGCTCAGGTAGTTGGCGACAGCTGCCCCGCCCATGTTGAAAACTGCTCCAGTCTGTGCGTTCGGAATCTGCATATCACCGGCCGTGCCTGAAAGCTGCATGGCTGCCATGACGTGTTGCGAGACACCTGTCGCCCCGATGGGGTGACCGCGAGATTTCAGTCCCCCAGAAGGATTGACGGGCAGCTTACCCTCTTTAGTGGTGACGCCGTCTAGAATGACACGTGCACCTTGACCGTGTGGAGCGAGTCCCATGGCTTCGTATTCAAGCATCTCGGCGATCGTGAAGCAGTCATGCGTTTCGACAAACTTTAGATCACCAAGCGATGCGCCAGCATCGTGCAGACCTTTTTGCCATGCGAGTGCCGCGCCTTCAAAGCGTGTCGCATCGCGACGCGAAAGGGGGAGGAACTCATTGACGTGTGTTCTTGAGCGCCAACGCACAGCCGGAACTTTTGCGCCCGAAAGGGTTTCGTTCGACAAAACAAGCGCTGCTGCGCCATCTGAAACAAGCGAGCAGTCAGAGCGCTTGAGTGGTCCTGCGACAAAGGGATTTTTATCTGAGACGTTGCGACAGAAATCAAAACCCAGATCGCGACGCATATGCGCATAAGGGTTGTGCATGCCGTTTGAGTGATTTTTTGAGGAAATCGCAGCGAGCGCATCAGACTGATCGCCAAATCGTTCGAAATACTGGCTCGCGATTTGTCCAAACACACCTGCGAAACCACCCTCCGTATGTCCTTCTTCTTTGACGTAGGAGGCTTTGAGCAAGATTTCGCCAATTTCTTTATTTGGCAGAGTGTTCATTTTTTCCATGCCGATGACAAGTGCGCGTTTGATTCGTCCACTGGCCAGCGCGTCAAGTGCCGCCCAGATGGCGGCCGATCCTGTGGCGCAAGCATTTTCCAGGCGCACGGAGGGTACATGTCGAAACTCTGGAATGGCGATGCCAATGAGGGCACCGCTGAAGTCTTGCTGCACAAACCCGGCATTGAAGTGACCTACGAAAATACCATCAATGTCGCCCGGCTCAAGGCCTGCGCTGGCAATGGCCGGCAGTGCGGCCTCGCGAATCATCTGATCAAAATCAACATTGTCGAGTTTGCCAAAGGGGGTGTGGCCCCAGCCGACGATATACGGATGTTTCATTGTTGTCTCCTGGGAGGATCTTAAATAGATCCTGTTTGACTTTTTCTGAGTGTCGGGATGCCCACGCCCGATGCGTCAAAGCCGCCATCGACTGCGATGCACTGGCCGTTGATAAACGAGGCGGCAGGGCTGCACAGAAAACCGACAGCTTCAGCAATTTCCTCTGGCGTGCCATAGCGATTCATTGGAATGGTGTCGTAGTAGTCAGAGCGGATCGCCACGCTATGGACGAGTTTGGCCATTTCCGTGTCGACGGGACCTGGTGCGACAACGTTCGAGCGAATACCGATCGTGCCGAGTTCGACGGCCTGTTGTTTGGTGAGATGGATGATGGCCGCTTTGCTCGTGCCATAGGCGACGCGCAAGGTGCTGGCGCGCAAACCCGAAATGGATGCGATATTCACGATTGAACCACTACCATTTTTTTTCATGTACGGAATACAGGCTTGTGAGCACAGAAACGCACCATCAAGATTGGTACTCATGACGTAACGAAACTCTTCGAAAGACGTTTCACCTAGAGGCTTGAAGACTGCTACGCCAGCATTATTGACAAGCGAATCGATCCGTCCAAATTTCGCTGCGACGAGATCAATCGCAGTCTGGACCTGGTCTGGCTTTGAAATATCGCAAGTCAGAGCCATCACGCGTGAAGGCGCTCCGAGTTCAGACTCTGTTGCTTTGAGTGTGGCGGCTTCGATGTCCAGCAGCGCGACGCGGTAGTCACGTTCGAGAAACCATTTGGCGATCGCGAGTCCAATTCCACGTGCACCGCCAGTTACGATGGCGACAGGACTCGATGAGAGATGAGAAGACAAGAGTGGCTCCAGAGGAAAACATGAATAGTTTCAGACTTTACCAAATCGCGCTAAAGTAAGATTAAATTTTCATAGGTTTATGCGCGCTAGACGGTTTTATTGTTGTTCAGTATTAGAGAATCAAGCTTTCCCACTATACAAGTCAATTTAATAAAGGGAGTACTCTATGATCCTGAAACTTTACGATTTGGCGGGCGCACAGCCCGATCGCCGTTTTAGTCCCTACTGTTGGAGGATCCGTATGGCTCTGGCTCACAAAGGGCTTGAGGCGGAGGTTATTCCCTGGAGGTTTCATCAAAAAGATGTCTTGTCCCCAAGCGGACAGGGCAAAGTGCCTGTCTTGGTACATAACGATAGATGGATCTCTGACTCCTGGGTGATCGCAAACTACCTTGAGGAACAGTTCCCCGGCCATCCCTCGCTTTTTACGAGCGCTGAGGGGCGGGCGCTGAGTTACCTGTATTCAACACTTGGTGATTTTCAGAGTGCGCAAATCGTTCGTCTGGTATTGATGGACATTTACAAGCATTTGGACGAGCGGGATAAAGAATATTTTAGGGATTCTAGAGAAAAACGTCTCGGCATGAAGCTCGAAGAGGTTGTCAAAAATAGAGACGCGCAATTACCTGTTTTCAGGGACAGCCTGTACCCTTTGCGCGCGGTTCTCAAAACACAGCCGTTTTTCGGCGGTGAAACGCCACTTTATGCGGATTACGCCTTGTTTGGTCAGTTTCAATGGGCACGCTGTATCAGTGACTTCGAGTTGTTGGCTCAAGACGATCCAGTGGCCCATTGGCGAACCAGAATGCTTCATGCTTTTGACGGGCTGGCGTTGGCTGCCCCTGCATACTAGGGTGTCACTCTTTTTTATTCATAAACTCAATCAGGTCTGAGAAGGTTTTTTTGTACTCGATCATTTCCTGATCCATTCCCTTTGGATCTCGGACATCCAGGATCAAGCCCATTCTGGTGGCGAAATCCGCAAACTCTTTACTGTTGGCAACTTTAAGGGAGGCTGTGACGAGTTTGTCCAAGACATCTTTTGGCATGCCTTTCGGACCGACGATTCCGTAGTCTGCGGGAAGCGTGACGTTATAGCCTGCCTGAACGACAGATTGGGCATTAGGAAATTGAGCGTATTTTTCTTTCGAAAAGGCTGCGAGTACACGTACAGTCCCGGCATCCACATGGGAACGTACGGTTGGCGCATATCCTGAGACAGCCTCTACGCGACCACCCAACAAGGCCACTAAAGCCTCACCCCCACCTCCGGTAAAGGGAACAGTTGTCAATCTGATTTTTGCCACCTTGTTGAGCTCTTGAATGACCAAGTCAGGTGCTGTGCGGTAGCCAGAAACTGCCACACGGATTTTCCCCGGATTTTTTCTGGCGGCTTCAACCAGATCTTCAAAAGTTTTGTAGGGCGAGTCTGCTTTAACTGTGATGATGGCAGGCAAATCGACAAGTGACACAATGGACTGATAGTCATCGGGGCTCTTCCAAGTCAATGCTTTGTTGACCAAGGGTTGATAGGCCAATACGCTATTCGAAGTCAGTCCAATCGTATAGCCGTCTGGTTTTGAACGTATCACTTGCCCAGTACCAATAGTCGCTGAGCCTCCAGGTTTGTTTTCGACATTGATTGTGGCGTTAAGCTCTTTTGCAAGCTGTCCGGCAAACTGTCTTGAAATGGGATCTGTCGATCCACCGGGTGCGTAAGGCACGATAAAAGTGATGTCCCGGCTTGGGTAAGTCTGAGAGATCGCGGGATGTGAGACCAGTGCTGCAAGTGCGATGGTTGCGACGCGCGCTGTGTATTTCATCAATGACATTGTCTGCTCCGATTTTTGATCTGTTTATCACTGAGACTAAAGACGCTGTTTTCGTCTCATGCTGAATGGTCATTTTTTGGACCTTGCAAAGTATGCCTAATAACAACCTGCAGGGCTAGTGTGGTGGATATTTTGCAGGGACTTTGTTCCGTGATGTGGAAAAACTCAGAATCTAAGCCCCGATGTCCTTTAATCAGTTACAGAATATGCGGGTATCTACCAAGAAAAATAATCGGAGACAGAACATGGGATCAAATATCCTGCCAAGTGCGAGCGAAAAAATAGCTTCGTTTGTCGTCAATTTCAATCCCGCCAGTATTTCTCCCGAATTGCGCCACATTGCCACCCGCGCCGTGTATGACACGCTGATATGCGCAATCGCTGGTTCACGCGAGCCAGCCTCGCTCCTGAGTTTGAAATATGCTCAAGGACACACTGGGCCTCGAATGGGGACGGTTTGGGCGACAGGGGATCGGTTGTCCATTGAGATGGCGGCATTGGTGAATGGCACGACTGGGCATGCGTTGGATTTTGATGATGTTTCCTCACCGCTCAGGGGGCATCCCACCGTCGCGATTATTCCTGCATTGTTGGCTTTGGGGGAGAGTATTGGCGCTCAGGGGCGAGAGATCATCGACGCCTATGTGGTGGGCTTTGAGGTGACGCTGCGTTTGGCCCGCGCGATGGTGGATGATCATTATGCAAAGGGTTGGCATTCAACTGCGTCAATTGCGAGTTTTGGTGCGACTGCCGCGTGCAGCTATTTGCTTAAACTCGATCAGGCGCAAATCGTTCACGCGCTTGGTATCACGGTATCGCAGATTGCAGGAACCAGGCAAAATTTTGGCACGATGTCCAAGCCCTTACAGGCAGGGCAAGCCAATGCAGTGGCGTTGCGATCGGTTTGTTTAGCTGAACTGGGCTTTGATGCTTCCGCTCAGGCAATAGATGGCAAGCAAGGTTATACAGCTCTTTACGCGCAGGGTCTGGATATTCATCCACAATTGGATGATCTGGGACACTTGCCTTTAGAGTTGGAGCGAAGTGGAATCGAAATCAAAAAATATCCGCTTTGTTACGCGACACATCGCACAATAGATGGATTGTTGGATATTTTGGATGAGCATGCGCTGACGCTTGAGAGTATCGAGCGTATTGATATTCAAACAAATTATCGTGCAACCGTACCGTTGATTTACAGTCATCCGCAAACTGGTTTGGAAGCCAAGTTCAGCATGCAATATGCTGTGACGTCCGCTTTGATGGATCGTGCCGTCTTGCTGAGCAGTTTTGAGGATGATGCTGTTCAACGACCGGCAGTACAGGCCTTTCTATCAAAAGTGCACGTAACCGAGGGAGATCCGCCCATGTTTCCTCGATGGGCGAATATCCGTATCACGCTCTGTGATGGACACCTTATCGAAAAACGCGTGGATCAGTTACGTGGAAGTGCGCAACTGCCACTAAGCGATTCAGCCTTGATTGAAAAAGGACTCGATTGTTGCAAGTACGGAAGACACTCCGTGTCGGCGCATGAATTGGCACACAGTTGCTTTGGCCTGGATCATCTGCCCGTCAGTGCGTTAATCGCTGTGCTGACGGGGCGGTCGGACGCCTCTTATGCGAGTGGCAAGGTAAAAACGTTTTTAGAACCCGGGCGCGCAAGCATCTTTGCATACCAAGCCTCGATATAAGGCCGGGGCTTGGAGGGCAGGTTGAGGCCAAACCAGCGATGAATTTCGCAGGCCATTGGGATGTCCGCCATGGTCAGTTTATTACCGCCAACATACTCAGTCGTGCTCATATGCGCTTCGAAGCGATCCAGCAAGATTTCAGTGCCGGTGATTGACGCTTCTATTTTTTTCATATCGCGCTCAGCCTCGGGCACACGGATCAGTTGCCAGAAGGCATCGCGACCCGAGGGGCTAAACGTTGTTTGCTGCCAGTCCATCCAGCGTTCCGCATTAAACCTCTCTTTTAAATCGGTAGGGTACAAATGGCCCAAAGAGTGTTTTGCGCAAAGGTAGCGCACGATGACATTTGATTCCCACAGGGTGAAGTCTCCATCCACTAGCGTGGGAACGACCGAGTTTGGATTCATCGCGATGTATTCGGGTGTTTTCGTTACGCCAAAGGCACCCCCTGCATCAATACGTTCAAATTCAAGACCAAGTTCTTGCGCGGTCCAAACGGCCTTGCGAACGTTGATTGAGGTAATGCGTCCCCAGATGCGTAACATGTTCATATCCTTTTAATTGGTCGATCGGCTTAATTTTTATTCAATAAAATCAATCAAAGCATTGAAGCCGGGTAATGAGACAGAGATTCGATTATTTTGCTCACGAACAAGTACTTCGGGGTAGCGTTTTTTAGTCAGCGTGACGCGCGCTCTGACGCGATCGAGATCGTGCGTTTTCAAAGCAATCGCACCAAAAAAACTCTCTCGTTTTCCTTGTTTGGTCTCTTCATTTTTGCAGGCGAGTGCTCCGTAGCATTCGTGATAATCTGAAGGCGTCACAAAAACGAGCTCGTAATGTTGGCCTGCAATACGATACTCCCCACGTTGTCCAGTCTTCAAACGACCGCCAGATGCTGCAAGATACTTTTTTGCTTCTGCGTTTGGATTGTCGGCAACGATCAAAAAACCCGTTGTGCGTATCACGTTGTTTGGGTGTGATTGCCACTGCTTGCGCCAAACAAGCTCGGGTGTCAGGTGTTGGCAGAAATACACTCGACCAGCAGGATATGTCCCCGTAGCAAAACGTGTCGTACGAAAACTGGCAGAGTAGGTCGAGCCATCGAGTTCAACCGGTCGCGAAAAAGCCTGGACAGGCTGAACGGAGAGGTTTTCCTTTTGTAACTTTTTATAGGTTTGATCGGCGTCTTGCGTCTGAAAAACTAAACCATCGATACCGACCGGGCTCTCAAGCACCTCTTGGCGTAAGACCTTTGTGTCGGTTGGTAAGCCGACAATTTCCACATAGTCATCCTGAAGAACAATCAGATGATTGATGGAGCCTAGAGAATGACGTCCGCGGGGTGTGAGTTGAAAACCGAGGGACTCAAAAATGGCTTGGGCGTGATCCATGTCAAAGTGGACATTAATCACGGTATGGTCTAGCGCTAAGGCGAGGGAGGTCGTCATAATCGGTGCGTCTTGACAGTCAGTGGGTTCATATTTTCAAGGTTGCAATCACAGGAGCATGATCGGACGGCTGCTCAAGCGCACGCGGTGCTTTGTCGATGACGCAGGCGGTGCAATGCGGCACTAAAGAGCCTGAAAGCAAAACATGATCGATTCGTAAGCCCGCATTGCGCTTAAAACCATTCATTCTGTAGTCCCACCAACTAAAGGATTTTGGTGCTTGCTCAAAAAGCCTAAACGCATCGTGAAAATCCAGCTTAAACAGAGACTCAAGGGCGGCGCGCTCGGCAGGCGACACCAGAATTTGACCTTCCCATTTCGCCGGATCGTGAACATCTTCGTCCGCGGGAGCGATGTTGTAGTCGCCTAAAACAGTGACATATTCGTATTGCGTTTTTTCTTGCGCCAACCACTGCTCAAACGCTTTAAACCATGAGAGCTTATAGGCATATTTTTCACTCCCTACAGCCTGTCCATTTGGGCAGTAGGCACACACAACGCGGATATGCTTTTCACCAAAGGGTAAGGTGACAGCTACCACACGCTGTTGAGGATCCTCAAAACCAGGTATGTTGCGAATGACTTGATCGCCAGGTTGGCGAGAAATCACGGCCACACCGTTGTAGGTTTTTTGTCCGGCCCATGCGGCGTGGTAGCCAATCTCGGTAAAAGCATCTAGCGGAAACTTGTCGTGATCGAGTTTGAGTTCCTGCAAACAAAGCGCGTCGACTGGATTGCTGGATAGCCAGTCAAGTACGTGAGGCAAACGAACTTTAAGGGAATTAACGTTCCAGGTAGCGAGTTGCATGGCACAGTCTAGTAAGGCTAAAACCCGATGAGCCAGATTCTAAACTGCTATTGCCCCGTATAGACGCGTTGAACGCGTTTTACATTGCAGAGCAGTTCGTAAGCAATCGTATTCGCACGTTGAGCGACTTGATTGATGTCGACTTGTCTGCCCCAGAGTTCAACCGTGCTACCAATCCCACTTGTCGGGAGGTCTGTTAAATCGACCGTGAGCATATCCATGGAGACTCGACCAATGATTCTGGAGGCCTGACCGTCTACGGTGAGTGGCGTGCCGGTTGTTGCACCACGAGGATAGCCATCCGCATAGCCAATTGCCACAAGTCCAACGCGAGTGGGTCGATCAGCGACAAATGTGCCACCATAGCCCAGCGCCTCACCGGGCTGGATCATTCTGACCGCAAATACCTCGCTCTGTAGCGTCATGACTGGGGTGAGGTTTTGTTCCGGATGCTGTGCCACGTATGAGTCTGGTAAAGGATTGGCACCATACAAGAGCACACCGGGCCGGGACCAATCCCGCCAGGCAGTTGGCCATGCCAATACGCCCGCAGAGTTGCAGAGACTACGCTCGCCTGGCAGATGATGAGTGGCCTGTTCGAAAGCCTCTATTTGTTGGCGAGTCGCCTGTTCTGCAGGTTCGTCCGCACGGGCAAAATGCGACATCAATGTCACGGATGAAACAGCAGGGCATGCTGATAATCTTTTATGGGCCTCGGAGACATCACCCAGCGCGAATCCAGCGCGATGCATGCCTGAGTCCACTTTTAACCAAGCATGGATACTTGCCAAAGGTAGCTTGCAAGACATCAGCATGTCGATTTGGGAGGTTTGGTGCACGGCTACCCAAATTTGATGTGTTTGTGCATCGAGGAGTTCTTGCTCATCAAAACAGCCCTCCAGCACCAGGATAGGAAGTGTGATGCCTGCAAGTCTTAACTCAAGGGCTTCTTGCATGACGGCCACCGCAAAGCCATCCGCAGTGTTGGAAAGGGCTTGTGCGCAGGTCACTGCTCCGTGCCCATATGCATTTGCTTTAACGACAGCCAAAGCACGCCCTCCGTGAAGGTTGCGTGCTGTCAGGTAGTTTTGGCGTAACGCCGCGAGATCGATTAAAGCTTTTGAGGGTCTGGTCATGCGTCTGCCATATTTACGAAATAAGTGTGTGCGGCTCCTATGCGGGTAGTGCGATGGCGCGCGCAGCAAATCCAGAGTGTGCTGCAAGATAACGACTCACCGCAAGACCTTCGGTGCTGATTTCTGGACTTTTGCCAGTCATGATGTCCGCAATCAACTTGCCCGATCCACAGGCCATCGTCCAGCCGAGCGTGCCGTGTCCAGTGTTGATAAAGAGGTTGCGAAGGTGACTGCCGCCGATGATAGGCGTGCTGTCTGGCGTCATAGGGCGCAAGCCAGTCCAGAACGAGGCTTTCTTGACATCTCCGCCGGGGAACAGGTCGGTAACGACTTTTTCGAGTGTTGCACGTCGCTTTGGGTTGAGCCTGAGATCAAAGCCGCTTAATTCAGCCATGCCACCCACACGAATACGGTTATCAAAACGTGTCACGGCAACTTTGTAGGACTCGTCAAGCACCGTGGATTGAGGCGCAAGCGTTTCATCAACCAAGGGTACTGTAAGCGAATAGCCTTTGACAGGATAGACAGGAAGATCGATTTTCAGTGGGCTGAGCAAATCACGTGAATAGCTGCCCATGGCCACAACATATCGATCTGCGACAAGCGTTTCCTGGCCGACTCGCACACCTGAGACCTCGTCGTTCGTACTCAGCAGTTGATGAATATCTTTGCCGAAGCGGAATTTCACGCCCAAGGACTCTGCCATTGCAGCGAGTTGGGTTGTGAAAAGATTGCAGTCGCCTGTTTCGTCATTTGGGAGCCTTAAGCCGCCGACCAATAAATCTGTTGAATTTTTTAAGCCTGGTTCAACGGCAACGAGTTCGTGTTTTTTGAGTAGCTCGTACGGGACGCCACATTCTTTTAAAACCTCGATGTCGCGATCGGCCGCTTCAAATTGGGCCTGAGTTCGAAACAGTTGCAATGTGCCCGCGGTGCGCTGTTCATATTGGATGCCTGTTTCTGCACGCAGCGCATCCAGGCAGTGACGACTGTACTCTGCCACGCGCATCATGCGCTCTTTGTTGATGACATAGCGTTGAGCTGTGCATTGACGCAGCATGCTGGCCATCCACTTAAGTTGCCAAAGACTGCCATCCAGACGAATCGCCAGAGGTGCATGTTCCTCGAACATCCACTTGAGTGCTTTCAGAGGAATGCCTGGTGCGGCCCAGGGAGAGGAGTATCCAGGCGAAACCTGACCTGCATTGGCAAAGCTCGTTTCATTGGCGGGGCAGGGCTGGCGATCCACAACAGTCACCTCAGCACCCGCCTTAGCCAGGTAGTACGCAGTAGTTGTGCCGATAACACCAGCGCCTAAAACGATTACTTTCATGGTCAGGACCTCGTTGTTCAGTGAATAACGAAAGTTTAGTGATACCTTGGTAGTGTTTTTTTTTGATTTTTTTTAAAAAAATTAAATAAATCACTTTTTTTGTTGCTTTTTTTCCAATTGACTAGAGAAAAACGACAATTTGAGCGATTTGTTGTTCTGCTTACATGAAAAGTTTGACTAAGCCCTGTTTCGCACGTAAACTCAACTGGCAAGATTCTCAAGCGACGCGGTTTTTGTACCTAGGCTGTCGCCCTTAATGGTAAGCAGTGGTGTCTATCCCTTCCTTGATCATCTAGCACGTTGGGCGTTTTTGCCCGTTTTTATATTTATCAAGGAAGTTCGAAATGGCAACTGGTGTCGTGAAGTGGTTCAATGCCGAAAAGGGTTACGGTTTTATTATGCCTGACGGCGGCGGCAAAGATTTGTTCGCTCACTACTCTGAAATTCGCTCGAGCGGTTACAAGACCCTCGAAGAAAACCAGAAAGTCAGCTTTGAAATTGGTCAGGGCGCTAAAGGCCCAAGCGCGACTAACATTCAAGTGCTGTAATCTGTTCTGACCGCGTCTGTTGACTCAGACGCTTGTCTATAAGCCCTGTATCGCGAAAGTGGTGCAGGGTTTTTTTAAGAGTTAAAAAAATGTCTGTTGAAGCACTTCAATTCCTCACCTCGCGTCGCTCACAAAAACTCGTTCACGCACCTGGCCCAAGTCCTGAGCAGCTTCAACAACTGCTAGCGGCCGCTGTTTGTGCCCCAGATCACTCAGCTTTGCGAGCCTGGCGGTTTGCAGTGATCGAGCAAAAGAATATCCCCGCTTTCACTGATTTGGCCATCGATGCGACGCGTCGCTCAGGTCGCGAGATTACTGAGCAAAAAGAGCAAAACACCCGGAAGTGGTTGTCTTCTGTGCCTTTGCTGATTGGGTTGGCGTATAAAATTTCTCACGACAATGATAAGGTTCCTGAGATTGAGCAAACGCTCTCAATGGGTGCCGCTGTCATGAATATCCAAAATGCTGCGCATATGATGGGTTTTTCGACCTATTGGAGTACGGGCTTAGGTACCTATACAGACGAAGTACCCGAGGCGCTTGGTTTTGACGCGTTGGACTATCGTTTTGTTGGTTTTCTGGCAATCGGTACGCCAAGCGTGAAACTTCCCCCTGCGCAACGTCCAGATCCTGTCGCGTTCACGACAACCTGGCAACCTTGATCCTGTTGCGAGCAGGGGGCTTTTTTACCTAACTCGCTGCTTGAACGCGCTTAAGTCTGAGCGCGTTCATAACAACAAACACACTCGAACAGGCCATCGCGCCTGCAGCAAAAACCGGCGATAACAAAATACCGAATGCGGGATAGAGTACGCCTGCTGCCACAGGTACGAGTGCCACGTTGTAGGCGAAGGCCCAAAATAGGTTTTGATGAATGTTCTTAAGTGTGCTGCGCGAGATTTTGACTGCTGTGGCGACACCCATCAAATTATCTGACATCAAGACAACGGATGCGGCTTCTATCGCGACATCTGTACCCGTTCCAATCGCAATGCCGACATCCGCGGTGGCCAGAGCAGGTGCATCGTTGATGCCATCGCCCACAAATGCAATGATTTGTTTTTGAGCGCGCAGTTCAAGTAATTGATTAACTTTGCCCTCAGGCAAAACTTGAGCGTGCACTTCATCAATACCAAGCTGGTTTGCGACCGCCTGAGCCGTGCGTGGATGATCGCCTGTAATCATCACGGTACGCAGCCCAAGTGTTTTGAGCGCTTTGATGGCCAGGACAGCACTAGGTTTTATTGGGTCAGAAACGGCCATCATCGCGGTCAGTTTGCCATCGACTGCAAGGAAAATAGGGGTCTTGCCTTGCGCAGCCCATTGCTCGGTCAGCGCCACTTGCGACTCTGTGCTGATGCCATGTGCGTGCATGAAATGTTGCGCGCCTGACAAAAGCGCTTTGTTCGCGACGGTTGCAGCAACTCCAGCGCCGCTCGTAGCGATAAAGTCCCTTGCAGCTGGCAAGGGCAGTCTCTCTGTACTGGCCGCTGAAACTATCGCTTGCGCGATTGGATGCTCAGAATGAAGCTGCATCGCAGCGGTCCAAGCGAGCACGGAGGCTCTATCGTGATGCGGGTCGAGGACAACAAGGTCTGTCAAACTGGGTTTGCCTTGTGTCAAGGTCCCTGTTTTGTCAAAGGCGATGACTGTGACATCGCGCAGTCTTTGCAAGGCATCACCCTGACGAAATAAAACGCCCAACTCCGCCGCGCGTCCTGTGCCGACCATGATCGAAGTCGGTGTGGCCAGTCCCATCGCGCAAGGACAGGCGATGATGAGGACCGCTACAGCATTGACCAGAGCGTAGCCTAAGCTCGGGGTCGGGCCAAACATAAGCCAGACCAGAAAGGTGAGCAAGGCGCAAAGCATAATTGCAGGGACGAATCGCGCAGTGACGCGATCAACAACTGCCTGGATGGGAAGCTTCGCGCCTTGGGCGTTTTCTACCATCTTAATAATTCGCGCCAATACTGTTTGAGCGCCTGTGTGTGTGGTGCGATAGGTAAAACTGCTGCTTGTATTCAGTGTGCCGGCAGTGACTCGGTCGCCTACATGCTTGTTGACAGGAATGGGTTCGCCCGTGATCATGGACTCGTCGAGGTAAGGCTGTCCCTCGGTAATATCTCCGTCCGTGGCGACTTTTTCACCCGGCCGTACCAGTATTAAATCTCCGGGTTTGACTTGGTCGATGTCAACATCGGTCGCAACGCCATCGCGCATGACACGCGCTTGTCTGGGTTGTAAGCCAATCAAATGTTTGATGGCTGTGCCGGTTTTGCCCCGCGCACGCATTTCCAAGACGCGTCCTAACAAAATCAGAGTCACAATCACTGCGGCCGCTTCAAAATAAACGTGGCGGGTCCCCTCTGGTAGCCAGCTTGGTGTAAAAGTCGACACCATTGAGTACAGCCAGGCACTTGATGCTCCAAGAGCAACCAGTGAGTTCATATCAGGACCCAGCCGCCAAAGCGCAGGAAATCCTTTTGTAAAAAAACCTCGTCCAGGGCCAAGCAGAATCAGAGTCGTGAGCGCGGCTTGCAGCCACCAACTCATTTGCGTGCCAAGCGTGTCGTGGATCAAGTGGTGGATCCACGCTGACATGTGAGAGCCCATCTCCAGGATAAATACGGGCAGCGTCAGGATAAGCGCTAAAACAAATGACTGATTCAGGGAACTGGATTCAAGTTTTTGCTCTTCGGCAAGTGCTTGTTCGGTCGCTTGTCCCCCATCAATCAGGGTAGAGGTATAGCCGGCTTTTTCAGTTGCTAAAACAAGCGCCGGTACTAAAGCCTGCGGATCGCTGACAGATGGTGTAAAACTAAGGGATGCACGGTGCGTGGCGAGGTTGACACTGGCTTTTGCCACGCCTTGAACGCCAGCGAGCGCTTTTTCAACGCGGAGTACGCACGAAGCACAAGTCATGCCTTTAATCGAAAGCTCAATATTGCGATCGATCGTTCCAGTTGATTTTTGCTCTAGCATAGTGTGCGTACTGCTAGGCTTTCTAAGCGTCTTTGATAGTAATCTATTCTAAGGAAATTTATCATGACATCGTTCCAAGTTGTTGATATGACTTGCAATCATTGCGTTAAGAGTATTACCTCTAGTGTACACAGCGTGGCGCCTGACGCGGCTGTTTTATGCGAAGTCTCCACACATACTGTGACAGTAAGTGGTGATCATGATCCAAAGCGTGTTGAGCAGGCAATCAAAGAGGCGGGCTACACACCTATCAAACAATCATAGATTCAAATTTAAATCATAAACAATATCTAATGATTTATTTCTAACAATATTAAAAAACTATCAATAGTTTTAATAAATACAATTATACAAATCAATAGTAGATATTTATCATTTGCGCATGTCAACTCATCAACCGGTGAGGACGCAATTTTTAAAGGAAATTAGACATGTTGCAAAATCGTGAAGGCCAGAGAGTACCCGATGTGACTTTGCCTGTTCGTGTGGGCAATGAGTGGAAACAACTGACGACAGAGGATTTGTTCAAAGGAAAGACTGTCGTTGTTTTTTCTTTGCCAGGCGCATTTACACCTACTTGCTCTTCCACTCATTTGCCACGCTATAACGAATTAGCTCCAACCATGGCAACCTTGGGCGTGGACACAGTGATTTGTCTTTCGGTCAATGACACCTTTGTGATGAATGAATGGGCGCGTGATCAAGATGCGGACAATATCGTTCTGCTTCCTGATGGGAACGCTGAATTCACTCGGGGGATGGGCATGCTTGTTGATAAATCCAATCTTGGATTTGGACAACGCAGTTGGCGCTACTCGATGCTGGTGAAAGACGGTGTCATTGAAAAAATGTTTATCGAACCTGAAAAAGAGGGTGATCCCTTCGAAGTCTCAGACGCCGATACGATGTTGAAATATATTGATCCGAATGCCAAGGCTCCCGATCAAGTGGTTGTTTTTTCCAAGCCAGGCTGCCCGTTTTGTATTGAGGCAAAGGCATTATTGGTTGCGCGTGGTTACGACCCGGTCGAGATACCGCTTGAAAACAAGATTCGGGGTCGCGTGACTGGGGCATTGGCTGGTCAAGGCACTGTGCCGCAAATATTTATGAATGGCCAGCATGTTGGTGGACTTGAAGCCTTGAGAGAGCGCTTCAAAAAGGCGGCCTGAGTAATACTCGCTCTAAAAACAGTATGAAGTTAAGGAACAGAGATGCAAACGCTTAAGACAGATGTTGTGATTATTGGAGCTGGGACTGCCGGTTTGGCGGCTTACCGTGCAGCGGTCTCCGCTGGAAAAAAGGCGCTGCTCGTCGAGGGTGGTGCGTACGGCACCACCTGCGCCAGAGTGGGCTGTATGCCCTCCAAGCTATTGATCGCGGCAGCCGAAGCAGCCCACGCGGCTCAGCATACTGCAGCCTTTGGCGTGCATGTCGATGGAACCGTGCGAATCAACGGCCGAGAAGTCATGGATCGCGTCAAACGCGAACGCGATCGTTTTGTTGGGTTTGTGCTCGAGGGTGTGGAAAACATTCCTGCCGAGCACAAACTCAGAGGTTATGCGAAATTTATCGCTCCAGGCGTTTTGGCTGTTGATCAACATACTGAAGTTCATGCTGCGAGTGTCGTGATCGCGACGGGTTCAAGCCCCTCGATCCCACCACCTTTCAGAGGATTGGGGGATCGTCTGGTCATCAACGATGATGTATTTTCCTGGGATGATTTACCCAGGCGTGTGGCTGTCTTCGGTCCTGGTGTCATTGGTCTTGAACTGGGGCAGGCGCTCGCCCGCTTGGGCGTAGTCGTTCGCGTGTTTGGTGTCAGCGGCTCTCTGGCTGGCATTACGGATCCGGTTGTGCGCCAGACTGCAAAGAAGATCTTTCAACAGGAGTTTTATCTTGATCCTGATGCTCGCGTAATTGAAACCAAGCGAGTGGGTGATGAAGTTGAAATTCGCTATGTTGCTTTAGACAATACTGAGAAAACTGAGCGGTTTGATTTTGCGCTGATTGCAACTGGACGTAAACCAAACCTCGAATCTCTTGCCCTAGAACGGGCAGGTGTCAGCCTCGGTGCACACGGCATGCCTGTATTTGATCGTGAAACCATGCAAATCGGGAATCTGCCAATTTTCATCGCAGGTGATGTGAATGGTGATGTTCCGCTCTTGCATGAAGCCGCCGATGAAGGAAAAATTGCTGGGTCCAATGCAGCTCACTACCCCGAGGTCAAACCAGGCTTGCGCCGAGCAGGATTGGGTGTCGTATTTTCGGATCCACAAATTGCTTTGATCGGACAGTCTTACAGCAAGCTTGTCCCAGGATCTTTTGTGACAGGTCAGGTTGACTTTACGGGGCAAGGTCGATCGCGTGTCATGCTGAAAAACAAAGGGCTGCTGCATGTTTACGCAGATAAAGCCACGCGCCGGTTTATTGGAGCGGAAATGATTGGACCCAGTGCGGAGCACATTGGGCATTTGTTGGCTTGGGCAGTTCAACAATCATTGACAGTTGATCGAATGCTCGAGATGCCTTTTTACCATCCGGTTATTGAGGAAGGCTTACGTACCGCACTGCGAGATGCTAGTCATCAACTCGACTTGGCAAAACACGCAGCAGCTTGAGTGATTGAACATCAGGATTTTTTTGCCCGCGTCAGCTCGAGAAGCTGGCGTAAATCCTGAGTGACGACATCTACTTTTTCAGTGTCGGGGGCCAAGAGACGCGCGCGGCCCGTTTTGTCAAAAATGAATACACCACGACTGTGCGTTACATCGTATATTTTTGCGTCATCACCGGGCTTGGGTTTTTCGATCTGATAGGCGACGCGATAACGTCGAGCCAGATCAGCGACTTGTTTCTCATTTCCTGTTAGACCAATGGCATTTTTATTAAACGCATTCACATACGCTTGCAAAACGTCGGGTGTGTCACGATGCGGATCGACACTCACAAAGACTATTCGTACATCTTTGGCATCCTCTCCTAGATTTTCCAATACCTCGGTCAGTTGAGCCATGGTTGTTGGGCAAATATCCGGACAACTCGCATAGCCAAAAAACATCAGAACAGTTTTGTTTTTCAAATCATTCTGTGTGATGATTTTGTTTCCTTCCCCAAGTAAAGAAAAGCGCAAGTCAGGTAAATGGCCTGAAACATCATAGAGTGACCATTTTTGGGTTGGGTCTGAGCACGCCGTTAAAAAAACAACGCTTAGCATCACAAGACCTGTTGACGCGCGTGCCAGAAAAGAGTCGAAGTGTTGCTTGATCGTGTGAAACATGATGCTGCCTGAGAAAACGCTGTTGTCTAAGTCATTAAAACCAACGCGTTGAAGTCTGTAAAACATTAAGTCCGGAGGGGGACGGCCTCGTCCAGCATTCCACTGTGGCGCAGTAGAGCGTCCATTTTAGGCGGCCGTCCTCGGAATGCGCGAAACGAATCGGCTGCAGGTCGTATTCCCCCAACAGCCAATACCTCTTTACGAAATTTCATGCCTGTTTCAGCGTCTAGTGTGCCGAGAGTGCTTGCTGCTTGATGCGCGGAGATGGCGCTCCGAGCAGCAGCTTCTTCAAACGCCTCAAACGCATCTGCCGACAGAACTTCAGCCCATTTGTAACTGTAGTAACCAGCTCCATAGCCCCCAGCGAATAAATGAGAAAAGCTGTGTGGAAAACGATGCCAGCTAGGTGGTCGAATCACTGCCACCTCTTCGCGTACTTGATCAAGTTGCGTGAGGACTTCTGCGATAGAAAGACCTTGCGTGCGGTTATGGAGTTGAATATCAAACAAGGCAAACTCAATCTGTCGAACGGTTTGCATGCCGCTCTGAAAATTGCGCGCAGCTTTCATACGTTCGTACAGTTCTTTTGGTAGAGGCTCTTGCGTATCGATATGCGCAGTCAAACGCTGTAAGACTTGCCATTCCCAGCAAAAGTTTTCCATAAACTGAGAGGGGAGTTCGATCGCATCCCATTCAACTGCTGCAAAGGCTGAAACGCCGGGTTCATCCACTTCTGAGAGCAACGCATGGAGGGCATGCCCACTTTCGTGGAACAGCGTAATCACATCATCGTGTGTCAGCAAGGCAGGGCGGTCTCCCTGGGGGCGTGCGAAGTTACATGTCAAGTAGATGACAGGGGTTTGTATAGTTGATAACCGCTTGCGACGACTCCTTTCACTATCAACCCAGGCGCCACCTTGCTTGCCAGAGCGAGCATAGAGATCCAGGATCAAATACCCCAGAATTTCACCCGAGTGATTTTGAACCGCGGCAGCTCGTACATCTTGGTGCCAACCTTTTACCTCATAGGGTGTGAGACGAACGCCGAACAAGGTTTCAACGACTTCAAACAAACCGCTTAATACGCGTGGTTCTGTAAAGTACTGTTTAACCTCATCTTCAGAGTAAGCGTAGCGCATCTCGCGCAGGCGCTCAGAAGCATAAGGCACATCCCAGGGCTGTAGATCTGTTAATCCCAACTCGTTTTTAGCAAACTCTTTGAGTTCGGTCAGGTCGCGTTCAGCAAAGGGTTTGGCGCGTTTAGCCAACTGACGCAAAAAATCCAGAACCTCTTCGGCGCTATCTGCCATTCTTGTTTGCAAGCGCAAGTCCGCAAAATGCTGGAAGCCCAGAAGCTGGGATTCTTCGGCGCGCAGGGCGAGTGCTTCCTCAATGAGCGGAGAGTTATCGAGCGCGACGTCGCCCTGATCGGAGGCACGAGTAGCATAGGCGTGATAGATTGTTCGGCGCAGCTCTCTATCATGCGCATATTGAATGACGGGCAGATAGCAGGGCATCTTAAGATTGAGTGTCCATCGCTCTGCCGAAGGATCTTTCAAGGATGCGAGGGTATCTTCGGGAATGCCATCCAGGCGTTTGATGTCCTCAATGATCAACGACCATCGATCAGTAGCGTCCAGCACGTTTTCAGAAAATTTTTGGGAAACTTGCGACTGTCGATCAGAATTTGATGCATAACGCTCTCTAGCCTGACCCTCCAATTCGACGCCGCTCAGCTTGAAGTCCCGAAGCGCAAGCTCAATGACTCGACGCTTTGCAGGCGTCCATTTCGAAAACTCAGCGGATTCGCGCAGGCGCTGATACTGTCTGTAAAGACCTTCGTGCAGCCCGACCCAGGTTGAAAACTCGCTGATTGGACCAAGCATCTTGTTGTATACATCTCTGAGCTCAGGTGTGTTGACAACGGCGTTCAGGTGTCCAGCAATTGACCAGGCGCGCCATAGCGGTTCTGACGCATCGTCCAGAGGAGTCACCACCGCGTCCCATGTAGGTGCCAAGGCGGGATCGGCAGCAACATCGATGGCGGCACGTGCTTGTGCAAGCAGTTTTTCTATTGCTTCGCTGACGTGTTCGGGTGTGATCGACGCGTAGTCGACCAAGGTATCCATCGGGACGAGTAGTGGGTTCATGTTTAAGCCTGCCTGTGTAGAGCGCGTTCTGCCGCTTCGACAGTATTGACGAGCAGCATTGCAATCGTCATAGGACCGACACCGCCTGGCACGGGAGTGATAGCACCTGCGACAGTTTTAACGCTATCGAAGTCCACATCACCGCAGAGTTTGCCATCGGAACCACGGTTGATTCCGACATCAATCACGATTGCGCCAGCCTTGACCATGCTTGCATCAATCATTTTAGGCCGGCCAGTGGCAACAACAAGAATATCCGCGTGGCGTGTGTGCCAACCCAGATCTTTAGTTTTGGAATTACATATTGTGACAGTGGCCCCAGCACTTTGTAACAACAGGGCCATCGGTTTGCCAACAATATTGCTTGCGCCAATGACAACGGCTACGGCACCTCTTAAGGGCACCTGTTCCGACTCGAGCATTTTCATGACACCATAAGGTGTGCAAGGCCTGAATAAAGGCTTGCCCGTCATTAACAAACCAGCGTTGCTCACATGAAAGCCATCGACATCCTTGTGCGCGGCGATGGTTTCAATCACAAGATGCGAGTCGATATGTGCAGGCAAGGGTAATTGCACCAAAATACCATGAATGCTTGGGTCGCTATTCAACATTCGAACGCGCTCCAAAAGCGCCTCTTGCGACATGTCAGCGTCGTATTGCTCGAGAACTGAATGCAAACCTGCCTTTTCACATGCCGCGACTTTGTTGCGAACATAGACTTGAGATGCCGGATCACTACCGACCAAAATGACAGCCAGGCCGGGTGTGGTTCCGGCCGCTGTGAGTGCCGCAGCTCGACGCGCCACGTCCTCGCGAATAGTGGCTGCAAGTTTCACGCCGTCAATCACACGTGCTGTCATGTGGAAATCTCAGGTTTCGTCAAGGCGACCTTCATCAGGTCTGCCACGGTGGTCACTTGCAGCTTTTCCATAATGTTGGCTCGATGTGCCTCAACTGTTTTAATACTGATCCCCAAGTCATCGGCGATCTGCTTGTTGAGGCGTCCTGCGACAATCCGTTCGAGTACTTGTTGCTCACGTGCTGTCAGGCGAGCCAGCATGGCTTCGTGTTCGCGTTGGGCTTGAGCTTGAGACAGCCGTTCGTTTGCTTGTTCAAACATGCGGCCGACAATTTCGCGCAGATCGGTTTCGTCAAATGGCTTTTCAAGAAAGTCTATCGCGCCCTTTTTAATGGTGGAAACCGCCATCGGTACGTCGCCATGTCCCGTAATAAAGACGATAGGCATTGAGGACTTGCGGGCAATGAGTTGCTCTTGCAATTCCAGACCACTCATGCCAGGCATGCGAACATCAACAATCAGCACGCCTGGCCGTTTTTCATCATATTCAGCCAAAAAGCTTTCCCCACTCGGAAAGGCTCGTACGCGATAGTTGTTGGCCTCAAGTAGCCAGCGCAAGGAGTCCCGAACGGCTTCGTCATCATCAACGATGTAAACGGTGCTCGCGGTTTGGGGTGTATTCATGTAGGTAACTCCTCGGACTGAAGATGCTTCTGCGCCTCAAGATTTGAGACGCAGGGCAATGTGAAGCGGAAAGTTGTTCCGCCCTCTGGATTGCTGACCGCCCAAAGGCGACCATGATGGGATTCGATGATCGTTCGGCATATGTTTAAACCCATGCCTAGACCCTCGGACTTGGTACTGAAAAAAGGTTCGAACAGTCGCTCTGGATCTGATAGACCATGTCCGCGATCGGTCACAGCCACCTCTATTTGATTGTCATGCATTGTCACATTGACAAGCAGAGTTTCCACTGCACTTTGCTCCATGGATTCCAAGCCGTTTTTGAGCAAGTTCAGCAAAACTTGTTCAATCAGAATCGGATCGGCAAAGACGTCCGGCAAGTGATCTGGAACGTTGCAATTAATGGCGACTTGACGCTTGCGGGAGTGAATCTCGGCAAGACTGATCGCATTATCGACCACGGTTTGAATTTGTATTGCCTGACGACGCGGTTCGCTTCGTTTAACAAAGTCACGAATACGACTAATGATTTTACCTGCGCGCTGCGCCTGAGCCGCTGCTTTTTCAAGTGCGGGCAACAAGGCTTCCATATTGGTGTTACCCGACTTGACCATTGCGACGGCACCCATGCTGTAGTTGGCAATCGCAGTCAGCGGCTGATTTAATTCATGTGCCAATGAGGAGGCCATTTCACCCATCGTAGTCAATCGACTGGTGAGTTGAATTTTTTCCTGTTGAATCCTGGACGCTTCTTCGTGTTGTCGGCGCTCAGTGATGTCGCGGGCAACTTGCAACCTCACGCGTCTGCCATCCGTCCAAGCAAGCATGCGGTGTTGAACCTCAAACCATCTCTGTACGGATGCTGAAAAAATCTCAACGGATTCATCTGTGTAACGTCCTCGACGGCCAGCGAGCAGCTCGTCGTGTCCGTTTGTCTGTGCGCCAAACAAACGACGATACGTTCTGTTTGCGAAGAGGAGTTCCAGGCCCTCATTCGTGTCGGCTGTCACCGAGATCGCGTCATCCAGCCCTTCCAATACTGTCATGAAGCGTTCGTGCGCGGCGGTGAGGGCTTCTCTGATGCGCTTGGGCTCGGTAATGTCAGTCATCGAGGTCATCCAGCCGATCTGATTACCCTGAGGATCAAGCAGCGGGGAGACATACATCCGGGCATTGAAGCGCGAGCCATCACGTCGTTGCGCTTCAAGCTCAAGTCCGCTGCTTGGTGCTTTGCCTGTTAAGACCGTCTCTAATGTCTGAAGATGAGTGTCGTGCATGCCGGGTACCCAATAGGGAAAGGGTGGCATGCGGCCGATCAGATCCGCTTCGTTCCAACCAATCATGCGACAAAACGCTGGATTGACGTATGCGATTCTTCCCTCGAGATCCAATACTCTCATGCCTGTTGACATGGAGTTCTCCATGGCGCGCCTAAAGCCTGTTTCAGCAATGAGCGCTGCTTCCGCCTCAGAGCGATAGCGCGTGTAGCGCCACAGGATCAAGAGCGCGATCACAATCACGACTGAAAGTGCGATGACCACCCAGATGAGCCGGTGCTGTCTCATCTCCTGATCGATCGTGATAAACATCACGCTGCCGTCTTGAATGCGTTGCAACCAAAAGAAGGCACCCATGACGCACGCATAGAGAATCAGAATCAGCATAGGCGTGAGCCAATACCAGCGACGCCTGCGAAGGCGAGCCTGGTCTAAAAAAGGCGTAGCAATGACTGACTTTGGGGGAGCGGACATATTTCGAGTTTATTTACAGATCGTGCATTTTAGTCAGGTTATGGTGTGAGATCACCGTCTTGCTTTTCATAATACGAAAATACGTCCCGCCTTATGAAATTTTTGTTGCTCCCATTAATAGATGTACATAGAATGCGGCAAATACCCAAAAAACAGGTAGGCTCTTATATAAACAAGAACCTACGTACCAGGAGATTCACATGGCACCTCAAGCTGCCGCTTTCAATGCCGCGAACGATGTTGACTCGCAAGAAACGCAAGAATGGCTAGATGCTTTGGCAGCGGTGCTGGACCGTGAGGGTCCGGACCGTGCGCATTACTTGTTGGAACGACTGACAGATTTGGCACGTCGCTCCGGCGCACACATTCCTTTTTCTCCCAATACGGCTTATCTCAACACCATACCTGTTGGGCATGAACCCGCTCATCCGGGCAATCTCGAGCTTGAAGCTCGTATTCGCAGCATCATTCGCTGGAATGCGATGGCGATGGTTGTAAAAGCCAACAAGCACAATCCCCCTGATGGCGGCGATCTTGGCGGTCACATCGCCTCTTTTGCCTCACTGGCCACAATGATCGGTTGCGGACAAAATCACTTTTGGCATGCAGATACGCCAGAGCGTGGTGGAGATCTTGTTTACTTCCAAGGTCATTCATCCCCGGGTGTGTATGGGCGTGCTTACCTTGAGGGTCGCCTGACAGAGGAACAGCTTGACCATTTTCGCCAAGAAGTCGATGGTAAAGGGCTATCTTCATATCCCCACCCCAAGCTCATGCCCGAGTTCTGGCAGTTTCCGACAGTGTCCATGGGACTCGGTCCTCTGATGGCGATTTATCAGGCGAGATTTCTTAAATATTTGCACGCCCGCGGCATTGCCGATACGAGCCAGCGCAAAGTCTGGGTGTTCTGCGGTGACGGTGAAATGGATGAGCCCGAGTCACTTGGTGCGATCAGTTTGGCTGCCCGTGAAAAGCTTGATAATTTGATCTTTGTGATCAATTGCAACCTTCAGCGACTTGACGGTCCTGTCCGCGGCAACGGCAAAATTATCCAAGAACTTGAAGGTGATTTCCGCGGCAGCGGCTGGAATGTCATCAAGATGATTTGGGGCGGTTACTGGGATCCTTTGCTGGCAAGCGACAAGGAAGGCATCCTGCGTCAGATCATGGAAGAAACCGTGGATGGCGAATATCAGGCTTACAAGGCCAATGATGGCAAGTTTGTTCGTGAACATTTCTTTGGCAAGCATCCCAAATTGCTTGAAATGGTTTCACGCATGAGTGACGAAGATGTTTGGCGCCTAAATCGTGGCGGTCATGATCCCCACAAGGTTTACGCTGCGTTTTCAGCAGCAACCAAACATGTTGGACAGCCGACTGTCATCTTGGCTAAAACGATCAAGGGTTACGGTGTCGGCCATCTTGTTCAAGCCAAAAATCCTTCGCATCAACAGAAAAAACTTGATACGGATACGATCCGTGAGTTCCGTGATCGCTACAACATTCCTATCCCAGATAGCAAGATCGAAGAAGTCCCTTATTTCAAGCCTGCAGAAGACTCACCTGAGATGGTTTATCTGCATGAGCGTCGTAAAGCTCTTGGTGGATATCTGCCTAAGCGACGCACACACGCTGATGAAAAACTTAAAGCTCCTGAGCTTGAGGTCTTCCGCCCCGTACTCGATCCAACAGCCGAGGGGCGTGAAATTTCAACCACGCAAGCATTTGTTCGCGTGTTGAATCAAGTCTTGCGCGACAAGGATCTTGGCCCAAGAGTAGTCCCTATATTGGCTGATGAGTCCCGTACCTTTGGTATGGAAGGACTGTTCCGTCAAATTGGTATTTATGCACCAGAAGGTCAAAAATACACACCTGTAGATAAAGATCAGGTGATGTATTACCGTGAGTCCTCTGACGGACAGCTGCTGCAAGAGGGAATCAACGAAGCAGGGGCCTTTAGTTCATGGATTGCTGCGGCGACTTCGTACTCGACGAACAACCGCATCATGATTCCTTTTTACATCTACTACTCGATGTTTGGTTTCCAGCGGATTGGAGATTTGGCCTGGGCAGCAGGAGACATGCAGGCGCGTGGCTTTTTGCTAGGCGGCACTGCGGGACGCACAACACTGAATGGTGAGGGATTGCAGCACGAGGATGGTCACAGCCATATATTCTCCTCCACGATCCCGAATTGCGTATCCTATGACCCGACTTTTGCGCATGAGCTCGCTGTCATTATTCAGCACGGTCTCAAGCGAATGGTTGAAAATCAGGAAAACGTGTTCTTCTACCTGACGGTCATGAATGAAAACTACGCCCAACCTGGTCTGAATAAGGGCGACGAAGAGGGCATCATTCGCGGCATGTATCGTCTGAAGAAAGGCGGGAAAAACAAGTTGCGCGCCCAATTGCTTGGCTCCGGAACGATCTTGCGCGAAGTGATCGCCGCTGCCGAACTTCTTGAAAATGACTGGGGTGTTTCAGCCGATATCTGGAGCGTGACGAGCTTCACTGAACTGCGTCGCGATGGTTTGGACTGCGAGCGTCACAATATGTTGCATCCCACCGGTAAATCTAAAACGCCTTATGTGACCAGCCTGCTTGAAAAAACAGAAGGTCCAATCATCGCTTCGACTGATTACATGAAGCTGTTTGCCGATCAGGTCCGTCCCTTCATGCCTCGTGGTCGTGACTATAAGGTTCTAGGAACGGATGGCTTTGGACGATCAGACTTCCGCTCCAAGTTACGCGAGCATTTCGAAGTGGATCGACATTTCGTTGTACTGGCTACGTTGCGTGCTTTGGCTGATGAAGGCGTCGTTCCGGTGAGTCAAGTTGCGGCCGCCATCAAGAAATACGGCATTAATCCTAACAAAGCCAATCCTCAATACGCTTGATAGAGAGACCCGATATGAGTAACGTCACCGCAATACAAGTTCCGGACATCGGGGATTTCGATACCGTAGAGGTCATCGAGGTTCTGGTGAAGGTTGGAGACACTGTTAAAGCTGAACAAAGTTTAATTACGGTTGAGTCAGACAAAGCTTCGATGGAAATCCCTACTTCCATCGGTGGTGTGGTCAAGTCTATCGAAGTCAAGGTGGGAGACAAGGTCAAGCAGGGGAGTGTCATGATGCATGTGGATGCAGTCGCATCCGCCGCCCCAGCGCCCGCCGCGGCTGTTGCCCCAACTCCCTCTGTTTCTGCTCCAGCTTCACCAGCACCAGCACCAGCACCAGCACCAGCGTCCGTGCCAGCAGCAGCCATCCCCGCTGCATCAGCGAGCGTTGCGCCTGCTGGGTTGTCAGCGCCCCCGGCCGGCAAGCTCGAGCTACCGCTCTCCACGGCCGGTATGGCGCATGCTTCGCCTTCCGTGCGCAAGTTTGCCCGTGAGCTTGGCGTTGATCTTGCGCTTGTTACCGGCACAGGACCTAAGCACCGCATTTTGCAAGAAGACGTTCAAAACTTTGTCAAACAAGCCTTGTCGGGTGGAGCAGGCTCTTCTGCGGGTGTTGCAGCAGGCGGCTCTCTGGGCGGATTGGAATTATTGCCATGGCCAAAGATTGATTTCACTAAATTTGGCGAGGTGACACCGAAACCTCTTTCGCGTATCAAGAAAATTTCCGGTGCCAATTTGCATCGCAATTGGGTAATGATCCCGCATGTCACGAATAATGACGAAGCTGATATTACTGATCTTGAAGCTTTGCGTGTGACGCTCAACAAAGAAAACGAAAAGTCAGGCGTCAAAGTCACTATGCTTGCGTTTCTAATTAAGGCATGTGTGGCAGCCCTGAAAAAGTTTCCTGATTTCAATGCATCGATTGATGGCGATCAGCTGATCATGAAACAGTATTTCCATATAGGATTTGCTGCCGACACACCTAACGGTCTCGTTGTTCCCGTTATTCGTGATGCGGATAAAAAGGGCATTCTTGAGTTGGCCACTGAAAGTAGCGAGCTTGCCAAAAAAGCACGTGATGGAAAACTGTCTCCTGCTGAAATGCAAGGCGGATGTTTTTCGATCTCCTCGCTTGGCGGTATAGGCGGTACGCATTTCACGCCGATTATCAATGCTCCTGAATTGGCGATCCTTGGCGTGTCGCGCTCCTACATGAAGCCGGTTTGGGATGGTAAAGCCTTTGTTCCACAGCTGACCCTGCCTCTTTCGCTGTCTTATGACCATCGCGTCATTGATGGCGCTGCGGCTGCACGCTTCAATGCCTATCTTGGCAGTCTCCTGGCGGACTTCCGCCGTATTGCACTTTAAGGAGTTGCCATGAGCAATCCAATCGATGTAATCGTGCCAGATATCGGAGACTTTGACACAGTTGAAGTCATTGAGGTGTTAGTTAAAGCAGGGGATACTGTCCGGGCCGATCAAGGTTTGATCACGGTTGAGTCGGATAAAGCCTCCATGGAAATTCCCAGCGCACAAGCGGGCGTGATCAAAAGTATTGCTGTCAAAGTTGGTGACAAGGTCAAACAAGGCTCAGTCATTATGAAGATGGATGCAAGTTCCACGTCTTCGAGTGCCTCAGCTCCTGTTGCAACTCCTATTACATCCGCAGCGGTTGCTGCCCCCCCAGCATCTCCCGCTCCTTCGGTGTCCGCATCATCAAGCACGCCTATCGCGCAGCAAGCGCCCGCTAGTTTCGCCGGTAAAGTTGATAGTCAGTGTGATTTGCTCGTGCTCGGTGCGGGCCCTGGTGGCTATTCTGCAGCGTTTCGTGCCGCAGATCTTGGCTTGAACGTTATCCTCGTTGAGCGTTATGCGACGCTGGGTGGTGTTTGCTTGAATGTAGGGTGTATTCCCTCAAAGGCCTTGCTTCATACGGCTGCAGTGCTTGAAGAAGCCCAGGCGCTTGAGGCGCACGGTATTTCCTTTGCGAAACCCAAAATTGACCTCGACAAGCTGCGAGCGTTTAAAGATGGTGTCATCGGGAAGTTGACTGGCGGTTTAGCCGGTATGGCTCGAGCGCGTAAAGTGACGGTGATCCAAGGCGTGGGTGAGTTTCTGACTGCCAATCACCTTAGCGTCAAGACAGACAAGGGCGTGCATACCATTTCTTTTAGCCAAGCCATCATTGCCGCAGGTAGTCAGTCTGTCAAATTACCCTTTATGCCTAACGATGAGCGAGTGGTTGACTCGACCGGAGCGCTTCTTTTACGAAGTATTCCCAAGAAAATGTTGATCGTGGGTGGCGGCATTATCGGACTGGAGATGGGAACAGTGTATTCCGCACTGGGATCGCGATTGGATGTCGTTGAGATGCAAGATGGCTTGATGCAGGGTGCAGATCGCGATTTGGTGAAGGTCTGGCAAAAGATGAATAGCAATCGTTTCGATCATTTGATGCTAAAGACCAAAACGATTGGAGCCGAAGCCAAGAAAGATGGTATTTACGTCACGTTCGAGGGCGAGGGTGCCCCCAAAGAGGCTCAGCGTTACGATTTAGTGCTGCAAGCAGTAGGTCGCACACCCAATGGTAAGAAAATTGCCGCCGAGCGTGCAGGTGTCGCTGTGACAGAGCGCGGCTTCATAGAAGTCGATCGTCAAATGCGTACCAATGTCCCCAATATTTTTGCGATTGGTGACATAGTCGGTCAGCCAATGCTCGCTCATAAAGCCGTACACGAAGGACATGTGGCAGCCGAGGCTGCTGCCGGACATAAGAGCTTTTTCGATGCAAGGGTGATTCCATCCGTTGCCTACACCGATCCCGAAATTGCCTGGGTTGGACTGACAGAAGACCAGGCCAAGCAAGAGGGTATCTCGGTGACAAAGGGTGTGTTCCCATGGGCAGCTTCGGGCCGCGCGATTGCAAACGGCCGCGACGAGGGGTTTACCAAACTTTTATTTGATGCAACCACCCACAAAATTTTAGGTGGTGGGATTGTCGGAACGCATGCAGGCGATCTGATTGGTGAGGTGGCTCTTGCGATTGAGATGGGTGCTGATGCAGTCGACATTGGTAAAACCATCCACCCGCACCCAACGCTTGGCGAGTCGATTGGCTTAGCTGCAGAAGCAGCGGAAGGTCACTGTACGGATTTACCGCCAGTACGTAAAAAGTAAATCACAATAGTCTTTAGCAAGTTAAAGAGGGTGTCAATTATTTGACACCCTTTTTTTATAACGCGACAGTTGAAAACCAGGGCACGGCCGCAATGAGCACAAGACCAGCAATCAGTGCAAGGATATAGGGCCAAATTGCGCCCATCACTTCATCAGGTGAGGTGTTGCCAATTCGGCACGCAACAAAAAAGCCTATGCCAATAGGCGGCATCATCAATCCAATATTCATTGCAGTAACAACCACCATTGAGTAGTGAATGTCATGGATGCCAAGTTTTCTTGCAATGGGAAACATGATGGGTGCAAGAATTAAAATCGCGGGTAAGCCTTCCAGCAAGCAACCTAATATCAAAAAGATCAAAATGGTCACAAGCATGAAGGTGAATACACCACCAGGTAGTGTGGTCAGAAAATTTGAGAGACTTTGTACGACACCACTTTGCGTGATTGCCCATGCCATGGCGGACGCAGTACCCAAAATCAATAGAATCGCTCCGCTTAAAGCGGCGGTTTCTACCAGCATGCTGTAAATTTTCCTCCAGCCCAGTCCGCCGTATAAGACTTGCCCAATAATCATGGCATAAAGAACCGCGATGGTAGAGACTTCGGTAGCGGTTGCTACGCCACCGCCTACGGCGCTTCGAATGAGAAAGGGTAATACGAGAGCGGGTGCGGCAATGATTAGGGTCCGTCCAATGATCGAAGAACTCGATCGTTTAACTTGATCCATGATTTCGTGACGAGCCTTCCAGCGCGCAAGAATCGCAAGCGCTAGAAGGAGTACCATCGCGATGATGACGCCGCTTTGAAAAAGCCCTGCGATCGAAACACCCGCGACAGAGCCCAGGACAATTAATACGATGCTTGGCGGAACGGTATCCGCCATTGCCGCGCCCGTAGCAAGCAAGGCAATCATCTCCTTTGGTTGATGGCCGCGGCGTTTCATTTCAGGAAAAAGTGCGGGTGCGATCGTTGCCATGTCAGAAACTTTCGATCCAGATATCCCAGAAACGATAAAGAGCGATCCTAGCAGCACATAGGACATACCCGCTTTGATGTGACCGAGTAGAGAGGCCAGAAAATCAACAATGGCTTTTCCCATGCCCGTTGCATCAAGAATGCAACCTAACAGTACGAATATAGGCACAGAGACCAGAATCAAGCTCGACATGCCTTCGTCCATGCGCCCGATGACCACCATCAAGGGCACACTTGTCGCAAATGCTAAATAGCTGAGCGCACCAATTCCAAAGCAAAAGGCGATTGGAACCCCGGCGATCAGACAAAGTGAAACGAGAATCACAAGAAAAAATATGATGTTGTAGAGACCAAGCTCAGTTAAGGCAGAGGATCCTATCCAACATGCGCCAACAAACAGGCAGGCGACAACAATTGCAGCGAATAAATCTCGTCCGCGAACGGTTTTAGTTGCATAAGAGATGAGTATCGCAAGCATTGCCAGAATGCCAAAGGACAGGGCTGAGACGCGGTAGGTATTGGGTATGTTGAGTGCTGGAGACTTAACAAACCACTCTTCCTGGGCATAAATAAGTGCTGGATGGATCAGTGCCAATAGGAAAACAACAATGGCGACAAGCGCGAGAGCGTGAACAAAACCTCGGACCTTCTGGGGCATCATGTCTAAAAACAAGCTCAGTCTCAAATGCTCATTGCGATGCATCGCAATCGCGGTTCCAAGCATCGCAAGCCATAGAAAGGACAAAGAGACCACTTCATCGACCCAAACGATGGGAAGCGAAAAAATATAACGTGCCACAACGCCGATAAAAAGCAGGACGATGATGACAACCATCAAGGCTGCGCTGAGGAATTCGAGTGGTTTGAGAAACCTTGAAATCATTGGCGCTGATTGGGTCGCTGCTTGGGAAGTCATAAATGCTCCGGGTCGTGCTGGATATCTTAAAACTGTGTCAGGAAAAACTTGGGCGCCCGTTGGTGGGCGCCCGAGTTTGTGGTGCTTGATCCAAGTGAATGGACCTTCTGTCGAGCTTGGACCTTTTAGGCTAATTTGCCACTGTAACGTTCAAGCATTGACCATGCCTCATTGCCAAGCTTGGTTTTCCATTCAGCATAGAATCCGCCTGTGCGCAAACGGTCACGGAAAGAATCCGGTGTTGTTTGGTTAAATATCATGCCTTTTTCGGTCAGGCCTTTTTGAAGCGTCGCATTCATGCCGGCAACATCCTCTCGCTCTTTCATGCCCGCAGCATTGATATTTTTAGCCACGATGACACGCAGATTTTCAGGCAAACGCTCCCAGGCGCGACGGTTTGCCAAGAACCAGAAACCATCCCACATGTGATTGGTCAGTGAGCAGTATTTCTGTACCTCATTTAGCTTTGCCGTATCGATAATAGCGAGAGGGTTTTCTTGACCGTCGACAATCTTGGTCTGAAGCGCGCTGTAGACTTCGTTGAAATTGATCGAGGCGGGTGCGGAGTCAAAGGCCTTAAACATCGAGGTCCAAAGCGGGGAGACAGGCACCCGAATCTTGAAGCCTTTGAGGTCGGCGGCTGTTTGGATGGGTTTCGTTGACGACGTGATCTGACGGAAACCGTTATCCCATATTTTGTCCATTACAACCAAATTCGCTTTATTGATTTCTTTACGAACGTGCGCGCCCAAATCGCCGTCTAAAGCTTTCCAGACTTCGTTGTAGTTGGCAAAAGCAAAACCAATACCCGTGATCGAGGATGCCGGTACAAGTGTTGCCAAAATAAGACCGGACAATGTGAAAAACTCAACGCCGCCGCTACGAACCTGACTGAGCATGTCGGTGTCTGAACCGAGCTGGCTGCTTGGGAAAATACGAATTTCAACGCGGCCTTGTGTTTCTTTCTGAATGGCTTCAGCCATTTCCTTGGCCCGAATGTTCATCGGGTGTGTCAGGGGCAGGTTGTTTGCATATTTATAAGAGAATTCCGCCTTGGATTGCGCCCATGCACTATTGAGCGGTGAAGCCAGAGTAATGACTCCGGCACCCATGCCGGTCAGTAGGTTGCGACGAGAAATGGACATTATTTGTCTCCTTGGTGAATAAATCTTAAATCAATCATAGCAACGAAAGGCGGGTCTTCGCCCCTAAATGCGGCTCAGGACGCTAAAATGCGTGTTTTCCCCTACGATGCCTCCTGGTCGCCAACGTGTCACACATTCTGCATATTTCCGGCTCCTCTGTTCTTTCAAGTTTTCGCCAAGAACGCCTGCTTTCCAGCCTGCGTGCTTTGGGTTTGCCCATCGCGGGCGTGAGCGCACGGTACGAGCACTTTGTGTGGTGTGATGAGGCCCCGGATGCTCAAACGCAGTCGCGTATTGAACAATTACTGGACTACGGTGTGGCTTATCAGCTACCTGCCGAATCTGCAGAGGCTATTTTGTTGCGTGTCATTCCCAGGCTGGGAACGATTTCTTCCTGGGCAAGTAAAGCCACGGATATCGCCCACAACTGTGGGTTAAACACCGTCCGACGTATCGAGCGAGGGATCGAGTACCGACTCACCCCCGAACGCGGATGGCTGAAGACTAAACGTCTAGATGCTGAGATGCTCTCCCAGGCGGCGAGCTGCTTGCATGACAGAATGACCGAGACCGTTGTGGATGCAGGTTTCGATCCAGAGGTTTTATTTCGCTCTCTGCCAGGCAAACCGATGCAGACTGTCGCCGTTACGACGCATGGCAAGTCGGCTTTGCTGGATGCCAACTCCAAATTAGGTCTGGCTTTGTCGGAGGATGAGATCGATTATCTGACGCAAGCTTTTACTGAGCTGGGTCGTGATCCTACGGATGTCGAGCTCATGATGTTTGCGCAGGCCAACAGTGAGCACTGTCGCCATAAAATTTTTAATGCTCAGTGGGTGATTGACGGGCAGACCGAGTCCAAGACCTTGTTTGGCATGATTCGGGAAACGCATGCAGCACAGCCTCTTGGCACCGTGGTTGCTTACTCTGACAATGCCGCCATTATGGAAGGTGCACAAGCTCAGCGTTTTCAGGCTACACCTGTCAAAGAGGGCCAAGCAGCGATCTATGGAACGGAGCGCAAGACTGTCCATACGGTGATGAAGGTCGAAACGCACAATCATCCAACTGCGATTGCGCCATTTGAGGGGGCATCAACTGGTGCGGGTGGTGAAATTCGCGACGAGGGCGCCACGGGCCGAGGATCCAAGCCTAAAGCCGGCCTTGCTGGATTTACTGTCTCTCACCTCAGGTTTCAGGATGCGCTTAGAAGCTGGGAGTCCGATCATCACGGCGCTCCCGATCGTATTGCCTCACCTCTGTCCATCATGATCGAGGGGCCCCTGGGAGCCGCGGCATTTAATAATGAATTTGGTCGTCCTAACTTGTTAGGTTATTTCCGCAGCTACGAGCAGACCGCCGGACAAACGCGCTGGGGCTATCACAAGCCCATCATGATCGCAGGAGGACTGGGTAGTATTGACGAGGGTGCAACGAAAAAGGACAGGATTGAACCTGGTGCTTTGTTGATACAGCTAGGTGGTCCAGGTCTAAGGATTGGCATGGGTGGTAGTGCAGCCTCCAGTATGGCGGTAGGTACCAACACTGCGGCGCTGGATTTCGATTCAGTTCAACGCGGCAATCCAGAGATCGAGCGTCGTTGCCAGGAGGTCATTGACCGCTGCTGGCAACAGGGTGAAAACAACCCGATTGTCGCGATTCATGATGTTGGGGCAGGCGGCTTATCGAATGCTTTTCCCGAATTGGTCAATGATGCTGGACGAGGCGCCACCTTTGATTTGACACGTGTGCATCTCGAAGAGTCCGGCATGTCTCCTGCAGAAATCTGGAGCAATGAATCACAAGAACGTTATGTTCTGTCAGTATTGCCAAAGGATTTGCCGCGCTTCCAAAAGATTGCGGAGCGCGAACGCTGTCCGTTTGCAGTGATTGGTGTGGCAACCTCAGAACGCCAGTTACGGGTCGTTCAAGGAGAAGGCTTGCCCGGACTTGATACGCTGACACCCCAGCAGGGATTGCGCCCCGTTGATGTGCCGATTGATGTGATTTTGGGTAAACCTCCGCGCATGACCCGCGAGGTTAAACGTTTGAACCCCGAGACAGCGCCACTTGACTTAACTGTTATATCGCTTGAAGACGCAACCACCCGTGTCTTGCAACATCCAACGGTCGCCAATAAGAGCTTTTTGATCACGATTGGCGACCGCACAGTAGGCGGTTTATCTAGTCGAGATCAACTTGTCGGTCCCTGGCAGGTGGCTGTTGCAGACTGCGCTGTCACCTTATCTGATCATGACGGCACCCGCGGCGAGGCGATGGCCATGGGTGAGCGCACCCCGATTGCCGCGATTGACGCGCCAGCCTCTGGAAGAATGGCTGTAGCTGAGGCCCTGACTAATCTCGCTGCTGCGGATGTTGCCCGCATCGAGGACATCAAACTCTCTGCCAACTGGATGGCTGCATGTGGCGCCCCCGGTCAGGATGCCGCATTGTTCGATACGGTCGCAGCAGTTAGTGCGTTGTGTCAGCGTGTCGGACTTTCAATTCCCGTTGGGAAAGACTCTCTTTCGATGCAGACGAGTTGGACCCAAGAGGATCAAAAGCGTCAGGTGATCTCTCCAGTGTCCTTGATTGTCACTGCTTTTGCTCCCGTTCAGGATGTGCGCCAAACGCTCACCCCACAACTGCGAACGGATGTCGGGCCCTCAGCCTTGATTCTGATCGATCTTGGATTGGGTAAGCAAAGAATGGGCGGCTCCATTCTCGCGCAGGTGTGTAATCAAATCGGTGAGCAAACACCTGATGCCGATGATGCCGAGGTGTTGCGTACGTTCTTTGTAACGATTCGTGCCTTGGCGGAGTCGGGTGTCGTGCTGGCCTATCACGATCGTTCTGACGGCGGGTTGTTTGCGACAGTTTGTGAAATGGCTTTTGCCGGACACACGGGTGTCTCGCTCAATCTTGATATGTTGACCATCGATGCCTACGCCGCAGACTGGGGTGATTATAAAATTCGTCCTGAACAGGT
This sequence comes from Zwartia vadi, assembly GCF_030410375.1. Classification (GTDB taxonomy): domain Bacteria; phylum Pseudomonadota; class Gammaproteobacteria; order Burkholderiales; family Burkholderiaceae_B; genus Zwartia; species Zwartia vadi. The sequence continues at coordinate 85,511 of NZ_JAUHHE010000011.1, forward strand.
TGCTGTTCAGCGTGATGAACTGACACTCAAAGCGCTCTTTAATGAAGAGCTTGGTGCCGTGCTTCAAGTGCCAGCCACTGAACGCGATGCGGTGATGCAAGTCTTGCGTGCTGCAGGCTTATCCGCACATTCTCATGTGATTGGTTCGCTCAATCCAACAGATGAAATCGAAGTGTTCCGTGATGGCAAAAAGATCTGGGGTAAACCTCGTGCCGAATTAGGAAAAATCTGGAGTGATGTCAGCTACCGAATTTCTTCATTGCGTGATAACCCTGCTTGCGCCTTGTCCGAATTTGAAACCTGGTCTGATACAACCGATCCGGGCATGCAGCCAATCGTAGGTTTCGATCCACAAGAAAATATTGCAGCACCGTTTATTCTCAGCGGTGCTCGTCCGCGTGTGGCAATTTTGCGTGAACAGGGCTGTAATAGCCAGGTTGAAATGGCTTGGGCTTTTGATCGATCGGGATTCGAGGCTTGGGACGTCCATATGACTGATCTTCAATCCGGGTCGACTGATCTCTCCAGTTTTCAAGGTCTGGTTGCAGTAGGTGGATTTAGTTACGGTGACGTCTTGGGAGCAGGTGAGGGCTGGGCGCGCAGTATTTTGTTTAACACTCAGCTATCCGATCAGTTCGCCCAGTATTTTGCTCGCTCAGACACGTTTGCGTTAGGCGTTTGTAATGGTTGTCAAATGATGGCTGCTTTGGCGACCATGATCCCCGGCGCACAAGACTGGCCAAGGTTTACCCGTAATATTTCTGAAAAATACGAAGCACGATTTTCAATGGTTGAGGTGCTTGAATCGCCTTCTTTATTCTTTAAAGGCATGGCTGGTGCGCAGATCCCTGTCGCAGTTGCGCATGGTGAGGGATTTGCCAATTTTTCTCGTCAAGGTGATCCAGGCAAAGCCCTCGCCGCGTTGCGCTACGTTGACCATCGCGGGCATGCGACCGAAGCGTATCCGTTCAATCCTAACGGCAGTCCTGGTGGTTTGACATCAGTGACAACAGCCGATGGTCGTTTTACTGTCATGATGCCTCACCCTGAGCGTGTGACGCGTAATGTCATGATGTCTTGGGCCCCTGAAGCTTGGGGCCCTCAGGATAGCAAAGGCGCCTATTCTCCATGGATGCGGTTTTTTCAAAATGCACGCGTGGCGTTGGGGTAGAACCTCTATCAGGTAGGCTTGACGTCTAAAATCATGCAGGTCGTTGTGGCGAAAGCATGAAGCTTGCCGTCGGGCCCCAATATTTTTCCCTCTGCCGTTGCAACTTGTCTTCCTACCTGGATGACTGTTCCAACGGCTCTGACTCGCCCAACACTTGGACTGAGCGCCCGAGTCATTTTGACACTCAAATCAAGCGTGGCATAACCTTTTCCAGCTGGTAGCATGGAGTGAATCGCATTTCCTACAGCGCCATCTAGAATGCTGGCAAACCACCCGCCATGAACGGAACCTTGAACGTTCAGAACATCGTGTGTGGGGTGCCCCTGTAGAACAACACGACCCGGCTCAACTTCCATCAACATATAGTTCATGGTGATCGCCATCGGGCCGCTTGGTAGTTCGCCCCGCCTAACAGCTTGCATAATCTCCAAACCAGTCATGCTCGATATTTGACCAGGCGTCAGAAAACCAGATTTGCGGCCGTTTTTCATGCTTGCCAGCAGGTTTTTTTCTTCTTCTATCCAACGTGCCAGAGTGTCGCTTGTGCTCATATTTTGGATTGCACCGAATAAAATTTTTTAAGGATTCTGTCTTTTAGCATCAGTTTGAGCTCGAAAGTAGTGGTTTACCCATCGTATAATCACGCTTTGCGCCCGGAGCTATTTATGCGTCTTATCCAAACTGCGCTCACCTTCGACGATGTTTTGCTGGTTCCTGCCTTTTCGCAGGTTCTTCCCAGAGACACTTCGCTGGTCACACGCCTGACACGTAACATTTCCCTGAATATCCCTTTGGTATCTGCCGCAATGGATACTGTCACCGAATCCCGCCTCGCGATTGCGATGGCCCAGGAGGGGGGTATTGGGATCATTCACAAAAATTTGACAGCAGATCAACAGGCACAAGAGGTTGCTCGCGTCAAAAGACACGAATTCGGTATTGTGATCGATCCGATTACAGTCACGCCCGACATGAAAGTTCGAGATGCGATCGCACTGCAGCGCAAACACGGTATATCCGGTTTGCCTGTTGTCCAGGGTGGTAAGGTTGTTGGCATTGTCACCAACAGGGATTTGCGTTTTGAGGACAGGCTCGACGCCTTGATCGCTACGGTCATGACACCCCAGGAACGTTTGGTCACGATGAAAGAGGGCACCACCCTCTCAGAGGCCCAGACATTGATGCATAAACATCGCTTGGAGCGTGTCCTGATCGTCAATGATGCGTTTCAGTTGCGCGGCTTGGCTACAGTCAAAGACATTGTTAAAAACACGGAGCATCCTGCTGCAAGCAAAGATATCCATGGTCAGCTTAGGGTGGGTGCCGCAGTGGGTGTGGGCGACGGAACCGAGGAGCGGGTTGAGAAACTCGTTGCCGCCGGTGTGGACGTCATTGTGGTTGATACCGCTCATGGTCACTCGGCCGGTGTGATTGAACGCGTGCGTTGGGTGAAAACCAACTTCCCCAAAGTAGAGGTGATCGGCGGCAACATCGCGACTGGCGACGCTGCGCGTGCATTACTCAATGCTGGTGCCGATGCAGTCAAGGTCGGGATTGGTCCAGGTTCGATCTGTACAACGCGCGTGGTTGCCGGTGTTGGCGTTCCACAAATCACAGCTATTTCAGATGTATCCAAGGCGCTGGAGGGCACGGGAGTCCCTCTGATCGCTGATGGCGGTGTCCGCTTCTCCGGAGATGTCGCCAAAGCGATTGCGGCGGGTGCCTCGTCAGTCATGATGGGCGGTATGTTCGCAGGCACTGAAGAGGCGCCAGGCGAGGTTGTATTGTTCCAGGGACGATCCTACAAGTCTTATCGCGGTATGGGTAGCCTGGGCGCAATGACAGATGGTTCTGCTGATCGCTATTTTCAGGATCCTGCCAATAATGCCGACAAACTCGTTCCAGAGGGCATAGAAGGACGTGTTCCCTATAAAGGCAGTGTATTAGCGATTATTTTCCAACTCGTTGGGGGCATTCGTGCTTCGATGGGCTATTGCGGCTGTGCTTCGATCGAAGAAATGCGCACCAAGCCCCAATTCGTGCAAATCACCGCAGCAGGTATGCGTGAGTCGCACGTACACGATGTTCAAATCACAAAAGAAGCGCCTAATTACCGGGCCGAATAGTTTCACCTACAGGTTTTCATCTCATGCATCAGCGCATTCTCATCCTTGATTATGGTTCACAAGTAACCCAGCTCATCGCGCGTCGCGTGCGAGAGGCTGGGGTGTACTGCGAATTGCACCCCGGCGATGTTGATGCCTCATTTTTGAAAAATCAAATTTCACAAGGCCTCAAGGGCATCATTTTGTCCGGAAGTCATGCATCGGTGTATGACGAAGATTCCCTGAAAGTCCCACATGCTGTCTTTGAAGCTGGCGTACCCGTACTGGGCATCTGCTACGGTATGCAAGCAATGGCTCAGCAATTGGGTGGTGAAGTTAATTATTCTGATCACCGAGAGTTTGGCTATGCAGAGGTTCGTGCGCGCGGTCATACTCGCTTATTGAAAGATATCGAGGACTTCACGACGCCCGAAGGGCACGGCATGCTCAAAGTATGGATGAGTCATGGTGATCAGGTGACTCGGTTGCCTGAGGGTTTTAAAGTCATGGCTTCAACGCCATCTTGCCCAATCGCCGGCATGGCAGACGAGTCGCGTGGTTTCTATGCGGTTCAGTTTCATCCCGAAGTGACGCACACAATCAAAGGTCAGGATCTACTCAACCGCTTTGTTCATGATATCTGCGGCTGTGTTGGCGACTGGACGATGCCAACTTATGTTGACGAGGCTGTTGCCCGCATTAGAGAGCAGGTCGGTGATGACGAGGTGATCCTTGGCTTGTCTGGTGGCGTCGACTCTTCGGTAGCCGCCGCACTGATTCACAAGGCGATCGGAGATCGGCTGACCTGTGTGTTTGTCGATCATGGTTTGTTGCGCCTTGACGAAGGCAAGCAGGTTATGGAGACTTTTGCTCAAAACATGGGTGTGCGCATCATCCATGTGGATGCGACAGAGCAATTCATGGGCAAGCTTTCGGGCGTATCGGATCCTGAGGCAAAACGTAAAATTATCGGTCGTGAGTTTGTCGAGGTGTTTCAGGCTGAAGCCGGCAAGCTCAAGCAAGCAAAATGGCTTGCTCAAGGCACGATTTATCCGGATGTGATTGAGTCTGCCGGTGCTAAAACAGGTAAGGCTGTTGCCATCAAGTCACACCATAATGTGGGTGGTTTACCCGATACCCTGAACCTTAAGTTACTCGAACCTTTGCGTGAGTTGTTCAAAGACGAAGTACGCAAGCTTGGTGTGGCACTGGGCTTGCCACATGGCATGGTTTATCGCCATCCTTTTCCAGGTCCCGGTCTGGGTGTGCGTATTTTGGGCGCTGTGAATACTGAGTTTGCCAACCTGTTGCGCCGAGCCGATGCAATTTTTATTGAAGAGCTTCGCAATACCATTGATCCAGAAACAAAACAGTCTTGGTACGATTTGACATCGCAAGCTTTTGCCGTTTTCCTACCGGTCAAATCGGTTGGCGTGATGGGCGATGGTCGTACCTACGATTATGTGGTTGCCCTGCGAGCCGTCCAGACCTCAGATTTCATGACTGCCGATTGGGCGCCGCTACCATATCCCTTGCTCGCAAAAGTCTCCTCTCGGATCATTAATGAAGTGCGCGGTATTAATCGTGTCGTGTACGACGTATCGAGCAAGCCGCCTGCAACGATTGAGTGGGAATAAATTCAGTCAATCCTTACTTCTTAACTGCCGGTGTCAAATCTTCCGCAATCATTTCGCGTGACATCGGTATGTACTGAATTGCCTGACTCCCAAAATCCACTTTGTTTAAATTTACCTGTCGGATGTTCAAATTTCCGTATGTTCGAAAGTAGGCGATCTTGTTAGTCAAATCGTAGACTGTGACCCACTGAGTTTGCTCATAAGCGAGCTTTTCTTTGCCATCACTTCTCGACAGAGTTTTCTCCGCCACGGCACCAATCGGGATGTCCACGGCATTTAAAATATGAAAGGCAAGATTCGCTGCACCCTTCGCATTTTCTGCAGGCACAGATGAATAAGCGAGTGCCGTCGCTCTCAAAAATCTGGCTGGTGGAGTGTAATCCCCTGGTAAACCTATTAGACCCGTGCCCTGTCCAATGGGAGGAAGTGTGATCGAACCCAGTCTCAAGCCATCCACATTGATATTGGTGAGATTGATATGGTTACGCAGGTTGGTCATGTGCCAATCAAAATTTGGCGCATTGGTGAGCACACCGATTGGATTGTCATGGATAACGAGCTGACCTTTGACGTACTCTATGACGATTGAGCCACCTTTAGCATCGCGTATTGCCCAATGCAGAGGTTGAACGCCTGCCTTTGGTACGTCCAACCCGTAAACAGTGACCTTACCCAAGGCTTCACGAACCTGATCAACGGTTTCAAATTGACTCAACGTCCAGTTGACCAGATCAGTATTAGCAATGACGTTTTTACCATCGGCTGGAAATGTCTGATACTCAAAAAAACCAGGAATGTATAAGGCGTGGGCGGACAAACCAACCTCATTCATGCCATCAGTGGCCACGCCAAGATTAAAAGTATTAATTCCTAAAAAAGCATATTTGCTCGTCCATCCCATTCCTGCCTTCATCCCTGGCAGCATCGCAGTCAACGCAAATTGACGTGGTACTAGCATCACATTGCTCTCAAGGTCCAAGCCTAGTTCCATTGACCGGCCTACTACCCAGGCAGCATCTTTGGATTGCAAGCGAAAAGTTGTGCAGGCGTTTGCTGGTGCAGCGATCAGTAAAGCCACTGCACAAGACAAAATTTTAGTGACAACTGGTTGAATGGTTTGTGTGAACATGGTTATTTTTGATCCATTTCTTTCAATAAACTGTCAAAGGTCTTTGTATCTCTAATGATTTCTGCACTCAGTGCATCAGGCCCTTTGGGATCAAGTGCATATCCATTCTCTGCAAACTTTTTAAACTCTGGACTGTTTACGATTTCCATTGAGACTTGACTGAGTTTATTCAGAACATCCGATGGCATTCCCTTTGGCCCAATAATATAAAAAGAAGCTGCTAAAGTCGTGCTGTAGCCGGCATCGATTGTAGATTGCGCCTCTGGAACAGGTCCGTAAGTACCTTTGTCGAATACAGCTAGTACACGCACTTTTCCTGCCTGGACATGGCTTGGTATGCCGACGGCTCCGGTAAAAAGTGTCGCTTCAACGCGATTCCCTAAAAGGGCGACCAGAGCTTCGCCACTTCCGCCAGTGAAGGGGACTGTACGTAATTTTGTACCAGCAGTTCTGTTGAATTCTTGAGCAACTAAGTCTGGTACGGTACGAAGTCCTGAAACAGAAGCACGAACTTTGCTTGGATTCTCTTTTACATGCCGGACAAAATCTGAAAAATTATTCCACGGAGCATCTGACCGAACAACCAAAATAACCGGCATCGAGCCAAGTTTGATAATGGGTTGATAGTGCTCTGGTGATTTAAAAGAAAGACCTGTATTGACCAAGGGCTGGTAGGCAAGAATACTGTTTGTTGCCAGACCGAGCGTATATCCGTCAGGCTTTGAACGCACGACCATGCCAGTGCCGATCGTACCCGATCCCCCTGGTTTGTTTTCGATCGTCACATCCACACCGAGAACTTTTTGTAGTTGCGATGCATATTGTCGGGCAACTGGATCTGTTGATCCACCGGGGCTATACGGAACCACAAGAGTGATAGGGCGGCTCGGATAAGTTTGCGCATATACGCCTGTTAAAACGAACGTAAGACTCAAACCAAGAGCAATAAAAAAGCGTCGGGCACACAATCTTCGAAAGCTCATTATTCTTCCTTTGATAGGGTGAAAAATCCACGGCTGATCGCTCAGCGAGGCTAAACGCTCCAAATATTTAGGGTGGATTATTTGCTCGCTTTGGACGAGCTTAGTACACAATCTTTCAGAGGAAAAGAGTCTTTACAGGATTTAAGGATTTACCCGGAATAAAGTGACACTAATTTCCATATATGGAAAAAGCTATAAGTTATACGAGATATTTTTTGATCTCGTGCACTTTGTTTAATGTCATGAGAACCGCCTTGGCTCTGGGCACGAAGGAATCGATTTCAGTATATTCATCAGGGGTATGAAATTTCCCTCCGATGGGGCCTGTTGCGCAAAGCGTGATGGCCCCGAGGCTAGAGGTCACACCTGAGTCTGCACAGCCGCCGCTAAACTCCTGATCAGTCTTGTGCCCGAGGCTAGCGAGCGTATCTTGATATAGCCTAAACAAAGCCTGAGAGTCTTCCGAGGGGACGAAGGGTTTGAACTCTCCTATCACGTCGAGTTTTGAGAGGGTTCCCGTTATGAAATTTTTATTGCATATGCAACGGATTCGACTCATGATTTGTTCGCGTTGTTCAAGGTCTTTCACACGAACATCGATGGAGGCTTTTGCAGAGGGCGCTGAAGTATTGACAGATTGACCGCCGGATATCAAGCCAACACTAACGGTCAAGCCCTCATCGATATCAGTTAGCTTGTCGAGTTCAACGATTTTATTGGCGATTTCTGAAATCGCATTGATTCCTTCGCTGAAATTTGCGCCTGAATGTGCGGCTTTACCCTGCACATCCATTTCAAGAAAAATCCCGCCTTTCCGACCTGTTACGACATTTCCTGATGGGCGTCCGGGCTCGGAGTTAAATACAAAAGCCGATTTTTTTGCAAATTTTTCAATAACACTTTTGCTTAAAGGCGAACCGATTTCTTCGTCGCAAGTAAAAAGAGCAGTGACTTCAGGTGATGTCACCCCAGTATGTGCAAGCGATGCGATGATAAAAGCGTTCATCACCACACCCGCTTTCATATCAGCGACACCAGGGCCATAGGCACGATTGCCTTCGATACGAAAAGGGCGTTTTTCCACTTCGCCTTTTGGAAAAACGGTGTCACAGTGCCCCATCAACAAAATAGGTCGATTACTACTCGAGCCCGAATTGACTGTTACGGATAAAGCTGCTTCTATGCCATCTACAAAGTGTGATTCAGTTGTTAAACCATGGCTTTCGAAAAAAACTTGAAGGCGTCTAAATACTTTCGCGACACCCTCTTTGTAATAGCTGTGCGAATCAATGCTGACCAAGTCTTTTAGAAGGTCAAGCATGGCATGTTGTTGGGTCTCGATCCAATAGGCGGGGCTAGTTTGCATGAATGATTGACCTTAAGATGTATTTGCTAAATAAAGCTTTATATAATGTCGATTTAAGTATAATTTGAAACTGACCAAAATTTTTATAATTATGAGGAGCCCATCATGAAGGTTCTGTTATCAGCGCTGTTTTGCAGCGTATTTGTCTCGCATGTTGCAAGCGCTCAACCTTCGCCATCCTCCTTAAGTCACTCATCGGGGCCGTCATCTGATCAATGGCGCTTTTCAGTCACCCCCTACGCTTGGGCAATCGGTATCACCGGCTCCGTCTCACACAACGGATCAAGCTTGGGGCAAGTCAAATTGACGCCTGGTGATGTATTGTCCAACCTGAAAATGGCAGCGATGCTCGTCGCAGAAGCTCGTCGCGGTCCCTATGGCATCTATCTTGACGGCATGTACGGTAATTTAGGTTCTTCTTCATCGAGGGTCGTTGGCCGTGCTGATTTGTCATCAAGTACTAATATGACCATGACAATTGCAACCCTTGCACCGACTTACAACTTTATTAGCTCACCATCGCTGCAGCTTGATGGTTTAGTTGGAGCGAGAGTGTTGTGGCAAAACGCACGCACCTCTATCTATGCTCCGCAGATTGATCGGTCGTTTTCTGAAAGTAGCAATCTTCAGCTCGCGGCAGGTATTGCTGGCGTGAAAGGGCGTTATAACTTCGACAATTCAAAGTATTTTGTCCCTTTTTATGTTGACGTGGGTGCGGGACAGTCCTCGAGTTTTACTTCTCAAGCCTATCTTGGCATCGGCCGTGCTTTTGATTGGGGGGATGTTTCCCTGGTAGCTAAAAATGTCTACTATCAGTTCAAGCCCAATCAAAACACGATAGATCTCAATCTATTCGGCGCTGCCATCGCAGCAACCTTTAGATTCTAATTAGCGACCAATCGTTGAAGGGTGGGTGCACAGCGCTGTGACATGAATGTCCATGTACGGAAAAAGAGGCAGCCCGCTCAGCAATCCGTGCAGCTCCTCGTTGCTTTCGACGTCAAAAATGCTGACGTTTTTATATTCCCCGACCACGCGCCAGATATGCGCCCACTTACCCTTTTGTTGTAGATCTTGTGAGTAGGCCTTTTCTCGGGCCTTGATTTCATTGGCAACTTCCGCAGGCATATCCAGCGGAATATTGACGGTCATTTGAACCATGAAAAGCATGATGCTTCCTTGTGGGTGATAAAAGGGTCAGTCTACCGAAATACCTGTTTCAGAAATAATTTTCTGCCATTTCGCTGTTTCTTCACCCAAATATTTTTTCAGCTCTTGTGGACTACTACCAATGTATTCAGCACCAATCGAGGCAAAGGTTTTCTGTACTTGATCTGTATTCATCGCTTGAATCATAGCGCGATTGAGTTTTTGAATAATTTCCGCTGGCGTGCCTGCCGGCGCAAAAGTCGCAAACCAAGGTGTGAGTTCATAACCGGCCATTCCGCTTTCAGCCACGGTTGGTAGATTTGGGAGCGTGGACGAACGCTTAGGCGTCGTGACTGCCAAGGCCTTTAGTTTGCCGGATTCGATATGCGGTTTTGCTGAGGTAATGCTGTCGAACATGTAATCGACTTGACCGCTAATTAGATCCGTGACAGCGGGACCACTCCCTTTGTAAGGGACATGGAGCATGTCGAGTTTACCCATGTAAGTGAAAAGTGCGCCGGCAAGATGAATGGAGGTGCCAACGCCCGCGGATGCATAGCTATATCGACCCGGTTTATTTTTTACTTGAGCAATCACATCGTTTAGCGAATTGACATCCGAGCGACTAGCCTGAGTGACGAGAATATTAGGGACTGCGGCAAGTAGCGAAATGGGTTCAAAATCTTTAATTGGGTCATAGCTCATTTTGCGATACAGAGATGGGTTGACGGCCATCCCGTTCGCAACAATCATAATGGTGTAACCATCAGGTTTTGCTTTCGCGACATAGCTTGCGCCAATATTGCCTCCAGCCCCTGGCTTGTTCTCTATGACAATACTCTGCCCAAGTTCCTGGCTCATCGTTCTTCCCAAGACACGGGCGATGGCATCCATTGCGCCGCCTGGTGGAAACGGTACCACCCACGTAATGGCTCTATCCGGATAGTTGTCTGCAGGGCTCTTGGCTAAACTCGGATTGCTATGCATCGCCAATGATAAACCTGCAGCAACGATTCCTAGCCTGAGGAGCCGGGTGTATTGACCGAGGGCAAATGCTTGATCTTTGATGAGGTGGCCAAGTTTCAAAGTGAACTCCTGTTTTTCGGTGTCAATGTGATGGCGCAGCTGCGGCACCTTGCTGATTTATATTGATTATCGGGTTGCGGTTCTGGCTTGTCTAAGACTATATTTATTACGACTCATACTTTATAGGTATAAAAGATGGAGCTCAGGCAAATCCGATATTTCCAGCGTGTTGCGACCGAATTGAGCTTCACCCGTGCGGCTAGATCTTTACATATGGCTCAGCCACCTCTGAGTCGTCAGATCAAGTTGCTGGAGGAGGAAATAGGCGTCGAACTCTTCGAAAGAGTAGGGCGTGGGATTCGACTGACAGAGGCGGGCCGTTATTTTTTAGATCAAACTGATTTAATGATCCAAAAATTATCTGAGACGATTCATGCTACGCAGCGGATTGGTAAAGGGGAAAAACGTCGGGTTGGACTTGGTTTTGTTCCCTCCGCCTTGTACGGCTATATGCCCGGCTTTATTAGACAACTGCGAGGAATAGATTCAAATATTGATATCAGTTTGCTCGAAATGATTACCTTGCAGCAGTTTGAAGCTTTAAAAACAGGTCGCATTGATATCGGAGTCGGGAGGATTCTGCTCTCGGATCCAGAGATTGATCGACTGGTTTTATGGGAAGAGCAACTGATGGTTGCTTTGCCTAAAGAGCATGCTTTGGCTGACTCCTCAGTGCTCAGCATTAAAAAAATTCTCTCGGAGCATGTAATTTTATATCCGGCACGCCCGAGGCCTAGCTACGCAGACCACGTGCTCGACATTTTCAGGCGAAATGGGGATCTTCCGGCGAGTATGCAAGAGGTCAATGAGCTCCAGACTGCCCTGGGGCTTGTGGCAGCAGGTGTCGGCATGGCGATTGTTCCTGAGTCCGTGCAAGGATTATTCGCCAGGGAGGTGAAGTACATCCGCCTAAGTGATTCGGGATGTACCTCTCCAATTATGCTGAGTTGGCGTAAAAACGATCAGTCTGACTTTCTCAAGTCGGCGTTGGCACTCGCCAAAAAGGCCATGGCAAAATAATCATGCGCTGATGCACTGCGCATTGACCTCAATGTTTTCGGGAATAGTGACGGACTTTCTCTTCGTCGAGCACAATACCCAAGCCTGGGCCGTCAGGGATCTTAAGCGTAAAGTTGCTGTAGTCCAGAGGCTCGGCCAAGATGCTATCTTTCATCAACAATGGCCCGAATATTTCAGATCCCCAATCAAGATGATTGACTGTGCCAAAAAGGTGAGCGGATGCGATGGTTGAAATTGGTCCTTCCAGCATGGTGCCACCGTAAATTTCAATGCCAGCTGCCTGTGCAATGCCGATGAGATCTTGAGCGGCTCGCAGACCGCCAGCTTGTTCAATTTTGATCGCGAAAATATTTGCGCAGCGATTTGCCGCCAGTGCGTAACCATCTTCACGTCCCTTGAGTGCCTCATCCGCCATGATTGGCAGAACCCCCAAATTTGCAAGGCGTGCCATGCCCTGGTGGTTTTTTTCATGGAGTGGTTGTTCAATCAGATCGATACCCGCATCTGCGAGGGGTCGCAACATTTGAATCGCTTGACTCTCAGTCCATCCCTGATTGACATCGATTCGAACGCTGATGTCTTGTCCCAGCGCCCGCTTAATAGCCGATATATGTCGCAGATCATCTTTTGTAGAACGCAGCCCCACTTTTAATTTGAAAAAATTATGGCGTTTTAAATCAAGCATCATTTGTGCTTCGTCAATGTCACGCTGAGTATCTCCGCTGGCAAGCGTCCAGGCCACACCAATTTCTTTATGGATATTTCCACCCAGCAATGTCCCAATAGAGACACCTAATTTTTTTCCCAAGGCATCGTATATGGCTGTTTCGATCGCACTTTTTGCGAATCGATTTCCTTTAATCGCTTTTTTAATGCGCGCCATGATTGCAGAGGGACTCTTGACTGTCTGACCAATCAACAGGGGCGTAAAGTAATGATCGATGTTTGCCTTGATGCTCTCCGGGCTTTCTCCGCCGTAATTTAAACCACCGATGGTCGTGGCCTCACCGATTCCTTCTATTCCTTCAGCGGTTCTCACCCGCACAAGAACCATGCTCTGATGCTCCATCACGGAAACCGATAATTTATGGGGTCGAATGGTTGGTATGTCTAGAATGTGGGTTGAGACTTCTGTGATGGCAGCTTGCATAAGTTTTGAGTCCAGCTTCAATATGTGAATTCACTTGTTTGAGTATAGGAATTTGGTTGCTCCGGGTCTAATACGATTAAAGTCCTAATCCATACTTTAAAAGTCTGACTATCTAGTGGGGGTGCTCGTGTTTAAACCGATGTCGATGCCATGCGTTTCTAAAATAGCGTCTCTTATTCTGTTACTGGCGCTAGTGCCATTCGCGGCCGTTGATGCGCAATCTCAATCTGTTTCCCGCGCCTCTCCTGTCACCATTGAATCCGAAAAGCAGTCTTTTAGGGTGTTCACATTGGTACAGGGTTTGGAAAACCCCTGGTCGATGGCTTTTTTACCCGACGGACGTGTGCTGGTCACCGAACGCTCCGGACGGATGCGTCTGATCACCAAAAAATTTGAGTTGGATCCAATCCCCATTTCCGGATTGCCGGAAATCGAGTCGCGCGGTCAGGGCGGGCTGTTCGATGTGGTTTTGCATCCAGACTATGAAAAAAATGGCTGGGTCTATTGGGCATACAACGCACCGGGGGCTGGAGGCTGGGGGACCGCTTTGGCGAGAGGGCGGCTGCAAGATCATCGTATGACAGATGTGCAAGTGTTGTTCAGCATGGAGCCTAAGACGCGCAGCGGACAGCATTTTGGTGGCAGGATCGCTTTTGATCAGGCAGGCATGCTTTATTTGACGTTGGGAGACAGAGGGGACAAAGAAAGAGCGCAAGCGCAAAATGATCATGCCGGTTCTGTCATTCGTCTGCACGACGATGGTCGTCTGCCAAGCGACAACCCCTTCATTCATCTAAATAGTGTCAAGCCAGAGAAGTGGACTTTAGGGAATCGCAACATTCAGGGCATCTCCATACATCCGCAAACCCAGGAGGTTTGGACGCACGAGCATGGTCCCCAGGGGGGAGATGAAATCAATGTCGTACGCGCTGGTCGAAATTATGGATGGCCTGTGATCACGCATGGTGTGAATTATGGATTGGGGACGAAGATTGGCGAAGGAAAAATAAAAGACGGAATGGAGCAACCCGTTTATGTGTGGGTACCCTCAATCGCGCCGTCCGGGATGGTTTTTGTGAAAGGTCAACACTTTGCCAATTGGAACGGTGATCTGTTGATTGGGGCCTTGCGTGACCAGAGTTTGATCCGGTTGGAGTTAAAGGGCAATAGGATTGTTCACGAAGAACGTTTATTAAAGGGACAGGTGGGACGCATTCGCGATGTAAGAATGGGTCCTGATGGCTTGATCTACCTGTTGACCGATTCCACAGACGGTGCGCTGCTCAGGCTCGAGCCCAGTTCTCTTTGATTGGTCAGTCGCTGGACATCAATGCCTGACGTGTGTGCGAATGCTCAAGTTTTCCCAGCCACCATTGGAGCGCCCGACCACGCGCATTTGTCGCAGTTTTTCTCCAGGCATAGCTTGCGTGGATTTGTCTTTCAGGTCGTTCGACTCGTTTAGCCACAAGACGGCCTGTTTCAACGTAGGGCTGTGCAAGTCCTTCAGGTAAGAATCCACAACCTAATCCCCTTAGCTGCGCGTCGAGCTTGCTATGCATTGTTGAGACAGTAAACACATCCTGCCCCGCAATTAAACCTATTGATATGCCTTCGCCTCGCTGTACAGAGTCAGCCGCAGCGACCAGACGGTACTGCCTGATCAGATCGTCACTCAAGGGTTCGGCCTGTTTTGCCAAAGGGTGATGGGGGGCTACAGCAAATACAAAACGTTGAATACCAAGAGGTTTTATCTGTAAGCCCGTTGTGGCCCCAGCTTCCGCGACGACACCTAGAGACAAATCTGCCTGACCAGAGGTCAAGGCCTCAAGTGTTCCTGATAGGGTCTCGGTCCGGATCCGTAGGCGAGTAGGTGGTTCAAGCGCCAGAAACTCAGCGCATAGCTCCATGACAGTTCCATGATGAATGATGCTGTCAATGGCAATTGTGAACTGAGGCTCCCAACCGGTAGCGACTCGCTTGACTCGATTGGCGACGGCATCGACATCATTCAGTACTCGCTGTCCTTCTCTGATCAGTTCAGTGCCAGCTTCTGTCAGTCGGGCCTGTCTTGACTTGCGGTCAAACAGTAGAACGTCCAGCGCCTCTTCAATCTGTCGAACACGATAGGTCAGTGCACTCGGGACCATCCCGGATGCGCGTGCAGCCGAGGCAAAACTGCCAGACTCGGCTATGCGGATCAGCATTTCAAGCGCCTCAGGGGTGAGTACTTGACGCGCAGTGGGTTTATTTTGTTTTTTCATCATTTGACCATTCAATATTTTTGAATGATGCCATCAAATGACATTGATCGTAAATAGGCTTTTAAAAACTAAAGTTTTGTTTATTCCGTTGGCGCTTCAAATACATGATTCGCCGAAACACTTTAATTTAGGAGCCCAGAGCATGTTAATTCTTCGCACTTCGCAAGAACGCGGCTACGCCGATCACGGCTGGCTCAAAAGCCACCATTCTTTTTCATTCGCCGGTTATTACGATCCCGAGCAGATGGGCTGGGGAAATTTGCGTGTGATCAATGAGGATCGCATCGCCCCTGGCACCGGGTTTGGTAGCCACGGGCACAGGGATATGGAAATTATTAGTTACGTACTCTCAGGCTCACTCGCGCACAAGGACAGTATTGGCAATGGTACCTCCATCCCGCCTGGCGACGTTCAGCGCATGAGTGCAGGTCGAGGTGTGGTGCATAGCGAATTCAATCATGCGCCAGACGACGTGACACATTTTTTTCAGATCTGGATTGAACCTAATCAGAAAGGTATCGAACCCGGGTATGAGCAAAAAACATTCGGTGAGAGTGAAAAAAGGGGCGCCCTGAGGCTAGTTGCTTCGCCAGATGGTGCGAATGGTTCACTAAAAATCCATGCGGATGCCTCGATGTATGCCGGTTTAATGAGCGGTCAGGAGTCCATCAGCATGGCACTTGATCCCAGCCGGAAAGCATACGTTCATCTGGTGCGCGGCCACCTCTTGGTCAACGGTCAACCTTTACATGCAGGCGATGCTGTAAAGATATCAGACGAGAGTGAGTTAACGCTGACCGAGGGTGTCGATGCAGAGGTTTTAGTTTTTGATCTTAGCGCTTAACAAATTAGCACAATCAATTATTACTCAATGTTTATTAAGAAATTTTATTTCAGGAATTCACCAATATGAAGATTTTACAAGTCAATAGTGCAGCCCGATCAGTGGGCGCAAATTCAACACAAATCGCGAATGCAGTCACAGCTCGTCTCGTGACCAAGCACCCTGAAGCAATCGTAGAGGTGCTTGATTTGGCCATTACGCCTCATCCGGCGCTTGACCAAGAGGCCCTTGGTGCACTCTTTACAGCTTCCGAAGAGCGAACTCAAGCCCAGCAATCACGCATCGATTTAGATAACGCTTTGATTGCGCAAGTTCAAGCAGCAGATATGTTGGTAATTGGCGTGCCAATGTATAACTTTACGATTTCCAGTCAGCTAAAAAACTGGATTGATGCCATTGCAAAGGCAGGCGTGACGTTTCGCTACACCGACACTGGTCCAGAGGGGCTGTTAACCGGCAAAAAAGTATATGTCGCTCTTGCCCGTGGCGGTATTTATCGCGACACACCTAACGATCATCAAGTTCCTTATTTGAAAATGATTTTGGGTTTTCTTGGGATGACAGATGTTTCGTTCATCTATGCGGAGGGTTTTGCCATGGGTGCCGAACATACAGAGCAAGCATTGTCTTCGGCCCATGCGCAAATTCATGCGTTGCTTGGCTAGGATCAGATCTTGAACGCTTCGGCAGCGATATACTGCCAAGGCGTTTAAGATTTTTTTGAGCCGGGTGGGCAATGAGTAGACTCAATGAATGTATCAATCGCTATGGCAACAATCAGTATGTGCAGTTTGAAGAAACACAAAACGGTATCGTTCTTTTAAAGATTGATCATCCATTAGCGTCCGCAACCATCAGTATCGATGGTGGGCAGGTTTTATCATGGCATCCCAAGTCACAACAAGTACCGGTGCTATGGGGAACGCAGACTCAACACTGGCTCAAAGGTCGTGCAATACGAGCGGGTGTACCCGTCTGCTGGCCTTGGTTCGGTGCCCATCCGACTGACAATACGTTGCCATCGCACGGCTATGCCAGACTATGTCCATGGGAACTGACAGACATTTCAACAAATTCTTCGGATACGCTCGAAATCTATTTGAGCATGCTTCCCGTGCATGAGTTTGCGTTGTCTCTCCCGTTCGCTGCTAGTCTGACTGCCCAAATCACTGTTGGCGAATCTTTATCGATCTCGCTTATGACTGAAAACACTGGTGAGCAATCCATCAAGTTGACTGAAGCGCTCCACGCTTATTTTTTTGTGAGCGATATTGCCTCTATCCAAATTGAGGGTTTGGAGGGTTGCGAATATATTGATTTGATTGATCACAATCGGTCTAAAACACAACAAGGTTTAGTTTCTTTCTCAGGCGAAACAGGTCGGGTCTATCAAAATACGACAAATGATTGCCTGATCCGCGACATGGCTTTAAACAGATCAATCAGAATCCAAAAAAACGGCAGCCTAAGTACGGTGGTATGGAACCCTTGGCTCGAGACAGCTAAAAAAATGGACGACCTTGGTCCTTCGGCTTGGAGAGAAATGGTGTGTCTTGAAAGTGCAAATGCATTGGATTGTGCGATGACGCTCGAAGCAGGGGCACAACATACCCTTGCAGTCAGATACTCGGTTGAAGCATGAAAGCCCTCCTCCAAAGAGTGTCTGAGGCGAGTGTGACGGTCGATCAAGTTGTTGTGGGCCAGATTTCAAAGGGCTTACTCTTGTTGATCTGCGCCGAACAAGGCGACACAAGTCACACTGCCTCTCGTATGCTGCAGAAAATTTTAAAACTCCGAATCTTTCCTGACGATTCAGGCAAGATGAATCTTTCTGTGCAAGATATTCAGGGCTCTTTGCTGATTGTTTCCCAGTTCACCTTGGCGGCTGATACAACCAAGGGCACACGACCAAGCTTTGCACATGCTGCCCCTGCGGAGCAAGCGAAGCGGCTATATGACGAGTTTGTGGACTTGGCACGCGAGAGTGGCCTCCCGATTCAGACCGGCATTTTTGCTGCAGATATGAAAGTCTCCTTAGTCAATGACGGGCCCGTCACCATCCCTATGTGCATCACTTAGCAACGATAAGCATTTCGACTGGTAACATTTGATTTCCTCGAGGGAGTGAAAGCAAATGCAACCAATCAAAAAAATTCAAGCAGGTGTTTTAGAGATATCCTATTCAGAGTTTGGTGTTTCTGACGGAAAGCCTGTTTTTCTGATGCATGGTTTTCCCTATGATATCCATGCCTACGCAGATGTTGCCCCTCTCTTGGCACAAGCAGGTTGTCGAGTAATCGTTCCCTACCTGCGCGGCTATGGACCAACAAGATTTTTAAGTAAAACGACTCCGCGCTCGGGCGAACAGGCTGCGCTGGGCGCTGATTTGCTCGCGCTGATGGATGCGCTACAGATTCAACAGGCCTTTCTCGCTGGTTATGACTGGGGAGGTCGTGCGGCCTGTGTGGTTGCGGCGCTTTGGCCAGAGCGCTGCGCAGGACTGGTCTCTTTCAATAGCTACAATATTCAAAACATTGCACAAGCATTGGTGCCGGATTTGCCTGAAAACGAGCACAGACTCTGGTATCAGTACTACTTTCATAGTGACCGGGGTCGAGCCGGACTTGAAAAGGATCGCCGCGCTCTGACGCATCTCCTCTGGAAGCTTTGGTCTCCGACTTGGCACTTTAGCGAGGAAGCATTTGCCAAGTCTGCCTCGGCCTTCGATAACCCTGACTTTGTTGATGTTGTGATTCATTCCTATCGACACCGTTTTGGGCTTGTTAAAGGCGACCCGGCTTATGCAGACATCGAGTCACGTTTGGCTAAACTACCTCCTATTACTGTGCCCTGCATTACTTTTGATGGTGGGGATGATGGCGTGCGAAAACCCTCGGTGAACGCACCCCATGCGCAACGTTTTACGGGGCCTCGTTCGCATCGTGTTGTTCCAGGCGTAGGACACAATATGCCTCAAGAAGTCCCTGAAATTTTTGCTCAGGCAGTATTGGAGCTCATGGAATCTGTCAGGAAATAGTCATGTCAAAGCATAATATTTTTCTAAGAGATAGTCTTGACATCGATTGCATGGCCATTCAATTGATATACGCCCACCATGTTTTGCACGGAACGGCATCCTTTGAAATTTCACCTCCCACCGTTGAGGAAATTCGACAACGCAGAGTAGCTGTAGTGGAAAAAGGTTTGCCATATATTGTGGCGGAAAGGGAAGGTGAGGTATTAGGTTATGCCTACGCGACGATGTATCGCGCGAGGCCGGCTTATCGCTTTACTGTCGAAAACTCAGTCTATGTTAAAGAGGGATTCGCGGGTGAGGGTATCGGTAGCAAGTTATTGGTTGAGTTGATCCACCGCTGTGAGAGTGCAGGTTACCGTCAAATGATTGCTGTGATCGGAGATAGCAGTGCGCCCTCTGTTGCGCTACACAAGCGACACGGCTTTAAAGAGGTAGGTCTGTTTCGCTCTGTTGGTTTCAAGGCTGGCGCTTGGCGTGATACGGCAATGCTGCAGCTTGAATTAGGTGCTGGTAATCGTCTACCACCTGAAGGAGAATGACGGTATGACTACTTATAAGCCGATCGATCTTTTTGGTGTTCCGGATGATTTAAATGAATCATCTAGTACGTCTCCTAAAAAAAAGAGTCGTAAAGTTCAACGAGAAGGGAAAATTGGAGAATCTTCAGGCAAAAATAAAAATATTCGCTCCTCATCAAAGAGCCCATCCGCATTAATTTCAGGGCTACCTGGACAGGCTTTTTTGCCAGGGTTGTCTAGACGCGGTCGTCCCCGGCTAGACAAACCAATATCAGCCGTCGAACGTACTGCAGAGCACCGTCGCAAGCGCATCGCGAATGGCGCCAAGCGTGTTGAAATTATTTTAGACAGTGATGTCGCACAAGCTTTAGATCGTTTGGCCCATCATCATCAAGAACCAAGAAGCGACGTCATTGCAGACTTAATACGCAAAGCCGCCGCTCGACTGAAGGTGACAGTCAAAGTCTAACGAGGTGCTTTAGCGAACCCCGGGGCGGTTGACTGGCGTCCCCAGATTGGGACCAGCTCCCGGACCCGCTGCGCCAACCCCTGGGGCAACACCAACGCCCGGCGCACCCGCTCCAACTCCTGGTACAACACCCACTCCTGGTGCGCCAGCGCCTGGTGCACCGACGCCTGGAGCAGCACCAATACCAGGGGCAACACCAACGCCAGGGGCTCCAACGCCCGCGCCTGGTAAAACACCGACTCCTGGTGCGCCTCGGTCAATTGGTGTGTCGACACATCCGACAGGAACGCCAGGTGCCGTGCAGACTACTCTTGCGTGGATCGTCGTTCCAGAAAAAGTCATTGTGCAAAGCGTTGTAAATAGGGCGAGTTTAAGAGTGTTTTTCATATATATGCCAAGGTAGAGTGAACGTTCTCAGTTTGCTTGATCATGAAGAGTCTTCAGGATCGGACAAACAACTTGTTTATGCAATATAGCTTCTAACAGACATGAGCGTTTGTTGATTGACAGTCATTGCGAGCGTTTACCGTCTTGTACTTTGATATCTCTGCGCATATTTCCAGCCGATATCTGCGAGAGGTCTCGCTTTACTGCCAGTTTCCTTTGCATCCGGCGCTGAGGCTGTGCCATCAGCCGCGCGTTTAGCAATGCCTTGCAAAATAGCAGCCATTCTGAAAAGGTTATAGGCGATATAAAAATCCCAGTGTTCTTCGCCTTCTAGGCCCGTCGCGTCTGTGTACAGTTTGACGTACTCTTTTTCGCTCGGAATGCCGAGTGCAACAAGATCAAGGCCAGCAATACCTCGCCACAAACTTGCTGGGATATGCCAGCTCATACAGTGATAGGCAAAGTCTGCCATGGGGTGTCCAAGTGTGGCCAGTTCCCAATCCAACAAACCAATCGCACGAGGCTCTGTAGGGTGGAACACAAGATTATCCAAGCGATAGTCGCCATGAACGATCGAGGTTTGATCGCCATTGGGAATGTTTTGTGGGAGCCATTCAATCAGCGCATGCAAAGATTCGATGTTTTCAGTGTTGGCTTCAAGGTATTGTCGACTCCAACGTGCAATTTGTCGCTGAAAATAATTACCGGGCTTGCCAAACGTTTCGAGTCCAACCGAGGCGGGTTCGATACGATGAAGCCCTGCAATCACGCGATTCATTTCTTTGTAGATTGCGGTGCGCTCTGCCGTGCCAAGTCCTGGCAGAGACTGGTCAACAAGCACGCGGCCTTTTAAAAACTCCATAATGTAAAAAGGCGTGCCAACTATATTCGGATCGTCGCTATAGACATAAAGTTTGGGTACGGGCACTTCGCTGTGTTGAAGTGCCTGCATCACGCGAAACTCACGGTCAACGGCATGCGCTGAGGGCATGAGTAACCCTGGTGGCTTTTTGCGCAGCACAAGCTGTTGTGAACCGCAACCGAGCAAAAAAGTAGGGTTGGATTGGCCTCCAGTTAACGGTTGACAGGTAAGCGAGAGGCTGTCAGTGATCCCTTGTGAGCGTAACCAGCTTGCCAATACGTCAAGTTTGAATTGACCGACAGTACCGTCATTTTCCGAATGATTGAGTTCAATTTGACTCATAGAGAACTCACCAGATGTCCCCAGTCAACAGGAATGGCCGAACCTGTCATGGCCTGTCCAGCATTCGAGGCGAGCAGTAGAAGTGGCCCATCTAGATCTTCCATCTGACAAAATCGGCGGAAGGGCACGCGTGACTCAAGTTTTTTTCCAGCTTCGCTTGAAAGGAAATCGCTATTCAGATCGGTCACTACATAGCCTGGTAAAAGCGCGTTGACACGAATGCCGTAACGGGCGAATTCAAGAGCCAGAGCCTTTGTGAACTGAATCACGCCCGCCTTGGAGGTCACATAGCCAACGACAGCGCCAGCTACGCGTTCACCCAGTATTGAAGAAATGTTGATAATGCTGCCTTTCAACTTATGCTTGACCAGTCTGCGTGCAGCTTCTGTGTCAACCATCCAGCAGCCCTTCAAATTCGTGTCGATCACTGCATCCCAGTCTGCTTCGGTCTGATCCAGCGCAGGTTTTGCAACAGTCGTCCCAGCATTGCTGATAATAATGTCAGCGATCAAACCTGATGCTTCGATTTGATCGAAACAGACTTTGATACTGTCAGCATCTGTCACGTCCAGAGAAACGGCGGTCGCTTGTCCACCTGTAGATTGAATCTCCTTGACGAGCTCCTGTAACTTGTCAATCCGACGAGCCGCCACAATCACATGGGCACCCGCTTGCGAGAGGGTTTTAGCCATATGATGACCGATCCCGCTCGAAGCGCCCGTAACAAGCGCAGTATGACCAACTAGGCTAAAGATACCGTGGTCTTTGACTGTTAGGCTCATGCTTGCGCTCCAGCTCGTTTCTCGGCGGCATCAATGATTTTGCGTGCCATGCTCCAGCGATGTACTTCACTTGGGCCGTCATAAATTCTAAATGCGCGCATATCCATAAAAATCCGCATCACAATCGTTTCACCCGTCACACCTTGACCGCCCAGTATTTGCACGCATCGATCCACTACGCGCCACTCGGCTTCAGAGCAGGTTACTTTGGCGCGGCTGGATTCAAAATTACAAGTTTGCCCCTGATCCAAGAGCCATGCTGTGTGAGCGATGTGGAGACGCGAAGTCTGGATGTCCATATCGTTATCGGCGAGCATGAAACCAACACCCTCGTGTTTGCCCAGAGCTCGACCAAATGCTTGACGTGTGCGTGCGTAGTCTGTGGCGATATCGTGCGCACGTCTCGCCTGACCAAGCCAGCGCATGCAATGTGTGAGACGGGCAGGAGCTAGTCGCACTTGCGCGTATTTAAAGCCGCGTCCAAGCTCGCCCAACACATCTGTCTCTGGAATCCTGACATTCTTGAATTCCATCACGCAGTGCCCACCTGTAAAACAGCTGTCCATTGCATCCATTTGCCGCGTGACAGTAATGCCCTCGCGACTCATGTCTGACAGGAACATGGTTGCCGAGCCGTCCTCCATTTTGGCCATGATAATGACGTAGCTCGCGCCCAGCGCCCCAGTGATGAACCATTTCGTGCCATTTATGACATAGTGATCGCCGTCTTTGACCGCTGTGGTCAGCATCATTGAGGGATCCGCGCCTGCACCTGGGTGGGGTTCTGTCATGGCAAAACACGATCGCGTCAGACCTTGTACTTGAGGACGCAACCAGCGCTCCTTTTGCTCTTCGGTGGCGACCATTTCCATTAAATGAATATTGCCTTCATCAGGTGCGTGAATATTCATGGCTGTTGGACCAAGTGTTGAATAACCCGCCTCTTCAAAAACAATCGCCTTATCTGTATGACTCAACCCCAGGCCGCCCATCTCAATTGAGGCATGGGGAGTCAGGAGACCCGCTTCGCGGGCGAGTCCAACGAGTTGAGTGCGTAATTCTTCATTGGGTCCATGACTGGTGACGCGTGGATCATTTTCTAGCGGAATAATCTTCTCGGCGATAAAACGACGAGTGCGCTCTTGGAGCTCAAGCTGAGCCGGGGTCAGTGAAAAATCCATGTTACGAGTCCTGTTTGCAGAGTAAGGCGATGCGGGTACAGACTGACATAAACTTTAATATTACCCAATCAACAACATCTCGTACGCTCACTCTAATAATCGCTATGATCATGAAATAGTCATTTTCCATGATCCCAAATAAACATGCGTAGCATTCATCATCCTGGAACGCCATCCCCCAAGCGCCTACAATCGGTTGCTGCGGGCGCAATGCCGATTGATGTCGAGTTATCCTCTGGCCTGACTTTGCTTGACTCAGTGACGTGTGCGCTGGAGCCATTAGGAATAGAAAGCGGTGCGTTCGCGTTAGATGGTGGCTCTTTCGCATCATTTAGCTACGTAATGCCGGCGCTTTCAAAATCGCCCGATCATGCGGTTTACTTTAGCGAGACTTTCAAAGTCGATGGACGGATTGTGCTCGAACGAGCCGCTGTGACTGTCGGTATTCGAGACGGCCGACCGTGGTTGCATTGTCATGCACTTTGGATGGAGCCGAATGGGCGCCGTCATTGCGGCCATTTATTACCTGATCAAATTGTTGTGGCTTCGCCTATTCACATGACCGGTATGGGATTAGAAGGCGCCGCATTTACCGTTTGTCCGGATACAGAAACCAATTTTTCTTTATTCAAGCCTTTACTCTCGACCTCGCAGGAAAAGAAAACCAAGCAAACCCAGCCTGCCTATGCCTTGAGAATTGGGCCAAATGAAGATTTGTGCACCGCACTCGAGTCATTTTGCCGTGAACACAACATTCAACAAGCGATGATCGCTGGCGGTGTCGGCAGCACTGTCGGGGCGACTTTTCAAGATGGACGTATCGTGGAGCCTTTTGTGACAGAACTGCTGATCCGCTCAGGTCGAATTATCCGAGGCGAGGATGGACAAGAACAGGCGTTCATCGATATAGCGATCGTAGACTACCTGGGAGGATTGGCCGAGGGTAGACTTGCCCGGGGCGCCAATCCCGTTCTCGTGACTGCCGAGATGATTTTGTATCCATATTGAACAAGGGCCTAAGTTTGACCCGACTGATTGATATTCTGACTTGAATGATTACGCTGTGCAAAAAATCATAGAGGAGTGATCTTGCAAACCGCACTAACAAAAAAACTTGGTATTGAACATCCCATCATTCAAGGTGGAATGCAGTGGATTGGTCGGGCTGAACTTGTCGCTGCCGTTTCAAACGCGGGAGCCTTAGGCACGCTAACAGCGTTGACCCAACCCTCGCCAGAAGCGTTGAGAGACGAAATTGCCCGGCTTCGAACCATGACAGATCGTCCGTTTGCCGTCAACTTAACCTTTTTACCGACGCTCAAGCCAGTTCCATACGAGGCATATCGTGATGTGATTATTGATTGCGGCGTCAAAATTGTTGAAACAGCCGGCAACAATCCTGCTGCCCATATGCCTGCGTTCAAGGCTGCCGGTATTACAGTCATTCACAAATGTACAACTGCGCGCCATGCCCTTAAAGCCCAACAAATCGGCGTCGACATGGTGAGTATCGACGGGTTTGAGTGCGCGGGACATACTGGTGAAGAGGATATTCCCGGACTCATTCTGATTCCATCAGCGGTGGCTAAATTGAGTATCCCTGTCATTGCATCCGGCGGTTTTAGCGATGGCAAAGGCTTGGTTGCTGCGCTGGCGCTCGGTGCCGAGGGAATCAATATGGGTACTCGTTTTATGTGTACTCAAGAATCACCCGCGCATCTCAATATCAAACAAGCGATTGTGAATAATTCCGAAACGGATACCGCACTGATTTTGCGAAGTTTGCGTAACAGCAGCAGAGTCGCTCGAACGCAACTCGCAACAAGCATTATCGATATGGAAAAAGCAGGTGCGACCATCGAGGAAATCGGACCCAAAGTCGCTGGTGCCAAGGGCCGCCGAGTGTACGAGGAAGGTGACATTGAAGGCGGCATTTGGACTGTTGGCATGGTGCAAGGCCTCATCAACGACATTCCAACTTGTGCCGAGTTGGTCCAACGCATCGCCGACGAAGCTAAAACCATCATCCAAAAGCGTCTCATGGCATTAACAGGTTGAAAGACGGCATCAATATGACTAAGCATCATTTGGATAACCATCCTATTTTTAAAAAGGCCTGTCGAGCAATCGCCTTGAATCGCACGCCAGGCTATCATTTTTGCGGTAATTTTTTTGATTTTGTTTACGATCAAGCCAGTTCGCAGCACTCGGTCGTTCATATCGACCCAGAGGCACAAAACATCGATCGCGACAGCAGTATCCATCTTGTTTTGTTGGCGATCCTCGCGGACATGGGACTGGCGACCGGAATTCGCTACGGACTGGATGATCGAACTAGACTTGCAACAGTTTCACTCAGTCTTCAGCTAACCGGAGCGCGCCCAGCGGGTCGTGTTGAAGCTTTCACCGACACCCAAGGACACTTACTAGGTGCCAAGGGTCGTCAAGGCGTGAGTCTGACACATATCAAGTCTGGTGAAACTTTAATAGCCGTGGGGTATGGAGCTTTTATGGTTTTGCCAGTCCCTCATGGTGGTTCATTGCCAGCAGTTCCTTGGGTAGAAAAAAAAGCCCCGATAGATCCACCTCTTGATTTGGAGTCATTAACTGAGGACGAAAAGTGGATCCTCGCACGTGTCAAACAAAGCATCGAGCATTGTGAGCTAACAGGTGAGGATTTTGCGACCTATTTTTTAAATTTCCATCCCTTTCAACAGGAGCGTGGCGCTTACTGTGAGGTGCTGAATGGTCCCCATGTGGCAAATCGCGTGGGTCATGTTCAGGGCGGTGTGATTCTTGCGTTGGGGATGGTGACCGCAAATGCGGCGCTTGGGTCTGAGTGGATGCTTTCGGGTGTGACAGCGAACTACATTAGCCCGGGCGAGGGCGAAGCGATCCACGCGCAGTCCAAAATCATCCACCAAGGGCGGATGACAGCGGTCGTACAGACATCAATCTACAACAAGACAGGTCGACAAGCACTTGAAGTTCTAAGTACACATGCACGAAGAGAAGAGTTTTAGACTCTACGAGCGACCTTATTTTTTCTGTGTGGTGGTTGACGCTCGAAGCCCTTTGGATTTGGGAGCCTTGTAGCGGTTGTAGCCCCACAGATACTGCTCTGGCATCTTGCGAATCATTTCTTCCATTTCAGCATTGATGATCGCAGCTGCCTGTTCAAGATCATCAGGCAATGGTTCAACAATTTCTTTGTATCTCAGGGTGTAGTCTTTTCCAATGCCATTTCGCTGGGCAGCCACGACAAATATTGGGGCTCCCGTCAGCTTTTGCAGTCGCTGTACAAGTGTCATCGTGTAAGCAGGTTTGCCAAAAAATGGCGCCCAGACACCCTCGCCATCGGGTGGAACTTGATCAGGTAGCAATCCGACAGACTCTCCGCGCAATAGCGTCTTGACTAATGCCCGGACACCTTTTAGGTTGGCAGGAGCCATCTTGAGTTGTGGACGAGAGCGCATTTCCACAATCCATTCTTGTAGCCAGATTTTTCTTGGAGGTCTGTATAAAACTGTGGTTTGGAAGTTGCTGCTGTACACAGGTGCCAATAATTCAAAACAACCCGCGTGAGGTGTCAGAAAAATGACACCTTTTCCTTTAGCGAGGGCTAACCGGAACTGATCCCAGTTGTCGCAGTGAAGCTTTGTATTGATAAACGGATCGTTTCTGCGCGTCCACCAAAAAGGCATTTCGAACATCAATTGACCATTGCTAAGCATTACTGAGCGTAGCATGGTTCTTGTAGCATCAGGAAATGCTTGGCGTAGATTTGCCCAGGCTCGCTCTTTGTATCGGCTAGGCAGCATCCAAGCTATCCAGCCTGCAAACATTCCCATACTTTGAAGAACGGCTAACGGCAAGAGTCCGAGGGTTTTAAATATTGCAGAAAGTAGACGTGGTGCGATTTTTTTCAACATTCAATCAAGGCAAATAAAAAGCATCAATTGGCGCAGAGAGATAGAATAACCTTTCTGCAAATGAACAGCCACATTATGAAAATCTCAGAACTTTCTACACCTGCTGCGTTGATCGATATATCACGCATGGAGCGCAACATCGAGCGGATGCAAGCTCGAATGGATAGTTTAGGCGTGAGTTTTCGACCACATGTCAAAACATCCAAGTGCATCGAGGTCACGCAGGCTCAGATACGTGCAGGTGCCAAGGGCATTACCGTTTCCACCCTCAAAGAAGCAGAACAGTTTTTTGAGGCGGGTATCACGGATATTTTGTATGCAGTTGGCATCACGGCTAACAAGTTCTCGCAGGCACTTTCCCTAATCCGAAAAGGGTGCGATCTCAAAGTTTTGACCGATAGCGTCGTTTCCGCCACTGCCATCTCCAAATTCGGCATCGAGAACAATCTGTCTTTCAAGGTGTTGATTGAAATTGATACAGATGATCATCGCTCCGGGATCAAACCTGAGAGTCCTCAACTGCTTGAAGTTGCTCAGGCTCTCGCTGCTGGTGGTACCGAGTTGTATGGTGTGATGACTCATGCAGGGTCGAGTTACGATCTCAACACGCCCGAAGCACTCGCTGAAATGGCTGAGCAGGAGCGTGCCGGCTGTGTACGTGCCGCACAGCGTTTGCGAGAAGCCGGATTTAACTGTCCGGTCGTGAGTGTCGGCTCAACACCAACCGCTTTATCAGCATGTAAGCTTGAAGGCGTGACAGAGGTTCGGGCAGGTGTTTATGTATTTTTCGATTTAGTGATGCACAACGTTGGTGTATGTCAAACTGACGATATTGCCTTAAGTGTGTTGTCAACCGTGATTGGTCACCAAGAAGAAAAAGGCTGGATCATTGTCGATGCGGGTTGGATGGCGATGAGCCGCGATCGTGGCACTCAAAAACAGGCAACTGACTTTGGTTACGGTCAAGTTTGTGATGCAGAGGGGAAGCCTTTAACGGGTTACATCATGACCGGTGCCAACCAAGAGCATGGCATTATTTCCCGGCAAGGGGAGGTCGACCCATCGATTGTGCATCGTTTTCCAGTCGGAACCCAACTTCGCATCCTGCCCAATCATGCATGCGCAACAGCCGCCCAGTTTCCCGAGTATCAGGTATTGACTGCTCAGCAA
Organism: Zwartia vadi; assembly: GCF_030410375.1. Classification (GTDB taxonomy): domain Bacteria; phylum Pseudomonadota; class Gammaproteobacteria; order Burkholderiales; family Burkholderiaceae_B; genus Zwartia; species Zwartia vadi. The sequence goes on from NZ_JAUHHE010000011.1 coordinate 114,092, forward strand.
AATATTCAAACCTGGCGAAGATTTTACGGCTGGTAAAAATAGCCGCAATGGCTGGATAATTATTGCCATTGCGGGAGTTGCGAATTGAGACTGTTTTCAACAAGTCGCACACTATGCCTCTTTCAATTTTCAAGGGGCAGATGTGCGTGCTGTCACAAATCATTCGAAACAATTATTTTCAAACACTGAGGCCACTCTTCGGTCCGACCGTTTAGTTCGACATCAGCGCGGTCAGGGAATGACCGAATACATCATCATCGTTGCACTCGTCGCAGTGGCTGCGATCGCCGTGTATCAATATCTTGGCCAAGTGCTTCGCTCGCAGACTGCTGCGGTTGCAAGGGAGCTGGCCGGTGAGGATGGTACACAGCAATCTCGCAGTGCTAAAACTGCGGCTCAGGGTGCCAAAGATCAAACAAAGGCAAAGTCCCTCAAGAGCTTCACTGGCAACGCCGGTGCAGCTAAACGGTAATGTCGCTCGTTTGCCTCTTCCAAGGCGACGTCGTCAGTCATCACGCACTAAGCTGCCTTGAAACAAACTCAAAACAGTCCATGCACCATCGATTGCAGGGTGGTCAGGTCATGTTCCTGGGATTGATCTTGATCGGTATTGGGGTTGTTGCGTGGAGCATGATGCTCTTGCTGGGTCAGCGTGTGCATGACATGACTTCGTTGCATCGCGCAGCAGATGCTGCAACCTACAGTGCAGCATTGGTTCAGGCGCGTGCACTGAATATGCATGCCTATCTCAATCGAGCTCAAGTCGCACATCAGCTCGGTATGGCTCATTTGATCGCAGTGGCGACCGCAATGCAATATCGCGCAAAACTTGGTCAGCAGTCCCAGATTCGTAATCCACCTGCAAGTCTGATCAGTGCATTTTTTGGCCCTCAGTATGCCCTGTCATATGCAACGGCATCAATGGGCGGCATGGAAAATACGCGTTCCCTACAAGTTTTACGTAATGCCTATTTGCGTCACGAGCGTCAGATTCACCAAGTCCTTTCACTGGTCAGACAATTACAAAGTTCAGAGTTAGCTGAACAGAGGAAACATGCTGTTCAACGCATGCTGGTTAAAAATATTGGACATAGTGGTCAAGCAAAACGAGGAGATTCACTTCAACAACTTGGGATAAAGGTTTCAATCTTGATGGATGAGTCTGAAGGACTGATCCAGAAGCGTTCTGGACAGGATTCAACGTGGCGCGACTTTCTCAACAGTCTCGTTGATCAATCAAGCTTTCTTAAAGAGAGAAATCAGACCAAGCGTAACGCATGGATGATCAATCCGAGATGTCCCTTTAAAAGGCATGAGTTAAGAAGAAGAGGGCGTTTGACACTTGGCAGCGATGGGCAGTGGCGCTCGGAGGAAACTCTCTCCTTTCATGCTTTGCGACACAACAAATTTATCGGTTGCTATCATCGCGAATACCCAATGGGCTGGGCGCTTTTGACTACACACAATGGTGATGGACTGATCGGGTATACAAATGAAGCCCAATTACCTGACTTTTCGCGTATTGCATTTTGGAGATGGACTAGAGTTCAAGGGGGTCCGTGGAATATTTTTTATGGTCGTCATAATCCACTTGCACAAAGATTTGGACAAAGTGAATCACTGAAGTGGTCGTCAAAAGGATTGGGTGAGTATGCAGAGATATCAACCTCACGCGTGAGTCAACCTGTCAGGATTTCCATTCAAGTCAGTCAAAAGCTCGACTCTGGTGACAGTATCAGCACGATTTCATCCGCACAAACATATTTTGAATCGCCCAAGAATAGTCAAGCAAATCAAGCTAGCCTATTTGAGCCTTACTGGCATGCAAGCCTAATCCCGAATCCTAGTCTCCGATGAATCAACGACGACTCCCTAAAGAACAAGGTCAGGCCTTGTTTGAATCCATATTTATTCTTTTGATACTTGGAATCTTGTTACTAGCTATCCAATTTACTGGACAACTCCGCGCACATTCTCTCGAGCTGTTAGGTAAGAGTAGTTACCTGACTTTTTTGCAGTCCCGTCAAATTGTTTTCAACAAGGACACATTCATTACTGGTCAATCGAGAGGAAGTAGATTACTCAATACCTTTTCAGAGCAATTGCTTAATGTTTATGGTCAAGGAAAAATAACAGTGACCTCCAAGCATACGCAAATGAAATCGGCACAAGCAAAGATGCATATCTTGTTTGGATCTGCATCAGTTGAACGATCAAGCTTCTTATACATCAATGCTGGTAACAGTCATACGCCCTTGCAAGTACAGTCAAGAATTGCAAATTCTGACGCTACATGGCGTGCCACGAGTCATCCTACGCAAAATATGCTTAAACCTTTCATTGCACATCTTGCTCGCACAGATTCAGCTTGGGGCCGAGGCAGATTGTCACTCGAATGGCTCAACTCATTGGCTGGACAGGTACCTAGAAAGCATCATTTCGGTGGGAAATGACTAAGAAAATTTCGAGGATGAAAATCCTCTTGCTAATTGCCTTATTTTTCATTTTTTTCAGAGCAAATTGTTTTGCTGAGCAACTGATGCTTATTGATGCAGGCGAACGTAAGTTGATTGGTAACCCTAAAACTCTATTGGTGATCCGAGATATTCAAGTAGGACAACACGAAATCATGATGAGTCGCTGGCAAGCGGAACAAGGCATTCAAGCAGTCATGCCCATATTATTGACTCAACTTCCGACCGATACCATTGCTTGGAGTAACGGAGAAGTCATGCAGATGCAATGGGAATCCTCTATTTTTTCGCATGTTTTGGCTGTGCATCCCTTGGGCCGTGATCAAGTTTCATTCACACTAACGAGCTTACGTCTACACACGGGTCAACAACCATCTCGCGCGAATCAATTAAAAATTGACTCCTCATTGAAGCAATCATTGAGCACTTACCTTGCAATTAAAAGCTTGCTTGCTGAACCCAGTTTAGAGAATCAGTTGATCCTTGATGTAAATAATCAAGGCGAAGCTTCAACAGTAACAAGTTTGCTGTACGTTTCTTCACATCCAATTTTTTATCTTAAAAAATTGCTACGAAACACACTCTCATCGCAGCGTTGGACTTTAACTGATTCCTTCTCTTCTTCAGATCAATCTTTGCGTGGCGCTGTGTCAATAGAGGCCTATTTCCAAAAGGCATTGATACGGATTGATCTTGTTGAACACGCTGGGCGAACCTTCTTATACCTATATTTAACAGCAAGCACATCATGATGAACATCTCTCAATCCAAAGCTAAGTGGTGGCTCATGGCGATCTCGATTGTGTTGGGATGTATGTCTGCCTGGGCAATCGATCAGCATTTGCATGAAAAGACTGAAGAGATTGAATCCCGTACACGGCTTGATCAATTGACCTTGCTTGTTGCTGCACGAGATTTAAACCGGGACATGATCCTAGAGGGAACTGACTTTGTACCTGTGTTATTTCCCGTCAAATTTGCACCAGATGAAGCGCTGACACACGATCAAAGCGAAAGTTTGATAGGAAAAAGACTTCTTTCGGATGTGAGAGCGGGGCAGCCATTACTAAGCCTTTACCTGACTGAGCTAGAGTCTCTTAGCGTATCAACCCGTTTGGATCCCTCTCTGAAGGCGATCTCCATAGCTTTGGATTCAAATAGCGCCGCATCCGGACTGATTCAAGCGAATGATCGTGTGGATTTGTTTATTACCTTGGATCATCAAGGCAAGCGCCTGACGGTCAAACTTTTGCAGTCTGTATTGGTACTTGGCGTCGGTCATCTTGCTTCGTCACACGACCGCCAAGGCTCATCGGATGCTGCCGGTTCAAATATCACGCTTGCAGTCTCCGATGCGGATGCAGTCAAACTTGTAGCCGCTCGTGAGGCTGGAACCATTAGCGCCGTGTTGAGTGGGACTCTTCAAACTACAGGTTCTTTAGAGATAAAAAATCAATCTGGTGACTTAGCACAATTGCTTGGGTTGCCTATTGAGCCTGTCGTTCCAAATATTCCAGTTTTATATGGAGATCGATTATCTACATCTAACGATGAATCATTTTTAATCGACCGTGGAACAGAAGTAGGCCAGCAGCACCGATCTGAGAGTATCCGATGATCGCGATCATGATGAAGCTATTCATTTTATTTATGTTTTATCCAGTATCTGCGAATGCTCAATCCACATTGAAACTGGAAGTTGGGTCATCAACGATTTTAAAGCTTTCAAAAGTAGAGCGTTTAGCGATTGGAAATGGAGAAGTCCTACAAGCAACAGTCATCAATCAGAATGAAATTGTGATTTTTGGGAAAAAATCAGGGGCAACCACCCTTGATGTCTGGCGCACGGCGGGTAAACGAGTTTCATATAACGTTCGTATTGCCCCAGAGGGTTTTGCGCGTGTCCAGGAAGAAATTTCGACTTTATTGAAATCCATTCCCCAGGCACGAAGCTCCACCCTAGGTGACAAACTGATTATAGAAGGCGAAAACTTATCTGATTCTGACCAGGCAAAGATCTCACGGCTTGCTCAACGATACCCTGAATTACTTGATTTTACGAGTCAGGTGGGGTGGGACAAAATGGTATTGCTTGATGTCCAAGTCATTGAAATCCCGACAGCTCGCCTGCAGGAGCTTGGCATTAGATGGAATAGTAGTCTGCCTCTGCCCTTAAGTGGAGCAGGCGGCATGGCTGGCGTGAATAACGTGTTGTCGGCGCGTATTGGCGCACTGGCACAGTCGGGCGAGGCGACAATTTTGGCACAACCTCAATTGCTCGCCAGAAGCGGTGCCACGGCGAGTTTTGAAGCTGGAGGAGAGGTCCCATACACCACGACTGACAAAGATGGAAAAACGACGACTTCTTTTAAAAAGTATGGTGTATCTCTAAATATCACACCGCAAGTCGATCGTAATCTTGCGGTTCGTTCAAAAATCGATATTGAAGTCAGTTCAGTGGACCAAACACTTGCTTCATCGTCTGGCCCCGCCTTGAAGGTAAGACGCGCTTCAACTGAATTTAATGTCCGCTCAGGCCAGACGCTGGTTTTGGGTGGTTTTATATCTAAAGAGCGGACACGCGATCGTGATGGTCTCCCAGGATTATCTGACATACCGCTCATTCAAAATTTGTTCGGTGTGACAAGAGATCATTATCGTGAAACAGAGTTGGCAATTTTTGTCACGCCTATTGTGGTCAATGCAGAGCACCCTGGCCTGATGCGTCGTGTTGAAAATGCAGCGTCCATTTTAGAACAGACGTTTGGGATGGATCAGCGTCTGAATAGTTCAGTTTCACCAATAAATGAACTTCAAAATTGGCATCACAAACAATCTTCTCAGTCGCAATGGGAGTCGAAAATTCAGTCTGATACAGATGTGCATGCACCGACTCATATTATTGATCAATGGAGTGAAAAAGAATGATGGATTTACTGATTGTTTACGAGGATGGACGGCGTGAACGCATGCAACAAACCGTTCCATTCACTTTAGGTCGTGGTATTGAGTGTGAAGCACGCGTACCCCATTGGCGCGTTGCCCGTCGTCATTTGCGTGTCACCAGAGGACATGATGGTTATCAGGTTGAGGATCTTGGTTCACTTTATGGAACGCGAGTGAATGGAAAAAAATTTTCCTTGCATGCTCCAATTATTGAGAGTGATGAATTTGTTGTGAGCCCTTGTCTGATTAGATTGTTTCCTCTACCTAAGACCACACAAACTCAGTTGAAAAAATCTTCTTTATCAACTGATTCCTGCAGTGTCGCGCTTGAAGATAAAGTCAATTCTTTTTCATCCGCTGCTTTTCGCGATATGAGGAGAGATCTTCATGCTGGTCTGATCAAAGCTTTTGATTTAAGAAGAAACGATATTGCTGCGCTTTCTGAAAGTGCGCTGAGAGAGCAAGCTATCGAGTGCGTGTCCTCCTTGTTGAATGACCATGCTGGTCATTTGATTGGTAATCAACGAGAGGAATTATTAGAACTTGTAGTCGATGAGGCGATCGGTTTGGGTGTCTTAGAAGCGATGCTTGCCGACTCGGATATTACGGAAATCATGGTGAATCGATACGACGAAATATTTATTGAGCGTCATGGGCGTCTGGAGCTCAGTCATTATCAGTTTAGTGGTGAACAAGCTGTTCGTGGCGTTATGGAAAGGATTGTCTTTCCACTCGGACGTCGTTTGGATGATGCAGCTCCCATGGTCGATGCGCGTTTACGGGATGGTTCGAGAATCAATGCCGTCATCCCTCCGATTGCGATCCATGGGGCTTGTATGACAATCCGAAAGTTCACAAATAAGGGAATTGATCTGGATGGTTTAGTGACCAATGGAACACTAAGCGAGAAGCTCGCTCAATTTTTAGAGCTTTGCGTTCGTCAAAGGCTCAATATTCTTGTTTCAGGCGGTACAGGTTCAGGTAAAACAACCTTATTAAATGTACTCGCAAATTGCGTACCAAGCGATCAAAGAATCGTCACTATCGAGGACTCGGCTGAATTGCAAATTAACCATTCCCATGTGATGGCGCTCGAGGCTCGCCCTGAAAATGCTGAGGGTCGTGGCGCGGTGACGCTCAGAGATCTTGTCAGAAACGCGCTTCGTATGCGACCTGACAGAATTGTCGTAGGTGAGGTGAGGGGCGCCGAGGCGATTGATATGCTTGCTGCAATGAATACAGGTCATGAGGGATCAATCACGACCTTGCATGCCAATACGCCACGTGACGCACTATCACGACTTGAAACAATGATTTTGTCTGCGAATAGTGGTTTGCCACTAAATGCTGTTAGGGAGCAAATCAGTTCAGCTATTCATTTGATTGTCCAGCAAGCACGCTTACCAGACGGGCGGCGCGTGGTTCATGATGTCTCTGAAATTGTTGGTATAGAGTCAGGTTGCATTCAAATGCAGAAGCTCGCAAAGTTTGATCGACTAGCAGGTTGTTCCCAACCTATGGGTCTGGTTCCTCAGTGTTTTGAAAACTGGGGAACTGAGGTTGATTCAAGCTTGTTGCAATGGTTTGCCGCTTCATGATTTATATCGGTTTAGTGCTTGCATTTTTGTCCGTTGCTGTGGCGGTTTGGTTGTTGCAACAGTTGGCAAGTGTTGCCTGGGTGCGTTATCGCAGCTCTGTTACGGAACATACCCAAACGAGTCTTTCTGAGTTATTTGTTTTTATTGACACAACCCACTTATGGTCTTCTTTGTGCTGTATTTCAGTCACATTCTCCATCTCGGTCTGGTTTCTAAGTGCGAGTGTATTGCTTGCATTAGCTTCCGGTTTACTGACTTTATTCATTCCGAGGTTCATTTTGACTAATGCCCTAAAACGTAGGCTCGGTTTGTTTGATACGCAATGGCCTGATGCCTTGACAGCAATTGCCGGGGCATTGCGTTCCGGTGCAAGTATTGGGCTTGCTTTAAAAAACTATGCTGAAGATGCCCCCACGCCCATGTCACAAGAGATTCGCTTAGTGTTAAGAGAGCACCGGATGGGCGTACCTTTAAATCAAGCCTTATCCGCACTAAATCAACGCATGCCATCGGAAAGTGTCGAGTTGGTGACTGCGCTACTCGCAGTGGGCCATGCTTCTGGCGGATCGCTTGCTGATTTATTAGAGAGACTCTCTATTAATTTACGTGCTCGACAACACATCACAGGAAAAATTGAGGTGTTAACTGCTCAAGGAAAAATGCAGGCTTGGGTGATGGGCGCTTTACCTCTCGTTCTCTTAGTTGCCTTAAGTCAGATCGATCCGATTTCAGTGGAGTTGATGTTTCTTAGTCAGACTGGGCAGATGATGCTTGGTATTGTCCTGTTACTTGAGTGTTTAGGTATTTTTTGGTTGCGGCGCATTTTGACGATAGAGGTTTAAGCGTATGGGGATGCTTGCCATTGTCTGCGCAATGCTTGCCATCATATGTGTGGCCATGTTTATGGTGTTGCTTTTATGGCGGTTTTTTAAATCTCTTTCATCGCAAGGTTTACGTGGATTAACGCCTTTCATCACATGGGGACAGCGACGCAGGCTCACCGGTCTAATTGAACGCGCTGGTTTGATCGGTTGGCATTTCCCTCAAATTTATTGTTTGCAGTGGTTAGGAGCTCTCCTGTGTTTGTCTCTCGCTGTGTGGTGGATGTATGCAGCACTACTTTCTGTCCATATCGCATCTTATCTAGGTACTGTAATAGCCTTTTCTTTTGGTTGGTGGTTGCCAATTATTTGGTTGAAACGTAAACATCACCAGCGACTCAAGTTTATGAGTCGACAGTTCCCTTTCTTTCTCGATATGGTTGGGCTAGGCTTGGATGCGGGGCTGAATCTTCAAGCCTCGGTTCAGCTCGCACTCGAGCATATTGACTCAGGTCCTCTGCACCAAGAGTGGTCAACGATGCTTGCTGATATGCGTGCCGGTCAGTCCCGAGCACAGGCATTGAGACAGCTGAGTCAACGTCTGGATTTGGCCAGTGTTCGACAACTGATCTCCTCGCTTATTCAGGGAGAGGCGATGGGTTTTAGCCTAGGTCGTATTATCCAAGTCTATGCGGATCAGCAAAGAGCGCTGCGGCTCATGCACGCGGAAAAACAGGCGCTTCAGGCACCCGTCAAAATGCTTTTTCCTATGGCGCTCTGCATTTTTCCTTGCACATTTATAGTTTTGGGCTTTCCAGTCGTGATTCAACTTTTAGGTCAGCCATGAAAATAATCGAGGCACATACTTGGCTCAGACGAGCGAGTGGCTTACTGGGTCTTCCAAAACTTGTTCCCGGAGAGGTGCTCTGGCTCAGACCCTGTCACTCGATCCATACTTTCGGGATGCGCTACTGTATTGCGGTATTCTTTTTAGATCGTGACATGCAGATCATAGATGTGAGACCGTGTGTGAGGCCTAATAGAATCGTGTATTGTCATCGGGCACACTCTGCATGCGAAATGTTATCGATTAAGGACGATCACTGTTCCAGTTTTTCTGCCGAGCTTTCCGTGGCGCTGTTGTTAAAAACAGCTGTGTAGCTTGTATAAAAACTACAGTATAAAACTGAGGTGGCAACAACGTTGAGCGGAACCTGAATGGTGGCAGCCGTTGTTGGAGAAAGTCCGATCATGACCAATGCACTAATAAACGTATCGACAATTAGAAAAACAGCAAGCCAACACAATCCATAGACCAAAAATGCCATTTTGTTGCGCCAGCATGCGATCCAACTAAAAAATAGTGCCTGCGTGATGCGAATCCCGTGCCAGCCGACCAAAGCAGGTGCAAACCAGAATATCGCCGCCATGACGATGTAGAGAGCACCGAAAATGATCATGGGTGTTTGAACCGCCTGCATCAAGGGAAGCAGGTCATTCGTTTTTTCAACGTTTTTAAGGGCTTCGGTTACTTCGCCCGAAAACGGCATAAAGGCAGCCAGTCCCAGCAGCAAACAAAATGCCACGTATAGACCACCCATCGCCAAAAGACGACGAAAGACCTGTGGCTGACGCAAAGGTTCAATCCAAGTCCCTAATAAAATCCGTCTGCCCTCGGTGGCATGCCGGCCAGCTGACAAGGAAAGCAGGGTGGCTGTTGGCATTAAGATGATAAAGAAGAGCGGGCCGATCGGTGGCGTGATCGTAGCGATCATCAGCATCAAGCTCACGAACATTGCCCATGAAAAAAACGCTAATGGTTGCGTGCGAAATAACGCCCAGCCATCTCTAACCCAGATCCATCCTGCGAGTGCGGGTAAAGGTACGGCTTGCATCAAATTTCCTTGGGTAGGGAGGGCGTAACAGCCATTGTTCGTTCGGTCAGTATGCGCTCGAAATGACTTGGATCATGTGGTTTAAGTGTCTGAGCGGGTCGGGGTAAATAAAAATCGTAAAGCCTGGAGATCCAAAAACGTAAGGCCGCGCCTTTTAGAATAACCGGCCAAACACGATGTTCTTCGGGAGTGAAGGGGCGAACCCGAGCATAAGCGGTGAGCCATGCATCCAGTAGTTCAGGTTGAAAGGCACCCGTTGAGTGCTCAATACACCAATCATTCACACTGACTGCCACGTCAAAGATAAAGGTGTCCACACCAGCAAAATAAAAGTCGATGAATCCACCCATGACGGGTTTGTCAAACGTTCCTGCGAACAAGACATTGTCACGAAAGAGATCGCAATGAGCGGGGCCGCTAGGAAGCGACTGGTAGTCGGAAGTTTCCGCAAGCTTTCGCTGCTCAGAGAGTGTTTCCTGAAGAAGCCGAGCATGTGTCTGGTTGAGAAACGGCAGAACTGTTGGCGCAGTTTGCTCCCACCAGGTCAACCCTCTTAAGTTTGGCTGAGTGATCCCAAAATCCATGCCTGCCAAGTGCGCATGGGCGAGAGTCTCTCCTGCGATGGCGCAATGACGTGCGCTAGGATTTGGGGTGTAGCTTCCTGGCAACTTTGTGACGATTGCAGCAGGTTTACCGTGCAAGGTTGAGAGTCTTTTTCCGTCAAGCCGAGTTTGGGGCTGGGGAACAGGGATCGACTTTTGAGCTAAATGGTTCATCAGCTCAATGTAAAAAGGCAACTGATCAGCCTTGAGCACCTCAAAGATAGTCAACACATACTCACCCTGACTTGTAGTCAGGAAAAAGTTGCTGTTTTCGATCCCGGCGGTAATACCCTTTAAACCTAGGAAACCCCCTAGGGAATAATCAGCCAATAAAGATTGGGCATCATTTTCGCTGACTTGAGTAAAAACTGCCATAAATGTAGGGTGAATCGTGTTGATAGATTTAACGATTTTAGCAAGGATGCATTGTTCGCGAGACGTGTCTTGCGTTGACTGGCGTCCAACCCATATAAAATGGCATATGTCCGGTTTGGACGCTTTGTTTTTTCAAAAAATGTCCACGACTGAACTTCAACTTGCCGCGCCACTAGATCCGATGGGCTGGAAGCTCTGTGTGGCCCCCATGATCGATGTGACTGATCGTCACTGTCGTTTTTTTCATCGCCTGCTTGCGCCCCATGCGCGGCTTTATACCGAAATGATTACTACTGGTGCACTCACGCATGGCGACGTTGAGCGGCACCTTGGTTTTAATCATGAAGAGCATCCCGTCGCCTTGCAGCTAGGGGGAAGTGAACCGCAGGCCTTGAGCCATGCGGCGCGACTGGGTGCACAATGGGGTTATGACGAAATTAATCTCAATTGTGGCTGCCCCTCGGAGCGGGTACAAAAAGGCGCGTTTGGCGCATGTTTGATGGCTGAACCCAGACTGGTCGCGGACTGCATTAAAGCGATGCAGGATGTCGTAACAATTCCAGTGACAGTCAAGCATCGGCTTGGCCTCGACTATAACGATGATTATGGATTTGTAAGAGACTTTGTCGGCACAATATATGAAACTGGCTGTCGAGTTTTTATTGTGCATGCCAGAAATGCGGTCTTAAAAGGCCTGACACCCAAGGATAATCGAGATGTGCCGCCACTAAGGTATGCGGATGCGGCAAGACTAAAACAAGACTTCCCTGATGCGATTGTGGTGCTCAACGGGGGCTTAGCTGGGGTTGAAGATTGCACGCAGGCGCTGAAAACCTTTGATGGAGTGATGCTTGGCCGTGCACCATGGCACAACCCAATTGTTATGCATGAACTCTCCGCTGCTTTTTGGCCCGCAACGCCCGCGTTGGAGGAGCCGCAGATTATTGAGCAGTTAGTAGGCTATGCGGCACGACAGGTTGACCTAGGTACGCCGTTACGCATTGTCGTGAGGCCCTTGCTCGGACTGTTTAATGGTAGACCACGGTCGCGTCTCTGGAGACGGATGTTGTCAGACTCGAAACTACTCAATTCTAATGATGCCTTGCTTATTGCCCGAGCTTGGTCTGAGATTGGTGGGCTGGAGCCTATTGCTTCTCCTCATCCGGCCAGTCACGGATATAAGCCTTGAGCATGGAGTTTTCAAATTTTTGCGCCGCAACAATCGCTTGCGCCATGTCATAAAAAGAAATGACCCCCATCAGCACAGTTCCATCCATGACGGGAATGTAACGTGAGTGATTTTGAAGCATTAACCGTTGAACCTCGTCAGCCTCTGTTTCAGGTGAAACGCTTACTGGATTTGCATCCATGATGCTACGAATTGTCGTGGATCCGACCGCACCGTGATTACCATTCACGTGACGAATAATCTCTCTAAACGTCAGCATGCCTGCCAACTTGCCTTTATCCATGATGACCAAGGAGCCAATGTCTTGCTCACTCATCGTTTCAAGCGCTTGAATAACGGAAGTTTCTGGGGAAGCGGTAAAAAGAGTGTTGCCCTTGACCCGTAATATTTCACTGACCTGTAACATGATGCGTCTCCTATGTGCTGCTTTGGCTGGATTGTAAGCCGTGCAAGTCTGGCTTGTCATTCTGCAGTAGCACATCCCTCAGCTTTGAATCGTCATTATCCTGAAGGTAAACAACCAAAGCATGCTTAAGTGCCGGCTGCTCGTCAAGTTTGAGCTCTCGGCGATTGACGATCATTTTTTTGAGCAATGGTTTCATGCTCGTGGTGTCAGGATTGCAAACCAGCACCCAGTGCATGCGCCTGCGTACCATTGCCACGCCAACCCAGCCAAGCTCTTGAAGTGTGCGCAAGATCGATTCCACCTGATCTTCTGTTTGATAAAGAGTCTCACTCAATTCACGCAGACTGAGGCCGGGGGTTTTTTGGTTACGCGCAGAACTGAGTAATTGGAGTATGGCTAGGGCATGCAGCAAGGGGTGGTCGTGAAGGGAAGAGCCACTGAGTCGAACTTGGCGCAAATAGGGAAGGTTGGCAGCCACAATCGCGCCAAACAACACACTCAGCCAAGACAGATAGACCCAAATCAAAAAAACAGGCAGGGCTGCGAATGCACCATAAATGGTGGTGTAAGTCGATATTTGCGAGACGTAATAAGCAAATCCGAATTTCATGACCTCAAGCAAGGCCGAGACAAGCAAACCGCCAATGATTGCGTCGCGTGGTGCAACTCGGGCGTGAGGAACGATGACAAAGAGCACTGCAAAACCTGCGGCACTGACAAAAAATGGGGATATTTTGAGAGTCAGTTCAAGCAAATCGGGAATCTGGGCAATGACACCGAAGGATTCACGCGCAACCAAGGCGGTTGCCCAAAGGCTTGCGCCAGTCATGATGGGTCCAAGGGTGAGTAACGCCCAATAAACCAGCAGTCTTTGTCCAATACTGCGGGGAGTCGACACGCGCCAAATTTCGTTGAGCGCTTTATCGACTGACAAAATCAACAAGAGGACGGTCACGACCAGAAATCCGCCACCAATCGCAGTCAAACGACTGGCTTGACTGGCAAACTCGTTGAGATAGGACATGACATTATCTGAAATAGTGGGGGGCATCAGGCTGTTGGTCAAAAAGGCCTGTAGCGCTTCACTGAATTCGTGGAACTGTGGAAAAGCTGTAAATAGAGCTAATGCAACTGCGAGCAAAGGGACGATTGCAAGCACAGTGGTAAAGGTGAGGCTACCTGCCAAATCAAAAGCATCCACTTGACTCAAACGTTTGGCGCTTGAAAACAAGATTTTTTGCCAGTCCGAAAGTCGCTCTTTCAGGCTTGCGATGGGATGTGTTCGATGAATCACGAATGAGAGCTCCATGCTCTGTTGACATGCGGGAAGGGGTTAGCGTCTGATATGACCCTCTCTCAAGCGATAATAGCAGCATGAAGCAAATTGTTACCCCCTCTACACCCATTCAGCCAACCTTGAATGTTGCGCTGCAGCGTATCGCCCTTGTTTCTCTGTTTGCACTCTTTTTGCTGTGTTTGCTGTGGGAGATTTGGCTTGCGCCACTTCGTCCAGGCGGCACACTGCTGTTTCTCAAGGCTTTGCCTTTGGCTTTTGCTTTCCGGGGAGTCTCAAAAGGGAGTCTTTACACCATTCAATGGGCTTCCATGCTGGTTCTACTCTATCTGATGGAAGGTGTGGTGAGGGTGATGTCTGATCCGCCGGGCCCTTCGATCATCATGGCGTGGATTGAGATATTTTTATCCACAGTCTTCTTTTTTGCTGCATTGTTTTATGTTCGTCCAGCAAAACGTTTTGCCAAACAATTAGCTGCTCATGCCAAAAACTCAAATTAGCTTCTCTGGCTTAAAGACCAACAACAGCTTTGCTGCGCTTGGGCTTGATTTTTACACCAGACTCCCTACAACTCCTCTTAAGAATCCACGCCTTGTTCATGCAAATTCAGAGGTTGCTAAGTTGCTGGGCTTAAGTCCAGCCTGTTTTGAGGAAAAGGAGTTTCTAGATGTAGTCAGCGGTTCGCATCCGATGCCGGGTGGCGATACTCTCGCAGCAGTTTATAGCGGTCATCAGTTTGGCGTTTGGGCGGGTCAATTGGGTGACGGTCGCGCACATTTACTTGGCGAGATTGTGGGTCCCTCCGGCAATTGGGAAATCCAGCTTAAAGGCGCCGGAATGACGCCTTATTCACGTATGGGCGATGGCCGTGCGGTATTGAGGTCTTCAGTGCGTGAATATATGGCAAGCCACGCCATGCACGGGTTGGGTATTGCGACGACGCGCGCGTTGTCACTTGTCAGCGCCGATGATCCTGTCATGCGCGAAACCGTCGAAACCGCTGCAATTGTGGCGAGGGTTGCGCCGAGTTTTGTTCGTTTTGGGTCCTTTGAGCACTGGGCTTCACGTAAAAGACCGGATTTAGTCAAAAAGCTTGCTGACTACGTGATTGAACGGTTTTATCCTGAATGTTTAAATTCCGTTGCAGGTACTCCTGAAACTCCCGAAACTCGTTACGTACGATTTCTTGAGGCGGTTGTTAAACGCACGGCGGTTTTAATTGCGAACTGGCAGGTTGTCGGTTTTTGCCACGGAGTCATGAATACCGACAATATGTCCATACTCGGACTGACCCTCGATTATGGTCCTTATGGATTTATGGATGGTTTTGATGCCCGCCACATTTGTAATCACACCGACTCCAATGGCCGCTATGCATGGCATGCTCAGCCCTCAGTTGCGCACTGGAATCTTTATCAACTTGCCAATAGTTTGCACACGATTGTGCCCCAAGCAGAGCCTCTAAGAGCAGCGCTTGATCAGTTTGAACCTACTTTTCTTCATGCGATGCAAGATCGTATGAGCCAAAAACTTGGTTTGAAAACTTGGCAAGCGGGTGACGAGACGTTGATCGACGATCTATGGAGCCTGATGCAAGCCAGCCATGCAGATTTTTCCCTGACCTTTAGACAGCTTGCCTATGCGCCTGGCTTGGCTCATGCCGATGCTGGTCGTATCGCCCTTGACCTGGGTGGCACAGTTGGAGATGGCTCAGGTTCTTTGAGGCCTTTTATTGACCTTTTTGTCGACAGAGAAGCTGCGTACGCCTGGCTTGAGCGCTACAAAAATCGGATTCAGCATGAGTCGCCCCCCTGGCAGCAGCGCGTCGATGCGATGCTGGCTGTGAATCCACTATACATTTTGCGTAATTACCTTGCACAAGAGGTGATTGAGGCCACCCAGAAGGGGGATTTCTCAGTGCTTGAGCGAATGATGGATTTGTTGGCGGATCCCTACACAGCCAAGCCCGGTATGGAGCATTATTCGGCTCTCCCACCGGTCTGGGCCAGCAAAATTGAGGTGAGTTGTTCTTCCTGATGCAATAATGTCGCTTTGCCGCGCTAACCACAATAGACGCGCTCAACTTTGACGGTTCGCTTATCCATGTCTGGCAATACTCTTGGTACATTATTTTGCGTGACGAATTTTGGTGAGTCACACGGGCCCGCTATTGGTTGTGTGGTGGATGGGTGTCCTCCCGGCCTGGAATTGTCTGAGCAGGACATTCAATCTGAGCTTGACCGCCGCCGTCCCGGAACATCCAGACACGTAACACAACGACAAGAAGCCGATCAGGTTGAAATACTTTCTGGCGTCTTTGAGGGAAAAACAACAGGCACGCCAATCGCTTTGCTGATTCGGAATGTCGATGCCAGAAGCAAGGATTACAGCGCGATTGCAGATACATTTCGCCCGGGTCATGCTGACTATGCTTATTTTAAAAAATATGGCTATCGCGACCCTCGGGGAGGTGGCCGTTCTTCTGCCCGGTTAACTGCACCGACAGTCGCTGCGGGTGCAATCGCTAAAAAATGGCTTGCTAAGCAATACGGGATCATGGTGCGTGGCTACATGAGTCAGCTTGGCCCGATCCCGATGCCATTTGTCAGCTGGGAGCATGTCCCGAACAACCCTTTTTTCTCTGCGAACCCTGAGGTTATCGCTCAATTAGAGGCGTATATGGACCAGTTGCGCAGAGATGGTGACTCCGTGGGTGCGCGTATTGAAGTCGTTGCCGAAGGTTTGCCTGCCGGCTGGGGGGAACCAATCTACGATCGACTGGATGCCGATATTGCTCATGCCATGATGGGTCTAAATGCTGTGAAAGGCGTCGAAATTGGCGCTGGATTTCAAAGCATCACGCAACGTGGCTCAGAGCACGGTGACGAGATTACCCCTGATGGTTTTCTAACCAACCATGCAGGAGGTGTCCTAGGCGGGATCTCCACTGGTCAACCTATTACTGTCAGTCTCGCAATTAAACCAACCTCCAGTATTCGCGTGGAGCGTCGCTCCATCGACCGAAGCGGTAACCCCGTCACGGTCAAGACTCTTGGAAGACACGACCCGTGTGTAGGGATCCGTGCAACCCCCATTGCAGAGTCTCTTTTGGCAATCATTTTGCTGGATCATGCCTTGCGACACCGTGCTCAGTGTGGCGAGGGTAGAGGCAAGACGTAACGACCCCGTCTGCTATGGCATAATCAAGAGCTAAACCTTAACAATCAGTGTGGCTGAGACAACGTCATGAAAAAAACCCTATACGACAAGCTTTGGGATGCCCATGTGGTTCACGAAGAATCAGATGGCACCGCCATTCTCTACATTGACCGTCATCTTTTACATGAAGTCACTAGCCCCCAAGCCTTTGAGGGTCTAGAACTTGCCGGACGTAAATTATGGCGTCTCAACGCGAATCTCGCCGTTGCTGATCACAACGTTCCGACGATTGATCGTGCACAGGGCATTACAGATCCAGTTTCAAAGCTTCAGGTCGACACCCTGGACGCCAATTGCGAGAAACATAATGTGATCGAATTCCGGATGAATGATCCCCGTCAGGGCATTGTTCACGTCATCGGTCCAGAGCAGGGCGCGACATTGCCCGGCATGACTGTCGTGTGCGGCGATTCGCATACGAGTACTCACGGCGCATTTGGTGCCTTGGCCTTCGGAATCGGCACCTCCGAGGTCGAGCATGTGATGGCTTCCCAGACATTGCAAGCCAAGAAAAATAAAAACATGCTGATTCGTGTTGAAGGCTCATTGCCTGTCGGCTGTTCAGCAAAAGACATCATTTTGCATATTATTGGTGTCATTGGAACCGCTGGTGGTACCGGGCACGCCATCGAATTTGCTGGTAGCGCCATTCGCGATTTGTCTATTGAAGGTCGTATGACTTTATGCAATATGGCAATTGAAGCTGGCGCGCGTTCAGGCATGGTGGCCGTTGATCAAAAAACAATTGATTATTTCGTTGGTCGTCCCTTTGCACCTACTGGTGCGTTATGGGATCAGGCTGTTGCCTACTGGAAAACACTGCATTCCGACGAAGGTGCACATTTTGACCGCATTGTTGATATTGATGCACGTCAGATTGTTCCCCAGGTAACTTGGGGGACTTCACCTGAAATGGTGTTGCCAGTGACCGGCCGCGTGCCTGATCCAGAGCGCGAAAAGGATGAAATTCGTCGCAGCGGCATGGAGCGTGCCCTCGAGTACATGGGGCTCAAACCTAACACTCCGATCGAGGACATTAAAATTGATCGTGTTTTTATTGGGTCATGCACCAATTCCCGTATAGAAGACTTGCGCGCAGCTGCTGCTGTTGCGCGTGGCAAACGTATTGCAAGCAATGTTCGCCAGGCGATGGTCGTGGCGGGTTCTGGCTTGGTCAAGGCGCAAGCGGAAAGAGAAGGCTTGGACAAGATCTTTATCGAAGCCGGATTCGAGTGGCGTGAGCCTGGCTGTTCGATGTGTCTGGCAATGAACGCCGACCGCCTTGAACCCCAGGAACGATGTGCATCGACCTCAAATCGAAACTTTGAAGGTCGTCAAGGGCAGGGTGGCAGAACCCATCTCGTGAGCCCAGCAATGGCAGCTGCTGCAGCAATTGCTGGTCATTTTGTCGACGTACGTAACTTCCGGTAAATAAACATGGATGCATTTACAACACATCAAGGTCTTGTCGCTCCTCTCGATCGCGAAAACGTCGATACGGACCTGATCATTCCCAAGCAGTTTCTCAAATCAATCCATCGCACCGGCTTTGGGCCTAACTTGTTTGACAGTTTGCGCTATCTGGATCACGGTGAACCTGGAATGGATAATTCCAAACGCCCGCTCAATCCAGATTTCGTCTTAAATCACCCTCGATATCAGGGTGCTTCGATTTTGTTGGGCAGAAAAAACTTTGGATGCGGTTCGAGCCGTGAACATGCACCCTGGGCTCTGGCGCAGTACGGTTTTCGTGCTGTGATTGCGCCATCATTTGCGGATATCTTCTTCAACAACAGCTACAAGACGGGATTTTTGCCAATTGTTCTTTCCGAGTTGGAGGTGGCCCGTTTATTCGATGAGGTACGTGGGTTTGTTGGTTACAAACTTACGATCGATCTTGAGAAACAGCTTGTGATTGCTCCGGATGGTCGCTCGATGCATTTCGACATCACCCCGCATCGCAAGTACTGCTTGTTAAATGGGTTGGATGAAATCGGCTTGACTTTGCGTCATGCTGACAAAATCCGCAACTTCGAAAATGAGCGTCTCGCTCGTCACCCCTGGCTGGATGTGGTGCCAATCGGCGCGCGCTAAGTAACTGTATCTCGGGCCGGTTCGCCGGCCCATTATTTTTTAGATGAGTCAAACATGTCAAAAAAAATTGCTGTCTTACCTGGTGATGGAATTGGTGCTGAGATTATCGAGCAAGCCGTTCGCGTGTTGCGCGCTGTCGCGCCTGCACTGGAGATCAATGAGGCACCCGTTGGTGGAACAGCCTTTGATTTGCACGGACACCCTTTGCCACCTGCAACATTGAAACTAGCCCAGGAATCCAATGCAATTTTGTTTGGCGCAGTCGGTGACTGGAAATATGACAAGCTTCCGCGTGAGCATCGTCCTGAACAAGCGATTTTAGGCCTGCGTAAAGCACTGGGTTTGTTTGCAAACCTTCGTCCGGCAGTTTTGTATCCTGAACTTGCCAATGCGTCTTCTCTCAAGCCGGAAATCGTATCCGGATTGGATATTTTGATTCTTCGTGAACTGACAGGTGACATTTATTTTGGTTCACCACGCGGCATTCGAACAGCTTCTGACGGACCGTTTGCCGGATCTAAAGAAGGCTTTGACACCATGCGTTACGCCGAGCCAGAGATTAGACGTATTGCTCATATAGGTTTTCAGGCTGCGCAAAAGCGCAAAGGCAAACTGTGCAGCGTTGACAAAGCCAATGTACTTGAAACATCTCAACTTTGGCGTGATGTCGTCATCGATGTTGCACGCGAATATCCCGATGTTTCTCTCTCTCACATGTATGTGGACAATGCAGCGATGCAGTTGGTCCGTGCGCCGCGTGAGTTTGACGTAATCGTCACTGGTAATTTGTTTGGAGATATTTTGTCAGACGAAGCTGCCATGTTGACGGGTTCGATTGGCATGTTGCCTTCCGCCTCGCTGAACGCCTCCGGTCAGGGCTTGTACGAGCCCAGCCATGGTTCAGCGCCAGACATTGCAGGCAAAGGCATTGCCAATCCTCTGGCGACAATTTTGTCGGCCGCCATGATGTTGCGCTATTCCCTGGATAGTGCTGCGCTGGCTGACCGCATTGAACAGGCTGTCCAAAAAGTCCTTCAGCAGGGTCTTCGCACAGCTGATATTTACGAGCCAGGCACGACAAAGGTTGGAACAGCCGGCATGGGCGACGCTGTACTCAAGGCCCTAGGCTAAAATACTCATTATCTTTTACTTTATTGTGGTTTTGCTGAAATGAAAAAATCGGTCGGATTAGTAGGTTGGCGCGGTATGGTTGGCTCTGTCCTTATGCAGCGTATGCGTGATGAGGGTGACTTTAGCCTGATCGACCCCGTTTTTTTCTCGACCAGTAACGCGGGCGGCCGTGCACCAGATTGGGCCGGTGCGACCGCTTTACAAAATGCTTTTGATATCGAAGCGCTCAAAAAGCTCCCAATTATCTTAACGGCGCAAGGCGGTGACTACACCAGTGAGGTTTATCCCAAACTCCGCGCCGCAGGTTGGACGGGAATCTGGATAGATGCAGCCAGCACTCTTCGCATGAAAATCGATGCCATTATCGTGCTTGATCCTGTCAACCGTGACGTGATTGATGCGGGCATGCATCGAGGCATTCGCGACTATATCGGTGGAAACTGTACGGTCAGTTGCATGATGATGGGTCTTGCAGGATTATTTAAGCTCGACCTCATTGACTGGATGACAAGCATGACCTACCAGGCGGCATCCGGTGGAGGTGCTCAGCATATGCGAGAGCTTTTGACACAGTTTGGTCTGCTAAATGCCTCCGTTAAGGCCGAGCTTGCAGATCCTGCTTCTGCCATTCTCGAAATTGATCGTAAGGTTCTTGCCACGCAACAGTCTGGCGAGTTGCCGACTGAACACTTTGGCATTCCCCTTGCCGGTAATTTAATTCCTTGGATTGACAAGGATCTTGGAAACGGCATGTCTCGTGAAGAGTGGAAAGGTGAGGCCGAAACAAACAAAATTCTTGGACGTGGCGAAGGTTTCGGCTCTGCACCCATTCCAATTGACGGCTTGTGTGTTCGGATTGGTGCAATGCGCTGCCACAGCCAGGCCCTGACCATTAAACTCAAGCGTGATGTTCCGATGGACGAGATAGCTGACATCGTGGCAAAAGGAACTGCTTGGGCGAAGTTTGTCCCCAATACGAAAGAAGACACCTTGCGCGCCTTGTCGCCCGTCTCCGTGACGGGCACACTCGACATTCCGGTCGGACGGATGAGAAAGCTTTCCATGGGCCCCGAATACCTCGGTGCGTTCACTATTGGCGATCAGTTGTTGTGGGGGGCTGCGGAACCTTTGCGCCGCATGCTGCGGATTACACTCGGCGAACTCTAAACCCAAGGAAATCCGGATATGTTCAGGCAATCAAACACTTCAGTCACTGCGGTGAGACGTGTTGCTCTACCGCTTTTGCTGTTTGTTGGTATGTCATTTGCCTTTTTAGATCGGTCTGAAGCTGCTCAGCCTGGACATGGTCGTGTGAATTCGGAAGCAGGCGCCCCATTGCAGGTAACCGTGCCAGTTCATGGACTGACATCAGAAGATCTCAAAGGCTTAAGTGCTTCAATCGCGGCCCCGCAATCTTGGGCAGATGCCGGCCTGACGCTACCTGCTCCAATTGAGACCTTGTCCGTGGTGGTTGAGCCAGGTAGGGATGCGTCTTCCCGCCAGCTCATTGTGCGTTCCTCCCAAGCTGTAAACCGCCCAGTGATTGACGTATTAATTCGTTTGTCCACCGCCTCTGGCATTCGGATGATTCAGTCGAGTTATTTGGTGCTGACAAAGGACCCTTCGGCAGGCGCTAACAACTCCGTCCGTGTTGCGCGTGGCGATACCCTGTATGAAATCGCTCTTTCAAAAGCTGTGTCGGGTGCGGATATCTATCAGGTGATGTGGGCTATATACGAAGCTAATCCTCAGGCGTTTATTTCTGAAAACATGAACCTGCTGCGTGCGGGTACTACGTTGAGTATTCCCGATGCTGCAACGATGCGCGCGGTGGATGCCAAACACGCAAGAGCGATGTTTGCCAAACATGACCAAGCGTTTAGGGCGCGTCGTGGCGCTGGACAGGTTTCAGCAAGCGTACCTGTGGTTGCGTCTTCCACAAATCAGTCTGGCTCTGTTACTGCTCCAACACCTGCACCAGGTCCAGCGTCAACGGGAGATCAAGTTCGACTGGACTCTACAAATCCTGCAGATCAGCAAGCAGATAAACGTGTTGCCACAGAAAATGAGTTGCGTGAAATGCGCGCGCGCGTCGAGGCGCTGCAAAAGAACGTAGAAGACTTGAAAGACGCCCTCAATAAAAGTCAGGCCTCCGCATCTGTCTCCGCTGGTCAGTCTGGCTTTTCAGGTAGCTCTGCAGTTGGTGTGCCCGGTGCTCCAGGGGCCGCTGGTGCTCCAGGTGCTGCAGGTGTTCCAGGCGCTAAAGGTGCCGCAGGTACTCCAGGTGCTGCAGGTGTTCCGGGTCTGACAGGCTCAGCGGCATCTTCAGGTGTGCCCGGTGCGACTGGCGCAACAGGGACAACTGGTGCGGCTGGCACGCCCGGTACTGATGCAAAAGCAGCTAACGAAGTCAAATCGAGTTTTACGAAACTTAAAGAATACGCATCTGATCACGTCTTGGGATTTGTCCTAGGGATTTCAGCTTTACTTGCCTTGCTGATTGCTTTTTTGTTGCGACGTGCAGGACGTCAAGAACAAACCGACGCTCAGGAAAGTCCCATACAGAATGATCCAAAGCTTGCATCCGCTTTTGATCAGAAACTTCAGTCGATAGACTTGAATTTGTCTGACGATGTCGACGCTGCAAACAAATCATCCGTTCCTCCAAAAACAGGTGCCTGATATGCATCCTTCTGCAGAGTCGCTTGATATGGACTCTGCGGCTTTCGCAATGCGTCGTATCGCTCTCGGTATTGCCTATGATGGTCGCGCATGGCAGGGTTGGCAGAAGCAACCCCATGGCTTGACTATTCAAGATGCACTCGAAAAGGCTTTGCAAAATTTTGTAGGTTCGCCTGTCAGCACGATATGCGCGGGCAGAACAGATACTGGCGTACACGGACTCAATCAGGTTGTTCATTTGGATACCCCTGTGATTCGCACACCAGAGTCTTGGGTGAGAGGAACGAACGCCCATCTTCCGGACTCAATTTCAGTGCAGTGGGCACAGGTTGTTCCCCATCAATTTCACGCGCGCTTTTCTGCCACAGCCCGTAGTTACACCTACGTCATACTTAACACTCGCGTTCGACATCCCTTGTGGCAAGGACGGGCAGGGTGGGTTTTCCAACCTCTCAATCTCTCTGACATGCGGCAAGCGTCTAAATGTTTGCTTGGTGAACATGATTTCAGTAGCTTTAGGTCCTCTCAGTGCCAAGCAAAGTCACCTGTGCGGACCATCCATTCATTGCTCATCACGCAACAGGGGCCACGTATCATAATTCAACTACAGGCGAATGCTTTTTTACATCACATGGTTAGAAATATCATTGGCGCCCTTGTGCAGGTTGGGCAGGGTCGAGAAACTGTAGACTATGTGGCTAAGTTACTTGATTTAAAAGACAGGACGTATGGCGCCCCAACATTCTCACCAGATGGCTTGTATCTGACAGACGTTACGTACCCAGGATATAACTTGCCTGTTGTGACACCTCACGCTGTTGGGTTGGATTTTCTTGATTCGGTTCCAATTGATTTCCCAGATCAAGAGTTATAAAGGTACAGAAAATGCGCACCAGAATTAAGATTTGCGGAATTACTCGACAGGAAGATTTAAGGTTTGCTGCGCATGCTGGAGCGGATGCGGTTGGTTTTGTATTTCACCCAGGCAGCAAACGATATGTCAGCGTCCAGCAGGCCGCTCAACTTTCTCGTGAGTTACCGGCGTTTGTGAGTTCGGTTGCGCTTTTTGTGAATCCTGAACCAAGTAGTGTTCAAGAGTTGATCTCAATTGTGCGGCCCAGTTTTTTGCAGTTTCACGGAGAAGAAACTCCGGACTTTTGCGAATCTTTTTCTGTTCCCTACATCAAGGCCTTCAGGGTTGGTGCACCGGATATGGATAGTCCACAGGCACTTTCTCAGTACTGCCTAAAATATCACTCCGCATCTGGTTGGTTGTTTGATAGCTACACCCCGGCCTATGGTGGTAGCGGTCACAGCTTTGATCACACCCTTTTATCGGAATTGATTGCGCTGGAGGAGTCTGTACGTCGACCCGTTATTTTGTCGGGCGGTCTGATTCCCAGCACAGTTGAAGAGACCGTGAGGAGATTGCGCCCATGGTCAGTAGATGTCAGTAGCGGTGTGGAGCTTGAGCCAGGGATTAAGTCTCCCGAATTGATGGCCGCGTTTATTTCCGCTATTAAAAATGCAGATCGCTAAGACCTTTTGACATCAGTTCTATAAAACCGATATAATCTCATTCTTTAAAGGCGGTTAGCTCAGCTGGTTAGAGCGCCACGTTGACATCGTGGAGGTCGTTGGTTCGATTCCAATACCGCCTACCAGTGCTCCTTACATGGGAGCATTTTTGGCTCTACTCCATTAGGCTCTACTCCATTATCGGGGGATGAGCAGTATTCATTAAATATC
Source organism: Zwartia vadi (assembly GCF_030410375.1). Lineage (GTDB taxonomy): Bacteria > Pseudomonadota > Gammaproteobacteria > Burkholderiales > Burkholderiaceae_B > Zwartia > Zwartia vadi. The sequence goes on from NZ_JAUHHE010000011.1 coordinate 138,567, forward strand.
AGTACTCATTAAACACGGCTAAATACGCCGTTCCAACCGCAGTGGGCCAAGACCCTGAGCCGGTAATTCTCAAAGTTCCTAA
>NZ_JAUHHE010000012.1 GCF_030410375.1 Zwartia vadi
AGGCGATAACGTTGGTATGACAGTTAAGCTGCTCGCACCAATCGCTATGGAAGAAGGTCTGCGTTTTGCAATCCGCGAAGGTGGCCGTACCGTCGGCGCCGGCGTCGTTGCTAAAATCCTGAAGTAACTTGTTTCGCTGCGAGCCGAGTGGCTCGCAGCATATCGCTCTTTGAGAATCGCCATGAAAAATCAAAAAATCCGCATCCGTCTGAAAGCGTTTGACTACAAACTCATCGATCAGTCGGCTGCAGAGATCGTTGATACGGCCAAGCGCACCGGTGCAGTGGTGCGAGGTCCGGTTCCACTGCCCACACGTATTCGTCGCTATGACGTGTTGCGTTCACCACACGTGAACAAAACTTCACGTGACCAGTTCGAAATCCGTACACATCAGCGTTTGATGGACATTGTTGACCCAACAGATAAAACTGTTGATGCATTGATGCGCCTCGATTTGCCTGCTGGTGTGGATGTTGAAATCGCACTTCAGTAAAGATTGTTAGTCATAGCACCGCATGTTTGTTAGCTTTCAAGCCTTTGTGGCTTGCAAAACAGCAAACATTGGTGCTAGAATGCAAGACTTGCCGAATTTTGGCGAGATAAAAATGAGCACCCGAAATATTCGGGTTTTATCAGCCCCGACCAATCGCAGTCGGGAATCGGGTTTTTACCCCGGAGAAAACGATGTCGAAATCGACACCCACGCCTGCCGCACATCGGCTTGGGCTGGTGGGCCGCAAGGTCGGCATGACCCGTATTTTTACGGAAGATGGTGAGTCCATCCCCGTGACAGTACTGGACGTGTCGAACAACCGCGTCACCCAGGTAAAGTCACTTGAGTCTGACGGCTACGCCGCCATTCAAGTTGCTTACGGCGCTCGTCGCGCTTCCCGTGTAGCCAAGCCACAAACAGGTCATTACGCCAAAGCTGGTGTAGAGGCCGGTAGTATCCTCAAAGAATTCCGTCTCGATCCTGCTCGCGCAGCCGAATTCACGCCTGGTAGCGTGGTCGCTGTTGAAAGCATTTTCGAAGCCGGCCAGCAAGTTGACGTGACCGGTACCACCATTGGTAAAGGTTTCGCCGGCACCATCAAGCGTCACCATTTCAAATCGCAACGCGCATCGCACGGTAACAGCCGTTCGCACCGCGTGCCTGGTTCGATTGGTCAAGCGCAAGATCCTGGTCGTATTTTCCCCGGTAAGCGCATGTCTGGTCACTTGGGTGATGACACTCGTACCGTGCAAAACCTTGACGTCGTCCGTGTTGACGCCGAACGTGGTCTCCTGATGGTCAAGGGCGCAGTCCCTGGCTATGCTGGCGGAGACATCGTCGTGCGTCCGGCAGTCAAAGCACCTGCTAAAAAGGGAGCCTAATCCATGGATATCAAGCTCCTAAATGATCAAGGCCAGTCTTCCGCTACATTTGCGGCGCCTGACACGGTTTTTGGTCGCGAATTTAATGAAGCCCTCGTTCATCAGATCGTTATTGCCTTCCAGGCAAATGCGCGTTCAGGCAACCGAGCTCAGAAAGGTCGCGACGAGGTCCGTCACTCGACAAAGAAGCCCTTCCGTCAAAAAGGCACAGGCCGCGCCCGTGCTGGTATGACATCCTCGCCTTTGTGGCGTGGTGGTGGTCGTGCGTTCCCTAATTCGCCTGAAGAAAACTTCAGCCAAAAAGTTAACAAGAAAATGTATCGCGCGGGTCTACGTTCGATCCTTTCCCAGTTGGCTCGCGAAGACCGCATTTCCATCGTTGATGCTTTTACGCTTGAGTCACCCAAGACAAAGCTTGCAGCTGAAAAGCTCAAGACCTTTGGTATGGACTCCGTTTTGATCATCACCGACTCAGTCGATGAAAACCTTTACCTCGCGACGCGCAATTTGCCGCACGTTGCAGTTGTCGAGCCGCGCAATGCCGATCCGCTCTCGTTGATCCACTACAAAAAAGTGCTGATCACAAAGCCGGCCATCGCTCAACTCGAGGAGATGCTGGCATGAACGATCATCGTCTAATGCAAATCATCCTGGCGCCAATCGTGACTGAAAAAGCCACGTTTGTAGCAGAGAAGAACAATCAGGTCGCCTTTCGCGTTGTTGCTGATGCAACAAAACCAGAAATCAAAGCTGCAGTCGAGTTGCTCTTTAAAGTGCAAGTTGAAGCTGTTCAGGTTTTGAACCGCAAAGGTAAAGCTAAGCGTTTCGGTCGTTTCGTCGGTCGCCGTCGTAACGAGCGCAAGGCTTATGTTTCACTGAAAGAAGGTCAAGAAATCAACCTGGCGGAGGTCAACTAAATGGCTCTCTTAAAAGTTAAGCCAACCTCGCCCGGACGCCGCGGCATGCTCAAGGTGGTCTCACCTGAACTGCATAAAGGTGCGCCGGTTGCTTCGTTGCTCGAAAAGAAAATCCGTGGTTCTGGCCGTAATAACAACGGTCACATCACAATTCGCCACCGTGGTGGTGGTCATAAGCAGCACTACCGTTTGGTGGATTTCCGTCGGAACAAAGACGGCATTCCAGCAAAGGTTGAGCGTCTGGAATATGACCCGAACCGCACTGCTCACATTGCCTTGCTTTGTTACGCAGACGGTGAGCGTCGTTACATTATCGCTCCTCGTGGTCTTGAGGTAGGTACAACGCTGTTGTCGGGTATAGAAGCCCCCATCCGCGCTGGTAACACCTTACCTATTCGCAACATCCCGGTGGGTACAACGATTCACTGCATCGAAATGTTGCCTGGCAAGGGTGCTCAAATGGCACGCTCCGCTGGCGCATCGGCTGTTCTGTTGGCTCGCGAAGGCACTTACGCTCAGGTTCGCCTGCGCTCTGGTGAAGTTCGTCGCGTGCACATTGAATGTCGTGCAACGATCGGTGAAGTCGGCAACGAAGAACACAGCTTGCGCCAAATCGGCAAAGCCGGTGCGGTTCGTTGGCGCGGTATTCGTCCCACGGTCCGTGGTGTCGCAATGAACCCGGTTGATCACCCACATGGTGGTGGTGAAGGTCGTACCGGTGAAGGCGGCGAGCCACGTAGCCCATGGGGTACCCCAGCTAAGGGTTACAAGACCCGTAGCAACAAGCGGACGGACAATATGATCGTCCAGCGCCGCAAGCGTAAATAAGAGGGCGAATCATGTCACGTTCAGTCAAGAAAGGCCCATTCGTCGATGCACACTTGATCAAAAAGGTCGAGGTAGCAGTCGCCGAAAAAGGCAAGAAGCCGATCAAAACCTGGTCGCGTCGTTCAACGATTCTTCCCGAGTTCATCGGGTTGACGATTGCTGTTCACAACGGCCGCCAGCACGTTCCCGTTTACATTAACGAGAACATGGTCGGACATAAACTCGGCGAATTTGCGCTGACCCGTACGTTCAAGGGTCATGCTGCAGATAAAAAGGCCAAGAGGTAAGCAATGGAAACCACAGCCATTATCCGCGGGGTGCATATCTCTGCGCAAAAAACAAGACTCGTTGCGGATCTCATCCGTGGCAAATCAGTTGCGCAGGCATTAAACATCCTGACCTTCACTAACAAGAAGGCCGCAGGCATCCTCAAGAAGGCCGTTGAATCGGCCATCGCGAACGCCGAACATAACGACGGTGCAGATATCGACGAACTCAAAGTCACCACGATTTTCGTGGACAAGGCTGAGTCGATGAAGCGCTTTTCCGCACGAGCCAAAGGGCGCGGTAACCAGATCGAAAAGCAGACCTGCCACATTACTGTGAAGGTCGGAGCCTAAGGAGTCACGATGGGTCAGAAAATTCACCCGATTGGGTTCCGCCTTGCGGTTACACGTAATTGGGGCTCGAAGTGGTACGCAGACGACAAAGATTTCGGTGGCATGCTTGCTTCCGACATCCGAGTCCGTGAGTACCTCAAAAAGAAACTTAAAAGCGCTTCAGTTGGCCGTGTGGTCATCGAGCGTCCTGCTAAAAATGCACGCATCACCGTTTACTCGGCTCGTCCAGGTGTCGTAATCGGTAAGCGTGGTGAGGACATCGAAGGTCTCAAAGCTGATTTGCAGCGTTTGATGGGCGTGCCAGTTCACGTCAACATCGAAGAGATTCGCAAGCCAGAAACCGATGCTCAGTTGATTGCGGATTCCATCTCGCAACAGCTTGAAAAGCGGATCATGTTCCGTCGTGCCATGAAGCGCGCCATGCAAAACGCCATGAGACTGGGTGCCCTTGGCATCAAGATCATGAGTGCTGGTCGCTTGAATGGTATTGAAATTGCACGTACAGAATGGTATCGCGAAGGTCGCGTGCCACTCCATACATTGCGTGCAAACATTGACTACGGTACTTCTGAAGCCCATACCACCTACGGTGTGATTGGTATCAAAGTCTGGGTCTACAAAGGCGACATGTTGGCTAACGGCGAAATGCCTGTTGAAACCGCTGCGCCCCGCGAAGAAGAGCGTCGCCCACGTCGCGCACCTCGTGCTGATAAGCCCGAAGGTGGCCGTCCGGCAGCTCGTCCCGCTGGTCGTGGTCGTGCACCGCGCAAGGCTGATGCCGCTGCGCCTGCGCCCGAAGGAGAATAAGCATGCTGCAACCAGCACGCAGGAAATATCGCAAAGAGCAAAAAGGCCGTAACACCGGTCTTGCTACGCGCGGCGCTAACGTTTCGTTTGGCGAGTTTGGTCTGAAGGCTACAGGTCGTGGCCGTCTGACAGCACGCCAAATTGAATCAGCTCGTCGTGCGATCAACCGTCACATCAAGCGTGGCGGACGTATTTGGATCCGTATCTTCCCTGATAAGCCTATTTCGCAGAAACCGGCTGAAGTTCGGATGGGTAACGGTAAAGGTAACCCAGAGTATTGGGTCGCTGAAATCCAACCAGGTAAAGTGTTGTACGAAATGGAAGGTGTGAGTGAAGAAATTGCACGAGAGGCTTTCCGCCTTGCTGCTGCGAAGCTTCCAATCGCTACAACATTCGTCGCGCGTCACCTCGGTACTTAAGGAATCGATATGAAAGCAAGCGAACTCCGTGCAAAAACTGCCGCCGAGCTCGGTCAAGAGCTCGAAAGCCTGCTGAAGGCTCAATTTGGTCTGCGCATGCAGCGGGCTACTCAGCAGCTCACAAACCACACTCAGATCAGCAAAGTTCGTCGCGATATCGCTCGCGTGCGCACACTGATGACTGAGAAGGCGGGATCATAATATGACCACAGCTCAAACCACAAAACCTAAGCGTCAACGTACGTTGGTTGGTAAAGTCGTCAGCAACAAGATGGATAAAACCATCGTAGTGTTGGTGGAGCGTCGTGTTAAGCATCCCGTGCTTGGCAAAATCATCATGCGCTCTGCTAAATACAAAGCACACGATGAAACCAATCAGTACAACGAAGGCGATACAGTTGAAATCGCAGAGGGTCGTCCAATTTCGCGCTCCAAGTCCTGGACTGCAACGAAGTTGATCGAAGCCGCACGCGTGATTTAAGTATCAAAAAAGAAGTAAAAAACGCGACGATTTTTCGTCGCGTTTTTTTTCGTGTTTTTATTTCGTATTTTATTTGGCGCTTTTTATTTTTGCGCCAAATAAGATAACAATTAGACGTGTGTCACAAACTTTGTCACAAGGTAGCCATCAAACGTCTCAGAACCCCCTTCGCTACCAATGCCGCTATCCTTGATACCTCCAAATGGGGTCTCAGGCAGAGCACTGCCAAAGTGATTGATATTGACCATGCCGGCCTCAATCGAATTAGAGATTTTTGTCGCTGTTTGAAGTGAATTAGTAAAGATGTATGAGGACAGACCAAACGGCAAACTATTTGCACGTGTAATGACCTCATCAAGCGTGTCAAAAGAAACAACAGGTGCGATCGGACCAAAGGGTTCTTCAGTCATCAGCATGGAGTCGTCTTTGAGACCAGTAATGACGGTAGGTGGAAAAAAGAATCCCTTTCCACCCAATGCGTCACCGCCAATTTCAACCTTTCCTCCCCGTTGACGTGCGTCCTCAACAAAACGAGAAATGGCGGGGACCCGGCGTTCATGCGCAAGCGGGCCCATTTCGACACCTTCCTCAAGACCGTTACCAACCTTGACGTTTTTCAGAACATCCAGAAACTTTGCGAGGAATTTATCGTAAGCCTTCTTTTGCACATAAAAGCGAGTGGGCGACACACAAACTTGACCGGCATTACGAATTTTGAACTTTGCAAGCATGGTGGCTGCACGATCGATATCCGCATCATCAAACACAATTACGGGCGAATGGCCACCAAGCTCCATTGTGACCCGCTTCATGTGTGCGCCGGCAAGAGCCGCGAGTTGTTTGCCAACAGGAACAGATCCAGTAAAGGAGACTTTACGACTGATAGGCGAACGGATCAGATAGTCGGAAACTTTTGCAGGCTCACCCCAAACAAGGCTCAACACTCCAGGAGGCAGGCCGGCATCATGAAACATCTGTGCAATCGCCATCACCGCACTTGGAGAGTCCTCTGGTCCTTTGAGAATGACGGTGCACCCAGCGCCAATAGCAGCACAAATTTTCCTGATGGCCTGGTTGTAAGGGAAGTTCCATGGTGTAAATGCAACACAAACGCCGATTGGTTCTTTCAAAACCAACTGGCGCACATCCGGACTACGTGGAAGTATCACGCGACCATAGATTCGACGACATTCCTCTGCGTGCCAATCACAATGATCGGCGCAGCCAACCACCTCTCCGAGTGCTTCTGCTAGTGGCTTGCCCTGATCAAGCGTCATGTTGTGCGCAATTTCCTTTGCGCGCTCACGAGTCAGTTGTCCCACTTTACGAAGGATTGCGGAGCGATCCATGGGTGAAGACTTTTTCCAGCTTGCGAAAGCTTGTTCGGCAGACTGGAGAGCCATATCAAGATCCGCCTGCGTCGCATGGGGTAATTGACCAAGAACCTCCTGGGTGGCTGGATTAATGATGTTCTGTGACTGGCGACCTTCGCCGGAAATGAACTCACCATTGATATATAAAGACTGTTTAGGGTACATAAGGATTCCAATACAACGAAAAGTTGGCAAAGGCGCTAGACAGATAATATGACATATCTGAAAGCCACTTGCACAAAAAAAAATACTACGATATACTGCACGGCTTTCCCGCAATTCGTGTGGCGTATTTAAAGAAGCTAGCCCATAAAAGCATAGCCAAACTAAATAAAGCAGCCCGAAAAGCAGGAAAAAATTAGCAGATTTCAACCCAGGGTGCCCTGTGGCACCTAACGGGACCAAAACTGACTGATTTGACTGCATGCAACAGCATGTGGAATTTTTGGTTAAGTTGGAACAGGAAAAATCATGATCCAAATGCAGACCACGCTGGACGTGGCCGATAACACTGGTGCACGTTCTGTCATGTGCATAAAAGTGCTCGGCGGTTCCAAGCGCCGTTATGCCGCTATCGGCGATGTTATCAAGGTTACCGTCAAGGACGCAGCTCCACGTGGGCGCGTTAAAAAAGGCGAAATCTACAACGCAGTTGTTGTGCGTACGGCTAAGGGTGTCCGTCGTAAAGACGGTTCACTGATCCGTTTCGGTGGCAATGCTGCCGTTTTGCTCAACGCGAAACTCGAGCCCATTGGCACGCGTATCTTTGGACCCGTCACGCGCGAATTGCGTGGTGAGAAGTTCATGAAGATCGTGTCCCTGGCGCCCGAAGTGCTGTAAGGAGCCATTAAATGAACAAAATCCGCAAAGGCGACGAAGTCGTAGTGCTGACAGGGCGTGACAAAAAGCGTCGCGGTACCGTGTTGGCCCGTCTTGATGCAGACCATGTGTTGGTCGAAGGCATCAATATGGTGAAAAAACACGTTCGTCCTAACCCCATGCAGGGTACAACCGGCGGCATTATCGAAAAGACAATGCCGATCCATATTTCGAACGTTGCGCTGTTCAATCCCGCCACCGGTAAAGGTGATCGCGTTGGGATCAAAGAAGTTGACGGCCGCAAAGTACGTGTATTTCGTTCCAGCGGTGAACCCGTTGGCGCGAAAGCTTAAGGGGCGAACAAGATGTCTCGTTTTCACGAACTCTATCTGCAAAAAATTGCTCCCGCAATGCGCGAACAGTTTGGCTACAAGAGTGTGATGCAGGTTCCACGCATCACAAAAGTCACCTTGAACATGGGTGTCTCAGAAGCCGTTGCTGACAAAAAAGTCATTGATCACGCTGTATCTGATCTGACAAAAATCGCCGGTCAAAAGCCTGTGATCACTAAGACCAAAAAGGCGATCGCTGGCTTCAAAATCCGCGAAGACTACCCAATTGGTTGCATGGTGACGCTGCGTGGCCAGCGCATGTACGAATTCCTCGATCGTCTGGTGTCCGTGGCCTTGCCACGTGTGCGTGACTTTCGTGGTATTTCCGGTCGTGCGTTTGACGGTCGCGGCAACTACAACATCGGTGTGAAAGAGCAGATTATTTTCCCCGAAATTGAATACGACAAAATCGACGTGTTGCGTGGCATGAACATCAGCATCACAACGACCGCTAAGACCGACGAAGAAGCCAAGGCGCTGTTGACAGCGTTTAGCTTCCCGTTCCGCAACTAAGGGGCGCAGACGTGGCTAAACTATCAATGATCAATCGCGATGTAAAGCGCGCAAAAACAGCAGAGAAATTTGCTGCCAAGCGTGCTGCCCTCAAGGCTATCATCGAAGATTCATCCAAGACCGACGAAGAGCGTTACGAAGCAAGGCTGAAAATTCAGCAATTGCCACGTAATGCAAGCCCTATCCGCCAGCGTAACCGCTGCGCGATTACGGGACGTGCTCGCGGAGTTTTCCGCAAGTTTGGTCTTGGCCGCATGAAACTGCGCGAATTGGCCATGAAGGGTGAAATCCCCGGCATGACCAAAGCTAGCTGGTAGGAGAATAAAACATGAGCATGAGCGACCCAATCGCCGATATGCTGACTCGCATTCGTAATGCGCAGCAGGTAGACAAGACATCGGTGACCATGCCCTCCTCCAAGCTTAAGGTAGCAATCGCTACCGTGCTTCAGGACGAAGGTTACGTCGATGGTTTTAAGATCAAAGGCACAGCGCAAAAGCCTGAGCTGGAAATCACACTTAAGTATTACGCTGGCCGTCCAGTGATCGAGCGCATCGAACGCGTTTCTCGCCCTGGTCTGCGTATTTACAAAGGTAACGGAAGCATTCCTCAGGTCATGAACGGTCTGGGTGTGGCTATTGTCTCCACTTCACGTGGCGTCATGACTGATCGCAAAGCGCGCGCCAATGGCGTGGGTGGCGAAGTCCTGTGCTACGTGGCCTAAGGAGAATACCGAATGTCACGTATTGCTAAATATCCAGTCGAGCTGCCAAAAGGCGTCGAGGCAACAATCAAAGCCGATCAGATTACTGTCAAAGGTCCTCTGGGCACATTGAGCCAGTCGCTGATTGGTAATGTTATTGTCAACGAAGATGGTGGAAAGTTATCTTTTATCGTTGCCGATGACTCCCGTGAAGCCAAAGCAATGTCCGGAACTCTGCGAGCACTTGTTGCAAACATGGTGACAGGCGTGAGCAAGGGTTTTGAGCGTAAGTTGACTCTGGTTGGTGTGGGTTACCGCGCCGCTGTCCAGGGTAACGCGATCAAATTACAACTTGGTTTTTCACATGACGTTGTCCACCCCATGCCTGAAGGCGTAAAAGCCGAATGTCCTACCCAGACGGAAATCATCCTCAAGGGTTCGGATAAGCAGGTTGTTGGTCAGGTGGCTGCAGAGATTCGCGCCTATCGTCCACCAGAGCCCTACAAGGGCAAGGGTGTTCGTTACGTCGATGAGCACGTCATCATCAAAGAAACCAAGAAGAAATAATCGCGCAAACAAGGAAAGATCATGGACAAAAAAATTTCCCGTTTGCGTCGTGCAGTCCCGACGCGTAAGAAAATCGCTGAGTTGCGAGTCAATCGCCTCCAGGTTTTCCGCTCGAACTTGCACATTTATGCAAACATTATTTCCCCCGAAGGCGACCGTGTTCTGGTATCGGCATCGACCGTTGAGCCAGAAGTGCGTCAGCAACTTGCAGGCCAATCTGGTCGTGGTGGCAATGCCGCTGCGGCATCACTGATCGGCAAGCGTGTTGCAGAGAAAGCTAAAGCTGCTGGTATTGAGCTTGTTGCTTTCGATCGTTCAGGTTTCCGTTACCACGGCCGTGTAAAAGCCTTGGCCGATGCCGCGCGTGAAGCCGGTCTGAAGTTTTAAGCGAGGAACAGTCAAATGGCTAAAGAACAACGCAAGAACGCTCCTGAAGAGCGGGATGACGGCCTTCGCGAAAAGATGATCGCGGTTAACCGTGTCAGCAAAGTCGTTAAAGGTGGTCGTACCATGAGTTTTGCCGCACTGACCGTGGTCGGTGATGGCGATGGTCGTGTCGGAATGGGTAAAGGCAAGGCACGTGAAGTGCCGGTCGCAGTTCAAAAGGCAATGGAACAGGCGCGTCGCGAATTGTTCAAAGTTGCTTTGAAGAACGGTACATTGCACCACACGGTTGTTGGTAAGCATGGCGCTTCGACAGTTTTGATTTCGCCTGCAGCGGAAGGTACTGGCGTGATTGCCGGTGGTCCAATGCGCGCAATTTTCGATGTAATGGGTGTGCGTAACGTCGTGGCGAAAAGCCTTGGCTCAAGCAACCCTTACAACATGGTTCGTGCAACGCTGAATGGCCTGCGCGCATCGCTCACACCGTCGGAAGTTGCTGCTAAACGCGGCAAGACCGTCGAAGAGATTTTGGGGTAAATCATGGCTGAAAAACAAGTCAAAGTCACCCTGGTCCGTTCGACCATTGGTACCAAGCAGGATCATCGCGACACAGTGCGTGGCCTTGGTCTGCGTCGTGTCAACAGCAGCAAAGTGCTGAAAGACACTCCCGAAGTTCGCGGAATGATCAACAAAGTTGATTATCTCGTGACCGTCTCGGACGTCTGAAAGGAATCACGATGTCGATTACTCAATTAAATACACTCAAGCCAGCCGAAGGCTCAACGCACGCAAAGCGTCGCGTTGGTCGCGGAATTGGTTCAGGTTTGGGAAAAACAGCTGGTCGCGGCCATAAAGGCCAGAAGTCACGTACCGGTGGTTTCCATAAAGTCGGTTTCGAAGGCGGTCAAATGCCTTTGCAGCGTCGCTTGCCAAAGCGCGGCTTTTCTACACTTGACGGTCACCTGTATGCTCAGGTCCGTTTGTCTGACTTGCAAGCTTTGCCCGTTGAAGAAATTGACGTGCAGGTGCTCAAGCAAGCTGGTGTAGTGGGTACTCAAGTGCGTTACGTCAAGGTTTTCAAATCTGGCGAATTGTCACGCAAAGTGTCCCTCAAGGGCATTGGCGCGACTGCTGGCGCGCGTGCTTCGATCGAAGCCGCTGGCGGCTCGATTGCTTAAGACGGATTAGAGAATGGCAACAGCACAGTCCGCAGGAAAGTCAGGATCACGCTACGGCGATTTAAAGCGTCGTCTCGTGTTTCTGGTGCTCGCACTGGTGGTTTACCGCCTAGGCACGCACATTCCTGTCCCAGGCATCAACCCAGATGCGTTGGCTGACTTGTTTCGTGAAAATCAGGGCGGGATTCTCGGCCTGTTCAACATGTTTTCTGGCGGTGCGCTAGAGCGATTCTCGATCTTTGCTTTGGGGATCATGCCCTACATTTCTGCATCGATCATTATGCAGTTGATGTCGGTAGTCGTACCTACCCTCGAAGCAATCAAGAAAGACGGCGAAGCAGGTCGCCGTAAGATTACGCAGTACACCCGCTACGGTACAGTTGCGTTGGCGCTGATCCAGGCAGTGGGTATTTCAGTCGCTCTAGAGTCGCAGCCAGGTCTCGTGATAGAGCCGGGTGTTATGTTCCGTGTCACCACGATCGTTACGTTGGTGACTGGCACGATGTTTGTGATGTGGTTGGGCGAACAGATTACAGAAAGAGGTTTGGGTAACGGTATTTCGATTCTGATTTTCGCCGGAATTGTTGCTGGTTTACCAAGTGCATTGGCAGGTCTGCTTGATTTGGTTCGCACCAATGCTATGTCAGGTTTCTCAGCCTTGTTTATTGTTGCGCTTGCCGTGCTCGTAACCGCATTTGTTGTGCTTGTCGAGCGTGGTCAGCGCAAGATTACCGTGAACTACGCTAAGCGTCAGGTTGGTAACAAGGTGTATGGTGGACAGACTTCTCATCTGCCATTGAAGTTGAATATGGCAGGTGTGATTCCTCCAATTTTCGCCTCATCGATCATCTTGTTTCCAGCAACGATCGCTAGCTGGTTCTCAAGTGCTGAAAGTATGCGTTGGTTAGGGGATTTGGCAGCTGCACTTGCACCTCGTCAGCCTCTCTACATTACGCTTTACGCAGCCGCTATTATTTTCTTCTGCTTTTTTTACACGGCGCTTGTTTTCAATAGCCGAGAAACAGCAGACAACTTGAAGAAAAGTGGTGCTTTCGTTCCCGGTATTCGTCCTGGTGAGCAAACCGCCCGCTTCATTGACAAGATTTTGATGCGGTTGACGTTGGCTGGTGCCTTGTACATCACGGTGGTGTGTTTGGTTCCAGAGTTTTTAGTCATGCGTTGGAATGTACCGTTTTACTTTGGCGGCACCTCATTGCTGATTATTGTTGTAGTTACGATGGACTTCATGGCACAGGTTCAGGCCTACATGATGTCTCACCAGTACGATTCACTGCTCAAGAAGGCCAACTTCAAGGGCGCGAATATACCAATGAGATAAGCGAGAGCAATGTCAAAGGACGACGTCATTCAAATGCAAGGTGAGATTCTAGAGAATCTCCCTAACGCAACATTCCGTGTCAAGTTGGAAAACGGCCACGTAGTTTTAGGCCATATTTCCGGCAAGATGCGTATGCATTACATCCGGATTTTGCCGGGCGATAAAGTCACAGTGGAGCTCACACCCTATGACTTAACGCGCGCCAGAATCGTATTCCGCTCCAAATGAGCGGCCGGGTTACGAAAGATAACAGGAGTCAACCATGAAAGTAATGGCATCGGTTAAGCGGATTTGCCGCAACTGCAAAATCATTAAACGTCACGGCGTTGTGCGCGTCATTTGCACCGACCCGCGTCACAAGCAGCGTCAAGGTTAATACATCAAGGAACAGTCATGGCCCGTATTGCTGGCATCAACATTCCGCCACATCAGCACGCCGAGATCGGCCTGACCGCCATTTTTGGCATCGGTCGCACTCGCTCTCGCAAAATTTGTGAAGCTGCTGGTGTGCCCCTGTCCAAAAAGGTCAAGGATCTCACCGACGCAGAACTCGAACGCATCCGTGAACACGTAGGTGTGTTTGCGGTTGAGGGCGATCTGCGACGCGAAGTTCAGCTCTCGATCAAGCGATTGATCGACCTGGGTACCTATCGTGGCATGCGTCATAAGCGCGGCTTGCCCGTACGTGGTCAACGCACTCGCACCAACGCCCGCACCCGTAAGGGACCGCGTCGCGCTGCTGCTAGCCTGAAGAAATAAAGAGGATTAGAAGATGGCTAAAGCTTCTGCCGGCGGCGCAAATCGCGTACGCAAAAAGGTTAAAAAGAATGTGTCGGACGGCATTGCGCACGTTCACGCATCTTTCAACAACACGATCATCACCATTACTGACCGTCAGGGCAATGCCCTATCATGGGCAACGTCTGGTGGTGCTGGTTTCAAAGGCTCACGTAAATCCACGCCGTTCGCTGCACAGGTTGCCGCAGAAACAGCTGGCAAGGTGGCGATTGAATACGGCATTAAGACACTCGAAGTTCGCATCAAGGGTCCAGGCCCAGGTCGCGAATCGTCTGTCCGTGCGTTGAATGCGTTGGGTATTAAGATTTCGAGCATTGCCGATATCACACCCGTACCGCACAACGGCTGCCGTCCACCTAAGCGTCGTCGTATCTAAGGGGAACCCACATGGCACGTTATACCGGTCCCAAATGCAAACTCTCGCGTCGCGAGGGCATTGATCTTTTCCTGAAGAGCGCACGCCGCTCGCTCGAGTCAAAGTGCAAACTTGATTCTAAGCCTGGTCAGCACGGCCGCACTTCTGGTGCCCGTACATCTGACTACGGTTTGCAGCTGCGCGAAAAGCAAAAGCTCAAGCGCATGTACGGCATTATGGAAAAACAGTTCCGCAAATATTTTGCAGAAGCTGAGCGTCAGAAAGGCAACACTGGTGAAAAACTGATCCAGTTGCTTGAGTCGCGTCTCGACAACGTCGTGTACCGTATGGGTTTTGGCTCAACGCGTGCAGAAGCACGTCAACTTGTTTCGCACCGCGCGATTGAGTTGAATGGTCGCACAGCTGACATTCCTTCGATGTTGATCAAGTCTGGTGATGTGATCGCCATTCGCGAAAAGTCGAAGTCGCAGGCTCGTATCCGCGAGGCAGTGGATCTCGCTTCTGGCAACGGCTTCCCCCAGTGGGTTGAGGTTGATACAACGAAGCTGGTTGGTACGTTCAAGCAGGTTCCAGATCGTGCAGACGTCGCGCGCGACATCAACGAATCGATGGTTGTGGAACTTTATTCACGCTAATCATTAAAGTGTGTGGCCAATCAGCGTGTTTTGCGCGCTGCGTGTGCCACACATTTGTTTGTTGAGCAGTAATGTTGTCTGAGCAGTAATATTGTCGCTGCACAATTCTGGCGACTCTTTTGTCTTATCCATCAGCCTTATCGGTGTAACGAGCCGAGGGTATTGAAAAAGGACCACAGCAATGTCACAAGGTTTTCTAAAGCCACGTTCGATCGAAGTCGAACCAGTCGGCCCCAATCACGCCAAAATCATCATGGAACCGTTCGAGCGTGGCTATGGCCATACGCTTGGTAACGCTCTGCGCCGAATTCTTTTGTCATCGATGTCCGGTTACGCGCCGACAGAAGTTCAGATCACTGGTGTTGTGCATGAATATTCCACGATCCCCGGCGTGCGTGAAGACGTTGTCGATATTCTCTTGAATTTGAAAGGCGTGGTGTTCAAGCTGCACAGCCGTGAAGATGTGACCTTGACGCTGCGCAAGCAAGGCGCCGGTCCAGTTTACGCTTCTGACATTGAACTTCCCCACGATGTTGAAATTGTCAATCCAACTCAGGTCATCGCGACATTGACGGATTCTGGCAAGCTCGAAATGCAGATCAAGGTCGAGAAAGGTCGCGGCTACGTTCCAGGTAACGTCCGTGCATTGATTGATGACCGTGCTCATACAATTGGACGCATTGTTCTCGATGCATCGTTCAGCCCCGTGCGTCGCGTGAGCTACGCTGTTGAAAACGCGCGCGTTGAACAGCGTACCGACCTCGACAAGCTTGTGCTTGATGTCGAAACAAACGGCGTTATCAGCCCAGAGGAAGCAGTTCGTCAGTCCGCTCGTATTCTGATGGATCAGATTTCCGTGTTTGCAGCCCTCGAAGGTGCGGGTGACTCCTACGAGGCCCCAAGCCGTGGTGCTCCACAGATTGATCCAGTGCTCTTGCGCCCTGTGGACGATCTCGAGTTGACCGTTCGTTCAGCGAACTGCCTGAAAGCCGAAAACATCTACTACATCGGCGATTTGATTCAGCGTACGGAAAATGAACTGCTTAAGACACCTAATCTGGGTCGTAAGTCACTCAACGAGATCAAGGAAGTCCTTGCTGCACGTGGCTTGACTCTCGGTATGAAATTGGAAAACTGGCCACCAATGGGCCTTGAAAGACCATAATGCTCAATAGGCACAGGGGTCCTAAATCCCTTGTGCCTTTTGGCAGTGTTAGAATGGAAGGCTTATTAAGTGTTCAGTTGTAAGTACTTAGTTGTTAGCACTTAGTTTTTATAAATACCCAGCAATACCAATCGGCCCGCAGCACATTTTTTGCTGATCGAAGAGCTGAATATCCAGAGCGAATGTGCTCTTAATAGATTCAATAAGGAAAGTATCATGCG
Organism: Zwartia vadi; assembly: GCF_030410375.1. Lineage (GTDB taxonomy): Bacteria > Pseudomonadota > Gammaproteobacteria > Burkholderiales > Burkholderiaceae_B > Zwartia > Zwartia vadi. The sequence continues at coordinate 15,910 of NZ_JAUHHE010000012.1, forward strand.
TCACGGCAATGGATTACGTAAACTCAATCGCACAAGCAGCCACCGCCTTGCGATGTTCCGCAACATGGCAGTTGCTCTGTTGACACACGAAGCAATCAAAACGACTTTGCCTAAGGCTAAAGAGTTGCGTCGTATCGTTGAGCCACTCATCACAATGGGTAAAACACCAACTTTGGCAAACAAGCGTTTGGCTTTTGCCCGTTTGCGTGATCGCGAACTCGTCGTCAAACTGTTTGCTGAAATCGGTCCTCGCTATGCAGGCCGTAACGGTGGTTATACGCGTGTTCTGAAGATGGGTCATCGCCAAGGCGACAACGCTCCCATGGCATTCATGGAGTTGGTTGACCGTCCAGTGGTTGAAGAAACAGCTGTAGAGACTGCCGCAGAATAAGAAATATCTACAAGCTCTGGGATGAACCGGAGTCTGTACTTAAAAGCTTAAAAGCCTCGGGATTCCGAGGCTTTTTTGTATCCTGAAGATTCGTGTTGTCGATACAATCACCAACATAGTCATTTGAGGCGAATCGCTATGCCTGAGCAAGACGTTGTAATGGTGATGACCAATGCGCCTGATGTGCTGTTGGCCAAACGGATCGCGCACCTGTTGATTGAGGAAAATCTCGCTGCCTGTGTGAATATTGGAACGCCAATGTTATCGATTTACGGCTGGAAGGGAGAGGTGGAGGGTGCGGAAGAGATTCCCATGGTCATCAAAACCACAACAGACAAGCAACACGCCTTGATCGAGCGACTTGTGGAGCTTCATCCTTATGACGTCCCTGAGGCGCTTGTCGTGCCGGTACTGGGCGGTCACCCGCCCTATCTTGAGTGGGTGCGAAGCCTGACAAGCGGAAACTAGTCATGAATAGAGTAAAACGCGAGACATCGACAGCAGAACGAGCCCTCAGTCCAGACGGCTGGATGAAAAGCGTTTGGCGCTTGAGCATCTGGCTCTTCGTTGGCATGATGGCCGCTTTGTTTTTCACGACAGCGAGGGCTCAGCAGCAAGATTTCCTCGATCCTGAAAAAGCTTTTGTGCTTCAAGCACACATGTCCGCCCCCGGAGTGGTCAGCCTTAATTTCAAGATCGCTCGCGGTTACTACATGTACAAAGAGCAGTTTGCTTTCAAGATCGATACGGATGTCGTCAAGCTTGGCGATGCAATCTTTCCAACAGGCAAGGTCAAATACGATCCAACGTTTGATCGAAAGATGGAGGTGTATGACAAAGACGTTGTGATGAGTCTTCCGATCACGGCATGGCCCAAAGACATTGAAGCAACCCCATTTGTTCTCACAGTCACTGGACAAGGTTGTGCCGAGGCGGGTATTTGTTATCCGCCGATGGATTTCATCGTCAAGATGCAGGCAACGTCTGAGCCACTCGGATATTTACTTGAGTACACGCCAATTTCGCTGGGCTTGATTGATCGTATCAAGCAAGGTAATTGGTCTGAGCTATTGTTTGGAGGCAGCGACATTGGCCTGGCAGATATTTTGTCATCAACCGGTGCGGTAGAAATCGTTCTATTGTTTTTTGTGTTGGGACTTTTGCTCGCATTGACTCCCTGCGTTTTACCGATGTTGCCAATCCTGTCGGTTCTTTTAGTCGGTGAACAACAGCATGTATCAAAAGCACGAGGGTTTGCGCTTGCGCTCGGGTATGTCGCTGGGATGTCAGTTGTGTATACGGCGCTGGGCATCGCTGCGGGGCTGAGTGGCGCGGGGCTGGCGGCCTGGCTTCAAACACCCTGGGTGCTGAGTCTGTTTGCATTATTGCTCGCTGTGCTTGCTCTTGCGATGTTTGATGTGTACACGTTGCAAATGCCCTCCGCCATTCAGTCTCGTCTCATGGCGAAGAACTCGCATATCCTCGGTGGCAGGATGAGCGCAGCGGTCATGATGGGAGCCTTATCCGCACTGATCGTGGGCCCCTGCGTCGCCGCTCCGTTGGCCGGCGCCCTGCTTTATATCTCTCAGACTGGCGATGTTTGGTTAGGAGGTTCGGCGCTGTTTGCGATGGCTTGGGGGATGGGCGTACCTTTGCTGTTGATGGGCGCTTCGGCAGGTAAATTGATGCCGCGGGCTGGCGCGTGGATGGAGGGCGTCAAACAGTTTTTTGGTTTGTTGCTTTTGGCGACGGCCTGGTGGATGGTGACGCCTCTGTTGCCAACCACATTACAAATCATAGGCTGGGCTGTGCTGACGATGTTTGCCGCGGTGCTGTTACGTCCGTTTGAGCCGCTGACGGCTGATTCCGGGATCGGCGGGGCATGTCGGAAAACGCTCGGACTATTATTGATCGTACTGAGCACGGTATGGATACTAGGTGTTGCGAGCGGCGGACGTTCTTTATTGCAACCCCTTCATCATCTTTCGCTTGTTAGTCAATCAACTGCTGCAACGTCAGTCACAAGCGCTTCAGGTGTTGCAGGCGTGTCGAGCACCTCTGGTAAGCAGCAATTGTTAGCAACAGGCGTAACTGGCTTAACAGGCTTAACAGGCTTAACAGGATCAGCAGGACAAACTGGACTAATAGGATCGACAGCTGCAACAGCTTCGCCTGGCCTGATCGGTGGCAGTCAACAAACAAATAGCCGCTCAACTTCGGCGCATCCGACTTTTCAGCGCGTTAAAACTGTAGCCGAATTAGAGCGTTTGCTCGAACAATCTACGCGCCCTGTCATGTTGGATTTTTACGCTGACTGGTGCGTGGCATGCAAGGAAATGGAGGCTTTCACGTTTGTCGATCCCCGTGTCGCCCAGCGGATGAGCCAGATGTTGTTGCTACAGGTCGATGTGACGGCAAATAATGCGGACGATCGCGCACTGATGAAAAAATTCCGCTTGTTTGGCCCGCCTGGGATAATATTTTTTAAACCCGGCGGCATTGAACGAAAAGATATCAGAGTCGTGGGATTTCAGGATGCGACACGTTTCGCAGCGAGTCTGGATCGCGCACTCAAACCTTAATCGTGCGCTTAAGCTTTAAGATGCTCCAAAGATGAAGTGATAAACGTTTCAAATTGCTGTGGCGACGCCGTGATAAACATGCAAGTATGAATAAATAAAAATAAGTAAAAATACTCAAAAATAAGTAAAGCCAACGAGACAACATGACTGAAGCAGCAGAAACTAAAAACAGTGGACAAAATACCGAACAACAAAAATCGACAACCTCGGTCATTATCCTGTTTGCTTTAGCGGCCTGTGCCGCGTCGACATCATTTCGGATTTGTGATCCGCTTTTACCTGTCTTTGCACAAGAGTTTGGTGTGCGGACGGCGCAAACATCGGGAACAGTCACTTTGTTCGCGATTGCTTACGGCATCATGCAGTTTTTCTACGGACCGATTGGTGATCGCTACGGAAAGTTTCGCGTGGTCTCCTTTGCGACGCTTGGTTGTGCGATGGGCGCCTTGATCGTGGTGTTCGCGCCGAGCCTTGAGGTCATTGAAATGGGTCGGTTGCTATCCGGTGCCACGGCGGCGGGAATTGTGCCCTTATCGATGGCCTGGATTGGTGATCATGTGCCGTATGAACAACGGCAAGCAACACTTGCGCGGTTTTTGCTTGGATCGATTTCCGGTCTGGCGCTCGGCCAACTGCTAGGTGGGATTTTTGCAGACACGATTGGTTGGCGTTGGGCTTTTGTCTGGATGGCGGCGGTTTATCTCATTGTGGGCGTTTTGTTGATCTCACGCCTTAAAAATGTTCCAGAAAAAGTCCATACGCCGGCAAAAGGCGACAGCATACTTGGCCCTCTTAAACAGGTCGTGTCGACGCGATGGGCAATCCTGGTTTTAGTGGTTGTGTGTATCGAAGGCATTTTAGTTTTTGGACCGCTCGCTTTCGTGCCTGCTTTTTTGCATGAACGTCATGGCATCCCTGTTTCCTGGGCGGGCATGATTAGTGGGTTTTTCGCGCTTGGTGCGTTGATGTATGCGCTGCGCGCCAATCAGTTTGTGACTTGGCTAGGCGAGCGTCGACTGGCCATGACCGGTGGTTTGACGATGGCGATTGCCTACGCGGCCTTCATGCTGTCGTCGGTGTGGTACTGGGGCGTGCTGGCAAGTATTCTTTCCGGGCTGGGCTATTATTTTCTGCACGCCGTGTTGCAGACGCATGCGACACAAATGGCACCCACTGCGCGCGGTTCGTCGGTGGCTTTATTTGCCTCGTGTTTATTTTTAGGACAGTCGCTTGGCGTGGCGGCCTGCGCCTGGATAGGCGATAACTTTGGCCTATCCGCGGTGTTCCCGGTCGGGATTGTCGGTCTGCCTGTGTTAGCCTGGTTTTTTGCCTGGCGCTTGAGATTGCACCAGGCTGGCCTGCGCGACGCTGCAAAAACGAGTGTTACATAAAACTTGCACCGCTCATGATCGTTTGAGCGACTGGCGCCGCCCTCCTGATCATTCTTCCCTGTTTATTCAAGCCCTTTCAGGATTTTGGCGGCAGCCGGAGCAAAATAAGTCAGAATGCCATCCGCCCCCGCGCGCTTAAAGCCCAGTAAAGACTCCATCATGACTTTGTCGTGATCGAGCCAGCCATTTGCGGAGGCAGCCTTGAGCATGGCGTATTCGCCACTGACCTGATAAGCGAAAGTTGGCACATGGAAAGCGTCTTTGACACGACGTAAAACATCCAGATAAGGCATGCCGGGTTTGACCATAACCATATCCGCGCCCTCGCGTAGGTCTGCGGCCACCTCGCGCAGCGCTTCGTCGATATTGCCGGGATCCATCTGATAGACCAGCTTGTTGGACTTGCCCAGATTGGCAGCCGAACCCACAGCATCTCTGAACGGCCCATAAAAGGCGCTGGCGAACTTGGCCGAGTAGGCCATGATGCGGGTGTGGATGAAATTGTTTGCTTCGAGAGCGGTACGAATCGCTCCGATTCTGCCGTCCATCATGTCGCTGGGCGCGACGATGTCAACGCCTGCTTCGGCTTGAACCAAAGCTTGTTGGGTGAGGATTTTGACGGTGATGTCGTTCATGACATAGCCGTTTTCATCGATGACACCATCTTGTCCGTGGCTGGTATAGGGGTCGAGAGCGACGTCTGTGAGCAAGCCCAGCTCCGGGAAGTGCTTTTTAAGGCTGGCGACGACTCGCGGAATCAGTCCTTTGGGATTGATGGCCTCGGCACCATCGAGCGCTTTGAGCGACGGATCGATGACGGGAAACAGCGCCATCACAGGGATGCCGAGCTCGACGCACTCGCGCGCTACTTCCAGAATCGTGTCGGGAGAGTAGCGGTGCACGCCTGGCATCGACGCGATCGGTTGATGCACGCCTGTGCCTTCGACAACAAAAACTGGATATATCAGGTCATCTACTGATAGTGAGTGCTCGCGCACTAATCGACGTGAAAAGTCATCGCGACGCAAGCGACGGGGACGATTAGCGGGAAAGTCTGCAAGGATGAGGTGTGGAGTTGTCATGGTACGACCTTCGGTGAGATCCAGTTTTCGATTTGGAGAGTGGCTTCTTCGAGCCCGATTCGTGCGGTGGCAGAAAATGGTATGGCGTTCAGCGCACCGATGTCTTCGAGCTCTTTTTTAACGGCAAAGACGGCCTTGATGCGTTGGCCATAGGGAAACTTGTCGGCTTTGGTCAGTAAGGCCATGACCGGCCGGCCGGTGGGTGCGATCCAGTTGGCCAACCGTCGGTCAAGCTCAGTGACACCGCGACGGATGTCGATGAGCAAAACAATCCCAGCCAAGGACTCTCTGCTTTGGAGATAACCCCCGAGGATATCGGCCCATTCCTCCTTGGCGCGCTGCGCCACTGAAGCGTAGCCGTAGCCGGGCAAATCGACCAGAAAACCGAGATGCCCTTCGGGATCTAAGGGATCTGGCAAACCAAACATATTGATGAGCCGGGTGCGTCCAGGGGTTTTACTGGAGAACGCCAGACGCTTTTGATTGGTCAGAACGTTGATCGCTGTGGACTTGCCCGCATTGGAGCGCCCCACGAAGCAGACTTCCGGGGCACCGGGATAGGGTAATTGATCCAGCCGGGCGGCTGATGTGAAAAACGAAGCGCGGTGCAATATGGACACAAGGAAGGCCATTAAGAATAAGCTCAACCGCTATTGTATAATCTAGGGTTTGGAAGTTGTTGTTTTATATAGATTACAAGCGTCGAGGTCTTCAATGAAGCGTGTGCTGTCCAAGGTAGTGCTTGTGAGCGGGTTGCTGCTTGGGGTGTCTGCCATCTCCACTAGTATGGCTGCCGGTCCTGTCACGGGTCCCGCCAAGCCTGACGCGGCCAAGGGTGCCCAGCTCTATGAGCAGGGCGATGCGGCGCGTGGCATTGTGGCCTGTGCCTCCTGTCATGGAGCCAACGGCAACAGCACGATCCCTGCTAATCCCAACCTCTCCGCTCAGTCGCACGAGTATTTGTACAAGCAGCTCGTCGAGTTTCGTATCAAAGCAGGCGCCAAGACAGCGTTGCGCAAGGGTGCCGATGGCGCGCCTTCGGTGATGCAGGCGTTGGCGACTCCGCTGACTGAGGCCGATATGCATAACCTTGCATATTTTCTGTCTTTGCAAAAGATGACCCAGCCTGCAACCGCTACCAATGAAAAGCTGGTTGAGCGTGGTCAGAAAATCTGGCGTGCCGGCATTCCCGAGCGTAATGTCCCTGCTTGCGCAGGGTGTCATTCGCCCAATGGAGCTGGTATTCCGGCACAATATCCACGTCTCAGTGGACAATACCCTTCTTACATTGAAGATCAGCTCAAGCTTTTCCGTTCCGGGCACCGCGGCAACTCAGCGATGATGAACCAGATCGCCGATCGCATGTCGGATGCGGATATCAAAGCAGTGTCTGATTACGCAGCTGGTTTGCGCTAAGTTAAAACTACGGTCGCAATACGAACGAAACCGTCTAGCGCAAGACTGGAAGTAAAAAGGGGGGTCGCACAGACACCCCTTTTTTTTCGCGCGGAGAATTATCCGTTCAATCATCTGCACCCATGGCAATGAATCGATCATGACAAAGACTGTTTCACGACCACTGGCTAATTTCATCGAGCTCCTGAGTTCGATGCGCTTTGCGATTAGTCTGTTGGTTTATATCTGTTTGGCTAGCATCATTGGTACGGTCATTCCCCAAGGCCGTTCCGCCAACAGTTATATCGATCAGTTTGGTCCGTTCTGGTTCGATGTCTTCAACAAATTCTCGATTTGGCATATTTATAACAACTGGTGGTTCCTGGTCACGATGGCGTTTCTCGTGACCTCTACCAGCCTGTGTCTGATCCGCAATGCACCCAAAATGCTCAAAGAAGCGCGATCGTTTCGTGAGCACATTCGGACCTCTAGCCTGCAGTCTTTTCACCATCGGGTCGAGCTCGACACGACGCGAGCAGTCCCTGCGGCAACGGCTTCAGTTCAGGCTTGGCTTAAGCGCCAGGGTTATGCCGTGCGTCAACGCGATGAGGGCGATTCGGTTTTGCTTGCCGCAAAACGGGGTAGCGGAAATCGACTTGGATATATTTTTGCGCATGCCTCGATTGTGATCATCTGCGTGGGTGGCTTACTGGATAGCGAGTTGCCAGTGCGTCTGCAGGTCTGGCTCATGGGCAAGACCCCGATCGTGGAAAATATGCTGATTGCAGATGTGCCTGAGCGTGGTCGCTTGTCTGTGAATAACCCAAGCTATCGTGCGAACGTCCTGATCCCAGAAGGCAGTTCGCGCGATTCTGCTGTTGTCAATATTGACGATGGTGCTTTGGTGCAACCACTGCCTTTCAGCATCGCGCTCAAAAAATTCATCGTGGATTATTACTCTACGGGTATGCCGAGCCGCTTTGCCAGCATTGTCGAGGTGACGGATCCCGATACGGGTAAAAAGTTCGATGCCACGATCGAGGTCAACGAACCTTTGCATTTCAAAGGCGTGACGGTTTATCAATCAAGCTTTGACGATGGTGGCAGTCTGGTGGAGCTGGTGGGCTATCCACTCGCGGGTCCGAGCGATAAACCTTTCGAGTTGAAGTCGCGCGTGGGGCAGTCCAGCGATGTCACGATGACTTCGGCTGGCAAAGCGCTCAAGGTCGAGGTGACCAAGCTGCGTCCGATCAATGTCGAGGATCTGTCTGCCGGGGATCCCTCCACTCCAAAGCCTTTTGGTGAGCATGTTGCAGCCGTTACCGGAAGCGCTGCAGGTAAGACAAATAAAAATCTGCGAAATATTGGTCCCAGTGTGGAGTATCGCGTGATTGATGAAAGTGGTCAGGCGACGCTCTTTCATAATTACATGGTGCCAGTTGAGTTAGATGGTGCGCGTGTGATGCTGGCGGGCGTTCAGGAGCCTGGCGGTGCAGGATTCCGTTATTTACGTTTGCCTGTCGACGAAGACAGCTCAATGGGTGACTTTATACGCTTGAGAGCCGCCTTGTCTGATCCCGCGGCCCGTCAGTTGGCGACGCAACGCTTGGTGGCAAACTATGGCGGTAGCCCTGAAGAACAAAAAGCACTCCAAATCTCTGCTGAGCGGGCGTTGGATACTTTTGCGACAGGCGGATTGCTTGCGATTTCAAACTTCTTGGAAAAAAATGTGCCCGAAGCCGAGCAGCGCCGTGCGGCAGACATCATTATTCGCCTGCTCGGTTCCTCGATCGCAGAGTTGAGAAATGTTGCGCGCGAGCGTGCGGGACTGGCGCCTGTCAATTACACGCCTGAAAAAATGGAAGAGGTCGCAGACTGGTCGAGGCTTGCTGTAGCGGGCCTTTCTGATCTCGCGCTTTATCCTTCGCCAATCATGATGTCGCTGAAAACATTTGAGCATGTTCAGGCCAGCGTATTTCAAGTCAGTCGCACGCCAGGAAAGATCACGGTCTATATCGGCTGCCTGTTGTTGATCATTGGCATATTTACCATGTTTTATGTGCGAGACCGCCGTATCTGGGTTTGGTTGCGCCCCGCTGAGACCACAGGCGGTACGAGAGTATTGGCGGCTATGACCTCGCAAAAGCGTACACTCGATTTCAATCGTGAGTTCGACCGTTTCAAGCAGGCGTTGGCGCGCCTGAACCAAGGCTAGCCGACCGGCACGCCGCAACACTGATCATTGAGATACCGTTATGAATGAACCCATTGCTGCTGTTGCAAACGATTGGGATGATTTGTCGGAGTCGGGTGATGGGCGCATCGAGCGCGGTCGCCCCGACTGGACGGATGCACTCTTTTTTATCTTGCTGGCTGTTGGAGCAGGCTTCGCGCTGAATCAATATAGCCAGTCGATGGATGTTTACGAGAAAACCATTTTGGTGCTGACGGTACCTGCACTGACTTGGCTGGGTTGGTTGTGGCGACCCTTGCGAACCTTAATGATCGCCATGGCGGTGGCCTCATTATTTGCGATCTGGCTGTATCAGGGTGACTTGGCCCGCGCTGAACAGGTTTTCTTTTTAAAGTATTTGCTTTCTTCCCAGTCGGCCATTCTCTGGATGTCGGTGCTGTTTGTGATCGCCACGTTTTGCTACTGGGCGGGCTTTGTGAGTGTGACAGCGGCCTGGTTGGGGACGGCTTTGACGTGGGGCGCTGTTTTTGCGGGCTCCACAGGTATGCTGGTGCGTTGGCGCGAGGGACATTTGATGGGGCCTGACCTGGGTCACATCCCGGTCAGCAATCTTTACGAAGTCTTTGTCTTGTTCGCGCTGGTCACCGCACTGTTTTATCTTTACTACGAGCGCCGTTACGGCACGCGCGCGCTGGGCGGTTTTGTGATGCTGGTCATCACCTCTTCCGTCGTATTTTTGCTTTGGTATTCCTTCACACGCGAGGCCTATCAGATCCAGCCTCTGGTGCCGGCCCTGAAAAGCTGGTGGATGAAAATCCACGTACCGGCAAACTTCATCGGCTATGGCACTTTTTCTCTGGCAGCCATGGTGGGTTTTGCCTATCTGGTCAAGCAGCATGGTCAGACAAAGTCCTGGCTCAAGCTGGCACCTCTTTTTATCCTCGGCGTACTGCTGGCTGCCGAGCCCATGGTGTTCCGCACGGAAGGCTTGTCCGCGACCTGGATGATTTACTTCGGGATCGGTGCGGTGATTGTCGGGACGATTTTGATGTTCCGTGCGCCCATTGCCGCCCGGCTGCCTTCTTTTGAGGTGCTCGATGACATCATGTATCGTGCGATCGCGATCGGCTTCGCCTTTTTTACGGTTGCCACCATTCTCGGCGCCTTATGGGCCGCCGATGCCTGGGGTGCGTATTGGCAATGGGATCCCAAGGAAACCTGGGCACTGATCGTTTGGCTGAACTACGCCGCATGGTTGCATTTACGCCTCATGAAAGGCTTGCGTGGCACGATGGCCGCATATTGGGCACTTGTTGGTCTGTTAGTGACCTGTTTCGCCTTTTTGGGCGTTAACATGTTCCTTTCAGGTCTTCATTCTTATGGTGCGCTTTGACGCCAGCTAAACCTTGGGTCGTGTTGCTCGCGACCCTAACAGTACAGTCTCTTGTTGCGATGGCCTTGTTAAACCTGCCGGTGGTTGCACCGGCGGTGGCCAAAGATGTCGGAATATCCACAAATTATCTGGGAGCCTATGTCTCGCTCGCCTATTTCGGCGCGATGGTGGCGACCTTGTTGGGCGGAGCGGCGGTCAAACGCTGGGGCGCGATTCGGCTGAGTCAGTCCGGACTTGTTTTAGCCGCGATCGGCCTGTTTCTCTGTGCGATGCCCTATGTGGAAACCATTGCCCTGGGCGCGCTGTTTATTGGCGCAGGCTACGGTCCAATTACTCCCGCAAGCTCACACTTGTTGATTAAATCTACGCCCGCGGAAAAATTATCTTTCGTTTTTTCGGTCAAACAGACCGGTGTGCCCCTGGGCGGCATGATTGCGGGGGCGACGGTACCCACTCTCAATATCTGGATCGGTTGGCAATGGGCTTTTATTTGCGCAGGTATCGCGTGCGCGTTGTGTGCCTGGGCCGTACAGCCCTTGCGCGAGGGGTTGGACGATGATCGGGATCCAACCGTGAAGCCATCCCTGGCGACAAGTTTTGTGTTGCCTCTGAAGCTGATTTTCAGTCATCGCACCTTGCGTAAATTGTCGTACATGTCCTTTATGTTCTCGATTGCACAGATGGCACTCATGGGCTATCTGGTGACATTTTTGTATGAAGATCTGGGCTGGAGTCTGGTGGCGGCAGGTGGTGCGCTGACTGTCGCGCAGGCCGCTGGCGTTTCTGGTCGTATGCTGTGGGGCTATGTGTCCGATCGCTGGCTGGGTGCGACCATGATGCTGATCGTGATTGCCGTGATGTTGGTGATTGGCGCGTTGGGAACCGCTTTGCTGGGACCCGAGTCTTCGCCCTGGTTCCTGTTTCCCGTGCTGGTCATTTTTGGATCTTCAGCAATCGGCTGGAATGGCGTGTTCTTAGCTGAAATCGCGAGGCAAGCGCCTAAAGGCCAGGCAGGTATTGCCACGGGTGGCACACTTTGCATCACCTTTTTAGGTGTCATGGTGGGCCCGCCACTATTTGGTGTGCTGGCAGGCCTGCTGAGCAGCTATGGCTTGAGTTATGGCGTGATGGCTTTGCTTGGTGTGTTGATATTGATGCTGTTGGTCCCTCTCTATCGCAATCCTACAGTTGACACTAACTAGTTTGTCGACATGACCCCTTCCGCCAAGAGCTTGTCAGACTCGAGCACGTTGTCCCAGCAACGTCAGTGGCTGGTGGGTTGCGGGATCTTCTTGTGCGCCCTGTCATGCTTTTCTTTGCTCGATGCTTTGGCCAAAGATCTGGTGCATCGCTACTCAGCGCCGCTTGTCAACATGGCGCGTTACTCCGTGATTGTTGTGCTGGCGTTCGCCGTGATGCGTGCAAAACGCGTCTCCATTTTCGCGCCTAAAGAGTCACGAGCCTTGCTTGTGCTGCGTGGCGCGATGCTAGGTGTGGTGGGCATTTGTTTCATTCCTGCTCTGCAGTATTTGCCGCTCGCGGAGGGAACTGCCATCTATTTTGTCGCACCGTTGATCGTGGTGATTTTCGCGCCTTTTGTGCTGGGTGAGCGTGTCAGCTGGAAGCAGTATGCCGCCGTACTCGTTGGCATGGCGGGGATGTTGCTGATCGTGAATCCTGGCGGTGATTTGTCTCTGATCGGCTGCGCGCTGATGCTCACTTCAGCCTGTGCGTATGCGCTGGTGCAGTTGCTGACCCGCAAGCTGGCGAACCGTGTGGAAAGCGAGCAGATGTTTGTTTACGCAGCCAGCACCTGCTGGTTCATGGGTTTTGCCGTTATGCTTGTTTTTTGGCCAGAGGTGTGGCCCACAGGCCGTGATCTGCTGGAGATGCTTGTGATGGGCGCATGCGGGGGCGTTGGCCAGTATTTGTTGATCCTGGCCTTTAAGCGCGTTCCTGCTTCGACGTTGGCGCCACTGAATTATTTTCAATTAGCCCTGGCAGTGATACTGGGCGAGCTTTTTTTCGGACAGATGCCAAACCTGCAATCGTTTGCAGGCATTGCGCTGATTGTGTCGGCAGGCTTGGCACTGACGTTACCGATGTTGATCGCCTCACTCAGACTCAGGGCGGTTCAACGCGGCAAAACTTAATCCCGCAGTCGTAAGTCCGCAAGCCTTAATACGCAAGCCTTAATCCGGCAGGCAGCTCTCGCCCCGAATGAGGTCTGCAAAGGTCTCACGTTGGCGGATGACATAAAAGTGTTCGCCATCGACCATGACCTCAGCCGGACGCGGACGACTGTTGTAGTTGCCCGCCATGACAAAGCCATAGGCGCCAGCCGACTCGATGGCTAGCACATCACCCTCGTGCAGCGCGAGGTGGCGCGCGCGGGCAAGCCAGTCCGCGCTTTCGCAAACCGGACCGACAACGTCGTACAGCGTATGCTCACTGACGCGCGGCTTGAGTGGCAACACCCCATGCCAGGCTTCGTATAAGGCGGGGCGCATCAAGTCATTCATCGCAGCGTCCACAATCGCAAAATTACGCGCTTCTGTCAGCTTCAGATACTGCACGGTTGTGAGCAGCACGCCGGCATTGCCAACGAGTGAGCGGCCCGGCTCAAGCACCAGTTCGAGATGATCGAAACCGCGAGCCTTGAGCTCCGCGAACACTTTGTCGAGCAGTCGTTTAGGCGCAAGCGGTGTTTCGTCATCGTAGCGAATCCCCAGTCCGCCGCCCAAGTCTAAATGCTTGAGCGCGATACCCATGCCGACCAATTGTTCAATGAGCTTGAGGAGCTTGTCGAGCGCATCCAGATAGGGACTGACTTCGGTGATTTGCGAGCCGATATGACAGTCGACACCGACGACCTGAATCCCGGGTAGCGTGGTAGCGAGCTGGTATGTTGCAGGCGCTTCTTCGATGGCAATCCCGAATTTGTTTTCCTTGAGGCCGGTGGAGATGTAGGGATGCGTTTGGGCATCCACATCGGGATTGACCCGTAGGGATACCGCGGCCACCTTGCCAAGACGCGTGGCGACCGCAGAAAGTTTCTTGAGCTCAGGGATCGATTCAACGTTAAAACACTTCACGCCCGCTTCAAGTGCGGCTTGCATTTCCCAGTCTTGTTTGCCAACGCCGGAAAAAACGACTTTGGCAGGGTTGGCGCCTGCGGCCATGACGCGCGCAAGCTCTCCGCCAGAGACAATATCGAATCCACTCCCCAACCGTGCGAATTCTTTGAGTACGGCGAGATTGGAGTTGGCCTTCATCCCAAAGCACACCAGCACACGATGCGCGCCGATGGCCTCTTGGTACGATGCCCAGGCTGTCGCAAGCGCGGCGCGTGAATAAACGTAGAGAGGGGTGCCGAGTTGTTGAGCGAGAGTCGACAGCGCAACACCTTCGGCGAACAGCTCGCCATTGCGATAGTGAAAGTGTGGTGATCCTGCGGGTGTGGCGGCGGTTGTCATAGAGTGTGAGACGATGATTGATTCGGACATTAAAGCAGCGTTGAGGCGGTCATGTTGGTGCTGTGGGTATTCGGTGTTTTGCGCATGGGCTCAAGCACAATAGCCACAGTTGCTGGAGCAGGCTTTGCCGTTGTGGGTTTGGGCGGAGGCATGTAAAGAGGTCCTTTAAAGCCGCAGCCAGCCAGCCACCCCGATAGGGTGAGCATCGCTACAATGCCTGCAAAACGACGACGATGGATTTTGCGAATCACTGCACACTCCCTCAACTTTGAGGATAAGGATTATGAACGATACTGAATTTCACACACGCGCAACCGCCATTCTAGATGCAATAGAGGCTCAAGCCGATCATTGGTTTGAACAAATGGATCTCGATGTTGAAACCAAGCGCAACGGTAACGTGTTGAACCTCATTTTTGAAAGCGGTCACCAGGTTGTCATTAACAGCCAGGCGCCCTTGCACGAAATGTGGCTGGCGGCTCGCTCGGGCGGTTTTCACTACAAGTTCGACGGCCAGCACTGGAAAGACACGCGTGGCGGCAGTGACTTGCACGAGCTGCTTTCGCAAATCTGCTCCGAAGAAACCGGACAAAAACTCTCAGTCAAGCTTTAAGTCGTCATCGCGCGACCCGCTATCCGGCAGCTTGTTAGTTGCCAAGCGGCTCGCGTTGATTACCCCCACGGCTACTGCTGCTTTCGCTACCGCCTAAGCTCTCGAGCAAATCGCCCAGCGAGTCTTGTTTCGGATCACCCAGACTTCTGACAGACTCCTTGGGCGGGAATTCTTTGAAATACATATTGCCGCCCTCGATAATCAAGCCTTCAGGCGGTGGACCTCGTTTTTGTTCTGGAAAGTCCTTCAGCGCGTTTTGCATGTAGCCCAGCCAAATAGGCAAGGAAGCGCCACCGCCGGTCTCGCGTGAGCCCAGGGATTTGGGTTGGTCAAAACCCAGCCATGCCACCCCTACGATCTGGGGGGTGTAGCCAGCGAACCAGGCATCGACTGAATCATTGGTGGTGCCTGTTTTACCGGCCAAGTCGCCACGTTTGAGGACTTGTCTGGAGCGCGCCGCCGTGCCGGAGGTGGCCACACCACGCAACATATCGTCCATCACGTAGGCGGTGCGTGCATCAATCGCGCGCGCGGCCGAGTCGCCCGCTACGGTAGGCTTCGCACGCATCAGGACCTGGCCATTGGCATCGGTCACGTGATCAATCAGATAAGGCGTGACGCGGTAGCCGCCATTGGCAAAGACAGAAAACCCGGCGGCAAGCTGCATGGGCGTGACAGCCCCCGAGCCAAGCGCCATGGGCAAGACTGCGGGATGCTTGGCCTTGTCAAAGCCGAAACGGGCGATGAAGTCCTGGGCGTACTGCGGCCCGATGGCTTGCAAAATCCGGATGGAAACCATGTTTTTAGAGCGCGCGATCGCTTCGCGCATGGACATCATTTCCCCGTATTCGCCCCCGTAGTTTTTCGGCGTCCAAGCCTTTCCGGAGCCGGTCTGTTCGGCTGTGAGCTCAAAGGGCTGATCCGAAATCATCGTGCCAGGCGTCAGGCCCCGTTCGAGAGAAGCCGCGTAGATAAAAGGCTTGAAGGCCGAGCCTGGTTGACGCCAGGCTTGGGTGACACGGTTGAAGTTACCGTGATAGAAGTCAAAACCACCCACCATGGCACGCAAGGCGCCATCCTGGGGCAGCATCGCCACAAAGGCTGCTTGTACTGCCGGGAGATTGATGATCTCCCAGTAGGCTGGTGTTTTGTGCAGATAGACCACGGAGCCGCGCTGCAGACGCTGGGCGGCCGGTGCTTTCGGATTCAGGGCGCGTGCGATCACGCCAAGCGCTTTTTTGTCGTTGATGACAATGATGTCCGAAGAGCTGCGGGCGACACGCACCTCGTTAGGCTTGACCGAGAGCACGACGCCCGTGAGCAGGTCGGTGCGGTCAGGGTGTTTGTCAAACACCTCATCGAGAAACTCATCGAGCTTAGCCGCGTTGTCTTCTAAGCCCGCGGGCAGAGTGAGCTGCGCTTCAGGGCCGGGATACGGCGCGCGACGGGTGTAGTCGAGCACACCCTCCCGCAGCGAGTCATAGGCCCATTTTTGGTCTTTGGATTGAATGGTTGTGTAGACGTTCAGTCCGCGCGTGTACACATTATCCGGATAGATGCTGATCATCAGCTGGCGAGCGAGCTCGGCGGCGTATTCGCCATGCACCGCATAACCACCTGCGGGCGTGCCTTGCGAGGGCTTGATTACGACGGGCTGTGCCAACGCCGCCTTGTATTCGGCTTCGGTCAAATAGCCAAGCGAGTGCATCCGTCCTAGCACATAGCGCTGGCGCAAGATCGCCCGGGGCTTGTTGGCGATCGGATTAAAGCGAGAAGGCGCTTTGGGGATGCCTGCGAGCAGCGCGGCATCGGCAGCGGTGATTTCCGAGAGTTCTTTACCCAGATACACGCGGGAAGCCGCAGCAAAACCGTAGGCGCGATGACCCAGATAAATCTGGTTCAGGTAGAGCTCAAGAATCTGGTCCTTGGAGAGGCTGGCTTCGATTTTGAAGGTCAGCAACAGCTCGTAGAACTTGCGCGACCAGGTCTTTTCAGAGGAAAGATAAAAATTTCGGGCGACCTGCATCGTAATGGTGCTGGCGCCCTGGCTTTTCTGCATGGAAATCAGGTTGGTCAGACCCGCGCGCACCACGCCGATCCAGTCGATTCCGCCGTGCTGATAAAAACGATCGTCTTCTGCGGAAAGTACGGCTGATTTCATCACATCGGGAATTTCGTCAAAGCGCAGCACATTGCGACGCTCTTCGCCAAATTCGCCGATGAGTACCTTGTCAGCGGTGTAGACGCGCAAAGGCACACGTGGCCGATAGTCGGTCATCGCATTGAGATCCGGCAGGTTCGGCCACGCCAGCGCGAGCGCCATGCCAAGCAATAAGGCGCCACACAGGGCGAGCCCTGCGGACAGGATCGTGAATTTCAGTAAAAACCTGACTAGAAACGAGCCTTTCGGCTTGTCCGCAGTCTGGTCTTCTTCGTCGTGGGGATGGGTATATTTGCTCATTGCCGCATATTTTAAAGGTTTTGCGAGGGTTTGCCCGGATCTGTTTGGGACTCGGGGCGGTCAATGGGATAATGGCGAGATGAATAATGACACGCTTGCGCCCGAGCCCACCCCCTCCGGCGACTTGAATCCAGTCCTTGAGCCCCAGGATCTGCCCCAACATGCAGGTCTGCTGGAGCATGACAGCCCGATTTTTCTGGTCGGGATGATGGGTGCCGGCAAGACAACGATTGGAAAGGCACTTGCCCGGGTACTAAATAGAGAGTTCATTGATCTCGACCATGAGTTAGAGGCACGATGCGGTGTGCGCATCCCTGTGATCTTTGAGATCGAAGGCGAGCAAGGGTTCCGTAAACGTGAGTGCCAAGTGCTCGATGATTGCACCGTCAAGCCGAATATCGTGATGGCGACGGGCGGGGGCGCAGTGCTTGCCGAAGAAAATCGGCTTGCCTTGAAAAGTCGCGGTATCGTGCTGTATTTGCGGGCAAGCGTCGAGGAGCTGTATCGCCGCACGAGCAGGGATCGCAATCGCCCTTTGCTTGCCACCCCGGATCCCAAGGCGACATTGCGCACGCTGCTTGGGCAACGCGAGCCGCTCTACGAGTCAGTGGCCGATATCGTGGTCGATACGGGAACGACTTCGGTCAATCATTTAGTGGCCCATATCGTTGAACGTCTGCAGAGCGTGAACAAGCAGATCGACCATGGCGCACAAAGCCGCCCAGGCAACTCCTCGGCCAGCATGCGCGCCGATTTTGCAGCCACTCATCCAGAAGAGAACAAGCCATGCACACCGTAGAAACCGTCCAGGTCGCAACCCCGGGTGGTCATTACCCCATCCACATTGCCCCCGGCCGGTTGGCCACGCTTGCGGCAACTATTCCGGCTGATGCCACTTCCATCGCGCTGGTGACCAACCCCGTCATCGATAAACTAATGGGCGATACGGTCAGGCAGGTGCTTGCCCAAACCGGCAAGCGCATCGTCCCGATCATTTTGCCCGATGGTGAGGCGCATAAAACCTGGGAAACGTTGAATCAGATTTTTGATGTCATGCTCGGCGCGCAACTTGATCGCCGTACGGTGATTGTCGCGCTGGGTGGCGGAGTCATTGGCGATATGGCGGGCTTTGCCGCGGCCGTCTACATGCGCGGTGTGCGTTTTGTGCAGGTCCCGACGACGTTGTTGTCCCAAGTCGACTCTTCTGTGGGCGGCAAGACTGCAGTCAATCATCCGCTTGGCAAAAATATGATTGGCGCGTTTTACCAACCGATCGCGGTCGAGATTGATACTGATGTGTTGAAAACCTTGCCTGACCGTGAAATGTCTGCAGGCTTGGCCGAGGTCATCAAATACGGTTTGATTCTTGATGCGCCTTTTTTCGAATGGTGCGAGAGACACGCGGGCGGTTTGCGTGCACGCGATCCCGACCTGTTGGCGCAGGCGATTCGACGCTCATGCGAGTTCAAGGCATGGGTCGTTTCACAAGACGAGCGTGAAAGTGGTTTGCGCGAGATTCTGAATCTCGGCCACACGTTTGGACATGCCATTGAAGCCGGTTCTGGCTATGGCGCTTTGTTGCACGGAGAGGCGGTGGGTACCGGCCTGATCATGGCGGCTGATTTGTCTGCGGAGTTGTTAGGCTTTGCGCGCGCAGATGTCGAGCGTGTGCGCAAACTGGTCGAGGCGATTGGTTGTCCGACAGTCGGTCCGCGGCTGGGCGGCGTCGAACAGTGGCTGTCTCTGATGCGCGGCGACAAGAAAACCCGTGCGGGAGAAATCACTTTTGTGCTGATGCCCAAAATCGGTGAAGCGATTCGTCGTGGCGCTCCCGCGGAGTTGGTGGAGCGCGTGATTTTGCGCAATACAGCTTGAGAGATAGCACGCTCGGCGAAATGCCGACCTGCCTGATAGTCAAGGGAGTCCGAGATGTCTGAGTTAGCACCCTATGCTTCATATTCCGAGCATAGTCGTGGGCGTCGCTATCCAGAGCCCGCGCCAACGAACCGTAGCGAGTTTCAGCGTGATCGTGACCGAATTGTTCACGCCGGAGCCTTCAGGCGGCTTGAGTACAAAACACAGGTGTTTATCAATCACGAAGGCGATTTGTTTCGCACGCGATTGACACATTCTTTAGAGGTTGCGCAGATCGCGCGCGTACTGGCGCGCAGTTTGCGGTTAAACGAAGATCTGACCGAGGCGATCGCGCTGGCGCATGATTTGGGACATACCCCTTTTGGTCACGCCGGACAGGACGAACTCAACGCGTGCATGCGCGAATTCGCGCCCGAGGCAGGCGGCTTTGAACACAACTTGCAAAGTTTGCGCGTCATTGACGAGCTTGAGGAACGCTATGCGGCGTTCAACGGTTTGAATCTTTGTTTTGAAACACGCGAGGGCGTGTTGAAGCACTGCTCACTGGCGCACGCACGATTGCTGGGTGACGTGGGTCAGCGGTTCATTGACCGCACCCAACCATCGCTTGAAGCGCAGCTCGCCAATCTCGCCGATGAAATCGCATACAACAATCACGATATAGATGATGGGCTGCGCTCCGGCTTGTTGACGATTGAGCAGTTGCAAGCAGTGCCTATTTTCATGCGTCATTATTCAGCGATGTCACAGAAGTGGCCCGGCTTGAACGAGCGTCGTGTCGTGGCCGAGACGATCCGCAGCATGATTAACACCTTGATTACGGATGTGACACAGACGACGCAAGCGAACTTGCTGGCAGCCGCCCCCGCGCATGCAGATGCCGCCCGTTTGTGCGGACCGCTCGTTGCGTTTTCACCCGCGTTACGCGCAGAGGCCGATGCGCTAAAAAGGTTTTTATTTGAAAATTTATATCGTCACTATAAGGTGATGAGAATGACCAACAAAGCACGGCGGATTGTGCGAGAGCTTTTCGATGCATTCGTGCATGAACCCCGTTTGTTGCCGCCCGACTACCGGCATGAGCAGCCGGGCGCACAGGCACGCGCGATTGCCGACTACATCGCAGGGATGACGGATCGCTACGCGATTCGTGAGCACCACCGGCTGTTTCGGATGGGCAATCAGTTTGATTAGTATCAGGGAGAACGTTATGACATCCACCCGCTTGGGTTTATTGGCTGTGAGCATCGTGAGTATTGGTTTGTTGTCTGCTTGCGCACAACAGGCCGCTGCGCCAATTCGAACAGTCGATCGCGCCGAGGCCCCCACGGCTGCAGTCGCTATTCCCGTGGCGCCTCCCACGACGAACGTTGAGGCTGCCGCGCCATCCTGGACAAGTCCGCAGGCTGAAGCATCTGGCCAAATGCCGGCTCAAAATCAAATGCCGTCTCAAACACCTCCTCAATCTCAAATACAAGCCCCTGGTCAGGCAGCTGCTGTGATGACCAGTGGTCAGGCGCAAGAAGGCGAGCAGCGTCTGGCGCTTGTGCAAGTGTGTCAGGCCAATGAAATGGGCGTACGTGATCAGTGTGCAATGGGATTTGCTGACACGCGCGCGGGTCGCGAGGTGACCAGCCAGGTTCAGGCCTATTATTTGTCGACGAGCGCAAGCCTGGCGCCAAAGGTTTCTTTTGATAACTATTGTGCGTCGGGATGGCTCGCGACCGTCGTCTCGATACAGGGTACGGTACAAGGCGGTGGTGTGCTCCAGACCCAAGCGGCCGTTTGCGGTCATCCTTCGCCTGGCAATGCCCTGACAGCCTTGTTCAATGCCTGCGACGCACAGACGCAAGGCGGTTGCCGTCAATCCACTTCAGTCAAGGTCGCCTGGGGCTATTGGGATGGTAAACAAATGCCCGGCACCGAAGCGGATGTCGGACGCCCCTATTCCGCGGATCGCTTTAGCGATGCGCAAATGTGCGAATCGGCACTCCCGCTTGTCGAGTCCGGGCTGTGTCCGTCCAGCGCGGCAGTGCCACTGCGCCTGCTTGGCTTGCCTTAAGTTTTGAGGCTGTCAGCCTTGGCATCGTCCGCTTTGTTACCGCTCGCTTTGACACTGTCCGCTTTGACTACGCTTCGCTTGAGCTGAAGTGACAAGACCTTGCCAAGGTAATGTCCGGTGTGACTCGCTGCGCAGGCTGCGATCATCTCGGGCGTGCCTTGAGCAACGATTTGTCCACCCCCATTGCCGCCTTCGGGACCCATATCGATGACCCAATCAGCGGTTTTGATGACGTCGAGATTGTGTTCAATCACGACCACCGTATTACCGGCCTCAACGAGTTGATTCAACACGCGCAGCAGTAAGGCGATGTCGTGAAAATGCAAACCTGTGGTGGGTTCATCCAGGATATAAAAGGTCTGACCCGTGCTGCGTTTGGACAACTCAAGTGAAAGCTTGACGCGTTGGGCCTCGCCGCCAGAGAGCGTGGTGGCACTTTGCCCGAGACGCAGATACGACAAGCCCACATCCATCAACGTTTGCAACTTGCGCGCAATGGCAGGTACGGCTTCGAAATACGTCAGTGCCTGCTCAACAGTCAGCTCGAGCACCTCGTGAATGTTGCGACCGCGATAGCGGATTTCAAGCGTTTCACGGTTATAGCGTTTGCCCATGCAGACATCGCACGGCACATACATGTCCGGGAGAAAGTGCATTTCCACTTTGACTACGCCATCGCCCTGACAGGCTTCGCAGCGACCACCCTTGACATTAAAGCTGAACCGACCCGGATCATAGCCGCGCGTGCGGGCTTCGGGGACACCGGCAAACAGTTCACGAATCGGTGTGAACATACCTGTATAGGTTGCGGGGTTGCTGCGCGGCGTGCGGCCGATCGGACTCTGGTCAACGCTGATGATTTTGTCAAAATGCTCGAGACCCGCCAGACTCTCATAGGGTGCGGGTTCGGCTTGCGCGTGGTGAAGCGCGCGCGACATGACCACGGCAAGCGTGTCATTGATGAGCGTGGATTTGCCTGAGCCCGATACGCCAGAAATGCAAACAAACTTTCCCGCCGGGATACGCAGATCGACGGACTTGAGATTGTTGCCTGTGCATCCTGTGAGCGCCAGCCATTTTTGTTCAGCTTCGAGGGGGCGGCGCTTTGGCACGGCAATCGCCTGCGCGCCACACATGTATTGACCCGTCAGCGAAGCCGGATTGTGCTCAATCTGCTCGGGCGTTCCTTGCGCAACGATCTGCCCGCCGTGTTCGCCGGCACCGGGACCCATGTCAACCACCCAGTCAGCCTCGCGAATCATGTCCTCATCGTGCTCAACCACAATCACGCTATTACCCAGGTCGCGCAGATGATGCAGCGTCGCGATCAGACGATCGTTGTCGCGCTGATGCAGACCGATTGAGGGTTCGTCGAGAACGTACATCACGCCCGTCAGGCCCGAGCCGATCTGACTGGCTAAACGAATACGTTGCGCTTCACCACCAGAGATGGTGTCGGCGCTGCGATCAAGAGAAAGATAGTTCAGGCCGACATTATTCAGAAAGCTTAATCGCGCTTCGATTTCCCGCACGATCCGCTGCGCGATTTCGGCCCGCGCACCGGTGAGCTGGAGTGTTTGAAACCATTTCAAACAGGTCGAAAGCGGTTGCGCCTCGACTTCGTAAATGGCCAGCCCCTGCTCTTGCCAATTACGGCCTTCGGGCGTGTCGATCAGAGATTTCGGCGGCGCGATGGTTTCAGAACCGATCCGCACATGCCGTGCCTCGGCGCGCAAGCGTGAACCGTGGCAGTCGGGACAGGTTTGCACCGCGCGATATTTGCCAAGTTCTTCGCGCACGGCAGAGGAGTCTGTTTCTTTCCAGCGACGCTCGAGGTTTGGAATCACACCTTCAAAGGTGTGGCGCTTGACCGTACTGCGACCACTTTCATTCAGATAGAAAAAGGGAATTTCGACATCGCCCGAACCATACAGCACGATTTGTCGAATATCCTCGGGCAGGCTTTCCCAGCTCGCCTCGATGTCAAACTCATAATGCGTCGACAAGCTCGACAGCATGGAAAAGGTAAAGGCGTTGCGCTTGTCCCAACCCCGGATCGCGCCTGAACCGAGACTGAGCTCCGGAAAGGCCACCACACGTTTGGGATCAAAAAAGCCGACATGTCCCAAACCATCGCAGCTCGGACAGGCACCGACCGGGTTATTAAAGCTAAATAGCCGCGGCTCGAGCTCAGGTAGACTGTGGCTGCAAACCGGACACGCATAACGGCTGGAAAACAGATGCTCTTCGTTGGTGTCCATGTCGAGCGCGACCACGCGACCCTGCGCCAGCGTCAGCGCCGTTTCAAAGCTTTCGGCTAGGCGTTGTTTGCTCTCAGGTTTGATCCGTAAACGGTCGATCACAACATCGATGTCGTGTTTTTCATTCTTGTTGAGCTCTGGCATGCTGTCGAGGTCGACCATCTGACCATCGACGCGCACACGAACAAAACCTTGCGCTTGCAAACTCGCACACTCGTCGTCGAAACTGCCCTTGCGGGTGCGCGCGATCGGCGCGAGGATGGCAAGCCTGCGTTCCGCAGGCCAGTTCAGCACGCTATCGACCATCTGGCTGACACTTTGTGCCGCGAGCGGTAAACCATGAGAGGGGCAATACGGAGTTCCGACACGCGCGTAAAGCAGTCTCAGATAATCGTGAATTTCGGTGATGGTGCCAACTGTCGAGCGTGGATTGTGGCCCGCCGCTTTTTGTTCGATCGAAATCGCGGGTGACAGCCCCTCGATGAGATCCACGTCCGGTTTGTCCATCAACTGCAAAAACTGCCTGGCGTAAGCCGAGAGACTCTCGACGTAGCGGCGTTGCCCTTCGGCGTACAGCGTATCGAAGGCGAGCGAAGACTTGCCCGAGCCAGACAAGCCCGTGACGACTACGAGCTTGTGCCTGGGGAGGTCCAGAGACACGTTTTTGAGGTTGTGGGTGCGAGCACCCCGGATTCGGATTTCGTCCATGACACGTTTTTGAAAGCCAACTTGGTACTATACCGTGCTGGCGCGTCAATCGTCTGATACCCCTTCACTCTGATTTAAGTTCCTGACCCTAGATTCTTGATGTCCGAACACACTCCTTTATCCCTGACTCCAACTGAACGCCGTGCCAGCGTGGCCTTGGCCAGCTTGTTCGCCGCCCGAATGTTGGGCTTGTTCTTGTTGTTACCGGTCTTTGCCGTGGCCGCACAAGGCTTGAAAGGCGGACATGACCCGCTTTGGGTCGGCATCGCCCTCGGCATGTATGGTCTGACACAGGCCTTTATGCAGATTCCCTTCGGTTTGGCCTCGGATCGTTGGGGGCGCCGTCCCGTGGTGCTGGCAGGTTTGACTCTGTTTGTGATCGGGAGCGTTGTCTGTGCCTTGTCGGACGATATTTTGTGGGTCACGATCGGCCGTGCGATCCAGGGCTCGGGCGCCATTTCCGCAGCGGTGACCGCGTGGTTGGCTGATGCGACGCGACCCGAGGTGCGTACCCGCGCCATGGCGATGGTGGGTGGATCGATTGGTTTGTCCTTCGCCTTGTCCTTGGTCATCGCCCCCTTGATTGTCGGCTCGACAGGCCTGGCGGGATTGTTTTGGACAATCGCCCTGTTGGGGGTAGTCTGTCTGGCAGTGGCGCGGTTTGTGGTGCCGGTCGTCGCTCCTACGCCCAAGCCCCTGCATCCCGCTCGGCCAAGGCAAGTGCTCACTCACACAGATTTGCTTAGGCTTAATTTTGGTGTGTTTTGCTTGCACCTGATCCAGATCGCGATGTTTGTCGTGATTCCCCCGCTGTTGCTCAAGCTCGGTGGCCTTGATGCCGAATCACTCTGGAAGGTTTATCTGCCCGTTATTTTTGGCTCCTTCATTTTCATGGTGCCGGCTATTTTTGTCGCGGAAAAGCGGCGTGCGCACCGTGCCATGCTGCGCCTGGCTGTTGCGGGCCTTGTGCTGGTCTGTGCGTTTTTGCCATGGGCCAGCCAGAACTTTTACCTGCTGGCTTTTGGGCTGACAGGATTTTTTGTGATGTTCAACGTCCTGGAGGCGTTACAACCCTCACTGGTGTCGCGTGTCGCCCCGCCCGAGCTCAAGGGCCTGGCTCTGGGTTTTTACAACACCTCACAAGCCGCTGGTTTGTTTTTAGGGGGTGCACTGGGCGGTTCAGTCGCGGTACTGGGTGGAGCAAGCGCGGTATTCTGGTCTGCTTGCGGACTCTCCGCCTTGTGGCTGGTGGTGACTTGGGGCTTAAAGCCCCTTAGTGCGAAGCACTGATTAAATGTCGGAATTGGTCGATTTTTAAAGAAATGATTGTCTTTAGAATCCTGACCTAAGGATCAATGCTTCACGCATAGAGATCGATCATCTTTAGGTCAACCGGCCCTGCCATGAATAAAATTTTTCGCACACCCCTGCTCGCCTTGTTGGGTTTGTTGATCATCACAGGCTGCACAACGCCTCAAGATCGCTCAAGCCAGGCGGGTGCCATTTCAGTCAAAATCATTGCGTTGAACGACTTCCATGGTTACTTGAATCGTGCGGACAATGCAGAACTGTATGTGAGTGATCCGGATCAACCGAATAGTCCAGTCAGGGTGCAGGTCGGTGGGGTGGCCTATATCGCCAGCCTGATTAAAAAACTGAAAGCGGAAAATCCGAACGCGATCGTCGTGAGTGCGGGAGATTTGGTTGGCGCGTCTCCCGCGATTTCATCTTTTACTCAGGATGAAGCGACCATCAACATCATGGGCCAGATGGGAATGGAAGTCTCTGTCGTGGGTAATCACGAGTTTGACCGCGGCAAGGTGGAGCTTTTACGTTTGCAAAACGGTGGCTGCGCGCCTGGCAAAGAAATCGGTGTCGATACCTGTGTCAAAGATGGCGCGTTCAAAGGCGCGCAGTTTCCTTATCTTGCGGGAAACGTGATTGATCAAGACACACAGAAGCTTTTGTTCCCCGCGACCTTTACGAAGAAATTCGGTGATGTGACAGTCGGCTTTGTGGGCGTGACTTTGCGTGACACACCCAAGGCCACCCGCGGCGCAGGCGGGCTTACTTTTCTGGACGAGATCGAGGTGATCAATACCCAGGCGTCGGCCTTGAAAAAGCAAGGCGTGGAGGCGGTCGTTGTCTTGCTCCACCAAGGGGGCGGCACAACAGCCAAAACACTGAACGATAAAACCTGTCCCGGTCTCACCGGACAAATCATCCCGATTGTTCAAGGGCTTAAAAATGTCGATGCGGTGTTGAGCGCGCATACTCACCGCGAGTACGTCTGTACCGATCCCAAGACGGGTATTTTGTTTACCCAGGCAAACTATTACGGCAACGTCGTGACCGATATGACGCTGGACATTGTGCCAGGAAAGGGCGTTGTCTCGAAAAAGGCCGATAACATCCCTGTGCTCACAGAGAACAATAAAAAACTGCCACGCGGATATACCGTGTTGAGCAAGGACCCTGAGATTGATCGCGAAGTCCAGCGCTATGACGAGATCTCCAAGAAAAAGCGCGCGGTGATCCAGGGCTACATTGCCGCACCATTACCCATGATCACGATCGCCGGCACAAACTCCAGAAATAACAATGCCGAGCATTTAATGGGAGACGTCATTGCGGATGCTTACTTAGCAAGCGCACCGGCCTCTGTTCAAGCAGATATCGCCTTGTTGAATCCGGGCGGCGTGCGCGGCGGATTGCGTCAGGCAGGTCCCGTGACGTATGACCAGCTATTTGGCATCGCGCCCTTTGGCAACAATTTGTTTTATGTCGACCTGACAGGTGAACAATTGATTCGCCTGCTTGAACAGCAGTGGGAGGAACCCAACTGCAAGAACAAGCCTCTGGTGGTGAACCAAGTCAATATGTGTGGCAGGCTTTTACAGCCAAGCGCGACGCTGACCTATACCTGGGACGTGTCCAGAGGTCCGGGTAAACCTAGCGGCAAGGGAGACTTGGTCTTGGTCGACTCTATCAGGATCGGTCCCAATCAGGAGCCTATTGATCTGAAAAAGAAGTATCGGATTGTGACGGACTCGTTCCTGGCCGAAGAAGGCGGAGACAATTTCACCGTCTTTAAAGAGGGTACCGGATTGCAGGATATGGGTGATGTCGATATCGAAGCAATCGTCGCCTATTTCAACAAGTTCACAAAATCATCTCCCATGCCTGCACCTAAAAAGCGGGTGACCTGCCATACGTGCCCAGCCGTTTAACACGTTCATACTCTGAGCGAGCGACATGATGAACATCAAGAAATCACTGGTTGGCTTTGTTTCCCTGATTGTTGTGTGCATGGCTGCCGCGCTGTTGGTCGGCTCACCGGCCCATGCGCAAGCCAAAAAGCAGATCCCCTTGATTATCGATACAGACATGGGTACGGATGACTGGCTGGCGATTGCCTATATTGCGCAGAATGCGCATGTGGATTTGCGTGGCATCACGATCGTTGGCAATGGCCTGGCCTCCTGTGCCTATGCCTCTCAGAATGCGCAGTATCTGCTGAGCAAGTCAACCAAAAACGCAAACAAGCCTGTTGGTTGCGGCTCCAACTGGCCTCTGGATGGTTTTGCTTCCTATCCCAAAATCTGGAGAGAGACCGGGGCCGACATGATGGGAGAGAAAAAACCCGGAGTGATCACTGGCAAGCAGGAGTGGGACGGACCGACGTTGCTGGCCCATTTGTTGCGGGAGAGTCAAGAGCCTGTCGATATTTTGGCGATTGGTAGCATGACAAATATCGCCACCGCAATTAGAGCGGAGCCAAACTTGAAGTCGAAAATCAGGCGCATCATTTCAATGGGCGGCGCGGTCACGACCGGTGGTAACTTGAGAGTGCATGGCTTTACAGATCATCATCCGAATACCAAGGCCGAGTGGAATTACTACATTGATCCAGTCGCCGCGAAAATCGTTTTTGAAAGCGGCGTGCCCATCCTGCTTGTTCCCTTGGACGCAACCAATAAAGTCCCTCTGACAAAAGACTTTATCGCACGCCTGGACAACCGCAACCCCAATCCACTCGAGGCGTTCGCACATCGGATTTTTAAAAATATCGTCCAGTCCACCACCAATGGCGAATATTTTCATTGGGACCCTCTGACCGCCGCGATTGCCGCACACCCTGAGTTGTGCGATTTGGTGAATGAGAAAAAACTCACAGTCGTGACAGACAAAGGGCGCGATACAGGTCTGCCAAACGGACAGCCTCAGGAATTATTTCCCCTGATCAATGCCATCGGGCAAAAAAGAAATGCGTTGAGCGAGTCCGCTGCAGGTGCGACCGTGTTGTCCGAGCGTGGACAACCGATACAAGTCTGTATGCATGTCGAAGCTGCGAAATTCGAAAATAATTTTATCGAGACTTTGCGCGCGACTAATTAAACCTACGCGCGGACGCGGGGTTGAACAGCAAGTCCTGATCGATGTCAGCGACCTTGCTGACACCGCTTAGCTGCATGGCACGGACAAATTCGTCCTTCAAAATATCCAGCGCGCGCGTTGCACCCGGCAAGCCTGCTGCTGCGGCACCAAAAAGCGTGGCACGGCCGGTCAGTACGCCTTGCGCACCGAGCGCGCGTGCTTTCAAAATATCCACACCCCGTCGCACACCACCATCCACCAACACAGGGACCCGCCCCTCTACTGCCGCGACGACTGCGGGCAGGGCATCAACGGTTGCAGGCGCGCTATCGAGTTGACGGCCGCCATGGTTGGAGACGACGATTGCGTCCACGCCCATTTTGACCAGACGCTGTGCATCGCTCGGACGCATGATGCCTTTGACAATGAGTTTGCGCGGCCAGTGATCGCGCATGATTTGCAACTGTTGCCAATCAAAGGCCGGGTCATAATTTTTACCGACAGACGAGGCGAGTTTCTTGCCTCCCTGATTGTCGCGTTTGAGTTCTTTGATGTTTTCCATCTCGGGGGCGCCTTTCAACAGCATGGGCAGCGACCAACCCGGATGAAGAGCAAAGTCCAGCACATTGCGTGGCGTGTATTTGAAAGGAAACACCAAGTGATTACGAAAATCGCGTTCTCTTTTACCGCCAACGGGCAAGTCGACCGTGATCATCAGACCTTCGTAGTCAGCCTCGCGGGCACGCTGAATCAGTGAGGCGAGTTTTTCTTTGTTGGACAGGATATAGGCCTGAAACCATAAGCGACCAGGTGCTGCATCGGCGATCTGCTCGATCGACGCCGTGGCCGAGGTCGAGAGTGAGTAGGGGATGCCCATTGCCGCTGCGGCGCGCGCAATCGCGATGTCCGCACCATGCCGGCCGAAGGCCGCGGCACCGGTAGGCGCAATGGCAAGCGGCATAGCCGAGGGACCACCGACTAGTTCGGTCGTTGTATCAACCTTGGAAACATCGTTCAGCGCTTTGGGAACGATGCGAAGACGACGAAAGGCGTCGATGTTGTCGCGTAGCGTGACTTCTTCTTCGGCGCCGCCGTCAAAAAACTCAAAGATCGCGCGCGGTAAACGGCGTTTGGCCACCGCGCGCAGATCATCCACACTATACGCACTTGCTGCTGTGCGATCCAGATTCACGATTTATTCAGCTTTGATCCCGGAGGCTTTGATCACACGATCCCAGCGCTCCATATCCTTGAGCAAAAACTGGCTGAACTCGGCAGGCGTATCGCCCACAGGTTGAGCACCGAGGTCTTTCATACGCTTGATGACTTCGGGATTGGCCATGGCTTTTTTGATGGAAGCATTGAGCTTGTCCACGATCGGCTGTGGTGTGCCGGCAGGCGCCAACATACCGATCCAGGGCGCGGTTTGTTCAAAGCCTGGAAAGCCCGAGGCGTCCATTGTGGGGACCCCCGGAAAGTCAGGCATTGGCTGGGAAGAGCCGACCGCCAATACACGGATGCGTTTGTTTTCAACATGCCCCGCGATACCGATCATTGGGTAGAACATGAAGGACACACGTCCCGACATGACTTCCGTCAAGGCCGGCGCGTTGCCACGGAAAGGCACATGGACCATTTTGACATTCGCCATCGTGGCCATCATCGCAGCGGCGAGGTGAGCCGAGCCACCGTTACCTGCCGAGCCATAGCTGATGGCATCAGGGGCGCTTTTCGCTTTGTCGAGCAAGTCCTTGAGTGTTTTGTAAGGCGAGTCGTACGCAGTTACGATGACCAAAGGCAAGTTGGCAACCAGCGAGACAGGCGCAAAGCTTTTGAGTGGATCGTATTCAGACTTGTCACCCAACAAGAGCTTGTTGACGTTGTGCGACAGCGAAGCGAACAGCACCGTGTAGCCATCAGGCTTAGCTTTTGCGACTTCGCGCGTCGCGATCAGCGAGTTTGCGCCCGTGCGGTTTTCAACCACAACTGATTGCCCCAGATCCGTTGACATGTGTTGAGCCAGAATACGACCAATCACATCGGTTGGGCCGCCCGCGGCAAAACCAATCAACATCTTCACGGGTTGATTAGGATAGTTGGAGGTCTGTGCCGCGCTGGTCAGAGGCAATGCCGTGGTCAGCGCCAGACAGGCGCCAAGGAGGAATTTTTTCATTTGTCTTCCAGTTATAAAAATTGTGAAGTGAGCTTAACAGCCTGCCCACCCGTCTTGCTACGCCGCCAAGGGAAAATACCGATCCGCCATGACTTGGCAACGCTTAATAAAGCGGTGTTCGTCCGGACCGTAGTCGGCAATCGCATTGTGGATCGTGCCCATGTTGTCCCACATCAGCACGTCCCCCGCCGTCCAGCGGTGCCGATATCGAAACTGTGGTTGCAACTGGTGCGCGAATAAAAACTCCAGAATCTCGTCGCTCTCTTTTTGTGGCAACTCATTAATCTGGATCGAATAACCCGGATTGGCATACAAAATTTTGTCGCCCGTGATCGGGTGCGTCAAAAATATTGGATGCGACACCGGTGGTTTTGCCTTGCGCTGCGCCTCTGTCAAAGGCGGACGGGTGCAACCGGGTTGCTTGCGCATGTTTTCCCAAAACTTGTTGAAATCATGCAGCACCGTCATGCCGTCGAGTTTTTTCTTTAATTCTTCGGGGAGAGCTAAATATGCAGCCCGCATATTTGAAAACTCCGTACCGCCCAGCGGCTCTCCGTTACGGTGGGGGATTTCGATGCCGTACAGCACGTTGGTAAACGCGATCATCTTGCTGTAGGACATGTCCGTGTGCCAGTCTTGTCCCGCATCGCCGAGACCGATAGGCTTGCCATCGACTTTTTTGTTGGACAGGATCATGACCTCGGGATGTCCGGGCTCCTGATACATATTGGCTACGTTCACCTCGAGGGTGCCGAACTTGCTGCTAAATTCCTTGAGCTGTGCCCCGGTCAGGTTTTGTTTTGGGAAACACAGCACACCGTACTGTCCAAGCAGCCCTTCGATTTTTTTGTAGTCTTCCTGGGACAGGGGTTTGGAGACATCGAACTGCTCCACGCGCGCGCCGAGTCCTTGTCCGCTAGGTGTCACTTGCATGATTGCTCCCCGTTTTGATTCTTTAAGATGCGAAAGTCTAGCGGTTTAGTGAGGTCCGGAATAGGGTCGAATTGTGAAATGAGTGTTCTCGAAATGGAAACAATATGCCTATAATTGACCCACATCATGGACAAACTCAAAGCAATCGAAGTTTTTATCGAGGTCGCACAGGGCTTGAGCTTTTCGGGCGCTGCCCAGCGGCTTGGCATGGCCAAGGGGAACGTGACCAAGCATATCGCCTGGCTTGAACAGTCACTGGGCGTTCAGCTCCTGACCCGCACGACTAAAAGCGTCAGCCTGACGGAGTCTGGACTGTCCTTGCTTGAAAACGGCCGCGAACTGCTCGATCGGGTCGACAGCATTGATGCCGCGGTCCGTCAGTCAGTCAAAGAGCCCAAAGGCATGCTAAGGCTCGGCGCCCCCCCTTCGTTTGGCGCGTTTCATCTCGTGCCCATCATCACCGCCTTTTCCTCGGCGCATCCGGATATTCAAGTCGTGCTCTATCTTGACGATGGACGCACCGATCTCGTGGCCGAAGGGCTGGACATGTCGGTGCGGATCGCCACCTCACTCAAGGACACCTCCCAAGTTGCCCAGCGCCTGGCCGTCGTGCCTCAGCTGTTGGTGGCATCGCCCGATTATCTGAAGCGACGGGGGACACCCAAGACGATTGCCGATCTTGCGTCACATGATTGCATGGTGCATGCCTTGAAATCGCCCACCAACATTTGGACCTTTTTGGGCGACTCAACGACCGGACAATCCGGTGGCAAAACAACTGTTCGCGTCCACGGCACGATTCGCGCCAATTATGGTGATCCGCTTCGCCATGCCGCCTTGCTTGGACACGGTATCTCCATGCATCCCACCTATATGGTGATGCAGGATATCCAGGCTGGCCGTCTGGTGAGTGTGTTGCCCCAGTTTCGCCCGGTTGGCGTTGATATTTATGCGGTTTTCCCGAGTCGAAAAAATTTGCCCGTGCGCGTCAGAACATTTTTGGACTTTTTGCGTCAATGGTTTGCCGCGGCGGACTGGCACGCCTATCAAAACGTGCCGTAAACTGTCTGCAATGCGTAGTTTTGCGTCTGGCGCCAAAAGGCCGACCGGACAATGATAGCGCCTCGAACGCGCCCGTCAGGGCATTGATGAATTGAATATTTTTTAAAACGGAGATCGGCATGGCATCGGTCAATAAAGTAATACTGGTTGGCAATCTTGGGCGCGACCCCGAAGTCCGCTACAGCCCAGATGGCGGCGCCATTTGTAACGTGTCGATTGCAACCACCAGCAGCTGGAAAGACAAAACTTCAGGCGAGCGCCGCGAAGAAACGGAATGGCATCGCGTGGTGTTTTACAACCGCTTGGCCGAAGTCGTTGGCGAGTACATGAAAAAAGGTCGCCCCATGTACATTGAGGGCCGTTTGAAAACACGCAAATGGCAAAACAAAGAAGGCGTCGACCAGTACACAACAGAAATCATTGCCGACCAGATGCAAATGCTCGGTGGTCGCGATGGTGGCGATGGCGGCTCGATGGGTGGCGGCGGTGGCGAAAGCGCGCCGCGTCCAGCCCGCGCGCCTCAGGCACAGCGCCCAGCGGCTCCCGCAGCCAGCGGAGCGAACCTGACGGACATGGATGACGACATTCCGTTTTAAAGTAATTAGATAGGTTGGATGCGGCGGTGTAACTTCAGAGTTGCACCGCCGTTTTTACGCTCCGTTTATGTTGCTCCACTCAATGAAATAATTACTTACAAAAAAGTGAGTGCACGATCGTAAAAATACGAAGTTTTACGATTGAATGCTTGGAGTGACTCCTTTACCATCACAACATGGAAAAACGAATCACCACATTAGAAGTCACCGCCACCCAGACGTGCAAATCAATGGATCATCTTGAAAGGTCCGTTGCTGACTTACGGTCTGAGATGCATCATTCTGTTGCTGACTTGCGTAGTGAAATGCACCATTCTCTCTCGGGATTACGTAATGAGGTCAACAGCTCAATCAGCGGACTTCGTACCGAGATGCATAGCGCAATGTCATTAATACATAGCGATCTTGGATCCCTACGACGTGATGTGGACAGAAAGTTTATCTGGATGATGGGCACACAAATCGCCGCTTTAATTGCAATCATTAGCGCGATGGCTAAACTCGCACATCTCTTTTGATTTAAGCTGCTGCATCACCTAAACAAAATAAAAACTCTGGAGACAAAATATGGACTTAGGCATTCGAGGTCGTCGTGCCATTGTGTGCGCATCAAGCAAGGGCTTGGGTTTGGGCTGTGCCCAACAGCTCGCGCGCGAGGGTGTTGAGCTTGTGATGCTTGCGCGCGGTCAAGAGGCGCTTGAGGCTGCAGCGGCGGCGATTCGCGCCGAGACGGGCGTCAAGGTGACAACGGTTGCCACCGACATCACGACGCCCGAAGGGCGCGCAAAGGTGTTGGCGATCTGTCCGGACCCCGATATCCTCGTCACCAACGCAGGTGGGCCCAAGCCAGGCGATTTTCGTGACTGGAGCCGTGAGGACTGGATCGCAGCTGTGGACGCCAATATGCTGACACCGATCGAGCTTATTCGCGCGACGGTCGACAAGATGATCGCGCGCAAGTTTGGTCGCATCGTCAACATTACTTCCGCCTCGGTCAAACATCCGATCGAGAGCCTGGGCATGTCCAATGGCGCACGCGCGGGTCTGACTGGTTTTGTAGCGGGTCTGGCGCGTCAGATTATTTCGCATAACGTCACGATCAATAACCTTTTGCCCGGCCCCTTTGCGACCGATCGCATTTTGCAAAATGCCGAAGTGCGTTCTCGCGAAACAGGTCAGTCCGTCGAGGATATTTTGAACGCACGCATGTTGGCAGTGCCTGCCAAGCGCTTTGGCACACCTGCCGAGTTTGGACAGGCGTGCGCGTTTTTATGCAGCGCGAGTGTCGGGTTCATGACGGGACAAAACCTTGTGTTGGATGGTGGTATCTATCCCGGTACACTTTGATTCAATTAATGTTGATTTAATTCTCGCATTGCAATCAAGCTGATTCAGTTATTTCACTTTTTCATCTCATTTATTCCATTTCAGGTACACACCATGTCAGACGAAAAGAACAAAGAAAACAAAGGCCACTCGCTGAATCCCGCCGCAAGTAGCGAGGGGATGTCCAAAGGCCTCGCCAATTACGGCGACCGTGGTTTTTCCTTGTTCTTGCGTAAAGCCTTTATTAAAGGCGCAGGCTATACGGACTCCGCACTTGAGCGTCCCGTGATCGGGATTACCAATACGGGTAGCGCCTACAACCCCTGCCATGGCAATGCACCCCAGCTGATCGAGGCCGTCAAACGCGGCATCATGCTCGCTGGTGGATTGCCGATGGATTTTCCGACGATTTCGATTCACGAGAGTTTCTCCAACCCGACCAGCATGTATCTGCGTAACCTCATGTCGATGGATACCGAGGAGCTTTTGCGTGCCCAGCCGATGGATGCCGTGGTGTTGATCGGAGGTTGTGACAAAACAGTCCCCGCGCAGCTCATGGGTGCCGCGTCAGCGGGCTTGCCAGCCGTGCAGCTGATCACGGGCTCGATGTTGACAGGTTCACATCGCAGCGAACGAGTCGGTGCCTGTACGGATTGCCGCCGTTACTGGGGAAAGTTTCGCGCCGAGGAAATCGATGCCGAGGAAATCGCCGATGTGAACAGCCAGTTGGTGGCAAGCGTTGGAACATGCTCCGTGATGGGAACAGCCAGTACGATGGCCTGTATCGCCGAGGCGCTTGGCATGACAGTGCCTGGCGGAGCCTCTCCACCAGCTGTCACTGCGGACCGTATCCGCGTGGCGGAACGCAGTGGTGCGCTGGCAGTCGAGATTGCGCGCAAACGTTTGACGATCGACAAAGTCCTGACGGAAAAAGCCTTTGAAAACGCCATGCGTGTTTTGCTGGCGATTGGCGGTTCGACCAACGGCATCGTGCACCTGACTGCGATTGCGGGACGCATGGGTTTCGAAATGGATCTCAAGGCACTCGATCGCATGGGCCGCGATACCCCCGTGCTGTTGGATCTCAAGCCGTCGGGTCAGCACTACATGGAGGACTTCCATCACGCCGGAGGCATGGCAACATTGCTGCGTGAGCTTAAGCCTTTGCTGCATCTGGATGCGATGACCGTAACCGGTCGCACTCTCGGCGAGGAAATCGAAGCGGCAGGTCCAGGTTTCAAGCAAGACGTGGTGCGCACCGCGAGCAACCCGATTTACCCCCAGGGCGGCATTGCGGTGTTGCAGGGTAATCTCGCGCCGGGTGGTGCGATTATCAAGCAGTCGGCCGCACATCCCAAGCTGATGGAGCATGAGGGTCGTGCAGTCGTGTTTGAAAACCTCGAGGATATGGCCAACCGGATTGACTCGCCCGATCTCGATGTGACTGCAGACGACATTCTGGTGCTCAAGCACATCGGTCCCAAAGGTGCGACGATGCCCGAGGCGGGGTACATGCCGATTCCTAAAAAGCTTGCCACGGCAGGTGTCAAGGACATCGTGCGGATCTCGGATGGTCGCATGAGCGGCACAGCGTTTGGCACGATCGTTTTGCACGTGACGCCCGAGTCGGCGATCGGCGGACCCCTGGCTTATGTGCAGAACGGAGATCGCATTCGACTAAGCGTTGCAAACCGCGAGCTGGCATTACTGGTCAGTGACGAAGAGCTCGCCAAGCGTCGCGCGGCCAAACCCGTTGTGATCCCGACGGCACAGCGCGGTTATCGCAAGCTCTTCCTTGAGAGCGTGACCCAGGCAGACAAAGGCGTCGACTTTGATTTCCTGATGCCACCCATGACAGGGAAAGTGCCCAAGGCGAAGTAAAATAAACGTGAGTTTTATTTGTTTCGATTGTCAGTACTGTTAGAGGGAGGATTGAGATGCGCTTAGCTGTGCCAGAACAAGTTGCGATTCATGATGCCATCCATCAGGCTGACGTCGATGCAGAGGTCTATCTGTTCGGTTCTCGAACAGATGACACTGCCCGGGGTGGCGATATAGACTTGCTCGTTTTATCAAAGCGTATCGGGTTAATGAAAAAGCTCGAGATTTTGGCCCAACTGCATGAAAAGCTCGGTGAAAGAAAAATTGATTTAGCGATTTTTCCTGATGCGAACAGGCCGTTTGCAAAGATTGCTCTTGAAAAGGCTATTCGCCTGTAAGCGATTTAAAAGTCACTTCAATCACTGCATCCACCGCATACGCCCCTTGTCCTTGTGGCATCGCGAGGACGGGGTTGAGGTCGATGGATTGCAGGCGTGGGCCGGCGGCAACGGCAAAGGCCGAGAGTTGCGAGAGCATCTCAGCGAGCGCTTTGATGTCGGCCACAGGTCGTCCACGGGCGCCAAGCAGCAAAGGTGCGCCTTTGATCGAGCGGATCATTTCCTCGGCAACATCGGGTCCAAATGGACAGCGATGCAGCACGACGTCTTGCAGAATCTCTACAAAAATCCCACCGAGTCCAAACATCGCAACCGGACCGAACACGGGATCTTGATGAATGCCCAGGATGCATTCGACGCCGCCTTTCAATTGTTTGGCAACAAGTACGCCGTCTAGTCGCGCGTTGGGCGCAGAAGTTTTGCCACGCTGCAACAACAAAGCAAAACCTTCTCGCACAGCGGCTTCATCGTTGATGTCGAGCAGCACGCCACCGATTTCTGATTTATGCAGGATGTCGGGCGAGACGATTTTCATCACCACGGGAAAACCGATCTTTTTTGCGGCGGTGATGGCGGCTTCAACCGAAGTGCAAACCTCCTCGGGGGCGGAGGCGATGCCAGCGAGCGCAAGCAGCTGTTTGGCTTGCGCTTCGGAGGGGTTTTGTTGAGGAAGCGTAATGGGTGCGAGTGTCGGTGCGGCTTGAGCAGGCGCTTTGGCAAAGGCGCGACCAAACTGTCCCATGGCCTCGATCGCGACTACAGCGCGCGACGGATCCTCAAAGACAATAAAGCCATCGCTTTCGTATTCGCGAATCTGCTCGCGAGACGCCATGAGTGACAACACAAAGATACAGTCGGGATGTTTGCTGCGCGCGATCTTGAGTTGTTCGCGCAGGCGCGGTGCGACACTCGCCGCACCACCCGTATAGGTAAAGAACCCAAGGATGGAGGTGTACTTGCCTTCGGCGATCAGCGCATCGGTAAAGGTGCTGATTAAAGACATCTCGTTGAGATACTGCGCAGTCACATCGACAGGATTGCGTGGTGCCGCAAAGGGCAGCAGTTTCAGCAAGCGTTCTTGGGAGTCCTGAGGCATTTCCGGCATGGCCAGGCCAATGGCGTCTGCGGCATCCGAGATGATGACTCCGGCGCCACCGCTGACGGTGATCACGCCAAGCGTATTGTGGGCGGGATAAATACCGCGTGTCGCCAGACGTGCGATATCGAGCATTTGCTCGGTCGTTTGTACGCGAAGGACGCCAAACTCTTTCAATACGGCATCGGTGACACGATCGTCTCCCGCGATCGAGGCCGTGTGTGACTGGGCGGCCGCACTGCCCACGGCGCTGCGACCGACTTTCATCATCAGTACGGGTTTGCGCGCGCGACGCGCAGCATCGAGGCCTGCGAGCAAGCCCGCAGATTCCCTGATCCCCTCGGAATAAAGCATGATGACTTTGGTGGCGGGATCTTCCACGACCATTTGCAGCATATCGCCCACTGTCAAATCGGCTTCGTTACCGGTCAAGATCACGGCAGAGAGGCCGATGTCGTTGGCTGTGGATACTGCCATCAGATGCGCGCCATAAGCACCGGATTGACTGATGATGGCCACACTACCCGCTTTGGGAAAGGCCAACTCACAGCCGGTCGCGAACGTGCCATAAAAATGGTTGCAGGGATTGATGACACCAAGCGAGTTGGGACCAATCAGGCGCATACCATGCTTGTGTGCGGCATCGACTAATTTCTGCTGTTCAAGCGCACCCTCGAGACCGATTTCAGCAAATCCAGCCGTAAATAAAATCGCTGCCGCGCACCCTCGCTCGGCTAGCGCCGTGACCGACTCGAGTGCCGCCGAGGCAGGTACGATCACGATGGCGACATCGGGCGTTTCGGGCAGCGCTGCGACACTGGGGTAGGCGGTGAGACCCTGCACCGTCGCGCGATTTGGATTAACGGGAAAAATTTTGCCCTGATAGCCCTGCCCACGCATATAGGCAATGGGTCGCCCGCCAATTCGCGAGGGATCATCAGAGGCGCCGATGACGGCGACGGATTGTGGATTGAGGAGTTTGGCGATACGGGCAGGGTCATTCGGGCGCATTGTTGTCTCTGTTTTATGTTTGCGTAAATATTACAGCTACACTGACTTTTGTTTTTTTAGTTTGTTGAATTTTTTTCAATCAGGAGAATAACGATGGGTGCAATTACTCGCATTGATTCCAACGAGCGTCTGAGCCGAGTCGTGGTCCATGGCGATACCGTGTATGTCGCAGGCATTACCTCGAGCGTGAAAGGCGACATCGTGGCCCAGACCCGTGACGTGTTTGCAAAGATCGATGGCCACCTCGCCAGTGCAGGCACGGATAAACATCATCTGTTAACTGTACAGATCTGGTTGAAAGACATTACCAAGGACTTTGAGGGTATGAACTCGGTCTGGGCCGAGTGGGCGCCTAAAAACGCATTGCCGACTCGCGCAACGGGTGAAGTCAAACTGGCTGCACCAGACTTGCTGGTCG
Organism: Zwartia vadi; assembly: GCF_030410375.1. GTDB lineage: Bacteria > Pseudomonadota > Gammaproteobacteria > Burkholderiales > Burkholderiaceae_B > Zwartia > Zwartia vadi. The sequence continues at coordinate 55,005 of NZ_JAUHHE010000012.1, forward strand.
AAGTCATCGTGACAGCTGCCAAAAAGTAATCGTAAAAATATCCATTAGGAAATCACTTGTCATCAGAGAAAAGCTTTGTCGTTGCTGTCATTGGAGCAGGTCCCGCAGGTTTAATGGCTGCGGAAACGCTGGTCCGCAAGGGCTTGACGGTGCGGGTCTACGAGGCAAAGCCTTCGGTTGGTCGCAAGTTCCTGATGGCGGGCCGGGGTGGGCTAAACATCACCCACTCCGAACCTACTGAGAAATTTGTCACACGTTATGGTGCCCGCGCGCCGGAAATGGGAAGCATGCTCGCGCAGTTTGATGCCCAGGCATTGCGTGACTGGGTACATGCGCTCGGGATCGAGACGTTCGTCGGTTCGTCTGGGCGTGTGTTTCCCCATGAAATGAAGGCTGCACCGTTGTTGCGCGCGTGGATGCACCGCTTGCGCATCGAGGGTGTGCAGTTTTTGATGCGGCATCGCTGGCTAGGTTGGAACGATACGCAGCAGTTGCGATTTGATACGCCCAAGGGTGAAATCACGACAGCGCCTGATGCGACAGTCCTCGCGCTCGGGGGCGGTAGTTGGGCCAGACTGGGTTCTGATGGTGCGTGGTGGCCTTGGCTCAAAGAACAAGGTGTGCCCCTGAGCCCCTTGCTACCGAGCAACGGTGGATTTGAGACAAAGTGGTCTGCGCATTTTGTGGAAAAGTGCGCGGGAGAGCCGATTAAAACTGCGCAGTTTCGGATCGAGGGCAGCAAACTTGCGCCTTTGCGCGGTGAATGTATGGTGACGCAGCATGGGCTCGAGGGTGGCGCGATTTATGCCTTGTCCGCATCGTTACGCGAGCGGATTTTGACACGCGGGAAAGCGATGTTGTTACTGGATCTCTTGCCGGACCATAGCCCACAGCGCGTGCTCGACGAGGTGTCTCGTGCACGCGGCACTCGTTCGATGTCCTCGCATTTGCGTACGCGACTCGGTTTGCAGGGAGTGCGAGCGGCGTTGTTGCGTGAGCGTTTATCTGCAGAGGTATTTAACGACCCGCATAAGCTTGCCTTCGGGATTAAAAATTTACCGATTGTGTTGAATGCGTGTCGTCCAATCGATGAGGCCATCAGCACCGCAGGGGGTGTTCAGTTTGAGGGCATGACTGAGCATGGAATGTTGAAAAATCTACCTGGTGTGTTTTGTGCAGGCGAGATGCTCGATTGGGAGGCACCGACAGGCGGCTACTTGCTCAATGGCGTGATGGCGTCCGGGCAATGGGCGGCCAGAGGAGTGCTGACGTGGTTGACTGAGCAGCCTTGAATGCTTAGTCCTTGGCGCGCGATAGCAGCGTATAGAGTAGATTTCTCGCCTCATTTAAAAATCTTGGAATAACCATCAACGCTTGTTGTGCAGCAGTTTCTGTATAGGCGTGTTTCGCGTTGAGGTACATGCCACGGTAAACAAGCCAGTCTTGGTTATCCCCTTTAATCAGACCCTGTTCTCGCGCATGACATATGATGTTTTCAAAAGTCATGCGTCGATGTTGATCTGCATAACTTGAATGCATGAAGACATTGCGGCGAAGTATCTCGAGGCTCAGTTCGTAGGTGGTTTTTACCCTAAGTATGAGCCCATCTTGTAGTTGCAAATCTTGTGGCGAAGAAAGGTGTCGACTCAGTCCGTCATCCAGCCGAGATACAACTTTTGACAAGGCCGACAAATCAAGAGGTATTGGCATTGTTTGCAGCCTATCTAGTCAATCGTTATGAATGTTTCATTTTAAGTGAAGCCATTCATCTCTCCTATGGCCTTTAATTCTCTGCTTCGATATTCAACAAATTTGGTTGGATTTGTTCGATGGCTTTGTTGATGGAGTCCAGTACGAGCTCGATGCGGTCTTTGTCCATGCGGGTGCTTAAGGTACCTACGCTAATGGCGGCGACGGGGTGATTATTTTTGTCGAAGATTGGAACGGCCACTGTCCGCACACCGGGTAGCTCGATCACTTCACTGACGATGTAGCCGCGCGCACGTGCGCGAGCGATATTTTTGCGTACTTCGGCTTCTGAATAGTTGGGAAACTTTTCGACGCAGCGGTCTTTGTTGATTTTCAGGATGCGCTCGATTTCGTTGTCGTCGAGAAAACTCAGGATCGCGAGTGCGCCGCCGCCGATGTTGATCGGGCGACGACGGCCGACCTCGAGCACAAAGACCTTGATCGGAAAAGCGCCCTCGGCTCGATCGATACAGACGCCATCAAAGCCCGCGCGGATCGTTAAAAAGACAGTATCACCCGTGCATTGAGCGATTTGTTGAAGGTGCGAATGACAAAGGTCGCGCATATTGGTGCGCGGACTGGCTGCCAAGCCCATTTCGTAAATGACATTGCCTAAAAAGTATCGCTTGGTAGACTCATCCTGACGAATGAGCCCCTCGGACACAAGGCCTTGCAAGATCCTATGCGCCGTCGGGCGTTCGATATTGATTTCCGTGCAGAGATCGATGAGACGCGCGCCGACACGATTGCGGGCGGAGACACCACGCAGCAGTGCCGCGACACGCTGAACGACCTGAGTACCTGATTTGATCGCTGGCATAACAGTGTTCATGGAGCGCAGAGGTGACAGTTCAGTATATGGCAGGGTGTTCCACATTATGGCGTGAGGTGTTGCCGCTGTCTACAGGTTCAAGATGGCTAAAATCGACTCACGATCCATTCCATCGACCTTCATCGATCCCCATTGAGCGACACGTTCATGTTTGATGCCTCCTCTCTATCGCATTTGCCTAAACCCGAGCAATATCAACAGCTTGCTCAACAGGCGCGGGTGCTGATGGAGGGTGAGACGGACCGTATTGCCAATGCAGCCAATCTCTCCGCTTTGGTCATGCATGTCTTGCCGGATCTGAATTGGGCCGGTTTTTATTTTTACGATGGAACCGAACTGGTACTTGGACCGTTTCAGGGCAAGCCTGCTTGCCTGCGTATTCAGTTGGCGCGAGGTGTGTGCGGTGCGGCGGCCACCACACGCAAGACCCAGCTGGTGCCCGATGTCCATGCCTTTCCCGGCCATATTGCATGTGATGCCGCTTCGCGCTCCGAAATCGTGGTGCCGCTGATACGCGAGGGACGTTTGATTGGAGTTTGGGATGTAGACAGCCCAATTCCGGCGCGCTTTGATGTACAAGATCAAAGCGGCATGGAGACGCTGTGCCAAATTTATCTCGATTCGGTATTTGGTATTCGATGAGCACAACAAATCAAACAAGCGTGAACACGCACGGTCAACTCGAATTCGATTACGTCATCGTTGGCGCAGGCTCTGCAGGATGCCTGTTGGCCAATCGACTGTCCGCCGATCCAAACAACCGGGTGTTGCTACTCGAAGCCGGTGGTCCGGATAACTGGCACTGGATCCACATTCCTGTCGGGTATTTGTACTGTATCGGCAATCCCCGCACAGACTGGTGTTTTCGGACCAAGGCCGATCCGGGCCTCAACGGCCGCGAGCTGGGTTACCCCCGCGGTCGCGTGCTGGGCGGCTGCTCGTCGATTAACGGCATGATTTACATGCGCGGCCAGCGTGCGGATTACGACGGTTGGGCCGCGTTGGGAAATAAAGGCTGGGGCTGGGATGATGTGCTGCCATTGTTCAAAGGCATGGAAGATCATCACGCGGGTGAGAGCGCGTTTCATGGAGCGGGGGGCGAGTGGCGCGTCGAGCCTGCGCGCCTGTCCTGGGAAATCCTCGATGCGTTTCGCGAGGCGGCAGCACAGGCCGGGATCGCGCCGACGCCTGATTTCAATCGCGGCGACAACGAAGGCAGTAGTTATTTCGAGGTCAACCAGCGTGCGGGTTTCCGCTGGAACGCCTCCAAAGCTTTTTTACGTCCGATCAAGCATCGCCGGAATTTGACCGTGTTGACGGGGGCGCGCACCACGCGTTTGTGTATGGAAGGCAAGCGCGTGACGGGCGTGACATTCATTCGGGACGGTGCGATTCATCAAGCCCGCGCGGCGCGCGAAGTCGTGATGGCGGCCGGCGCGATCGGGACGCCACAACTCTTGCAAGCCTCGGGTATCGGTCCTGCAAGCCTGCTGGGCCCTTTAGGGATTCCGCTTGTGCATGAGCTGCCCGGCGTGGGACAAAACTTGCAGGATCATCTGCAGCTGCGCATGATTTATCGCATTGAAGGCGCGCGCACTTTAAATACGCTGGCTAACTCCTGGATCGGCAAGGCGCGCATCGGACTGGAGTATTTGCTCACGCGTCGCGGCCCGATGAGTATGGCGCCGTCGCAGCTTGGCGTATTTGCCAAGTCCGGTCCCGAGCAGACGCGGGCCAACGTCGAGTATCACGTGCAGCCTTTGTCGCTTGAGCGTTTTGGCGAGCCCCTGCATGATTTTCCAGCGTTTACCGCATCGATTTGTAATGTGCGCCCCACCAGTCGAGGTCACGTCAACATCGTTTCGCCCGACACGGCAGAGGCCCCGGAAATACTCTGTAACTATCTCTCAACCCCAGAGGATCGACATGTCGCAGCCGATAGCATCAGGCTGACGCGTCGCATTGTGGGTCAGTCGGCGTTGGCACGGTATAAGCCAGTGGAAATCAAGCCTGGCGTCACGATCGATGCACAAGGTGCCGAGGACACGGAAGAAGCGCTTGCAAAAGCCGCGGGCGATATTGGCACCACGATTTTTCATCCGGTCGGGACATGCAAAATGGGACACGATGCGCACGCGGTGGTGGACGATCAGTTGCGCGTGCACGGCTTGACAGGTCTGCGCGTGGCCGACGCTTCGATTATGCCGACGATTACTTCTGGAAACACGAACTCGCCCACGATGATGATCGCGGAAAAAGCAGCCAGACTCATTCTTTTACAAAATACTTGATTACAAACCTGCCACTCACTCTACGGAGGCTTTATGTCCGATCTCGCATTTTCCACTCTCACTCAGCTTGCGCAGGGTCTGCAGCAAAAAAAATACAGCTCCGAAGAAATCACACGCGAGTATTTGGGCCGGATTAAAAAAGCCGATGGCAAGCTCCATGCCTATGTGAGTGTGAACGAAGAGAGTGCGCTGACGCAGGCACGCGCGGCTGATTTGCGCCGTGCTTCGGGCTACAGTCTGAGCGTGGTGGATGGTTTGCCGCTGGCAGTCAAAGATCTCTGCGAGATCGAGGGACAAATCACAACGGGTGGTTCGCAGGACTGGATCAATCGTCGCAGTCCCACGACCTGCACGGCAGTCGAGCGCCTGATGCGCGCCGGCATGGTGATGCTGGGCAAGGTACACATGGTGGAGTTCGCTTTTGGTGGCTGGGGAACCAACCCCGTGATGGGTACGCCCTGGAACCCCTGGGATCTGAAGACGCACCGCGTGCCCGGCGGGTCGTCGAGCGGCTCGGGTGTGGCGGTCGCAGCCGGTCTGGCGCCTGCCGCGCTGGGCTCGGACACGGGTGGTTCGGTGCGTATTCCCGCGGCACTGAATGGCATTACCGGTCAAAAAACCACCCGCGGGCTGATTAGCCTGCATGGGGCGCTGGCCTTGTCCGGGACGCTGGACTCGATCGGACCGATGACACGCGATGTGCAGGACTCCGCGATTTTGACAGGCTTGATGGCGGGCGAGGATCCGCTTGATCCAACGAGCTGCAATCGTCCGATGTTCCATTGGAAGGCGCCTGCGGCAGGTCCCAAGCCCTTGGCGGGATTCCGTATCGCGATGTTCCCGGCCGAGCATTACCCGATCGCCTTGGGCAAGGATGTGATCAAGATGCTCGATGACACCCGTCGCGTCCTAGTCGAGCTCGGCGCACAGATTGTTGAAAAGCCTTTCCCCTTTGATTTTAATGACATGATGTTGCGCAATGGACAAATTATCGCGTCCGAAGCCTATGCGATCCATCGCGCCTATATCGACGATGCTGCACGTCCGTTTGGCGAGTTTGTCCGTAAACGTGTACAGTCCGGACGTAATATTTCCAGCGCCGATTACATAGACGCGATCGCAGATCATCGCCGCACCATTGCGGCGTGGACCGACTGGATGAGCAACGTCGATGCACTGTTGTCGCCTAGCGCTCCAATTGGCGCCTGCCCGTTGACCGAGGTCGACGAGTCTAAAACACCCATGGCCGCCTTTACCCGTGCCGGCAACTACATGGGTTGCTCGGGCATGTCCCTGCCGGCAGGGTTTGCTGACAACGGCATGCCGCTCGGGGCACAGTTGCTGGGCAAGCCTTTTGACGATGGCACGCTCGTGACCATCGGTATGGCCTTTCAGGCAGCGACCTCATGGCATCTGAAGCGCCCGGATTTGTCTTCTTTGGGGATCTAAAAGGCAGGCCATGCTTAGGTCATGCTTAGTTAACGGGCATGTAATCGGCAGGTAATGGGCAGAAAATGCGCAGCTAACAGGCAGGATTGCACGATGAAGCGGTCATCAAACACGCATTGGATGCGGGTTTGATGACTGTTTATGAGGGTTTCGGCTGAAAAGCCGTTAAAATACAAAGCTTTCCCTCGTTTTCGCGTCTAAGAGTTTCATCGTGCCAATCTACGCTTATAAATGCACTGCCTGCGGTCATGCCCAAGACGTGCTGCAGAAGATTTCCGACAAACCTTTAACAGTCTGTCCAGAGTGCCATCAGCAGACCTACGCTAAACAGGTCACCGCTGCGGGTTTTCAGCTCAAAGGCTCGGGCTGGTATGTCACTGACTTCCGTAACAACGGCGGCGGGGACAAGGGCGGCGCTAAAACCAGCGAGCCCGCACCCGCTGTCACAGGCACGGATGGCGCGGCGGCTGCAGCGTCTGCTTCCTCTGATGCCTCGGCGAGTGGTTCAGGTGGCGCCTCCAGTGCAACTGCACCTGCATCTACCCCTGCACCGGCAGCCTCATCAGCCCCAGCCTCTGCGCCCGCCTCTGCACCCGCTTCTTCACCCTCTTCGGCGGGCAAGCCCGCTGCGGGTGGCTCGGCTGCCTAGGCCTGCCGCACCACATATTTTTAATAACACCCACATCATGCGATCCTTTAAAAAGTACTTCATCACAGGTTTGCTGATTTGGGTGCCGCTGGTCATCACCCTTTGGGTACTGAGTTTGGCGGTGAACACGCTGGAGAGCGTGGTGCCGGCATTTTTATCGCCCCAGGCTTTGTTTGGCCACGATATTCCCGGCTTTAGAGTCGCAGTCGTGATTGTCGTGGTGTTGGTCACCGGGATTTTGGCGGCCAACTTTCTGGGGCGCGGGATCATCCAGCTTTGGGAGAACATCCTTGGCCGAATCCCGCTCGTGCGTTCAATTTACAACTCCGTCAAACAAGTCAGCGACACCCTGCTTGCGCCCAACGGCCAGGCCTTTCGCCAGGCCGTGCTGGTGCAGTATCCACGTCAGGGTAGTTGGACTATCGGCCTGCTGACGGGGGCGCCGAGCGGAGAGGTTGCGCGATTGCTACCTGGCGACCATGTGAGTGTTTACATACCGACAACGCCCAACCCCACCTCAGGATTCTTTTTGATGATGCCGCGCAGCGAGGTCCATCCGCTGGAGATGTCGGTGGACGCCGCGTTGAAATACATTGTTTCGATGGGAGTCGTCGCGCCTGCGCCTGCTGCATCCGCTTCGAAAAAAAAGTCCTTGCCGCCAAATGAGTAATATCTAAGTTGTACAGAGTTTGCACTAAACGAATTTGCCTTAAACGAATCAGTACTGCCCGATTAATAATTGTCAGATCTATTTGTACGATCTTTTGGAGTTTGCATGCGTACCTGCTACACCGGTCAGGTTTGTCGTGACCACCTTGGTCAAACTGTCACCCTTTTTGGTTGGGTGCATCGTCGCCGCGACCACGGTGGCGTGATTTTTATCGATCTGCGCGACCGCGCCGGTCTGGCCCAGATCGTGTTTGATCCCGACAATGCCGAGGGCTTTGCCACGGCGGAGCGCCTGCGTAACGAGTTTTGTATTCGTATCACCGGTCTCGTGCGAGAGCGTCCCGCCGGGACGACCAACCCCGACCTCGCCTCGGGCGAAGTCGAGATCCTGTGCCGCGAGGTCGAGATCCTGAACCCGTCGGTCACGCCACCATTCCAGCTCGACGACGAGAACCTCTCCGAGACGACGCGTCTGACGCACCGCGTTTTGGATTTGCGTCGTGGTCAGATGCAACGCAACATGATGCTGCGCTATCGCGTGTCGATCGAGGTGCGCAAGTTTCTTGACCAGCTCGGTTTCATCGATATCGAAACGCCCATGCTCACCAAGAGCACGCCCGAAGGCGCACGCGACTATCTCGTGCCCTCGCGTGTCAATGCCGGAGAGTTCTTTGCATTGCCGCAGTCACCGCAGCTGTTTAAGCAGATGTTGATGGTGTCGGGTTTTGATCGCTACTACCAGATCACCAAGTGTTTCCGTGACGAAGACCTCCGTGCCGACCGTCAGCCGGAATTCACACAGATCGATTGTGAAACATCGTTCCTGAACGAGACCGAGATCCGCGCGATTTTTGAGGACATGATCCGTCACGTCTTCAAGGCCGTGCAAAACGTTGACCTGCCCGCAAGCTTCCCCATCATGGCCTACAGCGAAGCCATGAGACTCTACGGCTCGGACAAACCCGATCTGCGCGTCAAGCTTGAGTTCACGGACTTGACCGACGTCATGAAAGACGTGGACTTTAAAGTGTTTGCCCAAGCAGCCACCACCGAAGGCAGCCGTGTCGTGGCATTACGTATTCCTGGGGGCGGCGCGATCTCTCGTAGCGAAATAGACAACTACACAAAGTTTGTCGCGATCTATGGCGCCAAAGGCTTGGCCTGGATCAAGGTCAACGACATCACCACCGGCCGTGATGGCTTGCAGTCTCCGATCGTCAAAAATATCCACGATGCCGCGCTGGCAGAAATGATCAAGCGCACCGGCGCACAAAATGGCGATTTGATTTTCTTTGGCGCGGATCGTGCCAAAGTCGTCAACGATGCCATTGGTGCTCTGCGCGTCAAAATCGGTCATAGCGAGTTCGGCAAAGCTAACGGTTTGTTCGACGATGTCTGGAAGCCGCTGTGGGTCGTGGACTTTCCGATGTTCGAGTACGACGAAGAAGCAGATCGCTACGTCGCCGCACACCATCCGTTTACCAGCCCTAAAGACGGCCATGAGGATCTGCTGACGACCGACCCGTCCAAGGCGATCGCGAAAGCGTACGACATGGTCCTCAACGGTTGGGAAATCGGTGGCGGCTCCGTGCGTATTCACCGCGAAGAAGTCCAGAGCAAGGTATTCCGCGCCCTGAAAATCGACGCAGAAGAAGCACAGCTCAAGTTCGGATTCCTGCTCGACGCCTTGCAGTATGGCGCGCCTCCACACGGTGGTATCGCCTTCGGTCTGGATCGTATCGTCACCATGATGACCGGTGCAGAATCGATTCGCGACGTGATTGCTTTCCCCAAGACACAGCGCGCGCAGTGCTTGCTCACTCAAGCGCCCTCGCCTGTCGACGAGAAACAGTTGCGGGAACTGCATATCCGTTTGCGTCAGCCAGAAGTCAAACAGGGCTAAATGTCACTGCTCCGTGTCGTTAGCTACAACATCCACAAAGGCCGCTCCCTTGCGGGGCGCGACTCGATGGGGGAGCTACGACTCGGCCTGCATGGGCTGCGACCCGATGTGATGTTTTTGCAAGAAGTGCAGGGCCGCAATGATAAACATCTGCGCCTGCACGCTCAGCATGAGTCACTCGCCGCTGCGCTGCATATGGAGTGCGCGTATGGCTGTAATGCCATCCGTAGCAAAACCGATCACGGTAACGCGCTACTCTCACGCCATCCCATCCTCACCTACGAAAACCAGGACATCTCGGATCATCGGCTGGAGCAGCGCGGCTTGCTGCATGGCGTGATTAGCGTGGGGGGGCGAGAGGTGCATTGCTTTGTCGTTCACCTCGGACTGTTTGCCGGCGGTCGTCGCCGACAGATCGAAGTGATGGCCGAGCGAATCAACCGTATGGTGCCCGAAGGCGCGCCTATTCTGATTGCCGGTGACTTTAACGACTGGAAAGACACACTCGCGCCGTTTTTTGTCGAACAGCTTGGCGTGTACGAGGTGTTTGCCAACTCACCGCGCACACATGGCATCGCGCCCAGACTCAAAGAGTCCATGCACCATTTGAAAGGCGTGTGGCGTGGAGAGAGTCTGGAAGAGATCCGCGCCGGTGTCGTGGGTCGACAGCTTGAACGGCGGAATCAACTCATGATGCCGGGACAGCAGAGCATGCTGCCACCTCCGAGGACGTTTCCATCCGCGTTTCCGATGTTGAGGCTGGATCGTATTTATCAGCGAGGCTTTGCTGTGAGAAGTGCGCGCGTGCTCAGGGGCAAGCCCTGGTCACAGTTGTCGGATCATTCGCCAATCTTGGCGGAGTTAGAGTTGCCTTGAGTTTGAAAACGATAAAGCGTGCAAATTGAGCTTTCAATATTTTAGCTTATAAGCTAAAATTACATAATGTATAGGTTAAAGCATTACGTAAATAGTTCTGGTGATGATTTATTCGGAGCTTGGTTAGACTCAGTTATTGATATACGGACACGCTCTCGTATCGCTGCACGATTGGTTCGTCTTAACAATGGCAATTTTGGTGACTGTAAACCTGTCGGCGAAGGAGTGTGGGAGTTACGTGTTGATACGGGACCAGGCTATCGCATTTATTACGCAATAGATAATGGGAAAGTGATTTTGCTTTGCGAAGGTGGTGATAAGCGGACACAGAGATCTGATATCAAACGCGCTATTGTGCGCTGGCAAGATTGGAAAGAGAGGAAATGAAATGAAAACCGTGAATCATGATGAGTGGTTAACTAATCAATTACAAAATGCCGAGTTCGCTGCGGAATTCATCAATGCGGCTATCGAGGACGATGACCCAAAAACTTATTTGACAGCGCTGAGACTAGTTGTTGAGGCCAGAGGCGGGATAAAAGAAGTCGCTGAAAAAACAAATCTCTCAAAAGAGAGTCTTTATAGGACCTTATCCGCACGCGGAAATCCAACGATCAAAACATTGTTTGCAGTACTGAATGCTACAGGTTTAAAAATGGCAGTATCAGCACATTAAGAATCAACCTTTCGATTCTTTTTTAATTTTGGCGAAAATAAAGTTGATTTGAGCCTAATTTTTGAAGCAGCTTCTGCTTCTTTGTCATCTTGAACGATCTGAGCTTCAATCTCTTCTTCAGTTGTGGCATCCACTCGGTGTGTGTCGATCCTACCGCAGGATTTTGAAGAAAGATCTATTTTGATTTTTATGAGTCGATTTTTTATAGACATACTCTGTCAATAATTTAGTAATGATCACTCTTGCCAGAAAGCGCCACACCGATTCGTAGCAGCAAATAACTCAGCCCATCAGCAATCCGTCCTAGCAGAGGTCGACGGCCATAGAGGGTGAGCTCAATAATCTGACTTCCTCGTGTCATGGCGTTTTCTAGCGACTGGCGCAGCTGAGCAGTAAAACCCGCATCATCGATGAGTACATTCGCCTCTCGAGCCAGCAACAAGCTAAAGGGATCGAGGTTGGATGAACCTACAAACGACACGCCATCGATGACGGCGACCTTTGCGTGCAGGAAGCTTGGCAGGTACTCATAGATCTCAATGCCTTCACGTAAAAACAAATCATAGATCCAGCGTGTGGCGTGATATTGCATCTGATATTCGATTTTGCCTTGCAGGAGGAGGCGAACCTTGACGCCGCGTCTTGCTGCATCGATCAGCGCGCGTCGGAGTTTTCCGCCGGGCAGAAAATATGCGTTTGCGATGATGATTTCATTTTGCGCCGCAGCGATATGAAATAAATAGGTGCGCTCGATCGTCCGCCTGTAACGCAAGTTATCACGCAAGATCACAGCAGCGCGCATGTTGACTGGGCTGATAGGGGATGCAGTGGGTGAAACTTGAGTATTCACTGATGAGTTGGCTGCTTTGAGGGCGCGCGTTGAGCCTCTGTTTCTTTTAAAGTACCTCAGTCGCATACGCAAATGCTTGAGATGCATAGGTCGCCAACTGCGTGCTACCTTTTGCGGGCGAAGGCCTGACTCGATGTCAGAGGAGCTATCGCCATTGTTTGCCTTGCTGTACTTTCGAGTGCGTAACCACAACAGATCAATTGCCTCTACGAGGTCCGTCACAATCGGACCGGTTACACGCACTGCATAGTCATAGCGCGGGTCGGTTGTGCGCACATCAGGATCTGCAGTGGAGTAGTCGTCCTCAAAATTAATCCCGCCCACAAATCCCACCGTGCCGTCGACGACAACGATTTTGCGGTGTAGTCGCCTCAGGCGCATGAAATCAAAAGATTTCAACGTGAAGCGTTTCGGCTCAGGCCGATAAATCCTGCACTGCCCGCCCGCCGCCCTAAGTGCACGTGCGATCGTCTCATCCTCTGCAGCGCTGCCATAGCCGTCAATCACTACCCGGACCTTGAGACCACGCTTGGCAGCCAACATCAAATGGTGGAGCAGCTGCTTTCCAGCGATATCGAGTCGAAAAATGTACATCTCGACATGGATGCTCTTCTTCGCTCCATCAAAAGCTGCGCAGAGAGCAGGAAAAAGTTGAGTTCCGTTTTCTAAAAGAGAAACATCGTTGCCGGTTTTCCAACGCAGATGAGGATGGGCGAGCTGCATTTCGGGTTAATGACCTAGCAGCTGTTGGTAGGCACTATGCAGGACAGGTAATAGAAGTGTGATGATGGTGGGAAGCATAATGCCGAAACACCATTTGAAAATACGACAGTCAGACTTAAGTTCTAGAGTTGACTCAAGGATAGCTTTTTCTAACTGAGCTGTTGCGTTGATTAAATCGATTTGTGTCAAAACAGGCGAAATCACAAGCTTCCCTTTTGATAGTTAGTGCCTCTCAGTCTGAGCCAACAATCCCTTAGATTCAATCCTTTCGAACACCTAGATACGTAAACACCACAGTACAAGAATTGCAACTGAATGTTGCTAGCTTATTGACAAGATCGAAGCAAATACGCCTGCGATCGCATTTATATAGCCTAAAAGCGATAAAATTAAATTATCGTTTATAGGTGATAATTTTTGCTTTCCCTTATGCTTTTCGTGCAGGCCGCCTACCCACAAACCCTGTCGCAAGCGCCGTTCCCAGCAAAATCACTCCGCCACCGAGCACGACCCTTAGGGTGATGCTTTCCCCCAAAAACAATGAGCCCCAAAACACGCCAAACACGGGAATTAAAAACGTCACGGTCATGGCGCGTGGCGGGCCGATGCGGATGAGTAAGCGGTAGTAGAGTACGTAGGCAATCGCCGTGCAAAGCAAGCTCAAGCCGAGCAAGGCTGCCCAGGATGTGGTTGAAATCGGCGCCACGGGCCAGGTGTAAAGCGTGAGCGGGAGCAGCACAATGCCCGCTGCGATCAGCGATCCGGCTGCAGTCGCGATCGGGTCGGCGTCCATCAGATATTTCTTGGTGTAGCTCGCCGCGATCCCGTAAAAGATCGGAGCGGCCACGCCTGCAATGACTGCATAGGTCGATGCGGTGTCGCTAAAGGACAGCTTGTCCCAGACCAGCACCAGGATGCCGGCAAAGCCCACCATCAGGCCAAACATGCGCAGGGGCGGGAGCTTGTCCTTGAGCCAGACCCAGGCGATCGCGGCACCCCAGAGTGGCGTGAGCGCATTGATAATCGACATTGTGCCGACCGGCAAGGTCATGGTGGCGAAGTTGAAAAAGATGAAGGGAAGCGCAGAACTGAACAGCCCGACGATGATGATTGAGCGCCAATAACGTCGGATCACGGAAAGCTTGTCGTTTAAAAACAGGACAGGCAGCAGCGAAAGTCCACCAATGAGCGTGCGCGCACCCGAGAGGGCGACAGGACCAAAGTCCTCGACAGAGAGTCTGATGAATAAGAAAGAGCCACCCCAGATCGCAGCAAGTAACAACATGGTGTAGACATCGGTGCGGCGCATAATTGGGTGAAGCTTTTAAGAGATGATGCGGGTTAAATAAGACACCAGCAATAGAGTTAGATGAGATATTCACGGAATCATTTAAACAATCCGAAACGAAATCATAGGATAATTTAAAATTGATATAAGTTAATGATGAGTATTTGAAGTTGTTTTACTCTTATATCTAATCCCCTTGTGGAGAACTGTGCTAATTATGTCGAGTCCTGTGACTACTAGTGTCCGTATGACCCCTTCTTTAGTTGCTTCGGCAAAAGCACATCACCTTGTCATCGTCATGCCCGTTTACGAGGATCGTGAAGCTGCTGGGCAGCTGTTTCGCGAGCTCTATGCCCAATACGGGAATTCAATTTTTATTGTGGCTGTTGATGATGGTTCCCTTAAAAATCCTATTAATGCTGAGCATTTAGATGAAATCGGCTTACCGGGAGTTGTTATTCATTTGCGACGCAATGTTGGTCATCAGAGAGCGATTTCAATTGGATTGCATTACGTAGCAGATAATTTCCCTAATGCTCCATGCACAGTTGTGATGGATTCTGATGGAGAGGATTTGCCGAGTACGATCCCGCAATTGATTGCCCCCCTTGAATCCGATGACATTGATGCTGTTGTGGCGCAGCGTAAGAGCAGAATGGAAACGATGCATTTCAAGTTGTTTTATGTACTGTACAAGTTCTTGTTTCGCTTGCTTACAGGTAGAAAAATTAACTTTGGTAACTTTGTTGCTCTAAAACCCGCAGCAGTCAGACGACTGACATCGATGCAGGAGCTTTGGACGCATTTGGCTGGCTGTGTTTTGCTGTCCAAATTACGCACACAATCTGAGCCGATTGATCGTGGCCCCCGTTATGCTGGCAAAAGTAAGATGAATTTCACGGGTTTAGCTTTGCATGGCTTTAGAGCCGTGATGATTTTCGCTGAAGATGTTTTAGTGCGTGTTGGAATCGTTAGTGCCTTAGTGGCTGCATTGTCTATCGCTGCGGGACTTTTGGCGACAGTGTTGAAAGTCATTGGTTTTGCGACACCAGGTTGGTTTTCAGTATCAATTGGGATTTTGTTGATCGTATTTTTACAAACGGGTGCCTTGACGCTGGTTGCACTGATGCTGGGCGGGGTCATGCGAGGAGGCGCAGAATCACCTCAGCAGTACCGTAACTATATTGACCATGTAAGTTATACAAAGAGTATTTAACTGAGTTTCTGATGAAATATTTAAAATTTTTTACTCTTATATTTGTATTTGTCATCGCTTTGATGGCCATTTACGTCATTCACAGCTGGTTTTTTAAAGTGGATGTGGTGTTTTATAGCGCGATCGGCGATGGCGTATTGGCTGCACTTGTTACATTGATCATTGCATCTACAGTAAAGTGGTTCGGCGTATTTTCTATTTTTGAAAAGCTACAGATGTTTTTAATCTGTCTTTTATTGGGCTATGCATTTGCCATCTCTGTACCAACAGTGATCGATCGTTCTCTTTCTATGTATATTTTAGAAAAACTTCAACAGCGCCATGGGGGGATTCAGTTAGCTGCATTTGATGTTGTATTCAAAGAAGAGTACATGAAGGAGCATCGGCTAGTTGATATTCGTCTCACTGAGCAGCAGCAATCTGGAACGATCGTGATTGAAAATGGTTGCGTTAAATTGACAAAATGGGGTCACTTTGTCGCCAGCACTACTACTTGGATTAGACAAAATCTATTGCCCAAAAATCGTTTGATCGGCGATGCTTACACTAGTGACTTGACTTCACCGATGCAAAATAGCCTTGAGCGAACAGACTATTTGTGTAGGTGACTGTTGGGTCGTTTTCTAATTACTTGTTTCATAGCTTAGCTACTGAATCATCTAATTTTTCTTGGTTTTCCTGGTAAGCAGATTTAGTAAATCATACGAGAAGTTTTTTATAAAGTGATCATATGCGCTTGGCGTTCAATGCAACGGCTTTACTGAGTCCGTTAACCGGCATAGGCCAGTATGGTTTTCATTTAGCGGGCGAGCTTCTACAGACCCCAAACTTGGAAACTGATTTTTTCTATGGAACCTTTTGGGATAAGAAGCGCATCGTATCCAAGCCACCAGGTCTTGCGCAGGCAGCACCTCTAGTCAAGAGACTTACACCTTATTACACACAAATAAGCCGTTTGTACCGCCAATATAAATTTTCTAAGCAAGCTAAAGTTGGCAGATATGATGTTTATCATGAGCCAAATTATTTGCCACTTAGATTCAGCGGTCCGACTGTCATTACCGTACATGACTTGTCATGGATTCGTTACCCGGAAACACATCCGGCAGAGCGCGTTTTAATGATGAATCGTTATTTCGATAAAGCATTGCGTCAAGCTAGTGCTTTAATTACTGACGCTGAGTTTGTGCGACAAGAAATTATTGATACTTTTGGTGTGAGCCCTGAAAAAATCACTGCTATTCCTTTAGGGGTTGAGTCGATTTTTAGGCCAAGGGCAGAGAGCGAAACTCAAGACACCTTACGTACGCATGGACTTGTGCATAAAAGTTATTTTTTAACAGTTGGCACGCTGGAGCCCAGAAAGAACTTAAGTCTAGCCATTAGGGCTTATGGAGCTCTGCCCGATTCAATTCGCAAACGATTTCCACTTGTAGTGATTGGGATGACGGGTTGGCACTCCACCGAAATAGAGCGGTTGATTGCACCCCTTCAGCGTGCCGGCTACATCCGTCAACTGGGCTATGTAACGCGAGATGATTTAGCGACAATTATGGCTGGTGCGACGACGTTGATATATCCTTCTATTTACGAAGGATTCGGATTGCCTCCTTTAGAGGCGATGGCGAGCGGTACGCCTGTTATCTGTTCAAACGTATCGACACTGCCAGAAGTCGTAGGTGATACAGGCATTTTGATCGACCCGAACGATTCAGAAAAACTGCGGATACAGCTAGAAGCAATCACGAGTGATCAGCATTTATGCCATGACCTTGCTGTTCGAGCAAGAAAGCGATCTTTATCATTTACTTGGGCGCATTGCGCACAACAAACCTTGAATGTATATAAAAGTGTTGCTATTTGAAATAAGTATTTTGTGCTCAAGCCATTCAGAATCTTTAGCATTTCCTATGTAGTAGGTTGTTTTTTTGCGGGTCAGAGATCGCAAGTAGCCATGCAATCATGACGGCATAAAAGCTGACGACATGCATGGCTCTAAACATCAGTTCAGTGATGCCAAACATAAAAAATCCTGTACTGACTGCAAGCCCCATTGCCGCAGAGACCTTGACTGACTGGGGAGATCCGCGTGTCATAATACGGCGTAAAAAAATATAAGCGGGTGCAAAGTAAGCGAGTAATAAGGCTAGAAAACCAAAAAAACCGTAAGCCGCGAGAGTCTGCATGCTTTCGCTATGTGCTTCACCAAATTCTTCTGCAACACGTGGAGAAACTACCCCAACAGTGGCAAGCTCTTTAAGCTTTTTAGGGAAATTTGCCGTGGAGCCACTGCCTAAGAGCGGATTTTCTTTGAACATTATCCATGAGGTACGCCAGAGCTGCAGTCTGATGCAATCAGAAGTCCATGCAACAGTGTTGACTGACAGGCACTCCATTGTTTCACGGGCGCCTGATTTAATGCGCTCATGAAAAGTGGAGTTTGATAGGAATACGCCAGTGATGACTACCAGTCCTAGGCAGAGGGAAATTATGGATTTTTTACTATTTAGCTGCCTGTAGAAAATTAGACCACCAATGAATAAGAAAACCGGCAAGGTTACCCAAGCAGTTCGTGTTTCAGTAATTGCTACGCTAAGTAATCCAACAGCTGTTGTGAGCAGCTTAAAGCCTGCTTCTAACTTCGGACTTTTAGTCAGTTTCCATAGAGTTGAAAATGCTGACAGTACAGTCATCAGCATTAAAAGGTTACCGTAAGTCAGGGCATTATGTATAAAGCTGAGTTCGGGACGAACACTTGTATTTTGTAAAAATAGCCAAAAAACATACCCAGCCGCGACCCAGACAGAAAGCATGAATCCCCAAATAGATTGCTTTAGGGTGTCAATTTCGAGCTTAAGACACGCACCCAGTAGCAACGCGACTCCAGCTGCGAGACGAAGTGAGCGCTCTAAGTCTGGGCCGCTAAATTTTCCATGAAAGGCGCTTGATATCAGTATAATTAGGGAGCTTGAAAAAAGAGCTAGAACAAGATATCCGTATTGTGAAAAATAATATTTTGCGTCATTGAGCTCAAATTTTGATACGCAAAGGTAAGCTGCTGAAAAAACGAGTAAAAAGGCCGCTGCGCTTACATTGCCGATGCTGCTCAGGGTCATGATGGGCAGCATGGCAATGAGCAGGGGTACTAAGCGCATAGCTATGCGGTTCAAAAGCATTATGATTCTACCGGGACAAATTTATAGCCTGTCCCTTAAATGAGCTGGCTAAATAAAGTTAAGCAATTCTTACTATGATACGCACTCAGTTAACGCATACCAAGCAAGGGATCTGCCAAAAGGAAAATTTTAACGCTTCCTTACAAAAGAGCGCATAATTTTTATGACTTACCTCTTAGGTACTTTTGTGTTGTCACTAATCAGCACCCTGTTCTTGGTGAAGTCCCATCGCTTTCATGGTCGCTATACGAGTGATAGTGACTTTTTGGGGACCCAGAAATTCCATACTCAACTGGTTCCCCGCGTAGGTGGTATCGCTTTGTTTTTTGCAATGCTCGGTACGTGCGTCATTGCAGCGTATCGAGATGGTGATGAAATTCAAGGTTTAATTTTATTGCTTGTGGCTAGTTTGCCGGTTTTCTTCGGTGGATTGGCAGAGGATATCTCCAAGAAAGTTCGCGTCCGAGTTCGACTAGGATTGGCGTTGGCCAGCGGTGCTTTGGCCTATGCCCTGCTTGGAGCCGCTGTGACCAGATTAGACATTATCGGCATTGACTGGTTATTACAATTTACGGTTATTTCATTTACGGTTTCTATATTTGCGATCGCTGGCTCTGCCAATGCAATCAATATCATCGACGGCTATAACGGCTTAGCTTCAGTTGTTTCTGCAATGATTTTTGCAGGTTTAGCTTATGTATCTTTCTACCTCGGAGACCGATTGTTACTGGTGGCTTCAGTGGGCATGATCGGTGCTATTTGTGGTTTTTTGCTGTTGAACTATCCAAAAGGGCTCATCTTTTTAGGCGATGGTGGGGCCTATTTTATTGGTTTCATGATTTGTACGATCTCTGTTCTGATGCTCGCAAGACATCCTGAGGTGTCCCCATGGTTTCCTTTATTGCTTTGTATTTACCCGGTATTTGAAACCCTTTTTTCCATTTACCGCAAAAAACTGCTCCGAGGAAAGTCCCCCGGTGTCCCTGATGGTGTTCACCTCCATATGCTTGTGTACAAAAGGCTTGTGCGATGGGCGGTCGGTTCGGACGAAGCGAGGCTGATCACTCAACGAAATGCGATGACCTCACCTTATTTATGGGTCCTTTCTTCAATGGGGACAATACCTGCTGTCTTGTTTTGGCAGTATCCTCACGTACTGATGGTTTTTGTATTTCTTTTTGCGGTGAGTTATGTGGTCTTATATCGCCGATTAGTTTTATTTCGCATGCCCAAATGGCTCGTATTACAAAAGAAGAAGAGAAATAGTTAATGCGGGTACTACATGTTTTCAAGACATTCGCCCCGGATACCTATGGCGGCATAGAGCAGGTCGTAAAAATACTTGCAAGTCACACTCAGGCATTAGGTATAGAAAATAGAGTCATCGTTTTGACTGCTGGACAGCCGCGAAAGGATACTGAGCCTTCGGGGTTCATTGTTCAACGGTATAAGCAGGATTTGTATCTTGCATCAACTGGATTTTCGCTTAGCATGTTTTCACATTTTTCCCGTGAAGCGGCTTGGGCAGATGTCATGCATATGCATTTCCCTTGGCCGTTTGCTGATATGTGTTATTTGGCATCAAGAGTCAATAAACCTTCGGTCTTGAGCTATCACTCAGACGTTGTGAATCAGCCCTTTCTAAATAAACTCTATGCGCCTCTTAGGAATCAATTTTTTTCAAAGATGGCAGTGATATGCGCAGCCTCGCCTGCCATCATGCATTCGAGTCCTGTGCTAAAAAAGTTTCATGACAAAACTCAGTTGATTACGTACGGCATTGAGCATTTCCCTCAGTTAGCACTGGATGACAAGGCCGTTCAAGCTTGGCGGCAACAGTATGGCCCGCGGTTTTTCTTATTTCTTGGCGGCCTTCGTTACTATAAAGGTCTGCATGTTTTGTTAGATGCCCTGCATGGCCGTGACTATCCGACTGTGATTGTAGGAAGGGGTAACGAACAAGAGGCCTTAAGATCCCAGGCAAAAGAGTTAGGATTGAAGAAAGTGTTTTTTATTGACGAGGTCAATGACGTTGAAAAGCGAAGTCTCATGCGGGCCGCATACGGATTTGTTTTCCCCTCTCACTTGCCATCGGAAGCCTTTGGTATCGTTCTAATTGAAGCTGCTCAGCAGGGCCTGCCAATGATTTCGTGCGAAATTGGAACAGGCACAAGTTATGTTAATCGGGACAATCAGACAGGGCTGGTTGTTGAGCCATCAGACCCAGTGGCCTTTAGAACAGCACTTGATATATTTTGGGAAAACCCCGAAAAAACGAAACATTGGGGTGAGGGGGCACTGAAGCGCTACCTAGAAAAATTTCGTGCACAGACGATGGCCGAACGCTATATTGAAACCTATAAAAGCGTTTTACGATAAACACCCAAGGTTGCTTTTGCGCATGTTTCCCAAGTAAATTGACGTGCTCGCGCGAGCCCTAGGTTTTTGTTCTTTTCCACGAGAGT
Source organism: Zwartia vadi (assembly GCF_030410375.1). GTDB lineage: Bacteria > Pseudomonadota > Gammaproteobacteria > Burkholderiales > Burkholderiaceae_B > Zwartia > Zwartia vadi. The sequence goes on from NZ_JAUHHE010000012.1 coordinate 75,817, forward strand.
ATTGTCCTCAAGAGAACGTTGCATCGCTATACAAATTTCTTGTACATCAAGTGGATTGATCAATATCGCTGCATCTCCAGCGACCTCGGGAAGGGAGGTCGTATTAGAGGTAATGACCGGGACGTTCGCCGCAAAGGCCTCAAGGACGGGCAGACCAAAGCCCTCCGCTAAAGATGGGAACACCAAGGCGCTCGAAAGCGTGAGGATAGGTAAAAGGTCTACGTGTGGCACGTGCTGTAACCATCGCACACTGCCATTTATTTTTTCTTGGTCAATCAGGTTGAGTACTTCTTCAGATTTCCACCCCGCACTGCCGACGATGATTAGAGGCGCTCTCTTGCGTATGGTTTCAGGCAACATTCTGTGCGCTTGAATCGTGCGCGCGATATTTTTCCTGGGCTGTAAGGTCCCAACAGAAATAAAAAACATTTCTGGTAGCGCATATTGGTACTTGACATGATGGATGCGCTTTTGAGAGACACACTCAAACCATTCAGGTGCGACACCCAGCGGAATGACAGTGATTTTTTTTGGCGAAATATTCGCCCATTGAATTAACTGTTGTTTTGAGTAATCCGAAATCGTAATGATGTTGTCGGCCCAATCTAAAGCGCGACGCCATAGAAAGTTTTTAGTCGCTCTGAACTCACTTCTGGACCATTCGGGGTGAGAAAGTGGCAAGGCGTCCATGATCGTGGCGACGACCGGCACGGTGGATGATTTAGGAACGTAGCGATCTGTCGCATGAATGAGGTCGACTTTTATGGATAATTGACTTAACCCACAAAATCCTCTTTTAGTCGCCACAGACCACGCCGCGCTCAAAGGGTAAGGCGCAAGCTTGATTGGCGCAGGTGCAAGACTTTGACAGTTCAGAGATCCAAAAGAAAAGGGTATCAGCCTAGGAGGCTCTAGTGTCGCATTGAGCGGATCGGATCTCTTCCATTGTGACATCAGCTCTCTGCTGTAAGTGCCAATTCCGTCTAGGGATCCGTTGTTCAGACCCTTGCAAAGCGCAGTGACTCCAAAACCGACGTTAAGCATTACTTGTTCAGCATCCACGCCAACGTGTCTGATAATGGTCGAGGATCCCAGTTTGTGAAGAGTTGTGTGAGCTGGGTGCAGTCACCCCCTAAGCGGGTGACTTCGTTGGCCCTGACAAAAGCAGGATTGACATTGATTTCAATTTGATGCCCTGTAATGTCTGACGCTAGAGACATCACTTCACGCAGAGATATCAAATTTCCGGAGCACACATTAAATGTTTTTCCGAGTGGTTTTTTTAGGAGCAATTCCCGATAAGCGCTCACCACATCTCGTACGTCGTTAAACTCCCTCCAGACCTCGAGATTACCGAGATTGATAGATTTTTCTTGACGTAAAAAATGGGAAACAATCTTTGGGATAAGAAAATTGTCGGTTTGACCGATCCCTGTGTAATTGAAAGGTCTCGCAATGACGATAGGTAATTTAGGCATCCAGGTCTTGGCCATAAACTCCATGGCAAGCTTGCTGACGGCATAATCATTAGACGGGTTAGGAGGATGTGTCTCGGCGATCAAACCTTCTTGGGCGTTACCATACACATTGGCACTGCTTGCCAACAGGACGCACTCTAGTTGATTCGCATAAGGTTCGAGGGCTTGCAGGAGATTTCGAGTGCCGATCAAGTTGACTTCATAAAAAGCCGAAGGCTGGCTATGTCCAACAAACGCGATGCCTGCGAGATGGACAACGACATGTGGTTTGATTTGAGCGATAGCAGCCTGTAAAGATAATAAGTCAGTCAGGTCGGCTTTGATTGACAAGCCCTCAGTGGAAGACTCGCCGATCCCACAGATCAGATAGCCAAGCGCACGGAGCTCTGCAGCCATGTAGCGACCCGTAAAGCCGCTTAAGCCCGTGATGAGTGCGCGCTTTTGATCGACGTCACTCATTTAGAAAGAAAAACCTTTTCGATTACGGTCGATATCGGCTACCACCATCATTTTGCAGAGCTCTTCAAGCGAAGCTTTAGGTTCCCAGCCAAGTTTTGTTTTGGCTTTGGCTGGATTACCGATCAACAGATCTACTTCAGCTGGCCTATAAAATTTGGAATTGACTCGAACGAGTGTCTTGCCTGTCTTAATACAAATACCTGTTTCATTTTCTGCAGAGCCTTTCCAGTCAAGCTCGAAATTAGCGGCTTTAAAAGCCATCGTGACAAAATCACGAACAGTTTCTGTGCGATTGGTCGCAAGCACATAGGTATCAGGTTCGGCTGCTTGAAGCATGCGCCACATGCCTTCAACGTAGTCTTTAGCAAAGCCCCAATCGCGCTTGGCATCCATATTGCCTAGTTCGAGCGTGTCGAGTTGACCAAGCATGATTTTGGCGACAGAGTCTGTAATTTTCCGAGTGACAAACTCGCGACCGCGTAAGGGTGACTCGTGATTAAACAAAATGCCGCTTGCGCCGAAAATATCGTAGCTCTCGCGATAATTGATGGTCATCCAATGGGCGTAGAGCTTTGCAACACCGTAGGGACTGCGAGGATAGAAAGGCGTCTCTTCAATCTGTGGAATAGCCTGCACTTTTCCAAACATCTCAGACGTGCTGGCCTGATAAAATTTCACCTTGGGATTGACAATACGAATCGCCTCTAACAAGTGGACGGGACCTATGCCTGTAATGGCGGCTGTTGCAAGAGGTTGTTCAAATGAGACGCCAACGAAACTTTGTGCTGCTAGGTTATAAACTTCAGTTGCTTGTGTAGTCTCAAGAAGTCGGATGCTGGATGATAAATCGGTCAGGTCATACTCAACGAGCTTAAGGTTAGGGTGATTTTGGATACCAAGTTCATCGATGCGCCAAAAGTTGACAGAACTTGTGCGGCGATAGGTGCCGTAAACTAAGTAATTCTTTTTGAGAAGAAGCTCAGCTAAATATGCTCCGTCTTGACCAGTGATGCCCGTCACAATCGCAATTTTGTTTATCACGCCGTTACCTAACCTATTGTTTTAAATTGATAATTATTATAACCATTGCTCTAGGCAAGACCTACCTAAGGTGCAATCCATATGCGCTAGAATGACTTCATCTTGATCGTTGCTATAAAAAAATATACTTACATGAAAATTGTACCAATCATTCTTTCAGGTGGGGCCGGAACTAGGCTCTGGCCAGTATCTCGTGAACTACACCCAAAGCCTTTTATACAGTTGTCAGATGGCCAAAGTTTGTTGCAAAAATCTTTTCTCAGGGCGCGAGGCATATCAAAAGTAGAAGAAATCCTGACAGTTACTAATCGGGATTTATATTTCAAGACTTTGGATGAATACAGAAGCACTGGGCAGACAAATTGCCGACTAGGATTTATTCTTGAGCCAGAGGGTAAAAATACAGCACCTGCCATAGCTGCAGCTGCCCTAGCGTGTGTGGTGCGCTATGAGCCAGAAACTATATTACTCGTTCAAACGGCAGATCATCTTATTGCTGACTTGACAGCATTTAATCAAGCCGTTGAACAAGCAATAGAGTTAGCCATGAGCGGTAGCATTGTTACCTTTGGGATACAGCCTACAGAGGCAAATACTGGTTACGGCTACATCGAGGCATCGGGTCATCATGTGATGCGATTTGTGGAAAAGCCCGATGCGGCGACTGCTCAAACTTATCTGGATTGCGGGCGTTATCTCTGGAATTCGGGAATGTTTTGCGCAAAATTAGAAACTTTACTCAGTGAACTGAGGCAGTATGCGCCAAACTTGATGAGCATTGTTGAGGAAAGTTTGACTCAATCAGTATGTATTGAGGGTACTCAAGAATACCGGATCGAATTAGATCCAAAGAGATTTTCTGCTGTTGACAATATTTCGATTGACTATGCCTTGATGGAAAAAACAAAGCGCGCGGCCATTGTGCCGTGTAGCATTGGTTGGAGTGATATTGGCTCATGGAGTGCGCTCGGAGATCTAGCGAAGACAGATCTCAACGGAAATAATACGCAAGGCGATGTTTTTATACATGACGTGCAAAACTGCTATTTGCGCAGCGAGGACCGTATTGTCGCGGCAGTCGGTATAAGAGACTTGATCGTTGTTGATACGCCTGACGCTTTGTTAGTTGCAGAAAAGTCTCACGCGCAGGACGTAAAGCAGATCGTCGCTCAATTAAAGTCTGCTGGACATGAGTCATATAAATTGCACCGCACAGTGCATCGTCCTTGGGGCACTTACACAATTCTTGAAGAAGGCTTGCATTTCAAGATCAAGAGAATCGTCGTCAAGCCTGGCGCTTCGCTTTCACTACAAATGCATCATCATCGCAGCGAGCACTGGATTGTTGTTGAGGGTATGGCACAAGTTGTAAACGGTGAAAAAGAACTCATAATTGTCACAAATGAGTCCACTTTTATTCCTGCTGGACATAAACACCGACTTGAAAATCCAGGAAAGATAGATCTTGTATTGATCGAAGTGCAAAGTGGGCAGTATTTAGGCGAGGATGATATTGTGAGATTTCAAGACAATTATGGGCGTATTTAATGCGCATCCTATTTAGTATTTGGGCCTATCGCAGCTTTATTTTCGGTAGTGTCAAAAGAGAGTTTCAGTCGAGATATCGCAATTCGTTGCTAGGAGCCGCATGGACGGTGATTAATCCGCTGGCAATGATTATTGTATACACCCTGATTTTTACTCAAATCATGCGGGCAAAATTACCAGGTATTGAAAGCCAGTATGCATATAGTATTTACTTATGCACAGGCGTATTGACCTGGGGGTATTTTGCTGAAATTGTGACACGTGCTCAAAATGTTTTCATAGAAAATGCCAATTTAATTAAAAAAATTAATTTTCCACGATTATGTTTGCCCGTTGTCATCGTGGCGAATGCAACCTTAAATTTTCTTATCATTTTTGGTTTATTTACGATATTTTTGATTATCTCCGGCAGCTTTCCTGGATTTATTTATTTATCGCTTATTCCTTTATTGATCATTCAGGTTGCCTTTTCAATTGGATTAGGAATTACGCTTGGTGTATTAAATGTATTTTTCAGAGATGTGGGACAGTTTTTTAGTGTTGTCATACAGTTTTGGTTTTGGCTTACGCCGATTGTTTATCCAGCGGCGATTTTGCCTGAGTCAGTGAGGGCTTATCTTGCCTATAACCCGATGGTCAATTTGATGGTTGCCTATCAAGACATCGTTGTATATGGCCGCGGGCCGAACTGGAGTTCTTTATGGCCATTGACCTTGCTCGCTGTATTTTTTTGCGTGTGGGGATTTTTGCTTTTTAAAAAGCGCTCTGGCGAAATGGTGGATGAACTTTGATGGGCGCAATCGTTGTTGATCATGTTGGTAAGGCGTACAAACAATATCCATCGCGTTGGGGGCGGTTGGCCGAGTGGGTATTTCCTTTTTTTAAGTCAAAGCACCAGCTCCATTGGATTTTGAAAGATATTAGTTTCAAGATCAACTCTGGGGAAGCTGTCGGAATTGTAGGCATTAACGGCGCAGGTAAAAGCACGCTGCTAAAAATGATCACCGGAACGACGACACCGACCACTGGTCATGTCCATACCTCAGGGCGTGTCGCGGCGATGCTTGAGCTAGGCATGGGGTTTCATGCGGACTTTACTGGACGACAAAATGCCTACATGTCTGGGCAGTTGTTAGGCTACAGCGTAGAGGAGATCACTCAGCTTATGCCCAAGATTGAGGCTTTTGCTGAAATTGGTGAATATATGGATCAACAGGTGCGGGTGTACTCAAGCGGCATGCAAATGCGCTTGGCATTTAGCGTTGCGACTGCACACCGTCCGGATATTTTGATTGTGGATGAGGCATTATCTGTCGGCGATGCTTATTTTCAACATAAAAGTTTTGAACGCATCCGAGAGTTTCGGCGCGAAGGTACAACCTTATTGATCGTTTCTCATGATCGAGGTGCTATTCAAGGGATTTGCGATCGGGCCATATTGCTCGATGCCGGTCGTCTTGCGATGGAAGGTGATCCTGAAAGTGTGATGGATTATTACAATGCTCTGCTGGCTAAACGTGAAAATAAAACAGTACGCCAAGAAGTCAATGCACAAGGAAAGATTCAGACGACTTCCGGCAGCGGCGAGGCGAGCGTTTATAAAATAGCATTACTTAATAATGTTGAAGAGCCCATTGAGGTTGTCGGTGTTGGTCAACAGGTGACCCTGCGTGTAGAAATCCAAGTTAACGATGCCTTGCCAGAGTTAGTTCTTGGCTATTTGATCAAAGATCGTTTGGGCCAATCTATTTTCGGGACGAACACGCACTTCTTGAAGCAGCCGCTTACACAAGTAGAGGCTGGTCAAAAATTTATTTATCACTTTAGTTTTCCAATGATGTTGGGTGAGGGAACTTACTCAATCGCAACAGCACTACACACCACCGATACACATATTTCTAAAAACTATGAGTGGCGAGACTTGGCTTTGATTTTTAATGTTGTCAATATCGAACAGTCCCGCTTTGTCGGCGTAACGTGGTTGCCTCCAAAAGTAGAGCTCTTAAATGAGTAAAAATTTTTATAGAGCCTTCGAGGATAAGCATAGAGGTTCACGCCAGCTGATTAAAGGAAGGCTTGAGGCTTATATGCCTTTCGTTAAGCCGTTACTGGATATCTATCCTGAGGCTCAGGCAATTGATTTAGGCTGCGGACGTGGAGAATGGCTTGAGCTGCTTGGCGAGGTCGGATTTAATGCTCGCGGCGTTGATCTGGATGAGGGCATGTTGCAGGCGTGCAGAGAATTAAATCTCAAGACAGAATTAATGGACGCACTGACAGCATTGCGGCAATTGCCTGATTCAAGCCAGGCAATTGTTTCAGCGTTCCATCTGATAGAACATATTCCTTTTGAGGTTTTATTGGCTTTGGTTGAAGAGGCCAAGAGGGTATTAGTTCCTGCCGGACTATTGATTTTTGAAACGCCTAACCCTGAAAACTTAATCGTTGGTACGTCCAGTTTTTACCTTGATCCCACTCACGTCAAACCCATACCTCCGCTATTACTAGCATTCCTTCCTGAATACGTGGGTGGTTATTCGAAAATCAAGATGGTAGGACTTCAAGAGCCTGCTCAAAAAGCAGAGTATGCGCTTGAATTGATTGATATTTTTACGAATGTCAGTCCTGATTATGCGTTGATCGCGCAATCCCAAGCACCAAGCATTATCGCTGAACAAACGAGTGCAGCTTTTTTTGTTGAGCGTGGCGTGACTTTGCCTATGATTTCAACAAAATTTGATGAGCAACTGCGATTGAAATTCGGACATGCTGAAGCCTTATCACAGCAAGCCCTTCAAAGAGCGGAGGAAGCAATTAAAAGGGCGGAGGAGTCCATGCGCGAAGCTATGAAAGCTGAACGGGCCTTGGTGGCCCTTCACAATAGCCACTCATGGAAATTAACTGCCCCCTTGCGTTGGGTTAGCCATCAACTTAGTCTGCTTAAACAGCATGGGATTGCAACAAGGCTGAAGTTATTGATAAAAAAAATCGCAAGACCTTTTATTCGCTTAATTGTTAAAGTTTTAAGAGCTTACCCCCGTCTTTTTAGTTGGACGCAAGCGGGATTGAAAGCCTTCAATGCACAGTATTTACTTAAGAAGTTGTCTAGCCGTGTTTCTGGCACGGATGAATTACCCCCTGTTGCACTTCAAAACAGCTATTTGCAATTAGGTCCGTGCAGCTTTAGGGCTGAAAAGACGTTGGACACGTTAAAAATTGAAATAAAAAAGAGAATATAGATCGCATGCGAATTGTTATTGACTTGCAAGGTGCACAAACTGCGAGCCGTCACCGAGGTATAGGCCGATATTCGCTTGCGCTCGCACTGGCGATGGTAAAGCGTCGTCAAGCTCATGAGGTCTTGATTGTTCTCAATGGTATGTTTCCTGAAACCATTGAACCTATTCGGGCGGCATTCTGGGGCTTGTTGCCACAAGAAAATATCCGAGTGTGGTTTGCTCCTGGGCCGGTTGCGCATATCAATCCTGACAACGCTTGGCGTGGACGTGTCGCCGAAGTCTTGCGCGCAGACTTTATTGCGAGCCTGAAACCCGATGTGATTCACATCACCAGCATGATCGAAGGGTATGACGACGATGCTGTGCACAGCATTGGTGTTGGACCGCTGCAAGGCGTGCCGACCGTTGTGACGCTTTATGACCTCATTCCATTGATGCAGCGCGATGTATATCTCAAACCTCACCAGAGGTTTGAAGCTTTTTATATGGAGCGCTTAACGCATCTTTCCAGAGCAAGTGCTTTTCTTGCGATTTCCAATTCATCGCGTCAAGAAGTGATTCAGTATTTACATGCCCCGCCTGAGCGTGTCAAAAACATCTATGCCGCAGTAGATGAGCGCTTTAAGCCTCTTGAAATCGCATCAGATGAAAAGTTCGCCCTGAGACTCAAGTTCGGTCTGACCAAACCATTTTTGATGTACTCCGGCGCTTCTGACGAGCGTAAAAATCATTTACGACTGATCGAAGCGTTTTCAATGTTGCCTCCCGATTTACGGGGGAAATACCAGCTTGCGATCGTGGGCCGACTTCCCCACGTACACCGACAGGGTTTCGAGGCGCAAATTAAGTCTTGTGGTCTCACGAGTCATGAAGTTGTGATTACTGGCGCTGTGGATGATCGTGAATTGATTGCTCTGTACAACATGACCGAGCTTTTTGTATTTCCTTCTTGGCATGAAGGTTTTGGATTGCCCGCGCTTGAGGCAATGTCGTGTGGGGCTCCTGTGATTGGTTCAAATACCTCAAGTGTGCCCGAGGTGATCGGAAGAGCAGATGCTTTGTTTGATCCTTTCGACTCGACAGCGATTTCGCGCAAAATAACTGAAGTTTTATCAAATCATGCACTGCGCCAAGATCTTCGGCGGGTTGGTATAGAAAAAGCGGGAAACTTTTCTTGGGATCGCAGCGCAGAGAGTGCGTTAACCGCTATTGAAGACTGGTTTGAACAAAGGAACCACTCAACCGAAGCAATACAAACACATACCGCAGAGGAGCAATATGTCGCCCAGGTATGTAGAGAAATTGCATCCATTCCAGATACCCCACCGGATGAGCAGTCTTTACGTTTTGTGGCGAAGGCCTTAACTCAAAATCATCGCGCAACAAAAAATAAACACCTTTTCGTTGACGTATCAGAGTTGACGCAAAGAGACACTCAAACAGGCATACAGCGTGTCGTGCGCAGCATCGCCTCAGGCCTCTTAAATGACCCGCCTGCAGGATATATGGTGCACTTGGTTTATACCTTGCCTGGTGTTCACGGCTATCGTCATGCAAAACAATTTACAGCGAGTCTTTTGGGTCATCCTCCTACCAATGAACACGATGATTGGATCGAGGTTTATAGCGGTGATATATTTTTAGGTTTGGATTTGAACTATCTTGTTCTTCAGCAGGATCTTTTTTTCAAACATTTACGAGAAATTGGCGTTCATACGCATTTTGTCGTATACGATATCTTGCCGATCATCGCACCCGAGTTATTCCCACCACACGTGGTGCAGGTTCACACGCAGTGGCTTGAGTTCATTGCGCGTGGGGATGACTTGTTATGTATTTCCGCAACGGTTGCTGAGCAGGTTGCTCGAGCATTGCCGTCGAGGGATCTGACGACCAAGCGCCCTCTGGAGATCAATTGGTTTCATTTGGGAGCGGATATCAACCAATCGATCCCGTCTACCGGACTGCCAGACAATGCAGACGAAGTGCTCACTGCTTTAGCAAGTAAAAGTACATTCTTGATGGTGGGAACGCTTGAGCCAAGAAAAGGCATCATGCAGGCGGTTCAAGCATTTGATGTTTTGTGGAAAGACGGTTGTGATGTCAATCTCGTTTTAGTTGGAAAGCCCGGCTGGGATCAAGAAACGCTGATGGCGATGATCCGCGAGCACAAAGAGCTTGGGCAGCGTTTATTTTGGCTCTCAGGGGTGAGCGATGAGTTTTTGCAAAAGATCTACGATGTTTCGGATTGCCTGATTGCTGCGAGTCATCATGAGGGCTTTGGCTTACCTTTAATCGAAGCGGCGAAACTGGGTCTCCCTATTATCGCGCGGGACATTCCTGTTTTCAGGGAGGTTGCGAGCACCTATGCTTATTATTTCCCTGATCAGCATGACCCAGAATCAATGGCGGTAGCAATACGTCGATGGATCGGTCTTCGTGCGCAAGACGCACATCCGAAATCTGAGGCTATGCCTTGGTTGACGTGGCAACAAAGCGTTGAGCAGATCGTTGCCGTCCTACAAAGATCGTCATCACAATGAGTGACTTTTCTACCTCCACTAACGTAGCTGCCAGGCGACAACTGCGATTTGAGCGGTTAGGGCTACTTGCAATTTTCTCCATGGGATTCTTTGGTTATCTCATGCATACCCTGGATTGGTTTCGTGCGCTGCCAGGCGACTTGGGCGATCCGAGATTCAACAGTTATGTTTTAGAGCATCTGTATCAGTGGATGACAGGGCTTGCCCCAACGTTGTGGAGTCCAGCTTTCTTTTATCCTTTTGAGGGAACGCTCGCCTTTAGCGATAACCACTTTGGTACAGGATGGATTTACGCGCTGATCAGAGTGATGGGTTTTGATCGCGAGTACGCCTACGCCGGCTGGTTTGCAGTGGCCGTCATTCTTAATTTCTGGGCAAGCTATTACGCCCTCAAAAAACTCAACTTTTCAGTCATCGCCGCTGCAGCCGGGGCTTTTACCTTTGCATTTGGTCTCGCGGTGCTGCATAAAGAGGCGCATGCACAGCTGACATATCGCTTCGCGATTCCACTCGCGTTTTACGCGTTTTATCAGTTTTTGCTGAGTGGTCGTTCAGTCTATCTCGCCCAAGCTGCAGCCTGGGGTGCGGTGCAATTTTATCTTTCCATTTATCTTGGCGTGTTCCTCGCCTATCTGTTGTTCACAACGGCTGTCGTTTATTGGGCCGTCAATCCTCAACGCACAATATTCCAACTGCGACAACTCAGAGCGAGTGGCATCACGCGATCTGGGATCATGAGCTGTAGCGTGATCTTTATTTGCGCTATTTTGGTTGCAATACTGCTCTATAAATATCAGAGTGTTTCTCTTCAGTATGGTTTTCGTCGGAGTGTCGAGGAGATTATGACGATGCTCCCGCGCCCTGAGAGTTATCTTGTGGCGGATCGGTCTGTGCTGTCGAGTTGGGTGGGGAGCTGGGTGTCAGGTATCCCGATGCGCCACGAGCATCAAATGTTTTTTGGCCTTGGAATCAGTGTGATCGCCTTTGTGGGTTGTGTGCTGGCCTGGCGGCTTGAAAATAACGGCTCGCTCGTAAAAGTTGCAGCGATCACTTTGTTAGCCTTGATTCTGTTGACGACGCTGTTTGGATCGTTTTCTTTTTATCACCTGGTGTTGAAGGTGCCAGGATTAAGCTCAGTTAGAGCGGTCTCCAGAATCGTGTTGGTGATGATGCTGCCTCTCGCTATTTTGGTGGCGGCGGCCTTTGAGGCGATCCATCAGAAATGGAAGGGTCAGTCACAGCCGAATCTGTTGACTGGTGCACTTTTATTGATGGTGGCGGTTTTGGTGCTGACGCTTGAAACCGTCATGTACAAACCTTACAACTCTCCCGTTGCGGCTTGGCGAGAGCGGAAAGCTGAGGTTGAAAAACTATTACCTGCCAATATCCCTCAGGATGCCATTCTTTATCTGACTCAGAAAAAAGACGAACATTTCGCCTTTACTGAAGTCGATGCGATGGTGGTGGCACAAGACAGACTGTTACGAACGCTCAATGGTTATTCAGGCAATGCGCCCAGGGGCTATACCCCACCAGATCCCTGTATTTCATATAAGAAGCGATTAAATGACTATTTTTCCCAATACCCGACTTCTACGCTTAATCAATCAAGTCTAGAACGCCAAATATTGACGCTGACAAGAGAGCGCTGTGCGCACGAGCCTTCGGTGAGCGCGGGTTGGGTGATTACAGGCGAGGCAGCAGAAAATATTGAATTAAATCTTAGTACGGTGGAAAGCGCAGAGGGTCTTCGGCTAACATTAGTGGTTAGAAATCGGTTCAACGTTGCGTTTTCCACTTTGCTCGGTAAAGGCCCTGTTAGATTATCTTGGCGATATGTTCCTTTAAATAAATTGGGGCAGCGTATGAATGATCCCGCTTGGGAAACCCGCAGAGATCTCTCATTTAATCTAAAACCAGATGCAGTCCATCAGGAAGTCTTTACGATCCCGCGTCCTGCCGCAACTGGTAGCTATTTGCTTGAGGTCACCCTGGTACAGGAAGGTGTGCGCTGGTTTCACGATTTAGGAATGATGATTCCTTCAATAAAAATTGATGTTAAAGGGTAGTACTCATGAAGATTCTTGTTGTCGGTGCAGGATATGTGGGTCTGGTGACCGCGGCTTGCTTGTCTAGTACACAGAACGAAGTGGTGTGTGTAGACGTAGACCAAACACGCATTGCGATGCTGATGCGCGGTGAGATCCCGATTTATGAGCCGGGTCTGAAAGAGATTGTCGATACGTCTGTGGCCTCTGGACATTTGAAATTCTCCAACAGCATTGAATCGGGATTAAAAACGCTCGTTCCGGATGCAGTGAGCTCAGACGCGACATCGACACTTATTTTTATCGCCGTCGGTACACCACAAGGCGAAGATGGTTCGGCAGATTTGCGTTATGTCTTGGCCGCCGCCAAGGAGATTGGCCAGATCATTTGGTCTCCAACCATTGTGATCAATAAATCTACCGTCCCAGTTGGGACAGCAGAGCTGGTCAAAGGCCAGGTTGCCTGGGAGTTGTTCCAGCGTAAGTGCTTTATTGATTTTGATGTCGCCAGCAATCCAGAGTTTCTCAAAGAAGGCGCAGCACTAGACGATTTCTTTAACCCTGACCGGATTGTCATTGGTGCAGAGAGCGAGGCAACGAAAGTGCAATTGCTCTCGCTTTATAAGCCTTATGTCAAAAATGAACATCAAATCTTGACCGTGGGTGTCAAAGAAGCTGAGCTGATCAAGTACGCCTCAAACGCTATGCTGGCGACCCGGATCTCTTTTATGAACGAGATCGCAACGGTCTGTGACCGCTTTGGCATTGATGTGGAGGCTGTTCGACAGGGTGTAGGCTCGGACTCCCGCATTGGACCTGCGTTTTTAAAAGCGGGCTGTGGCTACGGTGGCTCATGTTTCCCAAAAGATGTTCAGGCCTTGGTCCGTATTGCTCAAAGCGTTGGGGTTGAGCCGATGGTGCTCAACGGCGTTGAGTCTCGCAATAAAAAGCAAAAGAAATATTTGTTTGAAAAAATCGTTGCTCAGCTCGGCAAGAGTCTTGCCGGAAAAACGGTTTGTGTTTGGGGCTTAGCTTTTAAGCCCGACACGGATGATATGCGAGAGGCCTCATCGATCGATTTAATTCAAGATCTATGCGTTGCTGGTGCGCGCGTTGTTGCGCACGATCCCGTTGCTAACGAAGTGGCCAAGAAAGTATTTTCTGATTTCATACGGAGTGGTTATCTCACCATCGTAGAGGAGCCGTTAGACGCTGCGCAAGACGCGGATTGTCTTGTTTTAGTCACTGAGTGGAAACAGTACAGTGCAATCAAGCCTGAAGACCTCAAGCGCAGATTAAAGTCGTTGGTGATATTTGATGGCCGCAACCATTTGGATGCAACGGCATTTAAACAGCTGGGATTTCAATACAGTGGCGTTGGCCGCAACTAAACTCACCCATTATGAAAAAAATATTAGTCACTGGCGGTGCAGGATTTCTAGGCTCTCACTTGTGCGACAGGCTGATCGCACAGGGCCATGAAGTCATCTGTTTGGACAGCTTTTTTACAGGTAGCCAGGCAAACATCGCACACCTCAAGCCGCATCCACGTTTTAAATTGCTCTCCCAAGATGTTACAGAACCTATTGCGATCGATGCCTTAGATGAGATATATAACCTCGCTTGTCCCGCATCACCCGTGCACTACCAGTATGACCCGGTCCATACAATGAAAACATCTGTGCTGGGTGCCCTCAATGTGCTGGAGCTGGCAAAAAGAACAGGTGCCAAAGCCTTTCAAGCATCGACTTCTGAGGTCTATGGTGATCCAGCCGTTCACCCGCAGGTCGAAAGCTATTGGGGTAACGTCAATCCCATCGGCCCGCGTAGCTGTTATGACGAAGGCAAACGGGCAGCCGAAACACTCTTTTTTGATTATCACCGGACACTTGGCATTCCCATTAAGGTTGTGCGTATTTTTAATACGTACGGTCCACGGATGGCTGCCGATGATGGCAGAGTGGTGAGTAACTTTATTGTTCAGGCGCTAAAGGGCGAAGATCTAACCATCTATGGTGATGGTTCACAAACACGTAGTTTTTGCTACGCGGATGATCTCGTCGAAGGGTTCATCAAGCTCATGAATTCCGACGCATCGATTGTTGGTCCGATCAATATGGGCAATCCAGGTGAGTTTACGATGCTTGAGTTGGCTGAAAAAGTATTGAAGCAAACGGGCTCTAAAAGCAAACTTATTCATTTGCCGTTGCCGCAGGATGATCCTAAGCAGCGCAGGCCTGATATCTCTCAAGCGCAACATTTGCTGGGCTGGTCGTTGACGGTGCCGCTTGAGCAAGGACTTGCGAAGACGATCGCTTATTTTAAGCAAACGCTTGAATGAGTCTAAATATTCAATCTATTTCTTGGTTGATACGGCAACGCGCATTCCGCTTTTTAATGAATGGTGCGGTAGCGACGGCCGTGCATTTTGGTGTATTAGTCTTTAATATTCAGGTCTTACAGTGGTCGTCGGCCGGGATGGCGAATGGTGTAGCCGCCATATTTGGGATTGCGGCTTCGTTTATTGGCAGTCGTTATTATGTTTTTTCAAGCTCGGCAGAAACAGTCGCCTCACAACTGCTTAAATTTCTGTTTTTGTATCTCAGTATCGCACTCTTGCATGCTGGATTATTATTTGTCTGGACAGACTATTATCAACACCATTACTTGACGGGCTTTCTTATTGCAACGCTGATGCAACTCATGTTGAGTTATTGGGGCAATAAAGTATTGGTGTTTAAAGTATGAAACAACCCTTTGCGGCGCACAACATGAAAGAAATCAATTCAATTTCTATTTCTATTTACGATATTGTCAGATACCTCAGCAAGCGTTGGATTTTTTATATTGCGGGAGCGTTGCTAGGTGCATTGATAGCCTTTGGTATTTCTCGATCTAATGCCATCTATATGGCCACAGCAGTTTTGAATGTACATCGTGGTTTTGAAACAATCCCGAATGCCATGGATCCCCTGTCTCGGGAGGACGTTCCGTTTGACCTGATTGCTTGGATAGAAACTCAGAGAAATCTGGCAGATTTTATGCGAGAGGTGGTTGCTGATAAAGACCCAGCCAATGCTGAGATGCGTGGTGTCGCAGCTTCGATGGCCTCTAGCTGGTGGTTTGCTCATCACATCACTCCAGCTAAATTTTTGCCTGCACATGAGGCGAAGGAGCTCCTTGCCATCAACAGCATGATTGTTGGCACGGGCAAACCTAGCGAAGAAAAGCAAGAGTTAAAGTTTCTTGCTCGGGCGATTTCTGAAACGGCGCGCATTTCTCAATTACATGTTCGGGCATGGGGAAAAACGCCTCAGGAGGCAATCGCTCGCGCAGATGTGACCGCTGACGCTACCCTCAATGCTCTTGCGATGCTGCGTTATCGTGCTTTGATCGATTCGATTTCCCAACATGTATTGAATACTGAGGTCAAGCTTGCTAGTGAGAGAGAGGCTCTTAAGCTCAAGTTGAGTGTATTAGAGGCGCGTCAGAAAAAACTGTTGCGTCTGCAGCAAGATTTTCCAGTCCAGCCCACGCAATCTGTTGCGATCACGGATGCGGCACTCATTAAATATTTACCCATATCCTCTCAACTCGTTGCGAACAGCATCGATATCGATGACATGACAGAGCAATTGGCAACCCTCGCTGTCAAACAGCAGCAAAATGCATTGATGAAAACGTTTGTGGACGAGGCACAGCAGATCTTGCGCCATCAGTTTGTGGCGCGTCAGGCGATTGAGCAGCTTTTAAAAATAGAGGCAACGATGCGCGAGAGGCTTAGTACAAATGATCCTGCCCGTTTGATTCCGCTAGATACTTTACGCGCGCAGTTGCTCGCGAATAAAGCGATTAATAATAGTCTCATCAAAGAGACACCCGCTCATATTAGCCAGGCACCTAACCCACGCAAAGATGCTGAAAAAGGTGCTTGGATGGGTTTAGCCTTGGCATTGTTGTTATCGTTGCTTATAAGCATCTTTATGCAAGCGCGAGCTGCTGCGCGCTTGGGTCGTGATTGATGCGGTTGCGCATGTTTAGCGCTGCACTACAAAAAGGAATACAGACTTCGTCATGGTTTGCGCTTGCCTTGGCGGCAGTTTGTACGCTTGTTGTATTGGGTAATAACCTGAGTCAAGGTGCTGTTGGAATACCGGTACATGCTTGGATGTACTTTTTTGCAGCGCTTTTATTGGGATGGTTTTCACGCAGTTTAGGGTTGAGTATTGTTATCTTTTTGTTGCCACTCACACCTACGATCAACCAACAGTTTGCAGCGATTTTGCCTCTGTTAGAAGTCAAGCGCACCTTGTCTGGTTTTGATCTGATTGCAGGTTTCGTTGTGGGGACCGTGGTTCGATATCTGACCCTCCCCACCCAAGGACGAACTTCTTGGGCATTGCCACCCACGATCTCGCTGGCCTGCATTGTTTTAACTATATCCGTGGTGTTGGCGATTGCCAGAAACTTATGGCAAGCCGCTTCGGTCTTTTCATTTGCCGGTCTGAAATACAACGCATTGCATTTGTCTAGCATCGGCTGGCGAGATGACTATTATCCGCTTGTCGACTTTTTTAGCTACGGTTTGGCCATTGCATTTATTGCCTGCGTGCTGCAAATACTGGGCGAAGATGAACGACCAGAAGACACCGTACTCAAGCCTTTGCTTTGGGGGGTGATTGTTTCGGCGCTGTGGTCAGTATTGCAATCAAAAACAGGATTGGGTTTGCCTCATTCTTCAGCCTCTGGGAATCGTTACTACCAGGGCTTTGGTTTCGCCGGGACAGGCTTTCAGCCTGATATCCATGCGTTTTCTGGACACATGTTGTTAGGCGTTGTGGGAGCGTGTGGTTGTTATTTTTTAAAAGATACAAAAATCAGCCGTTGGTTAATCACCGCGGCGATCTTGATGGGTATCGTTGGTTTAGCTGTTAGCAAATCTAGAGGCTCTGCACTTTTAGCGTGCATGTTTTATTTGATGCTAGCGGGGTGGTGGCTTTGGCGTCGGGATAAGGCGTATGTATTTATGGCCACGACAGCGATATTTTTTGGAATGGGTGCCGTATATATTTTTCACCGATGGGGAATGTCGATCATTCCGTTATGGTTCATTCAATATATAGAAAGTTTACCCCGATTACACATCCACAATCTTGAGGCATTGAATGCCCATTTTGGTCATCGCGCAGAGATTTATCGAGCCGCGATCCGGATGTTTGAATCTTTCCCCTTGATGGGATTAGGTTTGGGCACGTTTTATAGGATGTCAGGGACGCTAGAGTTTTCAGGATCCAAATTTCTAGCCGCGATCAATGGTGAAAATGCGCACAATTACTTTTTACAAATATTGGCTGAAACAGGAGTAGTTGGTTTTATTGTTTTCGCCGCAGTGATTATCGTTCCAGTTTTGCGTGCTAAAGGATCGCGACGGCTACTCCCTGTGGGGACCATGCTAATCGCTTTTGGTTTGGGAAATATCTTTGCACATTCTTTATTAATTAGAGAAAATTTCTTCTTGTTTGCTGCATGTATTGCAGTGTTGTACGTGAAGGCGCAGCGCATCGTTGACTCAGCTCAAAATATTCAGATCAATCCGTTGCATGAGGACATTAAAGCTCATCACATAAAGTTCCAGCACCTTTCAAGGTGGGCTCTACCTCTTAGTTTGATTTTGGTTTTGTTGATTGTGCGTGAAGTGTATGTTTCTTTTGGCAAGTTCCCTTACCTTTATGGTGCCCGGTGCTATGCCCCGACTGAGTTGAAAACGGACGATTGGACAACAGGTATGTTTGTTTTGAATGTCCCCGCTGATGCTAAAGGTGTGATCTTAAACATTCGCGAGTCCCAGCCCTTTTTAAAAGGTGTACCGTTATCTCTTGAGGTGAGTGCAAAGACTCCAGATGCATCGGAAAAGCTGAAAACTTTGCGCAACGAGCTTGGTCCAGTGAGCCCACAATCTATCGTCGTGTCTTTTGAGGATTTCGGCTCCAAAACGCTGAGACAGCTCATCTTTACGACATCAAGATGCTTTACTCCCAAGAACCTGGGGGTCAATGCCGATCCGCGGAGGATGGGCATAGTGGTGCAAGAGATCGTTTGGCTTAAAAATTAGCCACCAATAACAGTCTTCAGTAGAGGCTTTGTTGCATTGCAAGCCTTAATCCCCTTGGCAACAACTGAGGCCACGATTGCGTTGCCGTTTTCGTTGTAATGCCATGATTGCGCGGCAACGCCTATCCCTTTTTTCATGGCTTCAAGAAGTGCAGGAGCAGCGTCAATCACACAGGCTTTAGGATGTTTCGCTTGGTAGGCGTTCATTTGTGTGCGGTAACTCAAGTCATTATTTGTGAGTTCGGCGATAGAGGGTAAAAAGACTAAAACCATTTCTGAGCCTCGATTTGCGACTTGAGCGGTAAATGCATCGAGGAGTGCCAACTGAAGAGGAAGTGTATTAGCATGTTTATCAAAAAAAATTCCTTTATTTTCTAGACGGGTTTTAATTTGATAAAAAATACTTTTAGACAGATGCCAGAAATAGGGAAATTTGATGTCATAAGATTTAAAAAATAGATCGTGGCGGTGATATTTCTTATGCTCATTGATGGAGGCGTCGCTCGGCCAAGATATTTGCTCTGCTTGACCTTGATGATTGAGTTTGAAAGCAGGCTTGAGCGCTCTGTCTTTTTGTCCTGCATAAAATAGCCATGACGCAGCGAGATTGCGGCGCAGCATTTCAGAATATATGCTCAGTATGACGATAGGCGTATTCGTCGGAAGCGATTCATACAGGACAAGCGCCTGATCCGTACCAAATCCGCCCACGCCGTAGTTTTCAATACGGCAGCCCAATTCGCTTGACGCCAAGCTGGTCCATACTTGCTCTGGGTTATAGACCTCTTCACCGTATGTAAACGAATCACCGAAGGCCCTAGCGCAGATCGTGGGGTATTGTGCTTGACTCGGCCGTGGCAAGCCATCTGGACTCGACCATCCGAAAGGGAGTGTAGATTTGCTTGTATGCTCAAAAGCTGAAGAATAATACCGCCAATCAAGCATTTCGCCTGGATTGAGCTTGTACAAGCCAAAACAGATCAGCTCAACGATGATTAACATCAGTAATATTAATGCGGCAAATAGCTTGGTGGGATGAGACCGTACGCCATTCATAACTGAAATTTTCGATGATTCAATATTGACCTGAGTTCATTATACAAATGTCGTAAAATTGCTCAATGTTGAGCAATTAAGCTCCATCTATAGAGAATATTTTTGCCGCTCTTTCATTAAGGGCGGTTCTCTTTTTTTTGAACGTGACAAAGGACTATTGTGACCTTGAATGTCCCTCACTTAACGCTGATTGTGGGAGCCCTTGCGACCTTTCTAATTTGTCAATTGATTGTCCTGACGCAGCATTTACACAGCCAGCATACGATGGACACCGCGCATGGCATACAAAAGGTTCATGTGATGCCTACGCCGAGGGTTGGGGGGGTAGCGATCATTTTTGGGTTGATGGTCGCCTGGTTTTTTGCTCCTGGTCCCATGCGGCAGCTGATGGGGCCTGTCCTGATTGCATCTATTCCAGCCTTTGTTTCTGGCACAGTTGAAGACATCTCCAAGCGAGGTTCGGTATCAGAGCGCTTACTGGCGACGATTGCCAGCGGTTTGATTGCGTGGTTGTTGACGGGCGTCAGTTTGCGCTCTGTTGGCGTATGGGGTGTGGATGCGCTATTGGCATTCGCCCCTTTTTCTATTGCGTTCACCGCCATTGCTGTTGGCGGTGTCGCCAATTCCATTAACATCATTGATGGCGTGAATGGACTAGCAGGTGCAACAGTCATGCTCTGTCTCAGCGCACTTGGTTTGATGGCCTATGCCGCAGGGGACGTCAATTTGACCCGCTTTTGTGTCATTGTGGCGAGCGTCACAGGCGGTTTTATGCTTGTAAATTATCCGTTGGGAAAGATATTTTTAGGAGATGGCGGAGCCTATCTTCTTGGATTTTTACTTGGTTGGATTGCGGTGATGCTGGTCGTCAGGAATAATGCCATTTCAGCCTTTGCACCGTTATTGGCTTGTGCGTATCCTGTGCTTGAGGTTTTGTTTTCGATGTTGCGCAGATTTGCACGCACACGCAGTTTGAGCCATCCAGATCGCTTGCATTTGCACAGCTTGGTGTGGGCCCGTCTCGTAAAAATCCATTTTCCTAAACAGTCGGCACTGACACAGAACTCACTGGTGCTGCCATTTATGATGCTCTATGCAGCGATTCCAGCAGGACTTTCAGTACTTTTTAGGATGAATACATTATATTTAGCGTTAAGTTTTTTGTTTTGCGCCGTATTGTATGCATTGATTTACATGCGGTTAGTCCGATTTAAATGGGTACTCCGGCTCAATTGACACTTGAAACCGCCACTGAAAATGATCGATACAAATCATCCCTATCCTCTGCCTTCTAATACACGCTTCGGTTGGTTCTTAACTTTTGTATTGGCTGCCGCTGCTTTTTTTTGCTATTTACTACTCGCAACAGGTGATGCATGGAGTTTGAGTCTCGCCATTGCAGCACTGATGTGTGGTGTGATTACTGTCATTCAGCCTAGGCTTCTCGCCCCTTTAAACAAAGCGTGGTTTTTAATTGGAGATTTACTGGGAAAAATTATCAGCCCCATCGTTTTAGGGGTCATTTTTTTTCTGATTATCACTCCAGTTGCCTTTATTGGGCGAGTCTTCGGGCGAGATGAGCTCAGGCTCAAGCGCCAGGCACTTCGTTCGCAGCCAACATATTGGATGGACAGAAAATCACCGAGTCCAAAGGGCGATTCTTTTCATAATCAGTTTTAGGTGGCAGTATGCAGTTTATTAAAGAACTATGGGCATTTTTGCGTGTTCGCAAAAAATTATGGTTAGCCCCGATTATTTTTCTAATTGTTTTAATTGGCGGATTATTGCTTGCGGCGAAAGGGTCTGTGTTTGCGCCGTTTATTTACACACTGTTTTGATTTATGCGAATCCTTGGTTTTTCTGCTTATTACCATGACGCGGCTGCTTGTATATTGGTCGATGGTGAGTTAGTTGCCGCCGCTCAGGAAGAGCGCTTTTCTCGGAAAAAGCATGATTCTGATTTCCCTCTACAGGCGATCCGCTATTGTTTGAAAGAGGCAAAACTACGTGTTCAGGATGTTGATTTTGTAGTCTTTTACGACAAGCCTTTTCTGAAATTTGAACGTATATTTGAAACCTATCTGGCATTTGCTCCACGTGGTTTCAAGAGTTTTGCCATGTCTTTACCCGTTTGGGTCAAGGACAAACTTTTTCAAAAAAGCAGTATTCTTTCAACGTTGAATCGGGAGCTTGGGGATGGTGTGGATTGGGAAAAGAAACTACTTTTCTCCGAACATCATCTCAGCCATGCCGCATCGGCATTTTTCCCGTCGCCCTTCAAAGAGGCCGCGGTATTGACGATGGATGGTGTCGGCGAGTGGACCAGTACCTCTCTCGCGGTTGGCAAAGGCAATGACCTGTCCATACATCGTGAAATACAGTTTCCGCACTCGTTAGGTTTACTTTATTCCGCAATGACGTATTACACGGGATTTAAGGTCAACTCTGGCGAATACAAAATCATGGGTCTCGCGCCCTATGGCAAGCCCATTTATGCCGATTTGATCAAGGAGCACTTGATCGACATCAAGGAGGACGGGTCCTTTCATCTTGATATGCAGTATTTTGATTACTGCACCGGGCTCAAGATGACCAATTCGAGGTTTGACGCGCTCTTTGGAGGTCCACCTCGCGCGGCTGAGAGCAGGCTGACACAACGAGAAATGGACCTAGCCGCCTCAGTTCAGGTCGTGACTGAAGAAATCGCCATCAAACTGGCCAAAGCCGTTCGGCAAGAGACCGGTCTCAAGCACTTGTGCTTAGCTGGCGGTGTCGCGCTTAATTGCGTGGCCAATGGCAAGCTTCTCAAGCAAGGTTTTTTTGATCAGATTTGGATTCAACCTGCGGCCGGAGATGCCGGCGGTGCAATTGGTGCCGCCTACAGTGTGTATCATTTAAAGTTAAATGCTCCCCGCAACGTGAGTGACGGGGATGCGATGAAGGGTTCGTATCTTGGGCCGAGCTATACCCAAGCGGAAATCGAGACTGGTTTACGAGAGGTCGGCGCACAATTTACGACTGTCTCGGACGAAGAACTGATCGAACATACGGCACAGGCGCTGGCAGATGGTAAAGCGGTAGGCTGGCATCAGGGACGCATGGAGTTTGGTCCTCGCGCCCTAGGCGGACGCTCGATTCTCGCTGACCCAAGATCCCCCTCTGTACAAAAGCAACTTAATTTAAAAGTGAAGTACCGAGAGTCTTTCAGACCATTTGCGCCTAGTATCCTGCGCGAAGATCTTCAGGAATGGTTTGATCTTGATGTGGATAGTCCGTATATGTTGTTGGTTGCTGAAGTTCAGCGGGACCATCAGCTTCCTATTTCTGACGATGACAGAGCCCTTTTTGGTATTGATCTGCTCAACGTGCCGCGCTCCTCAATTCCTGCGGTCACGCACGTCGATAATTCTGCACGTATTCAAACTGTACATAGAGAGACCAATCCGCGCTACCATCAGTTGATCATGCGCTTTAAAGAAAAAACAGGTTGTCCCGTCTTGGTCAATACCTCTTTTAATGTGAGAGGTGAGCCGATTGTCTGTACACCTCAAGATGCTTTTCGATGTTTGATGGGAACCGACATTGAATGGCTCGCGATAGGCAATTGCATTGTCAGAAAGGAAGAGCAAGACCCCAGTCTTGTTCTAGACTACAAAAACGCGTACGAACTTGATTAGGGATCTCGATACTGCGCGTTTGAGGCGGCTCGTCACCGAGAATTTGTGGCTAGTGACTGGGGCGCTGATTTCCATCATCGGCTCGTTGGCATTGGTTCGACTGCTGACGGAATATCTGAGTCCAGGACAGTATGGCGAACTCGCACTCGCGCTCACCGTCGCTAACCTGATCAACCAAGTCGTGATGTGTGGGCTTATTTCTGGCATTGGGCGCTTTTATTCGATCGCCAAAGGCCGTGAAGATCTCGATGGCTATCTCTCTCAATCCTACACATTACTCAAGTATGCAGCACTGGTCACAATACTGATCGGTGTTCTGTTGCTCATCGGCGTTGCCGCATCATCATACAGAGAGTGGGTCACCCTTGTTTTTGTCACGGTCGTTTTTTCAATCGTGAGTAACTACAACGGCGTCTTTGGTGACATACAAAATGCGGCACGCAATCGTCCCATTGTTGTTTTTAATAACTCCCTAGACACGATTTTTAAAATTGTGTTCGTTTATTTGGCGACCGTACTGCTTGGTGCATCTAGCACCATCGTGATTGTTGGCTATTTGCTTTCAGCTGCCATTGTCTTTCTGTCAAATAATGCCATGCTTAAATATGCCATCCCGCCAAAAAAACAAGAAAAGACTATTGCGCAGAAAGCATCGAGAAACTGGCAAGGACAGATTTGGACGTATGCGTGGCCATTTTCAGCCTGGGGAATTTTCACCTGGGCTCAGCAGGCGTCTGATCGCTGGGCACTTGAGATATTTTCAAGTACCCAAGAGGTTGGAGTGTTCGCCGTACTCTTTCAGTTGGGCTATGTGCCCATCATTACTCTGTCTGGGCTGTTAGCTAGTTTTTTGACGCCAATATTTTTCAGTCGTGCAGGGGATGCGACTGATCAACAGCGCACTGTATCGGTACACCGTATCAATATGATGGTGACCTACACCATGATGGCCTTAACTGTAGTCGCATTTTTAATCACGTGGGGACTGCATCGATTTATATTCATGATTTTTGTCAGTCCAGAGTTTCGGGGGCATTCGTATTTGTTGCCCTGGTTTGTATTGGCCGGTGGACTTTTTGCAACCGGTCAAATGCTGGTGCTCAAAGTACTGAGTGAAGTGCGTCCACGGATCTTGTTGACAGTCAAAATCGGCACGGCTGTATTGGGTGTTGTGTTGAACGTCGTAGGGGCATGGATCGCAGGTATTCATGGCGTGATTGCTGCGCTTGTGACTTTTTCTGCGGTGTATGTGATGGGCATGCTTTGGCTTACACGCTCAGATGCCACCCTGAGAGCCGAATAAAAAATCTCAAGTCTTGCGCTGCAATTTTTCAGAGACAAAGTGGCTAATTTGGCGCGCTCGATCTGTCAGTGTGTACCCGCCACTCATTAGGCGTGCATATCCAGCCGCGCGCACCTTTTCACGCTCGTATGGGTTTTTAATTAAGAAGCCAACGATTTCGACGAGCTCATCGACGGAAGAAAAGAAAAACGCTTCTTCTCGATCTTTGAACCGTTGTTGCGCCTCGGCCGTACGCTCACAAACAAGCAGTCCTCCCACAGCAATAATTTCAGGCCCTCGACGTGTCCACTCATCGTTATTAATTTTAGAAAAAAAGCATAAGCCCGCGATCGAATTTGCATATATACGGTTGTACTCATCTCCAAAAGCATGATCCATCGGAAGAAAGCTCGCAAGCGGACCATTTTTAATGGCAGACTCCCACATTCCCCCTTTCAAAATGAGGTGAAAACCCGCACGGTGTAAGCCTTCTATGTAAGCCAAACGTCCATCGTTTTCGTAGTGGCCCACGAAGGCGACATCAGCAATAAAAGTGCCGTCTGCTGCGCGTTGATTGAGGTTGTGGGCAATGGGATCAAAGGTGGGTGGACAATGCTCGACATGGCGTGCACCAGCTGAGCGATAGTCACGAAGATTTCGATGTCGAAACACAAAGTGGCCATCAAACAGAGGCAATGCATTTCTAAATTTACGATACAAACCAACTGGGGCTTTGGTAGAAAAGGCATCGTCGTTACAGTATTGGGTAACGATGATATTGCGCTCTTTTAATTGTGCAATCGTGTTTTTACTGAACTCTGTGGGTAATCTAAAATGCACCCACAATGGTTTTTCTGCATCGGCAAGTGCGATGAGCGCCTGCTCAAGAGCGACATACTCTGCAGAACACTGCAAGCGTCTCTTGAGCTTTCTAACAATAAAGCCGCCCTTCAGTTCAATATTCGTATCTAAACTCAGTACTTCCCAGCCTAAGTCTCGAAACTCTCTGATCCAGCCCGAGTCACGATCAGGACTGGTGGCTAAGCTCCCTACGTAGATCATTTTCGGTGATGTCATCAGGGCACTCATTACTGAAAGATGCCTCCCTTGGTACGAGCCTCGGGTATGGTTGTGTCTCTAGCATGATTAAATGCTTGGGCCACTAAGAATGCGAAAACAAAAGAGCCATGACTAAGTTTAAAGGTTTCATGGAACATGCCGATTGTTAAAATCCCGGCCAGGCTGAGCAGCACGGCCCAATGGCGATAGAAAAGATTAAATTTAATGATCCTGTATAAAAGAAACAGGAAACAGGCAAAACCGACAAAACCCGTTCTGAATAGAACATCTAATAACTGATTGTGGGCTGATCCGGCAAGATCCGAGAACATAATCCATACACCCAGATAACCAGAGCCAAAAAGCGGGTGACTACTCAGATATTTAAAGATCTCGGTAATCATATAAATACGGTAGCCCTCGGATGTATCGCGAGAGAGGTATACCGTCGTATCGTAGGGTGGAAAAAAAGCATACGGAAAAAAATCCATTACCCTCATCGGAGTAATGCTGATCCTGAAAAAGCGTTCAGAAAAATATTGATAGTATGCGGGCATCAGATGATATGAAATTGTGATTACCAATGCCGCGAAAGCGATGCTGAAAAGCATCCATACGATATTTTTTCGGGGGATGTCCTTTAAGGGGTACGTCCAAAGTTTTAATAACAAGAGTAAAAACAAGAGGGCAGTAGAGACTAAGAGCCCCGCGACACTGCTGCGTGAAAAGGTAAAGCCCAAGCCGTTAAAGATTGTGAAAATAATCAATAATTTTAAAAATAAGCCGCTGGGTGTTTTAGTCTTTTCAAAAATGATGAGCCAAAAAGCGAACAGCAAGATAAAACCATAGCGTTGGGACTGCACAATGGGGTGAATCTTGCTATAAACAAAAGCTGAGCCACCATGGGCAAAATAGAGATAAATCGAATTCATCGAGTAGATGAAGGAAACTAAAATAATGGCGTATTTAAATGCCGTGTACATTTCCTCATCAATTTTGACAAAGAAAAACGTAAACAGTGACATGAATAGAATAAAACTGATGAGTCGTCGGTCCCAGTACTTGAGAAGATCATCTTGATAAGCAAAGCAAACAATAAAAATAGAAATGTAGATGGCGATCAAGGACAAAATAGTCTTGGAGGGCATTTGTAGTTTTTGGCCAAACAAAAGAGCAATGGCGGGAAATAGGACAAATGCATAATTACTCGAGACATTATCTCCTCGGACTGAGAAAGACACGGGGACTAAAAAAAATGAAAACAGCAACACCAGTCCGTATAGTCGATAGTTCGAGCCAGCGGTACCGAAAGTAGAAAGCAGAGAGGAGAGGGGTTTCATAAAGGATGGTTTCAATTTAAGTTCCTATCACAAGCGTTTCGCATTTGCTTGAGATCCAGCAACCACTGTTCTAACTGATCAATCAAATGCGTTCGGTCGAACTCACGCGACATGATCTCTTTGCCTTGCTTGCCCATCGCCTTGCGTTGAGCCTCTGGCATTTTAGACATTTCTAGCACAATCTTTGCCAAACCAGTCGCATCACCCGCTGGACACGTCAGGCCGGCCCGCGACCTATTAATCAGATCCGCACCTTCCCCATCCAACATGCCGAGCACGGGAATGCCTGCAGAGAGATAGGTTTGCAATTTACCAGGGATCGTCATTGCAAAAATGGGGTCATTTTTCAGGCTCACCAGCAGCGCATCCGCATGCTTGAAAAACGAAGGCATTTTGTCTAAAGGAAAGCGACCGTACATGACAATATTGTTTTGTAACCCATGTTCGGCGATCCAAGAATGAACCTGCGGTGCCATTCGGCCATCGCCCACAATATGCCAACGAATGTGGGTGTGATGTTGTAGAAGTTTGACCGCCGCTAAAATACTCGGGAAATCTTGCGCGGCACCAATATTGCCTGCAAATAGGATATTGAATGTTTCAGGATCTGTGACAATTTCCGCGGCAGGTTCTACGTGGTTCTCTTCAAAGCCTGTTTCAGACCAGCTCGGAAAATATTCAACTCTCTTGTCTGCGCGCGTATATGTTCGAATTTGACCGATAAAGCTTTTAGACTGGGCAAGAATCAAGTCGCAATTGCGATAGATGGCTCGTACCATCAGCCCAACCATTTTTAAAATCCATGTGTTGCGTACCACTCCAACAGCTGAAAGTGTTTCAGGCCATAAATCTAAAACCCAAAAAGCCATAGGAGCACTTTTGAGTTTGCGAAAAACTGCTGCCGGTATCCCGACTGTCACAGGCGATGGTTCGTAGGTAAAAATCACATCAAAGCCTTGGCCTAGTAATTTATAGGCGCCGATGACTGAGGCACTCAGTACAAAGCTTACGTAATTGAATATCAGTTTGATTTTTTGCGTGCTGTGAGAAATGATGGGGACACGAACAATATCGACACCCTGATATTGTGAGTATTTTTCAGGTGCAGCCTTAAAGTCATCGAATACCCGCCCCTCTGGATAGCTCGGTAGGCCTGTCAACACGGTCACTTCGTGACCACGACTGACAAGCTCTGTCGCCAGATCATTAATCCTGAAATTTTCTGGCCAAAACCGCTGCGTGACAATGAGGATGCGCATTTAGAGACGATTAATATTTTTTCCAAACGACGCGGTTTACGTAGTCGGTATAGCTGTGAATTAATCGGACGACTTTCTCGGACACATTCAGCGCCTCGTAGTCCGAGACATGTTTTGTCGCCTGAATGTTCGAGGGCGTACTGTCTAAAATAGATAAACCTTGCCGAATGCGCTCGATCTCAAGTCCAACCATCATGACAGCGGCTTCTTCCATGCCCTCAGGCCGTTCATGTGCCTCGCGCAAATTTAATGCGGGAAATCCTAAAATCGAGGACTCCTCTGTAATCGTACCGCTATCGGACAGAACTGCCTTCGCATCCAGTTGTAGTTTGACATAATCGTGAAAACCAATTGGTTTCATGATGTTGATGAGTGGATGAAAGACCACTTTATTTTCATCACATTTTTTCTTAGTTCTTGGGTGGCAAGAGACAATCACAGGGAGTTGATATTCTTGTGCAAGCGTATTCAGTACGTTCACGAGCTTATGAAATGAAGCAGGGGCGTCAATATTTTCTTCGCGATGGGCACTCACAACAAAATATTTTTTCTTGCTTAACTGCATGAGAGATAAGACTGGAGAGGTTTGGATCCTGTCTTTGTAAAAATTGAGAACCTCCGCCATTGGGCTACCCGTTTTGATCACCAAATCAGGCGGACATCCTTCGCGCAAGAGATATTCACGGGCAATGCTGCTGTAGGTCAGATTGACATCCGCGGTATGATCAACAATCCTGCGGTTGATTTCTTCGGGCACGCGCTGATCAAAACAACGATTGCCTGCTTCCATGTGAAAGACGGGGATTTTTTGTCTTTTTGCGGGGATGACGGAGAGACAGCTATTCGTATCTCCTAAAATCAGCATCGCCTCAGGGCGAACTTCTTTTAACAAAGGGTCCATCGCGCTGATAATATTTCCGATGGTCTGAGAGGCGCTGGCGCTTGCCGCTGCAGCATCTAGAAAATAATCAGGCTTTCGAATGCCTAAATCCTCAAAGAAGACTTGGCTAAGTTCGTAATCATAATTTTGACCCGTATGAACGAGGATATGATCGCAAGTCTCATCCAGGCGAGCCAGGACACGAGACAGTCGAATAATCTCAGGCCGTGTCCCAACAACCGTCATGACCTTGAGTTTTTTCATTTTGTGGCCTTCATGCTGGTCGTGTCTGGGCGTTGAGGGTCAAACACTTCATTTGTCCAAAGCATGACAATCAAATCTTCGTTTCCGACATTGGTGATGTCATGCGCCCAACCAGGTATTGTTTCAATAATCTGATATTTCTGGTCACTACAGCTTATCTCAACAGTCTCATTTGTTAATAAGTGTTTGAAGCCAAAACGGGCAGAGCCTTTGATAATCAAAAACTTTTCAGTTTTTGTATGGTGGTAGTGCCCACCACGTGTGACACCGGGCCGAGCAGTAAAAAAAGAGAACTGTCCCGAGTCGCGGGTTTTGAGCATTTCTACGAATGTACCCCGCTGATCGGAATGGCTAGGGATTAAATACGAAAATTCATCCGTCGGCAGATAGCTAATATACGTGGAATACAACGCACGAGTAAACCCAACGCCGGTACGATCTGTGAGGAGTTGTTTGCGTTCCTGACTAAAGCGCTGGACCTGCGCGGCAAGGTCCTCAACCGATACCTGATAGACAGGCTTGACCACGGGCCAGGCAAGGCCTTGAGGTGGATGGGTCAAGGTCTCAATCAAGGCATTCACAACGTCATCGATATACACGAGGTTGAGTTGCCTAGACCCATCATGAATCTGTATGGGCAAATGATGGGCGATATTGTGGCAAAAAGTTGCTACTACAGAGTTGTAGTTGGGCTTACACCATTTTCCAAAAACATTTGGCAAGCGAAAGATTGACACAGGATTGCCTGTGTCCAGGGCGAGTTTTTCAGCGGCAATTTCGGCCTGCTTTTTAGAGCTGCCGTAGGGGTTGTCGATCATCGCCTGAGTTGATGAGGTCAGGAGCAGTGCAATAGTACGCCCAGAGTCTTTAATGCACTGACAAACCGTTTCAGTGAGTTCGGTATTGCCAGAAAAAAACTCAGCCTGATCAGTCGGTCGATTGATACCTGCTAAATGTATCACTGCATCAGCAAGCATTACTTTTTGTCGCAAGACCTCGAGTGACTCGCCACGGTCAAAAGTTAAAACCTCAAGCTCTCTCTTTTCAGAAAGCCGCACGGATAAATTTTTTCCAATGAATCCCTTTGAGCCTGTGATCAAAATGCGCATTTCAATCCTCTGGAATAGCAGACTCACCCTGAGATATGGCCTGGATAAAATTAATCTTACGCAGTAGCTGGCTCATCCTAGCGACATCGAGCTGCTCGGCATTGTGAGAGTGGTAGTCTTCGGCGGCTGTGATGCGTGTTTCACCCTGCTCGACAAATTTCCCATAATTTAAGTCTCTCAAATCAGGTGGCAAGCGGAAATAGTCACCTAAGTCCTCTGCGGAGGCCATTTCTTCTCGGCTGCCCAGCGTTTCATACACTTTTTCACCATGTCTTGTGCCGATGATTTTAATCGGATGGTTAGGCTTATTCATGACTAAACACATAGCACGCGCGAGGGTCTCAATCGTTGCAGCAGGCGATTTTTGGACAAAAATATCTCCGTTTTTTGCATGCTTAAAGGCAAAGAAAACAAGATCGACCGCATCATCAAGCGTCATCATGAAGCGCGTCATGGAGGGATCAGTGATCGTAATGGGCTGACCCGATAGGATTTGCTCAGCGAAGAGGGGGATGACAGATCCTCTCGATGCCATCACATTGCCATAACGT
The DNA here is from genome assembly GCF_030410375.1 of Zwartia vadi. Lineage (GTDB taxonomy): Bacteria > Pseudomonadota > Gammaproteobacteria > Burkholderiales > Burkholderiaceae_B > Zwartia > Zwartia vadi. Next base: position 106,761 of record NZ_JAUHHE010000012.1, read on the forward strand.
GTGCCGCAGATCACCACGTTGGAGGAGCCAACACCCCGTGATTTGGCGATCATCACTTTTTCCATCATGGCCTTTGAGATCCCCATGGCGTTGATGGGGTAGACCGCTTTATCCGTGCTCAAGCAAATGACACGTTGAACGTGATGTTTAATGGCCGCTTCAAGTACATTGTCTGTGCCAAGGATATTGGTTTTGACAGCTTCGAGCGGATGGAATTCGCAAGAAGGGACCTGTTTCAGTGCGGCCGCATGAAAAATAAAATCGACGCCGCGCGTGACATTGTCAACGCTTTGAGGATCCCGGACATCTCCCAAATAAAATTTAATTTTTGGGTTATTTAAGCGTCTGCGCAGGTCGTCTTGTTTCTTTTCATCACGGCTAAAAATGCGGATTTCAGCTAAGTCGGTATGAACAAATTTGCTTAATACAGAACTACCAAATGAGCCCGTGCCCCCGGTAATGAGTAAAGTTTTGTTGGTCAACATAAGGGAGTCCTAAGGCAAAATTAACTGTATTTTCGAAAAGAATGCTGCTGGGCCATCATGGATAGAAATGCGAAGGTTTCTTTGGCACAGCGCTGCCATGAAAACTGTTGAACACGCGTGTAGCTTTTGGCCGCGTTATGCATTCTGAGCTCAGGCGAGTGTATAAGCGTTTCTAGCGCACGTGCGATCTCTACAGGGTTTGTTGGGTCAAAATACACCCCCGCATCACCGAGCACCTCGGGCATAGGGCCCTTATTCGATGCAGCGATCGGCAATCCAGCCGCCATAGTTTCAAGCAAAATGTTAGGCATATTTTCACAGCTGGACGCAAAAACACCCAAATCAGCTTGAGCGTAAATATGATGCAATTCTTGATAGTTCACGGCGCCGTGATAGTGGATCCACGTGCCCTCGGGGTCATGCGCCGCCATACTTTGTTTTAATGTCTCGAGTGCCGGTGCATAGGCAGGTCCGACCAGATTGAGAGCCAGACAAATGCCTTTTTTGCGCAACAGGGCTGCTGCCTCTACCACACACCACTGATGCTTGTATTGGTCAATGATAGACACGTACAGTAATTGGTAGGGGTTGCCTGGCCTATATTCAGTGATGTTTTTTTGAACTTTTGGGGCACGTAGAAACCTCGAATCCAGCCCATGAGAAATATGCGTCACGACGCCTTTTAATCGGCCTGTGACGCGGGTGACCGCCGATTTTGCATAGGCTGTCAAAAAAATGACGCCATCCGCTGCACGCAAGGAGCGTGTTTGACCAAAGCGTAACAGCCTGAGCTTTAAGCCCATCATCGAAAGGCCATAGCGGTTCATTTCTACAGTCTCAAAGGGGAGCAAGTTTCGACTCATTGTCACGACAGGTCTGAATGAACTGGAAAAACTACCTCCAGGGACAAACAATATTGAACAATTTTCCTTTTTTAATAACGAAGTGAGTGTAAAACATTGCCAAAATAATCGAGAGATCAAGCCGCCATCTAGCGCAGGCAGGGCACGCTTGATCAGCCAGGGCCGATTTTCTATCTGTGAAAGCGTTGACGACCCACCAAACACAACCACTTTGGATACACCCTGTTCAGTAGGGTCGGCTGCGCGCAATATTTCAATCAAGTGCGTGACACCACCGCCACGTCTTAGGTTTGAAGCATCGATGCCAATGGTGATGTCTGAGGACAAATTACTTCCTCCCGCGCGCGACGAGATGGCTTGCACGAAGTATTTCAATATGCTTGAGTCCCGCTTCAATCATCCAGGCCTCTGCCGTGGAGGCACTTTGGGGCTGATCATACTGAGGCGATAGCCAGTCAAAGGTGTCTAGCAGGGCCCATTCTTTCTTTTGTTGTGGGGAGAGTCCAATCCCATCAAAATGATTGGCAACGGGCACGATCCTTTTTAGTAAAGATCCGATCGCCGGCACGTTTCCAAGGAGGTCGCTGAGCTTTAGCATGCCGGGTACTGTTTTTTGCAACGTGGCAAACAGGGTGGCTTTTGACATTCTCTTAGTCAAAGGTCTTAAGAAATGCCTGGGATTTAAGGCGCCTTTGAGAGACTTTTCATAGTAGTCGACACACAAAAAGCCGTTGGGTGCGACCATAGGAGGCAAGGACGCAAAGGCCTTATGCACATCGGGGGTATGTTGAAGAACCCCTAACGAATAGACATAGGTAAACGTGTTTGTAGCAAAGGGTAAAGAATAGATATCCCCTTGAACGACATGAAGATTTGGGTGGTGTTTTAAGTTTAGAAAGCACGCATCCACAGCACTTGAATAGTCCAGGGCCACAACATGTGCTCCAGCTTCGAGGGCAATCTCAGCAAATCGTCCCGCACCGCATCCCACATCAAGTACCCACTTTCCCTTTAAATCCGAAGCAGACCATCCTGTCGCTTTCCAAAAGCGGTTAAACGAAACTTTGCAACCCGAATAGCTATCGAGCTGGGTTTGGCGGAAATGATTCCATTGCATGCCAAAATTGTCTGCATAATTGCTCTGGGGGACAAAACGGGGAATGCCTCTCATCACCGGGTATGAAAACTTGCCGTCTCCTGTCGCGAGCTTGCCTTCGACGATTTCTGTGTCAGAGGAAGGGGCAGGATGCAGGACGAGGCCTTGTCCTGAGACTGGGCAGCGCAGCAATTTGAGCAGCTCTTGTTTCATTCAACGTACCTTATGTATTTAAAGCAATACTTTTAAAGCGATACTTCGTATTCTCTGCGCCAGATCTCAAACATGACCAGTGAAAACAAGCGTTGGCTATTGCCTCGTCCACGATCCTGCCCTTTAAGGAGTCCTGAGATTGTTTTTTGATCAAAGAGGCCATCTGATCTTTCCAAAATATCATAGAACAACTCGCGCATCTCCCCCCCTTTGAGCCATTGCGCCAAGGGGATGGAAAATCCCTGCTTGCGCTGACGATCAAACTCAGGGGGCAACAATTTTTCACACAGTTGTTTGAGGATGATTTTTTTATCTGTCTCCGTTGTTTTGAGTCGAGTCGGTACGCGGCCAAAGGCAAACTCAATGACACGATGATCTAAAAATGGGGCGCGCACCTCAAGCGAGTTCAACATACTCGCACGATCCACCTTGACTAGGATGTCTTCGGCCAGATAGTTTTGAAAATCCATGCGCGTCACACGCTGGATGAGGTCTGGATGAACAGGCACGCGCTGACTCAAAATATTTTCCGCTACGGTTTGCCAGCCTGGATAACGGGCCATCAGGCTTTTGCGTGTCGTTTGATCAAAGAGACCCGAAATCAGGGGTAAGCCCGTCTCTAGATTTTCTCCAAGACTTTGGAACCAATTTCTACCTCTGAGGCCAACTGGTAAAAGTTTTTCTGAGGCGATTGAAACCAAGCGCCTCAGGCCTTGCGGTACATAGCCAAGGCGTTTTTGCAGCCAGATCAAACGGCTGTAATAACCGTAGCCACCAAATAACTCGTCACCGCCGTCTCCACCGAGGGCCACAGTACAACTCTTCCGAACTAGTTGGCTGACAAGAAAAGTGGGAATCATTGAGGAGTCAACCATTGGCTCATCAAACTGTCTGGCGAGCCGGACGAGTAAATCTGCACCTGAGGGCTCGGGCACAAGTTCGGTGTGTTTTGTACCAAAATGCTTTGCCACGAGGCGGGCGTGCTCGGTCTCATCGTATGCCCCATGACCAGGAAAACCTACGCTATAGGTTTGCACATTGCTCGAGGAGCGCACAGCCAACGCAGTGACTAGGCTTGAGTCCACGCCACCGCTCAGCAAGATCCCGACAGGGACATCAGCCACGAGCTGTCTGCGAACTGAGTCCTCAAGGAGCTGCTCAAGCTCATTGAGCAGCTCTGCGTCGGAGGTCGGACTATCATCCGATGCATACTCAAGCTCAGGAAGCTGCCAATAGCGCCATGTTTTGTGTTTGCCGGTTTTTAGATCAAAGAGTTGCGCGTGGGCGGGAGGGAGTTTGTTGAATCCCTCCAGTATGCAACGCTCGCCAGGTACCGATCCAAAAGAGAGGTAGCAGTCGACAGATTCGCGATTGATCCGCCTTGGAATAGACCGATCCTCTAACAATCCCTTCAGTTCGGAGGCAAACCGAACCTCACCTTGAGCCTGATACAGATAAAGGGGTTTTTCGCCAGCGCGATCCCGCGATAAAAATAAGGTTTGTTTGAGAGCGTCATAAAGTGCAAACGCAAACATGCCGTTTAAGCGGGTCAGGCAGTCCGTTCCCCACACCTTGTACGCAGCAAGAATGACCTCTGTATCGGAGTGCGAGACAAAGGTGATCCCTTTCGCAATCAGCTCCTTGCGCAAATCCTCAAAATTATAGATTTCCCCGTTAAAGACGATGGTGAGCTGTTGGCTCGGGTCTTGCATTGGCTGATGACCCGCAGCAGACAAATCAATGATGGACAGTCTTCGTTGGGCGAGTCCCACTTGACCGCTGTCAGACCACCATAGGCCCGCATCATCTGGTCCGCGGTGCGTCATGGCGTTCCTGCCGGACAGCAGCCACTCTCTGCGCTGGACAGGGCGCAACGATGCTATGCCAATGATGCCGCACATTACAACTGACCCTCATCCAATATTGCCCTAGCCGCCCTCGCGGCCGCCACCGAGTGGCATATTTTGCCCGCAAAAATCCCAATCCTTTGTGGGGCAAGTAAGTGAATCACAGTCGGACGTGCATCATCCTCATCACGATAGGGCAAGACCGTTCGAACTGTAAACATTGATCCGATATGGTCTGAGGCCTCAATGCCAGGGAAAAACTCTTTGGCGGACTCAAGAAATTCTTTCACTTTGCTCATTGGTGGATTTTTAACCACGCCTTTGTTGAGGACCGCCTCGTATCCTGGCAATATCTCAGGCGCGAAACCCGTACTAGCGTGGTGAATGGCATGGACTACATTACCCATGACATGGTAAGGGGTATTTGAGTAGGGGTCGATGCAAAGAAAAGGGCCATCCAAAATAACGATACTGCGTCCCCGGTATTGTTCAGGCAATTGGAAGATAGGCTTTTCAACCAATTCAAACTGATAAGAGGATGATTTTTCAGCAAAAGTATTTTGACGGGAGTATGTGGCAATAATAGCGCCGTCATAATCATCCAGTAGGGAACTCGTGGCTTGGACTCCACATTTGACCGTCACACCCGAGCCAAATAATCGATTGGCAACAATATCTTTTATTTTGACTGGGTCAAAGAGGTCCTCCCGAACCCTAACCGTTAAATCAGTATTCGGTAAGCTTTCAACGACTTCATATTCAAGTTTGTGACGATTTAAGAAATCAAGATATTGGCTGGCACTGGTTTTGGAATCCCGTGAGGCAATTGCATATAGACTTTCTTTGACCTGATTGCGCATAATCGCTTGGCCATAACTTTTCTCAAACAAAGGAATGGCGTCTAAACACTCACTGACCGTCGCGTCAGAGCGGGGATAATGATAACCACGATGGACGCGATACTGATTAATCGCGGAAGCTTCTTGAATGATGTCCTTTTGCTTTTCAAGCAAATCGACCTGATAGCCCGCAGCGGACAGCTCTAGCGCTGCCGTACAACCAAAAAGGCCGGCGCCAACTACCGCGATGCGAGGCTGTAGATGTTTTTTTAATTCAGTGAGTTGTTGTAACACCCACAAGGCAGTCGAGTTATTTTCATAAAAATTGGCGTTGCCGGAAAATATGTACTCGAGCATAGCTTTTATTGCCATGCCAGTATTGGGTTCAATCTCTATATCCAAAAAGATATGTTTAGCTAGGCTGGCATAATCTTCGTACTTCGCACAAATCGTTGTGCCACTATATTTAAAAGTAAAATCCAAAAGTGCTGGTTTTTTGCTTGTAACAATAATATTATCAATATTGCTATTGTCGTTGGTCACTCGATTTAATAAATAAAGATGATGGTATGTCAAGCGATCTAATAATGCACCTGATTTACCGGTTGTTTTGCTCCAATTAATATTTTCTTTTGATTTCAAATTTTTAGGTAAGGCAATATCATTCCGAAATAAAAATACATCGTCAATATATAAATGCGTATTATTTTTTTTTGCAGTGGATATTAAGTTTTCGAGCGATAAAATAGAAAGTGTCGGAGGCTTTTCTAAAAAAACATTCACCCCTGCGCTTAAAAAATATTTTGCTTGCTCATAATGATATAAATTAGGCGACGCAATAAATACCCAGTCAACGATTTGTTCGGGCCATTCGCAGTCACTGCCTCTGCGTTCCCAGGCAATCTCCCCAAATGCTGTCAAATATTTAATTAACTTAGAGCCGAAACTCCCGCCTGAGCCAATGATCCCAAATTTCATTTTTTTTGAATTGTTCGTCGAAGGCATTCGGTCAAGCTCTCAAAGATATGCTTTATGGGTAAAGCCTGCATAGCGCGTACTACTGCGAAAAACAGTATAGTAATCGCTTTCGAAAAAGTAGGCTTGAATTTGGTGCACGCTATTATTTCGTAAGCCATAATTTTGTTGTGGTGCGGCTCAATGACTATGGGAAAAACTGTTAGGATAAAATGCTTTTGTTGAGTATAAAACCAGAGGAAGCTCTAAATTGAGACGGTCTGAACCTATTATCCCTTACGGTCGTCAAGACATCTCACAAGCTGACATTGATGCGGTCGTAGAAGTTCTGCGCTCTGAGTTTCTGACACAAGGACCAAAAGTCCCGCTTTTTGAACAAAGTGTTTCAACATACTGCGGTGCGAAATATGCGGTGGCCGTCAACAGTGCCACTTCGGCCTTACACATTGCCTGTATGGCACTTGAGGTGGGCCCTGGAGACTGGCTTTGGACTAGCCCTATTACGTTTGTTGCATCTGCTAATTGTGGACTGTATTGTGGTGCAAAAATTGATTTTGTTGACATCGACCCACGCACCTGCAACATGTGTCCTCAGGCACTTGAAAGCAAGTTATTGATTGCCGAACGTGAAGGTCGTCTACCCAAAGTGGTGGTGCCTGTGCACCTGTGTGGTCAGTCTGCGGATATGCGCGCGATTCACTTACTTGCCCAACGCTTTGGCTTCAAGATTATCGAGGATGCCTCCCATGCGATCGGAGGCAAGTATCGGGGTGAGCCCGTCGGTAACTGCCGATATAGTGACATTACTGTCTTTAGTTTTCACCCTGTCAAGATCATCACGACCTGCGAAGGTGGTATGGCCATGACTAATAATCCCGAATTAGCGAGTCGGATGAATCGACATCGCAGTCATGGGATTACCGGCGATGCGAATAAAATGCATGCCAGACCTGCAGACGAAATCTGGAACTATCAGCAGATTAGTCTGGGCTTTAATTATCGAATGACCGATGTACAGGCCGTTTTAGGCTTGAGCCAGATGACCCGACTAGACGAATTTGTGCGCCAACGTCAGGCTATCGCCAAACGTTATGACTCAGCCTTGGCGGATCTGCCTTTAAAGACTCCATGGCAGCATCCTGATAGCTACTCTAGTTATCATTTATATCCGATTAGACTCAAGCTTGTTGACGGTGAGCTCACTCAGCGCAAAGCGTATGATGCGCTGCATGGACAAGGCATTCTCGTTAACCTGCACTACATTCCTGTCTACCGTCAGCCTTATTATGAAGCGATGGGTTTCAAGCAAGGATATTGTCCAGAGTCAGAGCAATACTTTAGAGAAGCATTGAGTATTCCCATGTTCTCTGCGATGACGCCAGAGCAAGAAAATGACGTTGTTCGCTGTCTGCGTGAAATGCTGGACGCATGAAGATCGCTGTGATTCCTGCCCGTGGCGGCAGCAAACGCATACCGCGGAAAAACATCAAATTTTTTTGTAATAAACCGATGATCGCCTGGTCGATCAAGGCCGCTCATGCTTCCGGGTTGTTTGATCATGTCGTCGTGTCAACCGATGATGCTGAGATCGCAGAAGTCGCAAAACTGTATGGAGCAGAGGTTCCGTTTATGCGTCCTGCTTCGCTTTCCGACGACCATACAGGAACCTCGCCGACGATCGCGCACGCGATCCAATGGTATCGCGAGCAAGGCTATCAGCCAGACCCGGTTTGCTGCATTTATGCGACGGCCCCCTTTGTGATGGCCTCTGATCTGCAGACAGGTTTGCAGCGACTGACGCAGACGGGGTCAGACTTTGTTTTTTCCGCCACGAGCTATGCTTTTCCTATTCAGCGCGCTATCAGATTAAACAGCAAGGATCGTGTTGAGATGTTTCAACCTGAGAGCTTTAGTACGCGCTCACAAGACTTGCCCGAGGCGCTTCATGATGCGGGCCAGTTTTACTGGGGCAGGGCAAGTGCATGGCTATCTGGGCAAGTGATCTTTGGTCCACAATCTTCGGTGGTACGCGTCCCTCGACACCGCGTCCAAGACATTGATACTTTTGAGGACTGGACACACGCGGAGTATCTGTTTCGCATCATGACTCAAGAGCGCGATCGTTGAGACGCGAATAGTCAACATAGATTCATCAGTGGAGTGCAAGAATGAGTTTTAAAACTGAGCAAGAAGCATTTTGGGCCGGAGCATTCGGCACCGAATACATACAGCGCAATCAAGGTGATGCGTTGCTCGCCTCGAATCTCGATTTTTTCGCTAAGGCACTGCGCGCCACGCGTCATGTGCGATCATGCATCGAGTTTGGCGCCAATATCGGAATGAATTTAAAGGCGCTCAAGTTGCTGCATCCAACCCAAGAGCAGCACGGGATTGAAATTAATGCCGAGGCTGCGCGTGAGCTCTCAAAAGTGATTCCAGCCGCGCATGTTCATCAAACTTCAATTTTAGATTTTGAGCCCACTCAAACCTGGAACTTGGTTCTCATCAAGGGTGTACTCATTCACATGAACCCGGACGTGTTGAATCAGGTGTATGACAAGCTTGTGGCGTCAACGGATCGTTACTTGATGGTTGCGGAGTATTACAACCCGGCACCGGTTGCGATTCCTTATCGTGGACACACCGATCGACTGTTCAAGCGGGACTTTGCAGGCGAAATCATGGAGCGTTACCCACACATGGCGCTGATTGACTATGGTTTTGCATATCGACGTGATCCTAATTTTCCACAGGACGATATCACTTGGTTTTTGATGGAAAAGCGAGGTTGATATGCTGACATATTGCAAACACTGTGTGATGCCGGATACCAAGCCCGACTTGTTTCTCGATGATGCGGGTATTTGTAACGCTTGCCGTAGTTACGAAAAGCGCAAGGAAGTTGATTGGGAGGCTCGCCATGCGGAGCTCCTTCAGTTGCTTGAGAAATACCGTCGTCCAAACGGCAGCCATTGGGACTGCATTGTGCCAGTCAGTGGCGGGAAAGATAGTACGTATCAAGTCGTCCGAATGTTGCAGCTGGGGCTTAATCCCTTGTGCGTAACTTCAACGACCTGCGACTTGTCCGAACTCGGTCGACAAAATATTGAAAATATTAAAAGTCTGGGCGTTGACTATGTAGAGATCTCGCCTAACCCAAAGATTCGTGCCAAACTCAACCGAATTGGCTTGACTCAGGTCGGGGACATCTCTTGGCCAGAGCATGTGGGTATTTTTACCATCCCTGTGCGTGCCGCGGTGCAATTCAATATTCCGTTGATTGTGTGGGGTGAAAACTCTCAAAATGAATATGGCGGTCCTGCAGCCGCTGCTGAAAACAGCGTGTTGAATCGACGTTGGCTTGAGGAGTTTGGCGGTCTATTGGGCATGCGTGTCTCTGATCTGATCGGTATAGAAGGTATTGAGGCTAAACACCTGCTTTGTTATACCTACCCCAGTGACGAAGAGCTCTCTCGGGTGGGCGTGACCGGACTTTTTCTCGGTCACTACTTGCCCTGGGATGGTTTGGCCAACACATTGATTGCGCAGGCGAATGGCTTTAAAACCTACGACAAAGTTGTAGAAGGCTCGATGGTGAATTATGAAAACCTGGACAATCACCAGACAGGTATTCATGACTATTTCAAATACCTCAAGTTTGGTTTTGGTCGAGCGACTGATCTGGCTTGTCTGCACATTCGACGTGGCAGGATTACGCGGCAGGACGGACTCGAGGCCGTCAAACGTTTGGATGGAAAGTTTCCGTGGGAATATCTCGGCAAATCTCTCAAAGACATCTTGCAGCCACTGGATATGAGCGTTGATGAGTTTGTTCGCTTATGCGACAAGTTCACCAATAAAAAGATTTTCAAGCGCGATACAAGTGGTGCGCTACAGAAAGATCGTGATGGCAATCTAACTAAGATCAACGACGACAACATATGAAAGTTGGGGTGATTGATTACGGGGTGGGTAATCTAGGATCGGTGATGCGCGCGCTCGAAGAGTTACAGATTCACCCTGTCCTAGCCACACGTACCAAAGATCTCGGCACCGTGGACCGCTTGATATTGCCCGGTGTTGGTAACTTTGCGGATTGCGCCAGGCTTTTAAAAGAAGGTCTATGGTTTGAGGCCTTGCGCGATGAAGTGATGGGTAACAACAAGCCCTTATTAGGTGTTTGCGTTGGCATGCAGTTGTTAGCCTCTTGCAGTACTGAGGGGGCATCAGATGATGCGCCTGAGGGTACGCCGGGCTTAGGATTCATTCCTGGTCGCGTGGTGCATTTGGGTAGTTTGGGTTGTACCTTGCGTATTCCCCATGTGGGCTGGAATGCTGTGACGCCTTGTGATGCCAACGCCAGTCTTTTTGAAAACATCCCAGCAGAGACTGATTTTTATTTTGTGCATAGTTATGCATTTGTGCCAGATAACCCAGCGCATATTTTAGCGACGACGGATTATGGTGGCTCGATTACAGCCGCGGTCCAATGCGGTCATCTTTGGGGGACGCAGTTTCATCCAGAAAAAAGCTCACGCGCAGGTTTTCGATTGTTGCGTAATTTTATCGAGGGACGTGCATGCTAAAAGTACGCGTGATTCCCACCCTGCTGTGGAAACAGTTTGGTCTCGTCAAAGGCGTCGGCTTTGAAAGCTGGCGTCGTGTCGGACCGGTATTGCCCGCGATCAAAGTGTATAACCAGCGGGAGGTGGATGAGCTGATACTTGTGGATATTTTGGCGCACACATCGACAGATGATCCGGATTTTGAGTCGATTGATGAGTTCGGTCAAGATTGTTTTGTACCCTTGACCGTTGGTGGAGGCATCACCCGCATCGAACAAGTCCAAAGACTGCTTCGTGCCGGCGCTGACAAGGTCAGTGTCAATACTGCCGCTTTTGAACAACCACAATTAATCACCGAAATAGCCAAGCGCCATGGCGCACAATGTGTTGTGGCAAGCATAGATGTCCGCGCGGAGCCTCACGGTCGTTGGCAATGTTTTAGTCATGCCGGCACTCGGCCGACGGACCGGGACGTGTGTGACTGGGCGAGAGAGATGGAGGATCGCGGTGCAGGCGAAATTTTAGTCACGTCCATTGAGCGAGACGGGACCATGCAGGGCTACGATCTCGCGCTCATTGAGACTGTGACCGCGGCAGTCAAAATCCCCGTGATTGCTTCGGGTGGTGCGGGTAACTATCAGCACATGGTCGATGCGGTCAAACAGGCGGGGGCCTCAGCGGTTGCGGCAGCAAGTATATTCCACTTTACTGAAAACACCCCTGCAGGAGCCAAGGCTGCATTGGCGGCGGCCGATGTGCCTGTTCGCAAACCCTTTGTGGGCGGGCTTGAGTCAAGATGACACTGGGATTTTGCTTTCGCGTCGATGCCTCTTTACACATCGGTACGGGTCACCTCATGCGTTGCGTGACGCTCGCCGAGGCCCTGAGACAGCACGGCGCACACTGCCATTTTATTTGCCGTAACCATCCAGGTCACTTGTTAGAGTTTGTTCGTCAATGCGGCTTTACGTTGACTGCGCTCTCAACAGAGCCTTTGATTTCGACCGTTGCGCGAGGTGTGGACGAAGACCCTTCCGCGCCTGTGCATGCAGAGTGGCTCGGTTGCCGTTGGGAAACCGATGCAGAGCAAACGCGTGAGGTGTTGAGCGCGATTGAGCCGGACTGGCTCGTGGTTGATCATTACGCGCTCGATCATCGTTGGGAACAAGCATTACAGTCACACTATCGAAAACTGATGGTGATTGACGACCTTGCGGATCGCCCTCATCAATGCGATCTTTTAATCGACCAAAACTTAGGGCGACAAGCCGCAGACTATAAAAATCTAGTGCCTTCCGATTGCAAGGTGCTTGCGGGACCCCGCTATGCGCTTTTACGACCAGAGTTTTCTGCGTTGCGCGCCTATAGTTTGCAGCGTCGTCTGCAGCGTCGCCAGCAGCCTGTCCTGAGGAATATCCTTATCACGATGGGCGGAGTAGACAAACCCAATGCGACGAGCTTAGTACTTCAGACTCTTAAACACTGTAAATTTCCGGAAGACTGTCGCATCAGCGTGATCATGGGGCAGCAGGCGCCTTGGCTTTTACAGGTTCAAGCCTTGGCTCAACAAATTCCATGGCCGACTGAAGTGCTTGTGAATATCAATGACATGGCCCAGCGCATGGCTAATAGTGATTTGGCAATTGGCGCTGCGGGCGGTACCTCTTGGGAGCGCTGTTGTTTGGGTTTGCCTGCCATGATGATTGTCCTTGCGGATAATCAAGAGCGTGGTGCGCATGCTTTACAACAGGCGAAAGCTGCTTATTTAATAGGAAGGCTCGAGGAGGTGGAGATGAAGCTGCCGATCGCAATCAATGCACTTTTATCTTCAGAGAGGTTGCATGATATGAGTCATGCTGCCGCGGAGCTCACCGATGGGCTGGGCGTTGATAGAGTGTTGACGGCGATGCGAGCGTGCGATGACTGAGCGAGACATCCGTGTATCTAGAGTTCGACCTTTGGCTTTCGCTGATTTAGAGCGTGTGCTCGCTTGGCGAAACCACTCGGAAGTCCGGCGATACATGTACACTCAACATGAAATCTCCTTGGAGGAGCATCTTCGTTGGTTTGAGCGCGTCCAAGAGGATCCACGCAAACATGTCTTGATTTACGAAGTCGACCATTTACCTCTTGGTTTTGTTCATTTCAGTGAGCTCGGAAATAGCAAAGTGGCTGACTGGGGCTACTATGCTGCACCCGATGCCCCAAAAGGTACGGGCCGCGCACTGGGACAAGCGGCACTAGATTATGCTTTTAAAGAGATCAAACTCTACAAAGTATGTGGTCAGGCTATAGGCTTTAATGAGCGCTCTATCCGGTTTCATCAAGCACTTGGCTTTCAACAAGAAGGCATTTTAAGAGACCAGCATTTTGACCGTGAGCGTTACCATGATGTCGTGTGTTTTGGTTTATTACGCCACGAGTGGCTGACCAAGCCTTGAGCAATAGGGAACATCTATGTCAAATCATCCGAGTATCACTATCGCCGGCCGACGTATCTCCATCGACCAGCCTCCCTATGTCATTGCTGAAATGTCTGCGAACCATAATGGAAGCATCGACAATGCATTAAAAATTATCACTGCGGCTAAACAAGCTGGCGCAGATGCGGTCAAGCTTCAGACTTATCGTCCCGATACGATTACGCTTAATAGTGACACCGAAGATTTTCGTATTCATGGCGGTCTATGGAATGGTCGCACGCTCTATGACCTCTATGAAGAAGCCCATATGCCTTGGGAATGGCACGCTCCGCTTTTTGAGCATGCCCGTCAACAAAACATCACCATTTTTAGCTCACCTTTTGACAAGACCGCGGTTGATTTTCTCGAGGACCTCAACGCACCTGCTTATAAGATTGCTTCATTTGAGGCAATTGATCTTCCGTTGATCAAGTACGTCGCCAGTACCGGCAAGCCTATGATCATTTCGACTGGGATGGCGAATGCACAAGAAATTCAAGAGGCGATCGATGCTGCGCACGAGGGGGGCTGTCAGGCGCTCGCGATATTACATTGCGTGAGTGGTTATCCGACGCCTGCAGAGGAGTACAGCCTGAGAACGATTCCTGATTTAATCCAACGTTTTGGACTTGTGACAGGACTCTCGGATCACACGATTGACAATACAACTGCGATTACGAGCGTTGCCTTGGGGGCGTCTATTATTGAAAAGCACTTTACGCTGAATCGTCAAGGGGGCGGACCTGATGACAGCTTTTCCTTGGAGCCCGCAGAGCTCGCGGCGCTCTGCAAGGACTGCAACACGGCATGGGCCGCACTCGGAAAGGTGGACTACAGCCTTAAATCAAGCGAGTCAGGCAATGTGAAATTCAGACGTTCGCTTTATTTCGTAAAAAATTTAAAAGCTGGGGACGTGATTACTGAAGATGCTGTCAGGAGTGTCAGGCCGGGATTTGGCTTGGCCCCAAAATATTTCTCGGATATTTTAGGCAAAAGAGTAAAAGTAGATATTGATTTAAATACTCCTATATCTTTAAAAGACATAGACTAACAAGACATCATTGGAAATACGCCTACATGAAGCTCATCATTGGATTCGATTCTTGGACGACAGGGTCGCATCATTATGAAAAACTAGTCTCTGCTTTTGAGAAAAAAGGCTATCAATTACTCTTGATTCATATTGGGTCTTGGGGGCATGATAAAAACCGCCCCACAGAAGAATATATTGGTCAATTAAAAGTCAGAGATATTAGTTATTATGCGGATCAAAGCTTTTCAGGTATTTTGAATAAAGAAAAACCAGAAGCTGTTATATTTTTGTCTACACGTGCCTTTGCGCACCAAGCGTTTAATCGCTACGCTAATCATTTAAATATCCCTACCGTTCATCTTGCACATGGTTTAGTCGGTGTCCAGGTGATTAGTGCAGACGATCCGGCCTACAAGACAAATTATCGTTCGTTATTTTCGATTTGGACGCGGCGCATTGGTAAAAATGTGACCAAATTGATGCCTTGTTATATGCGTGCCCTTATTGACACCAAGGCCACTCCCCAAGATTGGTTTGCCTTTGGCAAAGAGTTATACGATAAAGCATTCGCGAGAAATAATAATAATATCCTCGCGCCGCTCGATGCTAAAACGACGATTGGATTGGTCTACACCAAGGCAGACATTCCTTTTTTTCGTGACGGACACCATCTCGACGAGAAGGATATTTATATCGTTGGCAATCCTGACCTCATTCGTTTTGATTTGCAAAAGGAAGATTTTGGAATTGGTTTAGATCAATACTCGACTGATCATAAAGAAATTATTTATATTGATACTGCGCTTATACAAGCGGGATTGGTTTTTCACGACGAGGCAGAGTATGTCGGTCATCTCGCGAATACGCATCGACAGCTTGCCGAGCAAGGCTACCAAATGATCGTTAAGTTACATCCTTCACATGTAAATACGGGTGTTCCTGCCGCGCTCACCCAACTAGGGATCGAGATTTGTCAGAATGCTGACTTTGTCAGTCGACTCAAAAAGAGCACGGCCGCAATGGTAGAGCCTTCTAGCGCGGCCATGATTCCTGCCTTAATGGGTAAACCATTATTGTTGGTTCAGTATGATAAGTTTACTGGCCAACGTTACGGAGCTGTCCTCACAAACTATCCTCGAGCAAGATTTTTACAACAGGTTGGGGATGTGGCTAGTCTTTTAGAGGCTGAGCAAAGTGAGCTGAACCCGCAGGCATTTCAAGATTGGTTTGATGATAATTCTGGACCCTTGCCGGCACATGCTATGCCTGATCGAGTTGCTGAGACTGTGGTGCAGACGGTTGAATTGAAAATCAAATAAATGTTTTAACTGTGAATAAAAATAACTTTGATAGTGTGCGAGTTGGACTTGCTATTATTGTAGTGTTTGCTCACATCGCCGCACTTACCGAAATTGACGAATTTAAAATGTTTCAAAAAATATTTAATTCGGATTTTGCGGTCAAAGGATTCTTTGCCATTAGCGGATTTCTTGTTGCTCAAAGTTTTTTATCAAGCGATGGAATAAAGGACTATTTAGAAAAAAGAATCCGGAGAATTTACCCTGCATACTTCGGGGCTATTTTACTGTGTGTTGCGATAGGGGGGTATGCCTCCACGCTGCAACTTCACGAGTTCATGACATCAGCTGTCACTATGAAGTATGTGCTGTCAAATTTAGTTTTTTTGAATTTTTTACAATCCACGCTCCCCAATACATTTGAGTCAAATCCAATTCAAGCAATGAATGGATCCTTATGGACAATTAAAGTAGAGGTAATGCTTTATTTTTGCATTCCTCCGATGATTTATCTGTTTAGAAAGTTTGGCTCAATCAAGATTTTCACTTTAGTATTTTTTATGAGTACGGCGTGGGTGTTTTTCTTTTTATACATATTTAAAGGAAGTATTGGTGCCGAATTATCTCGGCAATTTCCAGGGCAACTTGCTTATTTTGCTTTTGGAACATTTTTGGCTATCAATCAAAAAGTTCTATCGAAATTAAAGTTAATCACAATCACATCTCTAATCCTACTCTTTTTAATCAATAATACTTACCTGAAAATTTTAATTGATCCTATTGCGTATGGTGCAGTTGTGATTTACATCGCAACATTAAAATTCAAGATCATCAATCTTGGAAAGTATGGTGATATTTCTTATGGCATATATCTATTTCATTTTCCAATCATTCAGCTACTTGTGTTGATTGGAGTCTTTAAATTAAATCTGTGGGTCGGCGTGGCATTAACTTTAAGTCTTACAATTTTTATTTCTTTGATTTCTTGGCATCTCATTGAAAAGCGATTTTTAAAAAGAAGCTCACACTACCTCATGGCAGCCAAGTAAATTCTGACACAGTCAACACTCTATTAGTTTGCGTCTTAGAGCAATTATTAGTGCGACACCTGAGGTTCCCTCTGTGTTTCGTCTACCAAAGGGATAGGTTCATGCTACCAGCTTTTCTTTTGGTTGCTGACTAAGCCAACGGTGCAGGTAATTGTTTGGCGATAAATATCCGAGAGTTGAATGCTGC
>NZ_JAUHHE010000013.1 GCF_030410375.1 Zwartia vadi
CCTTTTGTAGCCTCCGCCACCTGCTAAGTAATCATGAACTACTGATCTTTTAAATTCCTTTTCGTACTTCGCCATGAAAAACACCCCAAGAGTTGGATGGGTGTCCAACTTTTGGGGTGCAGTTCATAGGCTGCGTTTTTTTTACGCAAACTTGTCGTAGTTATGCGCCTTCACGGGACATCTTGCGACGCTCGTGTTCTTTGAGAAAGCGTTTACGTAGACGAATGCTCTTGGGAGTGACCTCCACCAACTCATCATCACTGATGAATTCAACTGCGTACTCAAGACTCATATCGATTGGAGGAACCAGACGCACTGCCTCATCGGTACCCGATGCACGCACGTTGGTCAATTGCTTACCCTTGATTGGGTTCACGACCAGATCATTGTCTCGGCTGTGGATACCAATAATCATGCCTTCGTAAACGGGATCATTGTGCGATACAAACATGCGACCGCGATCCTGTAGCTTCCACAACGCGTACGCAACGGCTGCTCCATCATCCTGACTGATCAGCACACCATTGCGACGTTCGCCAAGCAAACCTTCCTTGACAGGGCCGTACGCATCAAAAGTATGGCTCATCAGACCATTACCGCGCGTCATAGTCATGAAGTCGCCCTGAAAGCCGATCAAGCCGCGAGCTGGCACGCGATACTCAAGTCGGGTTCGTCCGCGACCATCGCTGACCATATCCAGCAACTCTGCTTTGCGCATGCCGAGCTCTTCCATCACGGCGCCCTGGGTGTTGTCCTCAAGGTCGATACTGAGATTTTCGTATGGTTCGAGCTTAACGCCGTTTTCTTCTTTAAAGACAACTCGTGGACGCGATACAGCGAGCTCATAACCTTCACGACGCATCGTCTCAATCAAAATCGTCAAATGCAACTCGCCGCGACCCGCAACCTCGAAAACAGTATCATCATCTGTGTCGCGAACACGCAATGCCATATTCGACTTCAACTCGCGATCCAGTCGCTCACGCAACTGACGGCTGGTCACAAACTTACCCTCGCGGCCAGCCAACGGGCTGGTGTTCACCATGAAATTCATGGTCAGCGTGGGCTCGTCAATTTTAAGCATCGGCAGACCTTCGACTTTATCCGGCGAACACAAAGTCGTTCCGATCGCGATGTCTTCAATACCATTGACCAACACGATGTCGCCCGCAATCGCGCTGTCGACGATTTCGCGCTCAAGACCTTTGAACTTTAAAACCTGATTGACGCGACCTTTGAAGGTTGCGCCGTCCGGTCCATTCAGACAAACTACATCCATGCCGGTTTTGACACGACCGCGACGGATGCGGCCAATACCGATTTTGCCAACATAAGTACTGTAATCAATCGAGGTAATCTGCAATTGCAACGGCGCATCCGGATCATCCTCTCGCATCGGAACGTATTCAAGAATTGCGTTAAACAGCGGGCGCATATCGCCCTCCCGCACATCTTCGGTTAGACCGGCGTAACCGTTCAAACCTGAAGCGTAGATGACCGGAAAGTCGAGCTGCTCTTCGGTGGCGCCAAGTTTGTCGAACAACTCAAAGGTCGCATTGATCACAAAATCACACCGCGCACCAGGACGATCAACTTTGTTGATTACCACAATTGGCTTGAGGCCAAGCGCGAGCGCTTTTTTGGTCACAAAGCGGGTCTGCGGCATGGGGCCTTCGACAGCATCGACAAGCAATAAGACACCGTCTACCATCGACAGCACACGCTCAACTTCACCGCCAAAGTCAGCGTGACCGGGGGTATCGACGATATTGATATGCGTACCCTCATACTCGACAGCACAGTTCTTCGAAAGAATAGTAATGCCACGTTCTTTTTCAAGATCGTTGGAATCCATCACGCGCTCGGTCATGCGCTCGTTTGAGCGAAAGGTACCGGACTGGCGCAAAAGTTGGTCGACGAGTGTCGTTTTGCCGTGGTCGACGTGGGCAATAATGGCAACGTTACGCAATGCGCGTGACATACAAATCCTTTAGTGAGTCTGAGCGGACACATCGTCCGCAGGTGATACATGAATGGAACCAGACAAAACACCGTCCGGGGAAGCTGTGCTTTTTTTCGCTGGCACAAGCTCAGCGGGTAAATCTTCCAACGCGATCAAAACACTTTCGGGTGTTTCCATCGTCTGCAATGTTTCGAGTGCGATCGCACGATCGAGAAAAAATGGGCCGACTTGCGTGCGACGCAACGCCGAAAGGTGAGCAAAACAACCAAGCGAGCGACCGATGTCCTGCGCCAGGGTTCTGATATAGGTCCCTTTCGTACACAAGACCTGTACTTCAGCCGACATCGGTGTCAAGTTCAGGAGTTCGAGCTGCTTGATCGTGATCTCTCTGGGTTCGCGCTCCAGCACAATACCTTGACGCGCATATTCATATAGGGGCTTACCGTCGCGCTTCAGTGCGGAGACCATTGGAGGGATCTGCATTTGCGTACCCATAAAGCTTTTCAAGACCGCGCGCAGAGCTTGCTCGGTCACGCCCGAAAATCCCGCACCCGCCTCACTCACTACAATGCCAGTCAAATCGCCAGAGTCTGTCTCACTCCCAAAGGTAATCGTTGCGCGATAGCCTTTGTCGGCACCAAGCATGGCGGCTGAAATTTTGGTGGCACGCCCCATGCAACACACTAGTAAACCCGTCGCAAAAGGATCCAAGGTCCCTGTGTGACCAGCTTTCTGAGCATCCATCGCATGTTTAGCGCGTTGAAGCGCGTGGTTACTCGACAACCCTACCGGTTTGTCCAGCAACAACACACCATCGAGCACGCGCCCGCGTCTTTTAGCCATCGTCTGTTTCCAAAAACGACAGCCCTTAAGGCTTGTCTTCAGGCTCGTCAGGGACGCCTGCGTATTGACCTGGCAAATTCGCCTGGTCAATCAGTGCAGACATCTCGATTCCACGCTTGAGACGTGGATCATGGAAGAAGTGAAGCGTAGGTACCGTGTGGATATGCAGCAACTTGTAAAGCTGGGAGTGAAACCATCCTGCTTTTTCGTTTAGCAAGGCTTGCGCATGTTCAGGTTCAGCACCAAGAACCGTAAAGTAAACCTTGGCGTGCGCATAGTCTGTCGTCAACTCTATCCCGGAAAGCGTGATCAATCCAGCGCGACTCATATCGATTTCGCGCTGAATAATGATGGCCAGATCTTTTTGGATCTGGTCAGCGAGCCTTAAATTACGGCCGGGAGAGGATTTTTGTTTATGACGACTCATTTAGTGGGCATTAAAGCGAGCGTGCCACTTCCTTAATTTCAAAAATTTCAAGTTGATCGCCAACTTGCAAGTCGTTATTACCACGCAAAGTGATACCGCAGTCAAAGCCAGATTTGACTTCCTTGGCGTCATCTTTGAAGCGACGCAAGGAATCGAGCCAACCAGTCCAGTGCACCACGTTGTTACGCAGCAAGCGAACCTGTGAATCGCGACGCACCACACCATCGGTTACCATGCAGCCTGCGACAGTACCTATTCGGGAAATCGTATAGACCTCGCGAATTTCAACCATGCCGATGACTTCTTCACGCTTTTCAGGAGCAAGCATGCCTGACATGGCCAACTTGATCTCATCGACAGCGTCATAAATGATGTTGTAGTAGCGGATATCGACACCGTTGGACTCCGCAAGCTTTTTAGAGCTGGCATCGGCGCGCACATTAAAGCCAATGATCACTGCACCCGAGGCAATCGCCAAATTGACGTCGCTTTCAGATACGCCGCCGACCGCAGCATGAACAACTTGGACACGCACTTCTTCGGTAGAAAGCTTGAGCAAGGATGCAACCAATGCCTCCTGGGAACCTTGAACGTCTGTTTTGACGATCAGTGACAAGGTCTGTGAACCCTCGGCAATATTTTCGAACATCGACTCGAGTTTTGCTGCCTGCTGGCGCGCCAGCTTAACGTCACGGAACTTACCCTGACGGAACAAGGCGATCTCGCGGGCACGACGCTCGTCAGCTAAAGACATCATCTCGTCACCAGCAGAAGGCACTTCGGTCAAACCTTGAATCTCGACTGGAATCGAAGGCCCGGCCGACTGAATAGGTTTGCCATTTTCATCCAACATGGCACGCACACGGCCATAGCTGGCACCAGCAAGGACCACATCACCGCGATTAAGCGTTCCGCTTTGAACCAGAATCGTCGCAACCGGACCGCGGCCTTTGTCGAGTCGCGCTTCGATCACGATGCCCTTGGCAGGCGCGTCAATCGCAGCTTTCAATTCAAGTACTTCTGCTTGCAGCAACACGTTTTCAAGCAGCTCATCAATACCCTGCCCAGTTTTGGCGGACACTGAAATAAAAGGCACATCTCCGCCGTACTCTTCCGGTACGACTTCTTCAACGACCAGCTCTTGTTTAACACGCTCAGGATTAGCGTCAGGCTTATCAATCTTGTTGACAGCAACGACAAGCGGCACACCTGCAGCTTTTGCATGATGAATCGCTTCTTTGGTCTGAGGCATCACGCCATCGTCAGCGGCCACAACCAAAATCACGATGTCCGTTGCCTTGGCACCACGGGCACGCATCGCGGTAAACGCCTCGTGTCCAGGCGTGTCGAGGAAAGTCACCATGCCACGCTCAGTTTGAACGTGATAAGCACCAATATGTTGTGTGATGCCACCAGCCTCACCCGAAGCCACTTTGGCGCGACGGATATAGTCCAGCAGTGAGGTTTTACCGTGATCAACGTGTCCCATTACTGTCACAACAGGGGCACGAGGAAATGACTGCACATCCTCGTGGGGTGCATTTTCATCAAGGAAAGCTTCGGGATCGTCCAGTTTGGCGGCAATCGCTTTGTGCCCTAACTCTTCGACAACAATCATTGCCGTCTCTTGATCGAGCACCTGATTGATCGTGACCATCTGACCGAGCTTCATCAGATGCTTGATGACCTCGCCAGCCTTAACCGACATTTTGTGCGCCAGATCGGCAACACTAATTGTTTCGGGCACATGAATTTCACGAGCAATAAATTCTACCGGGGCGGGCTCACGACGCTCAGGTGCCACATTGTTTGCACCACGTGCACCTTTTTTACCACCAGCTTTACTCTTTCCACCCGCACGCCAGCCTTCGCGACCAGGTGCGGCAGGCGCATCACGCTTTTCAGCAGGCTTTTTACGCGAGGCATCATCTGTCCATGTCGAGGCAATTTCGCCGGACTTGAGGACTTTTTTGCCTGGAGCGTCCACAGCACCATCTTTCTTGGCGCCTTTGGCGGCAGTGCCTGCAGCAGGCTTGTGCAAGGTGCCTGACAGTGCGGCAGCCTCGGGCTCGGGACGCACGACTTTACGCGGACGGTTCAGCATGTCTCGCAAGGCGGCAGCCTCAGCCTCGGATGCTCGACGCGCCTCATCCCGGGCATCGCTGTCAACAGGCATTGCAACATGAGCAGGTGGAACAGCACGCCCGCGCATTGACTTAACTGACTTGGCTGGCTCAACTTGCTTTTGTTGCACAGGCGCTGCGTGATCTGCGGCCTTGGCTGGCTGCACTTCGCTAGTTGAAGACGCTTCTGATCCGGTCAGCTTGGGTGAGGAAACCTCGTCAGTTGGGATCGATGGCTCAGCTACAGCCTTTGTACGGTCTGATGATGGCGCGGCATCAACGTGCTCGGCTACCGGTGCATCGGTCTTGGAAGGAGAGGTCTCGACTGCATTGGAAGATGTGACCTGAGCAGATGCGGGAACAGAATCCTCAACCGCTGCGGTCACGACTGGAGAGGAATCAACCGCGGGTGAAACTGTTCCAACAGGCTCAACGGCTTGCTCAGCAACAGCAGGCTCCGACTGGGCAGTTGGCTTGTCAGTTGCGGCAGAAGTCGAGAGCGTGTCACCAGCGGGCTCAGCACTTTGCACTGAAGTATCGACAGTCGCGGACGATGCGGCAGAAGTGCTTGTAACAGGCGTCGCAGCTGACAGCTCAGACGCACCAGTAGGCTGAGCGGTCTGAGGCGCCTCGCTCTGCGCAAGCCCCGCCGGTGAGGGCGTTGCAGTTGTTTCACCTAATTCAGGGGTGTCACGCTTGACGAATACACGTTTTTTACGCACCTCAACTTGAATCGTGCGCGAACGACCCGAGCCGTCAGCCTGGCGAATTTCAGATGTTTGGCGTCTGGTCAACGTGATCTTCTTGCCTTCGGTCGCACCATGCGAGCGACGCAACGACTCAAGCAAGCGAGCCTTGTCGCCATCAGTGACATTATCGTCCACTGAGTTGAGATCGACACCCGCAGCACGTAACTGATCTAACAGCACGTTGGCAGGCATTTTCAGCTCGATTGCGAACTGGGCGACAGTGTTACTCGACATTAGACTCTCTCTTACCTTTTTACAGCGTGACAACTTCAAGTGCGGGGTCGGCCAATGCCGCCCGACTGACTTTTAACTTTCTACTGATCTTCAAACCAATGTGCACGAGCAGCCATAATGAAATCACTGGCGGCCTTTTCTTCAAGTCCCGACATTTCAATCAACTCATCTGTCGCAAGCTCAGCGAGATCATCACGGGTTGTGACACCACCAGCAGCCAATTTGGCCACTAGCTCAGGCGTCATGCCCTCGAGAGACAGCAAATCCTGAGCCGTCTCGACACGCTCTTCCTGAGCAATCGCCTCAGTCAACAGCGCGTTGCGGGCACGCGTACGCAACTCGTTAATCGTATCCTCGTCAAACGACTCAATCTCGAGAAGTTCCTGCATCGGCACATAGGCTATTTCTTCGAGACCGGTGAAGCCTTCATCGATCAAGATGTCTGCAACCTCTTCGTCGACATCAAGACGGGACATGAACGTATTACGCAACTGCGCACGCTCAATTTCCTGTCTGTTATGGCTTTCTTCTGGTGTCATGATGTTGATCTGCCAGCCAGTCAGCTCGGATGCCAGACGGACGTTTTGACCTTTTGAGCCAATGGCTTTGGGGAGGTTTTCTTCGTCAACTACAACATCCATTGCGTGACGATCTTCGTCCACCACAATCGACTCGACGTTAGCTGGCGCCAGCGCACCAATCACAAACTCAGCAGGATCCTCGGACCACAACACAATATCGACCTGCTCGCCACCCAGCTCATTACGAACAGCGGTGACACGTGAGCCACGCATCCCCACGCAGGTACCGATAGGATCAATACGCTTGTCATAGGCTACGACCGCGATCTTGGCGCGCACGCCTGGATCTCGGGCCGCACCTTTAATCTCAAGCAATCCCTGTTCGATCTCGGGGACTTCATTTTCAAATAGCTGGCGAATAAAATCCGGAGCGGTCCGCGACAAGATAACCTGCTGTCCACGGGCAGTACGATCGACTTTCAATACCCAAGCGCGCACACGGTCGCCCACGCGCAGATTTTCCTTAGGAATCATTTCGCTACGCGGCAAGCGGGCTTCGATTTTGCCTGTCTCGACGATGACGTCGCCTTTATCCATGCGCTTAATGGAACCTGAGACGATCATTTCGCCACGATCCAAGAAGTCGTTCAGAATCTGCTCGCGCTCAGCATCACGGATCCGCTGCAAGATCGCCTGCTTGGCAGCCTGAGCGCCAATGCGACCAAACTCAATGGGCTCGAGGGGCTCTTCGATATACTCGCCAACCTCAATATCGGAGACAATTTCACGCGCATCAGACAACATTTCCTGTTGATCCGGCTCCTGAAGACCTTGTTCGTCAGGCACAACCAACCAGCGACGAAAGCCTTCGTGATCTCCGGTCGAGCGATTGACAGACACGCGAATGTCAGCATCCTCTTTGAAGCGCTTTTTCATGGCCGAAGCCAAAGCACCCTCGAGCGCATCGAATACGACGTCCCGCGTCACGTTTTTTTCACGCGCCAACGCGTCTACTAACAGAAGAATTTCGCGACTCATCGCTTTTTGCCCTTGAAATCCAGAACAGGATTCAACTTGGCGCGCTCTACATCCGTAAATGCAAAAGCCACCTGTCGAATCTCGCCTTTTTTAGCCTCAAACTCTATACCGAAAGGCAACACTGCCTCGGTACCCGCAGCACTGGATGTCCCACTCAGGTCAACCAGTTCACCAGAAAAAATCTTTTGATTGTCAACTGCCTCGCGCAGCTTGACCTCAACACGCTCACCGATGAAACGCTTGAAATCCGCCTCAGTCTTAAGAGGACGATCAACGCCAGGCGAACCGACCTCGAGTCTTCGATAGTCGATATTTTCAACCTCGAACACGCGCGACAAATGCTTGGAAACCAGTTCGCAGTCCTCGATCCGAATACCCTCGGGTCGATCAATCGTGACACGCAAAAGACCAAGCGCAGCGCGCTCAATGTCGATGAACTCGACATCCATGGAGGCTAAAGCCTGCTGCGTGATTGTAAAAAGATCTGCCATACGTCCAAAAAAAAAGGGCTGAAAACAGCCCATATACAACAAATTAGTCAACCTGTGCCCGAGGGCGCTGCAACCAGAGCCAGGCCAAGGGAGTATTTAAAAGAGAACATTTAAAGTGTCATTTGAAATGCCATTCAAAAATATTCTTGGAAATACTCGTTAGCCCTAAATTCTAGCATGTTTAGTGAAAAAAGTCTTGTCACACCAACCATTTACGTTGAATGCGCCTTCAAAAAACATGCTCGAATACAAAATATTTCTTAATAAATATTAGCGACCACCACGCGATGATTTGGTAAATCCAAGTCTAGACTCATGCGCAGAAGCCCCGCGCGGTTGCCAATCATCGCCCTTAGGCGCGGACCGACCCGCTGAGTTGCCGGGGTTTGGCTTGGCTCGACCGCCTGGTTTACCAGGACCGCGTCCGCCCTGTTTGGGAGGACGACCTTGTCCGCCCGGCCCTCCTGAGCCACTTGACCCGCCTGGACCTCCGGGCCCGCGCGGACGCCCTTGACCAGGCTCGCGATTGGGCCGAAATCCAGGCTCGCCAGACAAGCCTGGGATTACATCCCGCGACATTGCTCCCTGGCCTGCCTGCGCGCCCGGTCCCTGGGGCCCACGGCCGCCCGGACGCGGACCACGCGGGGGACGAGAAGCTCCTTTTGGACCGCCAGGCTTATTGGCGCCACCAAAGCCAGGTCCGCGCGCTCCCGCACCCGCAGGCCCCATCGGCTTGCCACGACCGCCTCTTGCCGGACCTTGGCCACCTTGGGGATGACCATTCGCGAAACCACCTCCCACGGTTAACACTGCTGCAACGTGTTCAGTCGGGTGTAAAAAGGGGCCAGGCTTTCCGGATCTGCCACCCTGGACTTTTCCGCGACGACCCATTTTGGCACCGTGAGTCCCATTACGTTCGAGTGTGCCAAAGCCCGGAGGCAAAGCGCTATCATGCGAGACGGGCTGTCTTGGTGCGCGAGAGCGACCATCCGTCGAGTCGTCATCACGCAGCAAGCCCACTTGTACCATCAACGCCGAAACAAGTTTGGAATCCAGCTCCTCCCAACGGCCACGGCGTAATGTTGTAGGCAGAACAATGTCACCAAAGCGGGTTCTGATCAAGCGACTCACTGTCAGGCCAACAGATTCGAACATGCGACGCACCTCGCGGTTCCGCCCTTCGTTCAAGGTGACGCGGTACCAGCGGTTGCTACCCTCACCCCCAATAAACTCGATCATGCCGAAACTTGCAGGACCATCGTCAAGCATGACGCCATCCAGCAATGACTGCCGCTGCTCCGGACCCAACTCGCCCAGCACACGCACTGCGTATTCGCGCTCATTACCGTAGCGGGGATGCAAGAGTCGATTGGACAGATCGCCCGAAGTTGTGAAAATAAGCAGACCTTCCGTGTTGAGGTCCAGACGGCCAATCGACAACCACTTACCCACTTTCATTTTAGGCAGTCGAGAAAACACATTCGCACGACCATTGGGATCATCGTGACTCACAATTTCGCCGGCAGGCTTGTGATAAAGAATCACACGTGGTGGCTTTTTGGCATTGGTTCGAGTGATGGGTCGACCATTCACGCGCACAGCGTCGTTCGCGCCCACGCGCTGACCAATGTGTGCGGGTTCGCCGTTCACCGATACGCGACCAGCAATAATGAGCTCTTCCATTTCGCGTCGCGACCCAATCCCCGCATCGGCGAGTACCTTGTGCAACTTTGGCATCAGAACATCACTGTTCAGATATTTATTCAGACGCTGCTCAATCCGCTCGGCTTGACTCAAATACGAAAGCGCCTGCTCGGCTTCTTTTTCAGCCGCAACCGGATCACCAAAATCGACGACATCACGGACATCCTCGTCAAAGGACACAAAGTCGGCTGGCAAGCGTGCCGCAGGTCCAACTTGCTCGGGGAAACCGCCAGTTTCAGGCGCATCGCTACGACGACGGCGAAAGGGTGTACGTAATTTACGGCCACGCGACTTAGGCGAGGATGCAGCCAAATCAGACGGACTAACGGTTTCAAACTGAGGACGAATCTGACCACTAATTTCTGATCCGGAAACCGAGGGTGTGAATGGCTCATTTGGCACGAATGCTGCGGATGGCTCTTGCTGGGTAAATACCTGAGTCGGCGCAGGCATTGCTGGAGCAGAGGTTTCAGCAGCGTTGCTTGAATGAAGGGCTGAGGTGTCTGCATCCTCCTGCTGCAATGATTGTGCCTGTTTGGTTTGTTTGGTCGCGCGAGGCTGTCTTGGTGCACGCGCAGCTTTGGGTGCTGGCTCAGACTGTGATGACTCAGTGGCCGGTGCCACCTCTTCGCGTGCAGTCACACTGGCGACTGAGTTAGCAACTGAGGTCGCGTCTGCGTCGGCTGGTGCAAGCTTGGACGCGGTCTTGCGAGGGGTTGTTTTACGTGCAGCAGCTTTGCGAGGAGCCGAAGGGGCATCACCAGAAGCATCCGTAAGATGATCAGCGATCGCGACGACATTTGGCTCAGCTTCGGATTGAGCAGCAACAGAAGGTTTTACCGCAGTTTTACGTGCTGGCGTTTTGCGCACAGCTTTTTTAACAGCCTTCGCCACAGTCTCCTGTGAATTCAAGACTAATTCATCGGTATTTGTTTTAGTCACTTGGACTCCAGATTTGGGTAATGTGTATGTTGTGCTTCGGCAGACTCTGGAGGCTCAGCGCAAGCGAGCTTCATTTCGTCCTGTTGATTGTGTTCGATGTTTTCTTGTTCTTCTCTGATGATTTCTGCTTCTTGGTCCTCAACGATCGCTTGCTCGACGAATGGCGTCGCCTCTAAATCAAGCTCCTGAGTGGAAGGATCCGTCGCATCTGTCGCAGATGCTGCAGAAAGCGCCGCAGCCTCAAGCGTCAAAGACTGCAAAGCCTCTGTCATCTCGGCCGCGCCCAGTGCGGGCAACTCGTCTAACGCACGTAAACCCAAGTCATCCAGAAACTGTTTGGTTGTCCCCAACAAACCAGGGCGACCAGGACCGTCGCGATGACCGATCACTTCGACCCAACCGCGGTCCTCTAGTGTTTTAACAATCTGGGAGGAAACCGTCACACCCCTGATATCCTCGATATCCCCTCGGGTAACAGGCTGACGCCAAGCAATGATCGCCAAGGTCTCCATCACTGCGCGAGAATACTTTGGCACACGCTCGGGGCTCAGTCTTTCGAGATAACGCTGCATCGACGCACGGCTCTGGAACCGCCAACCTGAGGCAAGCTCAACCAATTCCATGCCACGATCCAGCCAGTCTTGTTGAATCGACTCCAGCAACTCTGTTAGCCGGGCCGCTGACTGGGACTCTTCCTCAAAAAGCTTGCGCAGCTCGGACAGAGGCATTGGGCTCGAAGCACACAGCAAAGCTGTTTCAACCACACGTTTAGCTAACGCAAACTCAACAATCTCATCCGCATCTGTTGTGCCAGCAACGGCTGGCGTATCTACCACTGGCACACCTACCACTGCAATGTCTTGAAGAGAGCCTTCTGCGTGCGGCAACTCATCATTAAATTGTTGCGTGTCAGATGGTTGCGAATCAGAATCATCAGGCGCATTAAATTGCTTGTCTTGCTGATCGTTCATGAAAGTTCATTTTCCTATGCTCGCCTAAAGGCAACTTGTCCCAATCCGGGAACTACGCTATACTTCATTCTTCAGACGCGGGGTGGAGCAGTCTGGCAGCTCGTCGGGCTCATAACCCGAAGGTCGTAGGTTCAAATCCTGCCCCCGCAACCAAATACAACTGGTCGATCGCCTTGGCGCTCGGCCAGTTTTTTTGTGCACAGCTGAATAACAAATCATTTGCGCCAACTTCATCACTTACAGTTAATAAAATAATCTCAGCCATTGACAATGGCGACAAACTGACTGGCCAGCAACATGGCACCTAGGACAACACTAGAACGAATGCTGTCCAACGCTCAAAAAACAAAGTAAGAGCCAATGCAGTAGGGCATGACGATTTCGTAGCCGGGGGCATCAAATACCGCTCGCGACACAGCGCTCGGATATAAAACCGAAGATTACGCGTACAAAAAATTGTTTTTCGCAATCTGACTAGCGCTGAGCCGGTCAATCAACGCCATGAAAATCAAGGTCTTAGATGATGTTGCCTGGATCGACTATCCAAGATATCTTTCGATTCTAACGCATACCCACTCTCAACTTCAAGCTTTTGAACAAATATTTGCATTCTCATCACAAACCCAAGCTCTGATGCAATGAATCGTGCCCCAAACGCAACACTTGCCGATAAGGAAGCGTACGCTCGATGTCTGTTCGCCAAGCATCAAACTGAGACTCGGAAGCGAATTGACGCTGACTGTCATTTTTATCAACAACAGGCCCAAATTGCTCTGGGGGCGGAGCGATAATTAAAAACTGTTGAGCCCGATCGTTGACTGTGTCCAACCCCTTTAAAACCTCTATCCCCTTTGAAAGCAGTTCGGACTCAGTCGTCACCCGAAAGGTCAGCTGATGGAAATAACGCTGCCCCAAAAAAGGGGTGTGCCTGAGGGTAAAAGCCAGTTGAGCTGTGTTGATGGAGGTGGACTCGATCATGACACGATCCAAACCCTTGCCACGAAGAGTCAATGCTTCGAAAAACAGTTTGCGCAACGCATCGCCCAAGGCACTATGCATGCCACAACATAAACACGCTTGCTGCGCACTGCTGTCCAATACCGGCAGTTCAATGATTCGGTCGCAGTTCAACTGCGCGCGTCCATTGCGCGCAGTTGAAAAGATAACCGTATTGGCAAGCGCCGTGTGTTTTAAAAGCGTATTGATCCATGCAGTCGTGCTTGATTCGCACGTGCCGACAATCAGCAGAAGCGGGATTCGACCCGTCTGCCGGGAGCTTTCAAACAACATCAATCAAGAGTTCCCGGCCATTGAAAAGCAGAAGGCTTTTTGTTCAAAAACCGCTGTACGGCATCGGTATGCCATTGACTGGTTCGGGCAACTGCCTGAGCATCTGCTTCAATGTCCATCATGACATCCAAAGAACTATTCAGAGAGGCGTTCATCGCACGCTTGGTCATTGCCAAGGCAGCAGGTGCGGCAAGAGCAAAACAACGTGCCATTTGTTGCGCACGCTCCATCACGCGTCCTTGCGGCAGAACCTCCAGCACAATACCGAGAGCATGAGCTTGCTCGGCACTGAGTTCTCGAGCAGAGAAAGCCAGCTCTTTGGCGCGCTGTATGCCAACAATCCTTGGCAAGGTATAGAAAGCGGCACAGTCCGGAACCAGTCCCAGTCGCATAAATGACATACAAAAGCGGCTAGTCGAATCGGCCAGAACAATATCTGCAGTCAAAGCCAAACTGAAACCCGCACCAAAGGCTGGCCCTTCTACCGCTGAAATCACTGGAACTTCAAGTCGAAGCAAAGCCTCGATCCAGGCGAGATAGTCGTGACGCATGCGATGGCGCCCCTCCTCGGGGGACAATGTGCCAGCACCCATCACGCTGATATCGCCTCCCGCGCAAAACGAACCACCCGCCCCTGTAATGATCAAGGCGCGCAAATCGCGGTTTTGGGCAAGTGAAAAAACAAGAGATTTGAGCTCTTCACGCATCACAGCATCGATTGCGTTCTTGCGAGTGGGTCGGTTCAATGTCAAGGTACCCACACCTTCTTGCAAGTCAAATTTAATTGTTTCCAAAGTCTGAACTCCGCTTAGATTGTTACCGATCGCTTTAGTCGGGAAGTTTTAATACTTGTTTGGCAATGATTTCTTTTTGAACTTCAGAACTGCCACCGTAGATTGTCGAAGGTATCGAATTAAACATGATAGCGGGAACATTCATGCCCTCGGCCCCAAAGTCCGTAGTCTGGCCCGTCGCACCATGCTCTTGGGCATATTCGACCATCGTCATACAGATTCTTTGATAAGTATCTGTTCCCCATATTTTCAGTAAAGAGACGCTCGGGGGCAGTTGTTCGCCACGCTTAACCATTTCAGCGTAATGCGAATAGGCACTTACCTGATCGGCCACATCCAAACTGAGTTCAGCGTAGCGTGCGACGAAAACAGGATCATCCATCAGATGCAAATGCTCAGCAAGGGCTGTCAACTGCGCCAAGGCATAACGGGACTGTTTGGGACTACCCAGAAAAATTCTTTCAAAGCCAAGCAACGCCTTGGCGATCGTCCAGCCTTGATTAAGCTCTCCAACCAGATTTTCAGCAGGTACGCGGACATTGTCAAAAAACACTTCGCAGAACTCTTCATATCCAACGATGTCTTTGATGGGTCGAATCGTGATGCCTGGCGTACTGAGGTCAATCAATAAAAAACTGATACCCGCTTGTTTCTTGGCTTCCTTGTCCGTGCGCACCAGTGCAAACATATGGGTTGCGTCCTGTGCCAGAGTCGTCCATATTTTCTGACCATTCACGACGAACTCATCTCCTTGACGAATAGCTTCCGTGCGCAGCGCGGCAAGATCTGAACCCGCACCGGGCTCTGAGTACCCTTGGCACCATACATGCTCTCCAGCAAGGATTTTAGGAAGAAATTTTTGTTGCTGCTCCGGACTGCCACGCTGAATCAGCAAAGGCCCAATCATCACAATACCCATGTCCGGCGCACGCGCCACGCCGTACTGCTCTTGCTCCTCAACGTAGGCGATCATCTTTTCAGGTGACAGCCCCATTCCACCAAACTTCTTCGGCCAAGCTGGCGCAACCCAACCTTGGGCGGACAGAGTCAAATACCAGCTCTTGATCTCAGACCAATGCAGGCGACGCGGGACGTTACGTAAATGAGCGGGATAGTTTTTAGCGTAAAAGGCGCGCAGCATGTTTCGAAACTCAGCCTCGGACATATTGTCCCAATCTGCGTCGCTTGGAAACTGCGCCAAAGAGCTCTCCTCAACAGCCTCGTTACCTTCGACCGCGGAAGATTTGAGATAGCGCCGTCGATGAGCGGTTTGATTGCCGAGCCATGCAGCATTGAACATTGCGCGTTTGAAATACAAACCTACGTCGCATTCATCAGTAAAGCCCATCGCCCCGTGAAACTGAATCGCCATGCGTGTCACAAGCAACGCAGCATACGCGCAACGCGCTTTAGCTCGACTTGCCAAGACACTTAAGGCGAGTCCATTCGTCCTGCCCTCCTCGACCTGCCGTACGACATCCTCGACGCAGGCGCTGGCGAGCTCGACTTGAACATACCCATCGACTGCACGATGTTTGAGTGCCTGGAAACTTCCGATCGGCTTGCCAAACTGTTGGCGAGTGTTCAGATAGTCGATCGTGATGGATAAGGTCTTACGCATCAGTCCGACGAGCTCTGAGGATTGGACGATACGCGCAAGATCATTTGCCTCGTTCACCATCGCTAAAACTTCAGGTCCTGCTAAAAGAATATGCGAACGTGCGACCTCTGCCTCGTTCAAGCAGAGCTT
The DNA here is from genome assembly GCF_030410375.1 of Zwartia vadi. Taxonomy (GTDB): domain Bacteria; phylum Pseudomonadota; class Gammaproteobacteria; order Burkholderiales; family Burkholderiaceae_B; genus Zwartia; species Zwartia vadi. The sequence continues at coordinate 15,841 of NZ_JAUHHE010000013.1, forward strand.
TGTGAACCATGTACCGTCTACACAACGAATCCGTTCAAGTTTGACTCCATGCGTGTTTGCCGGTAACCAGACGATAGCGGGCTGATTGCCAATGCTCAAGACAATCAACCAACCATCCGCACCCGCTGCCGGAGTCACAAACTGCTTGGTCCCGTTTATGACCAGCATTTGATTTTGCAGAGAACCATGGGCTGCGCTATCAACAGAACACTCCAACTGACCAAGGGAGTCTTGCCATGCCAAACCGGCGACAAGCTCACCGGCGATCAATTGCTCAAGCAAGACTGAACGCAGGGCACTCTTCGGACATCGACTAAGCACCAAGGCTGCCTGAACCGCAGAAGGAATCACAGGCTCTGGGAGCAAATGCTGTCCCATCTCATGTGCGATCGCCGAGATCTCAGGTAAGCCTAAACCAAGACCCCCATCCTCTTCGGGGACAAGAATGCCAAACCAGCCAGCATGGGCAAGCGCCTGCCAAGACTGTCGATCAAAACCAGTCTCTGAATCGCGCAAACTTCGAATTCTCGCAATCGTATTCTGGCGACTAAGCAGATCCCGTGCACTGTCCCGAAAAGCCTCTATTGCATCGTTAGCCATGCCTTGCCTCTCACCGATTGATTAAACGATAGTTGTTTGTATTCAAAAATGTACTACAGTAATGAAAGCCAATTCCCTTTCAGAGACATAGACGATGATTCAGAGTAACGAACAAAAAATAGTCGATCAAGCGATCACCTCACGCCACTCCATGCGCGCTTTTTTACCGACCCCTGTTTCTCGAGAAGATATTGAACAAATGCTGGAGGTTGCTGCACGCGCGCCATCTGGCTCCAACACACAGCCCTGGAAAGTGTATGTGCTGACGGGTGAAATCAAGCAACGCGTTTCAGATGAAGTCCTTAAGGTTTACAACGATCAGGCTAAATTTGAGGCCCTGACTGAAGACTACAAATACTACCCCACACAATGGAACTCGCCATACATTGAGCGCCGTCGCAAGGTAGGACTTGATCTATACAAATTACTGGGCCTGGGTCGTGAAGACAAAGCCGGCATGCACGCGCAGCATGGACGCAACTACTCATTTTTCGATGCGCCTGTCGGCATGTTTTTTACGATCGATCGCAGCATGAACACCGGGTCATGGCTGGATTTCGGTTGCTTTTTGCAAAGCTTGATGATCGCGGCACGTGGTCGCGGTCTCGATACCTGCGCACAGGCTGCTTTTAACCGCTTTCACAACACGATTCGCGCCGTTACTGGCATACCTGAAAGCGAAGTGTTGATGTGCGGGATGGCCTTAGGATATGCAGACATGTCGAAAATCGAAAACACCTTGATTAGCGAGCGGGAGCCTGTTGCTGGATTTACCAAATTCCTGTAATGGCCCCCGTCGCAACAGACTTCAATCGAAGCGCTTTTCCCAGGCTTCGATTTCGCTCAAACCCAAGGCTTCGTTGTACTGAGCGGACGTAAACATATTGCTTTCGAAACCAGCCATGTTTCCAGCCTGCTTCAGATGCGAGAGTGCCGCGCTCATCGCGCATCCAAACACACCACGAGCCATCCCGGGATAAATAGCCAAATCAACACCAGCCTGTTTAAGCTCTGCTCCCTTTAAATTGCGCAAAGCTTGAGCGCTGTCCACGTTGACGACTACAGGAACGGAGACGGCCGCTTTGATTGCCAGAATGTCTTGCAAGATATTTGGATTAGACTTGAGTTCGACAAACACCGCATCGGCGCCCGCCTGTGCAAAGGCCTGCGTACGACGGATCGCTTCGGCAAGCCCCAGAGCCCCGGCGGAGTCTGTGCGAGCAATCAGAACGAAATCCGGATCTGAGCGTGCGGCGCTCGCTGCGGCAACCTTTGAAACAGCCTCATTAAAATCCAGAACTGTTCGGTCACCTGGCATTTGTGCGCAACGCTTGGGAGAAACCTGGTCTTCCATATGAATCGCTGCGACGCCAGCGGCCTCAAATTCCATGATAGTGCGTCGTACATTGACGACATTTCCATAACCCGTGTCGGCATCGCAGATGAGAGGAATTTGAACACTAGAGGCAACACGACGTGCATGATCGGCCATCAATGTCAGATCAACCAAGCCAACGTCTGGCCGACCCAATAGAGTTGCCGACACACCATTGCCCGTCATGTAAACAGCTGAAAATCCCGCCTGTTCCACTAATCGGGCACCATATCCATCATAGATACCAGGTGCGCGCACAGTGTCTGAACCTTGTAATAACTGGCGCAGCGCGCGCCGTTTCTGGGTTGCGGAGACCATACTCATGAGAAGTTCCAATCAGGGTATTTTTTTAAAAAAGGGATCAAACCGCCCATCGACAAGATCGCGAGAATCTCTTTTGGCAATGGATGTGTTTGTTGCAAGAGACGCCCGTCGCAGCGCAAGGCTCCTTTCGAAAGGTCAAGTTCCAGAGACTGGCCAGCAGTAATCGCCCCAGTATCGCATTCAAAAACGGGAAGACCGTTATTGATGGCGTTACGAAAGAATTGCCGACCGAAAGACTTTGCAACGATCGCTCTCACTTTCATATGGTGCAAGACGTGCGTAGCCTGCTCACGCGACGAGTTGATACCAAAATGCTCTCCCGCAACAAGAATCCCGCCACCACTACCCAGGATTCTGGAGGCGATACCCGGCGACAGCTGCTCAAAAGCATGCTGCGCAACGTAAGCGACATCTTTGCCAGGCAAATATTTATTCGAGCAATTGATGTCTGTGTTGACGTCGTCACCCAGAAGAAAAGCCGACCCTGAAATCAATAGTGTCTCGCTCATGCTGCGGACCTCCATGTGCCGCCTTCAACCAGTCGCGGATCTGTGATGTAACCGGTTAACGCAGACGCTGCAACAGTCGCGGCGGAGCCCAGCCAAATATCTGCATTCTTATTGCTTAATCGACCTTTAAAGTTGCGATTGGCGGTTGAAATGACGGTATCACCATCCCCGGGGACCAGACGATTAGTGATGCCTACGCATGTTCCGCAGCCTGCCGATTCAAAAGATGCACCGGCAGTCGTCAAAATCTCAATCAAACCTTCTCTGAGAGCGCCCAAATAGATTTCTCTGGAAGCAGGCGTCACAATCATGCGTACACCGGGCGCGAGTTTGCGACCTTTCAGAATGGCGGCGGCCTGACGGATATCGTCCAAACGACCGTTGGTACAGGTACCAATCAATGCAAACTGAATTTTCTGTTTTTCAATCTGATCGACACCAACAATGTCATCAACCTCGTGCTTGCGCGCCAGCTGTGGAGCAAGATTACCGACATCAATTGCAAAGCGCTCTGAATACCTTGCATCTGCGTCCGCGAAAGTGGGCTGAGGAGGCTTGGCACCATGGGCAGCCAGCCACGTAAGTGTCTTTTCATCCGCTTCAAGTATGGCGGCTTTGGCGCCAAGCTCGGCAGCGTGGTTGCACAATGTCATCCGATCGTCGATGGCCATCGCACGCACCGCCTCACCCACATACTCAATCGCCCGATAATTCAAGCCTTCGGCGCCAAACTTGCCCAGCATGGCCAAAGTAATATCTTTGGCCCAGACGCCAGGCGCGAGCGTACCTTGCAAATCGATGCGAACAGTCTCGGGCACTCTGAACCACAGCTTGCTACTCATCATGACAGCGGAAACATCGGTGCCCTCGATGCCGGTTCCAAAAGCATTGAATGCGCCATAGGTGACAGAGTGCGTATCAGTACCCACAATCAAATCGCCACAGGTCAAGTGCCCACCTTCAGGCAGAACCTGATGACAAATTCCGTCACCGATGTCATAAAGACCCGTTCCGCGCGCGCTGGCAAATGCACGCATCTGAGAGTGAATATCTGCAGCCTCCTGGTTAGGCGGCGGAGAATAATGATCCAATACCAGTGAAGTCTTTTTGGCAAACTGCAATGGCTGATCACCGAAACGATCAATCATTTTGATAGTATTCACTGCACGGGTATCAGTAACCATGGCATAGTCGACCTCTGCCACCACGACCTGTCCTGCCTGCACGCGATCCCGGCCAGAGTGTCTGGCCAAGATTTTTTCAACTATGGTTGAGCCCAAGATTTTTCCTGACATTTAAAATTTAAGTGTTCGGGCAACTTTGCCCCATGTATCGTATTCCTTCGTGACAAAAGCACGCATTTCCTCTGAGGTGGAAGGATCGGGCTCCATCGCTTGTGCACTCAAGCGAGCAAGTGTTGCAGGATCACGAATCGCCTCGACAATCGCCGCGTTTAATTTTTTGACAATCGCTTCAGGCGTGCTGGCAGGTGCAATAAAGCTGTACCAATTGGTGGCAAGATATCCCGGAAAACCCAGCTCGGCAATCGTGGGAACATCCGGCAATGACTCAGCACGTTTAGCGCCGGTGACGGCCAGTGCGCGAATTTTTCCTGCCTTGATCAATGGAATAGCTGTGGGTGCACTTGCAAAGATCGCCTGGATCTCACCGCCCAATAAACCATTCATTGCAGGTCCACCGCCCTTGTAGTTGATGTGCTGAGCCGTAGTATCAGCACGCTGCTTGAGCAACTCTCCAGATAGGTGGCCCGCACTGCCAAAGCCAGAGGATCCGTAAAACAAAGGCTTATCCGTGCTTTTTGCGGCGACAAGATAGTCAGCAAACGTTTTGATGTTCGAATCAGCCCGAACAACCAGGACATTACCAAAGCTCACGCCATTACCAAGCATCGCAAAGTCTTTTAGGGTGTCGTAAGGGGTCCCGTTTGGCATGTGCGGGTTGACTGCGAGGGAGCCGATGTTGGCCAATCCAATCGTGTAACCATCACCAGGGGCTTTGGCCACCATATCGGCAGCGATGTTGCCCCCTGCTCCCGGTTTATTATCCACCACGACTGTCTGTCCAAGGATTTCTCCAAGTTTGATGGCAATGGTTCGGGCGGCAGCATCAGTGCCGCCACCAGGAGCGAATCCCACTAACAACTTGATAGGCTTGTTGGGAAAGTTTGCAGCGGCATTGGACTGAGCAAACGCAAGGCTAGGGATACTTGCGCTCAATCCAGCAAGAATTGAGCTTGCCAGCAGCATTTTTACTTTGGTCGAGAACATGTGGGTTCCTCAAAAAATTTTTGTCTGTTCAATTTATACAAGTTGTCAGGTGACGTACAGATGTTCAGATGTTGCGACGCAACAGGCAAGAACATCTAGATATCAGCTTCAATGTATTCTATAAGGACAACAGGCCGCCCGAGCGCCTCTCATCTTCACTTTTGGACCGCAACTCTCTATGCGCAGCAAACTCTTTGTTCCCGGATCACGTCCTGAACTTTTTGACAAAGCCTTGGCCAGTGAGGCGGACGGACTGTCCTTTGATCTCGAGGATGCGGTTGCCGAATCAAAGAAAGCTGACGCCCGTGAGACCTTGAGCGCCTGGCTCGACACCGAACACGCACGCAACAGCAATAAAACAATCATCGTGCGCGTCAACGCAATGGAAACCCCTTATTTTGAGCAAGATATCGCTCAAGTCGTGCGCGCAGGCTTGGATATGGTCAATCTCCCCAAGCCAGACAGTCCCGAGGCCGTCCGCCAAGCGATCGGCTTGATCGAACAGGCTGAGCGCGCCAATGGCGTCAATCAGGACGGCATGCGACCAATCAAATTGCTTTTGAACATCGAAACACCCAAGGCCTTGCGGACAGCTTATGAGCTTGCTTGCGCGCACACTCGTGTGGCAGGTTTGCAGCTAGGCCTGGGAGATTTATTTGAACCAATTTCTGTCTCACGCAAAGAGCCCTTTGCAGTGAAATTCTCCATGATGCAAGTTAAATTTGCAGCAGCTGAAGCGGGTATCGATGCTTTTGACGGCGCATTTGCAGACATCAAAAATACTGAAGGATTCATGGAGGAAGCCCGCTTTGCTGCCAGACTTGGCTATGTGGGCAAAAGCTGCATACACCCCAGTCAAGTCGCCATGTCTAACGAAGCCTTTCGTCCGAGCGACGAAGCGATCGCGCATGCTTTGCGCATTTTGGAAGCGGCCAAGGATGCTCAAGCCAGAGGGGTGGGTGCCTACGTTGTTGACGGAAAGATGATCGATCCGCCCTTTTACAACAGCGCGGTCGCACTAATAGATAAAGCCAAGCGCCTCGGATTGATTTAATTTCACCATCACTGTTTCGATCACTAAGCTCATACGGAAAGCACACATGAAATCACTCTTTAAGTTACTCTGCATTGCAAGCCTTATACCTGCTGCGGCAATCGCTCAAACAAACTTCCCCACAAAGCCCATCACCCTTTTAGTTGGAAGCGCACCTGGCGGCTCGAATGATATCTTTGCCCGAACAATTGGCAAACAAATGCAAGATGAGCTGGGCGTTTCCGTTGTCGTTGAAAACAAACCTGCGTCTGGCGGCGTGCTTGCAAACACGCTCGTTGCCAAGGCTCCAGCTGATGGCTATACACTTGTTGTCTTGTCCTCCACCTTTACAACAGGCGCTGCAGTCAGAACAAATCTGCAATATGACGCGGTCAAAAGTTTTGCTCCGATCTCGATGTTGGCCAAAGGCCCCTTGCTTATTACGGTCGGAAACAACACCCCCTTTAAAACGCTTCCTGAACTTGTCAAATTTGCACAAAGCAATCCGGGCAAGCTGAATTTTGGCACGTCAGGGGTTGGCAGCATCAATCAGTTTGCCTCCGAAATTTTTTCTGACGTCGCAAAAATTAAAATGACACATGTTCCTTACAAGGGAATGGGTCCAGCCGTGAATGACCTCATGAGTGGTCAGATCGACATGATCATCGCAAGCGCTCCATCGCTGTTGAACCACGTTAAAAATGAAAAAATCCGTGCGTTGTCTGTCACGACCGAGAAACGCTCCGTGATCGCTCCTCAAATTCCCTCACTCGGCGATTATGGTTATGCAGCCGCTGCCGTCGACTTATGGTGGGGCATCCTCGCGCCAGCCGGAACGCCAGCAGATGTTGTGCAAAAACTCAACAGTACGATTAATAAAATTATCGTTTCCGAACAAATGAAGGAATTCTTTTTAAAACAGGGTGCCAGCCCAGTCGCGATGACACCGACTGAGTTCAGCAGCTATATTTCAAATGAACTTGCTCGCTGGAAACGAGTGGCTGCCTCAGCAAATATTCAGGCGGAATAATCAGAACATGAAAGGTCACTCAGCGAATCCAGACTCTTCGCACGCAGAGGTATCGTACTTGCCCCCCCGATCTGGCGCGCAAGGCCCGCTTACCGGTGTGCGTGTCATTGACATGTCAGCCTATATTGCAGGTCCCTACGCTTGCTCTTTGCTCGCAGACCAGGGTGCGGAAATCATCAAGATCGAACCGCCGGCTGGGGATAACTTACGCAAGTATCCTTCGACGCTTGAGGCAGAGAGTCGGGCGTTCTTGGGGGTCAACCGAAGCAAACTGGCTGCGGTCTTGGATATTAAAAATCCTGAGGATCTCGAGACACTTCTGAACTTGATTCAAGGCGCGGATGTGCTTGTCCATAATTTCAGACCTACGGTCGCTCCGCGCATTGGAATTGGCTATGAACAATTAAAAGCCCTCAATCCAAGATTGATCTACTGTGCAGTCAGTGGATATGGTGAAACAGGTCCACTCAAGGACAAAGCGGGTTTTGATCAAGTTTTACAGACAATGACCGGCATGGCGGCCCTGCAGGGCAAAAAAGAAGGACCTCCCGAACTTCTCTATGGATCGATCGTAGACTTTTATGCTTCGGCCCTCGTGGCCGGAGCCGTATCGTCTGCGCTCTATGAGCGCGAACGCTCTGGTCTAGGCCAGTTTGTTGGCGTCTCTCTTTTGGCTGCGGCGATGACCTTACAGTCCGGACGACTAGTCTGGGCGGAAAATGAGGGAAGAGACGTTTGGCGAGATATGCGTTCTGGCGGCATTACTGGGATTCATCCTACCAAAGAGGGCTACCTCTACATTTCTGCCAACACCCCTCATTTCTGGGAGGCTTTATGCAAAAAAACCGGGATGAGCGAGTTTTTAAATAATGAGCGCTACGACACGGTTCGCAAGCGCGCGCTTCATCAGCCTGAAATCGTCCCCAGACTGCATCAGGCGCTTGCAGCCAAGTCAGCCCTTGAATGGGAGGCCTTATTCGGAGAAGAGGTGCCCTGCGCAGCGGCACGAACAGTGGAAGACATGTTTGATCACCCTCAGGTACTCAGTCAAGACATGATCTCCACCTACCATCACCCTGTTGTTGGCCAATATCGCGGTCTTAAGCGCTCCATTCGTTTTGAACGCACACCAGGTCCGGATCCTTTTGCTGCGCCGACTCTTGGACAACACACTGACCTGATCAAAGAAGAAGCGAAAAGATTGAAAGAAATTAAGAAGAAATCGTGAAACACGCGTGATACGAGTTTCAACAAGCATCATCCAACTGAGCACACAATGATCGTACCGAACTCTGCTGGTTCGCAGCGCCCCTCTTTAATCGTTCCTGATTACGCCTGTGATGCACACCTGCATATTTATGATCCTAGGTTTCCTGAAGTCGCTGATGCGGCATCCGCGCTCGACCGGGCAACGGTGGCGCAATATCGGCTGTTGCAACAAAGACTTGGTACGCGTCGCGCAGTGATTGTGACGCCACGTAGTTACGGTACGGACAATCGTGTGACAGTCGATGCCATTGCACAACTTGGTCAGGATCATGCACGCGGCGTAGCCGTGTTGAGTAGCAACATCTCGGATGAAGCGATGGACGAGCTTGATCGCGCAGGCATTCGTGGCGTGCGTTTTTCTCTCTATACACCCAAAAATGCTGCTGTCAGTTTCGAGATGGTTGAACCGCTAGCGAAACGCATCATGCGACTGGGCTGGCATCTTCAGCTCCATTGGACAGCTGATCAGTTTGTTGAATATGGGGAGATGCTTAAGCGACTGCCCTGCCCCTTGGTGATCGACCACATGGGTCGACTGCCACAGCCACTGGGACTGAAACATGCCGCGGTGGGGTTGATTGAGCACTTGCTGGAGCGTGGCAATACCTGGATCAAGCTTTCCGGTGCCTACTTGGACAGCCAGATTGATGAAAGCCAAGGATTCAGTGATGTCGATGCAGTCGTCTGTCACTGGATCGCCTGTGCCCCAGACCGTCTAGTCTGGGGAAGCGACTGGCCACATCCAACTGAAAAGCATAAACCCGATGATGCGAAGATGCTGGATCGCTTGGGCATTTGGACCAAGGATCAGACAATCATTGAAAAGATTCTCGTGCATAATCCTGCAAAACTGTACGGGTTTGCGCCGATCAGCAGATAACAGTTTTCAGGCGGTGGGTGCTTAACCGAGCACGGGTCTCAATCGACGCGCTGCGTCTTGGATCATGCCTTCGGTCGTCTCCCAGTTCACACAACCATCCGTCACAGAGCAACCATAAATCATTTTGCTGTGGTCAGACTGGATGGGCTGGTTTCCGGCGACCAAGTTCGATTCGATCATGACACCTACGATTGAGCGATTGCCTGCAACGATCTGACTGACGACATCCGCCATCACGAGGGGCTGCAACTCAGGTTTTTTAAAGCTGTTTGCGTGGGAGCAATCCACCACTATGTTTGGGCGAATCTTGGCCTTGTTCATCGCTTGCTCAGCCAGTGAAATAGAAACCGTGTCGTAGTTGGGTCGACCATCGCCTCCGCGTAAAACCAGATGACCATAGGGGTTGCCTGTTGTGTGAACAATCGACACTTGGCCCTCGCCGCTGATGCCTAGAAAACGATGGGGCCTCGCCGCCGACAAAATAGCATTGACCGCGACAGTCGTATCGCCGTTGGTGGCGTTTTTAAACCCAACCGGAGTCGAGAGGCCTGAGGACATCTCGCGATGAGTTTGCGACTCGGTTGTGCGCGCGCCAATCGCGCTCCAAGCAATCAAATCCCCAAGGTACTGAGGTGAAATAGGATCGAGCGCCTCAGAACCTGCGGGTAAACCTAGTTCATTGACTTCCAGCAAGAACTGTCTGGCCAACCTCATCCCTTCATCAATGCGGAAGGAGTCATCCATATGCGGATCATTGATATAGCCTTTCCAGCCCACTGTGGTGCGAGGCTTTTCAAAATATACACGCATCACAATCAGCAAAACATCGGAGACCTCATCGGATAAAGCCTTGAGGCGACGTGCATATTCCATGCCGGCAACAGGATCGTGGATGGAGCAAGGCCCCACAACCACGAATTTTCGCTTGTCTTCGCCACGCAAGATACGGTTGAGGGACTCACGGCCGGCTTTGATGGTGTTTGCGGCGCGTTCTGTCAGCGCAAGCTCCTGATGAAGCTGCTGTGGGGTCGGCATAGCCAGAAAAGCGGCAACATGGAGGTTTTCGGTCGAGGCGTCTGAGGATACAGAGTTCATGGTGAGTAAGATAACCAGGTAAAGCGCACGATCTGTGCACGAGTTTAGATAAGCCTAGTGTAAAACATCTGCTCCATTCACTCCTCTCACAAGCGCTCAAGTTTCAAATACACTGAATCCATGACACCCAACCGCAGAATCGCTCATTTGGACATGGACGCTTTTTTTGCATCCGTGGAATTATTGAGCTACCCAGAGCTCAAGGGACAACCCGTTGTTGTGGGCGGTCGCAGCACAGCTCAGCCAACAATGGATTCGCAGGGGATCAGGCGCTTTGCGCGCTTGCGCGATTATGTGGGGCGAGGCGTCATTACAACTTCCACTTATGAAGCGCGTGCCCTTGGGGTCTTTTCCGGCATGGGTCTCATGAAATCAGCCGCCCTGGCACCCGATGCCATCCTGTTGCCAGCCAATTTCGACGCGTATCGACATTACTCCCGACTGTTTAAAGAAGCTGTCGCCAGCGTTGCCCCCTTGATTGAAGATCGCGGAATCGATGAAATCTATATCGACCTCACAGATCTCGACACGGATACGGAAAGGCTTTCCAAACGAATCAAGCAAGCGGTGAATGAGGCGACCGGCTTGAGCTGCTCGATCGGCGTGAGTCCCAACAAATTACTATCGAAAATTTGCTCTGATTTGGATAAACCGGATGGCATCACGATTTTAAAAGACTCAGAATTACAGACGCGGATATGGCCCTTACCCGCAAAAAAAATTAACGGTATCGGACCCAAAGCCAATGAAAAGCTCGCCACGCTGAATATTCATACGATCGGCGATCTAGCAAGGGCTGCACCGGAAATGTTGATCGCCCATTTTGGTCGGTCAACCGGACAATGGCTACATCAGGCCGCCCATGGTGTTGATCACCGACCAGTCGTCACCTCTTCTGAACCCAAATCACTCAGCCGGGAAACGACCTTTGAGCGTGACTTGCATGTCAGACAAGATCGGGCGCAACTCTCTGAGATTTTTACTAATCTGTGCGCGCGTCTAGGTGATGATCTGGTGAGAAAGGGGTATGCGACAAAAACCATCGGCATCAAAATTAAGTATGCTGATTTTCAGGTTGTCACGCGTGACTTCACACTTCCAATGGCCGTGTATGAAGGTTCTGTGATCAGGCGAGCGGCAAGTGAGTGTTTACGACGCGTACCCCTTGATCAGAGGATCAGGCTACTTGGCGTACGGGCAAGCAGTCTGATGCCGATCGACACAATCTTTCAGGCTCCTCAGAGCCATCAGCCCGATCTCCCTTTTTGAATAATTCCAAGGACTGACCACATAGAGGAAATTTCGTCCTCATGTCCAAGATTCGGCGTTATGCTAGAGACCAAAAAATGTTCTGCTTTTCATTCAAACATGCCACAGGATGGAATCAATGAGTCAATTCGAGCATCTCGACCTCGTCAGCGCAGCAGAAGGCGTTGCGAAAAAGGAATTTTCCTCCAAAGAGCTGACCGCTTGGTCACTTAACCGCCTGGAAACGATAGGCAAAAAATTCAATGCCGTTTTTCGAATCGATCATGAGCAAGCCCTGGCGCGTGCAAGTGCGCTGGATAGCCTTCAGGCTAGCGGCATGCTTCTTGGTCCACTGCACGGTGTACCGCTTGCGCACAAAGATTTGATCGAAGTGGCTGGGCGCGAAATGCATGTTGGTTCGAAAATCCTGAAAGGCAATATTCCTAAAAAGAACGCTTGGGTGATTGATGATCTTGATGCGGCCGGGCAAGTCAATCTGGGCGCTCTGCATATGGCCGAGTTCGCGATGAGTCCGACCGGTTTTAATGGCCATTACGGTCATGGCCTCAACCCATGGAACCCAGAGTATCCCTGCGGCGGCTCCTCAAGCGGTTCCGGTATCGCCGTGGCCGCCCGCCTCGTTTTTGGTTCTTTGGGTAGTGATACAGGAGGCTCGATTCGCCAGCCTGCATTCATGTGTGGTGTGACCGGTATCAAGCCAACCTCCAAACGCGTCAGCATCGACGGAGTCTTTCCCCTATCCCATACTCTTGACTGCGTCGGGCCCTTGGCACAAACAGCACGGGATTGTGCCCGCCTGCTCACGCACATTAGCCGCCCGAATCCGAACGACCCCTGGTGCACCAACGTACCCAATGAAGACTATGAAAAACAATTGACAGGCGATCTCAAAGGAATGCGTATCGGCGTTCCTAAAGATTTCTATCGTGAAAACCTGGATCCCGAGATGGCAGCAGCGCTTGAAACCAGCTTGGAGGTTTTGCGCGGACGAGGCGCCGAGCTTGTCGAAGTCAAAGTCCCCGACATGCTGCGTATCCATGAAATGACGGCAATCGTTCTAACAGCCGAAGCTGCGCAAGTGCATCGAGCATGGGTTGAAAAGAGACCGCAAGACTATAGCGACCAAGTTCTTGCGCGCATTAAACCGGGCTTTACCCAAACGGGTGTTGATTATGTTGAAGCCTTACGCGCAAGAGACTCTTTTATTAAAGAATATTTACAAACTAGCCTGGGTGATTGCGACGCCTTGCACATTCCCGTCGCGAAACTTCACACGCCGACGATTGCCGCGACCACCTCAGGAAATTTAAACGATGTACTGCAATCGATTAGTCAACTTACATTTACAAATCGGGCCATTAATTATCTCGGTTTGCCTGCGATGAGTGTTCCAGCTGGGTTTTCATCGAAAAAAATGCCGCTGGCTTTTCAGCTAGTGGGTAAACCCTTTGCGGAGAGCACAATTTTAAAAATCGCAGATGCCTATCAGCGCGACACCTCTTGGCACAATGCGCGCCCATCTGTTTGAAGAAAAGATGAAGGCTATGGAAAGACGATGAACATCACACCTCTCTCTGAAACACTGGGTGCGCGAGTAGAAGGCATTGATTTATCAATACCTTTAAACGACAAGCAAATCGACGCGATTCTCATTGCATTGGGTCGTTACGGGGTTTTGGAATTTCCAAAACAAACGTTGACAACATTACAACTCAAGGGATTCAGCCAGAATTTTGGCGAGCTTTATATTAGTCCTGGTGGGCGTGCGCAAGTGCCCGGATTTCCGGAGGTCATGATCCTCTCGAACATGGTGGTGGATGGTCAGGCGGTTGGGCTCAAGGATGCAGGTCAATCTTGGCATACGGATATGTCTTATGCATCGGTCATTGCCCTTGCAAACATTTTATATGGCACCACTATTCCGCATCGCGATGGAAAACCATTGGGTGCAACGCAGTTTAGAAATATGCACGCAGTCTATGAGGACCTCTCCGAGGATCTTAAGACAATACTCTCCAACAAAACCATCACACATGATTTCAACAAATTTTGGGACATGATGCGCGCCCGACCAGGGAGTACGCGCCCCCCTCTGAGTGAGAAAGAGAGAAATGCGCGCCCGCCGGTCAGTCATCCCGCATGCTTGACTCACCCGTTGACCGGCAAAAAAGTCTTGTACGCAAATCCTGGGTACGCAATCGCGATCAATGATCTTCCGAAAGCGCAAAGCGATGAGATTCTTGAGGAGCTTTTTGAGCGTCAACTCGATGACAAGTATCTCTACTCCCACCAGTGGAGCAAGGATTCTGTCTTGATGTGGGACAACATCGGCACTACCCACAACGCAGTGGCGGACTACGCGCCGCACGAACACCGCTACATGCAGCGCTGTCAGGTGATGGCTGATCGCTTATTCGGGCCTGCAGGCACGCGTGAGCCAATTCTTTTCAAAGCAAGGGCATAAAAAAATGAATAAGAGACAAATACTTAAACTCGTGCTGACTGCATGTTGTCTGACCAGCGGAGCCGTTTCAGCACAAAATCAACAAGTGTTTCCTGACAAACCCATACGGCTGATCGTTGCCTACGCACCAGGAGGTGCGACGGATATTGTGGCACGTATGCTTGCTCAGGAACTCACTCCCCTGATGGGACAGTCTGTCATCGTAGAAAATCGCGCGGGTGGCGGAACCCTCGTGGGTACAGAATCCATCAAGCGTGCGAACCCAGACGGTTACAGCCTGCTGTTTGGAACCAACGCCTTTGTCATCACGCCACTGCTACACAATACGCCTACGTATGATCCAGTCAAAGACTTTTCTCCAGTATCGCTGACCACGATCCAACCCCTTGGATTACTTGTCACACCAGGATTAAAGATTAAAACAGTTGAACAACTGATCGACTATGCGAAGAAAAATCCTGGCAAACTGAACTTTGCTTCCTCTGGCAATGGTTCAGCCCAACATTTGGCCGGAGAATCCTTTCGAGTCGCTGCGGGTATCGATTTAGTTCATGTTCCTTACAAGGGAGCAGGTCCGGCCTTGGTGGATCTTCTGGCTGGCCGTGTGGACATGATGTTTACTTCTTTAGTGGGTAATACAGAACATATCAAGGAAGGTCGACTGGAGTTGGTTGCGACCTCGGGCGTCAAACGCGGTTCTGCAACACCAGGGGTGGCAACTGTCGCGGAAACCCTGCCAGGTTTTGAAGCCTTCACTTGGCAAGGGGTCATCGCGCCAGCTCAAACACCCGCGAACGTCATCGACCAGCTCAATACTGCAATTAAGAAAGTAGCGGCGACACCTAAGTTCTACGAAAAACTTGCAGCGCAAGGCATGGAAGTCCAGACCTCCACCTCCACTGAATTCAGGGAAAGACTTGCCAATGATGCAGCCAAATACAAAGAATTGCTGCAGCGCACGCAGACAACGATTCGCTAAATCTAGGCTATAAAACCTTTGGCGCTAGTTAGTATTCTAAAAAAATAGCATTGCTCAACCCATGCCTCTCACCATCACGGATTAAATATGTCGAACCCTCAGCAAAAACGATTTCCGCAAGTCACTCTCGAAACGCTTCCACAAGAGTCGCGCGGGCTTGCGCAAGAGATTCTGGATATTTCTAGTCTTGGGCTTGCGGGCCCCTACAACGTCATGCTGCGCAGCCCTATTTTTGCCGATCGCATGAAGCGTTTGCTCGACTACTTGCGATTCAACAATTCACTCCCTATGCGCTTGAGTGAATTCGCCATTCTGATTCAGGCTCGTCTGTGGAGTTCGCAAGTGGAGTGGGTCGCGCACTATCCTATCGCCTTGCGCAATGACTTACCAGCCCATGTGGCGGATGATCTCAAGCAAAACATCCGTCCGCGCAACATGCAACCTGATGAAGAAGCCGTCTACGACGTTTGCATGAATATGAGTAAAAATCACAAAATCAGTGAAGAGCTCTTTCAGCACGCTAAAAAAGTGTTGGGTGAACAACAGCTCGTCGATCTGATCGCAGTCAGCGGAACATATGTGACGATCGCAATGTTGTTGAGTCTGGGTGAAGAGCCTATCCCCGAAGGCAAAACACTGCCCTTCCCCGAAGCGCTGTAAAGACTAATCCGCTAGGCTTGGTCAGCAATACGTATCGCTGAGGGAGGCTGACCAGCCAATCGACGAGCGTGAACCTGCATGAAACCGTCTTCAATCGCGCGTGCCAGACGATCGATATCGAACAATGGCGCGCGCAGCCGATTTTCATGCAGGCGCTCACGCAAAGACTTCAACTGCGCTCGATTTGTTGCGAGCTCAATGGCCTTGGCCTCAAAGGCGTTGCCATCCAGTGTGATCAACTCAGGCAAATCGATCGCATTGAGCAAGCTCGCGGCAACGCGACTGGCAAAAGCCGACCCCATGCACGTCAGCACCGGCAAGCCAACCCACAGCGCATCGCTGGTAGTCGTGTGCGCGTTGTAAGGTAGCGTATCAAGAAACAAATCGGCGAACTGTTGTCTGGCCAGATGCTGGTCAGTCGGAAGCTTGGGCGCAAAGATCAGTCGTTCAGGATTGACGCCACGGTCTTTTGCTTCGCTACGCAGATTATGAGCGGTTTGCTCGCTGGCCTGTAACAGCCACAAAACACTATCAGGCACTGCGCGCAAAATTGCCATCCAATGATCAAAAGTCTCTGGAGTAATTTTGTAGTTGTTATTGAAACAACAAAATACGAAAGCATCCTCCGGCAAGCCAAGCTCAGTACGTGTGGAAAAAACCGTCGACACAGCGCGACTTTTATCATTAGGCTGATAGCTGTTTGGTAAGTAAATAACTTTTTCCGTGTAAAACGCTTCAGTTTCAGGTGTGATCAACACCTTATCCGCGAGGATGTAATCCATATAAGGCACACCTAGGGTGCCGGGGTAGCCCAGGTAGTTGATCTGAACCGGCGCTACTCTGGCGGCGAACACCCTAGGTCGACAACCTATTGTCCAACCGCTCAGGTCCACCGCAATGTCGAGTTCGAGCGCTCTCGCACGCGCGACGAGTTCTTCGTCTGAATCGGCCCTGACATCAATAAAGTGTTCAAAACCCTGTTTAAGACGCTGCCTCATCGCATCGCCCGTGTCTGGACCGGAAGAAAAAGCATACACCTCGAAGGCTGATCGATCATGCGCCTCGAAGAGTCCCGCAATGAGCTGTGAAACGGGATGATGATGAAAATCAGCTGAGAAATAACCCACGCGTATGCGTGCATGCGGCGGACGCTTTTTGAAGGGTAACGACTGTTTGAGGGTCGGGTGTTTCTCGCGAATCCAAGTCTGCGCAGCGCGAAGCTGCAAACCAGGATCAGAGGTCAGTGCCAGAAGTGGAAAAGGCAATGTCGCTGGCTGCTCGTGGCGGACCGCCTCGAGTAGCTCAGATAGACGCTCTTGATAGCGCTTCCAGTCACACATCTGCATGTTGACGTGTAGGCGCGTCCCCAGCAAATACGGAATATTCGGTGAAAGCGCGATTGCGCGGTCAAAGCTTTCAACCGCCTCGGCATGTCTGCGCAGTTCATTGAGAGCATTGCCACAGTTCATAAAGGCGGAAGCGTGATCGGGCGCAAGAGAGGTCACCATTCGAAAACTGGCAACCGCGTCCTCAAAACGACCCATCATGCCAAACGCATTGGCGCGATTGAAATAGGCCTCCGCGTAATTTGGGGCGATTGCGATCGCACGATCGTAGCTCTCGATCGCGTCCGCCCAGCGACCCATGTGCTGAAGCAAGTCACCGCGATTATTGTGCGCCTCGACATATTCTGGATCAAGTGCAATCGCTTTGTCATAATGCGCCAAAGCCGACTTGTACTTTTTTAAATCCTGAAGAAGGTTGGCAAAATTATTATGTATTGAAGCGACGTCAGAATCGATCTTAAGCGCTTTGATAAAGAGAGTCTCAGCGCGTTCGAGCTGTCCGGTTTGATATGACAACGTGGCCAACATATTGAGCGCGTCAAAATGATCGGGTTGCCATTTCAATGCCCGCTCGTACATCACACGGGCTTCTTTGAGCTCTCCTCGATGATGTAACGCCAATCCCTCCTGCAGCCTGTTGTGCGCCTTCATCGCATCGACAGCAGACACGACCTTACCCGATTGAGCAATATTTCTACCCACAGTTCACCCCGAAAATACTCACAAAACCTATAACTATCAACGATCTTTTTGCTTAATCTTGGTGAAAACAGTATTGACCACTGTCGCGCGCATAGGCTCGCTCAGCCCGGAGGCTGACTTGGGCGTTGAGGTGTCTTTTTTAGGCTTTTTTGTTTCTTTATTGGATTTTTGCTGACCTTTTGCCACGATAATGCCCCAGTAGATTGACGATAAACTAGTGTACAGGTCTATCGACAAAAAACCCAATGCTCAACACTCTGCGCGTCCCCGAATCTGAAGTTGAAATTTGCGCCATGCGCTCGCAGGGCGCGGGAGGGCAGAACGTCAATAAAGTATCAAGTGCGATTCATCTGCGCTTTCACATCCCCAATTCAAGCCTGCCTGCCGATGTAAAAGTACGTTTACTCGCGCTGAAAGACTCCCGCATCAATCGGGACGGAGCGATTGTGATCAAAGCGCAAACCCATCGCAGTCAAGAACTCAACCGGGTCGATGCCTTCAACCGCCTCAACGCACTGGTCAACAGCGTGGCGCGTCCGCCTAAAACGCGTCATGCGACCAAACCCACTTTCAGCTCGAGGCAACGTCGACTGGAAACCAAGCGCAAGCATTCCGAGACAAAGGCCTTGCGTGGAAAATCCGCGCTATAACGTTATAAATACATTTCAAACGAAGCACATGTCCCAAGTACTGCCTATAGCGACGACTCCAGCACATGAACATTCCTCTCTTTCCACTTGGCTCGACGCTTTTTCCAGACGGTTTACTGGCACTTAAAATTTTCGAAGTGCGCTATCTGGATATGACAAAGGCCTGTTTTAAGCAACAGTCGCCCTTCGGCGTTGTCACATTAACAACCGGTCCTGAGGTACGCATGCCCGGACAGGAGGTTGAATTTGCCGAGATCGGCACGCTCTCACATATCGTCGAGTTTGATGCTGTACAGCCAAGTCTTTACCTGCTGCGCTGCAAAGGGGGTCAACGCTTTAGGATTCTTTCGCGGTCCTTGGCTCCCAACGGCGCTTGGTCCGCCGAGGTCGAACTGATCGCAGAAGACCTTGAAATAGAAATTCCGCCCGAACTCACCCCATCCTCTCAGGCCCTTGCCCGACTGATCGAGTCATTTGACGAGCAAAATATCCCGCCCGATGAACGCCCCTTTTATGGACCGTATCGTCTGAATGACTGCGGTTGGGTCGCGAACCGCTGGGCCGAACTACTCAACATCCCCGCCACGCAAAAGCAGCATTTGCTCGCGATGGATCATCCCCGCCTGCGACTGGACCTTGTCCAGGAAACGCTCGAAGAAATGGGGGCATTTAAGCCCCCACGCGCATAAACAGGTGTTTTTTGATCAAGCGCGCAAGGATGCGCAAAACGCCTTGATCCTTTCGCAGGCGTCTTTCAGAATAGCATCCGATGTTGCGTAGGAGATCCGGAAGTATGGTGCCAAGCCAAACGCAGAGCCCGGCACCACCGCGACCAGCTTCTCATCGAGGAGCGCATTGGCAAAATCAAAGTCATTATTGATCTTGACGCCTTTGGGAGTGGTTTTGCCAAGCACGCCTGCGCAGCTTGGATAAACGTAGAAGGCACCCTGGGGTTTTAGGCAAGTAATGCCCTCGCATTCATTGAGCATGCGCACAACCATATCCCGGCGGCGTTCAAAAATCACATTATGATCGGCAATAAAATCTTGAGGGCCATCCAGGGCTTCGAGGGCTGCGGCCTGACTGATCGAGGAAGGGTTGGAGGTCGACTGGGACTGAATGGCCGACATCGCACCAATCAACCAGCTCGGTCCATGTCCGTATCCAATACGCCAACCAGTCATGCAATATGCTTTTGACACTCCGTTGACAGTCAACACACGGTCTGCGATCTCCGGTGCGACTTGTGCCAACGTCGCGAACTTTGCACCATCAAACAGGAGCTTTTCGTACATGTCGTCCACCATCACCAACACATTTGGATGCGCCTTGAGAACTTTTCCAAGCGCTTTCAAATCTTCGGCTGAATAGACCGCACCAGTAGGATTGGAAGGAGAGTTAAGAATCAGCCATTTGGTGCGGGGCGTGATAGCCTTTTCGAGCAGTTCGGGGGTCAGTTTGAAATTCACTGAGGCATCACACACCACCGGCACAGCCGTGCCGCCAGCCAAGACAACCATGTCCGGGTAGCTGACCCAATATGGCGCAGGAATCAATACCTCATCGCCCTCGCCGATCGTCGACACCAGCGCATTAAACAAAACCTGTTTGCCGCCCGTGCAGACAATCACATCATCAGGATTGATCGTCATCCCATGATCGCGTAAAAACTTTCTGGCAATGGCGCGCTTAAGTTCGACTGTTCCGTTTACAGCCGTGTAACGCGTCTGCCCACCCTTGATTGCCTTGATCGCTGCTTCGCAAATGTTGGCAGGAGTATCCATGTCGGGCTCGCCCTGAGCCAAAGCAATGACGTCCATTCCCTTGGCTTTCATCGCCTTGGCATTGTCAGTGATCGCCAACGTGGGTGAAGGTTTAACCAAAGACATACGGGGCGAAAGTAATGCTGCACTCATTTATTTCTCCAGAGAAAGGGGGCGGCGCATGGAGTCACACATACCGAAATTGCATGCCAAGCCAACAAATATAACCCAAGCCGCTCAGCAAATTCATGCCAAGTTGAGATGATCCCGCACAAGTTCTGCGACATTGCCTTTTTACCTTTGAAAACTCTCGAAATCAGCCTCGCAGCATGGTATCGTGCGAAAAAATTCCGGAGGATTCAACATGAATTTCGCAACCAAACTCACTCGTCGCGCTTTGCTTGGCGCTCTGGTTCTAACAACCGGTTTTGGATTAAGCGCAACTGCGCAGGCCAAATACCCTGACAAACCGATCAAAATCATTGTTGGCTTTGCCGCTGGCGGTCCAACCGACATTGTCGCCAGACTGGTTGCCAATCGTCTGGACAAAATTCTCGGTCAACCCGTGATCGTCGAAAACAAGCCTGGTGGCGGATCCAACATTGCCTCGGCAGAAGCCGCGCGCGCCAAACCAGATGGCTACACGCTGTTTTTAGGAACCATTGCGAACGCGACCAACATGTCGGTTTATAAAAATTTGAGCTATGACACTGAACGCGATTTTGTGCCGATCACCCAACTCGTATCCTCGCCAAGCGTTTTAGTTGTCAATAATGACTTACCTGTCAAAACGCTTGCTGAGTTGATCGCCTACGCAAAAGCCAACCCAGGCAAACTTTCCTATGCCTCGTCGGGTGCCGGTGGCTCCCCTCACCTTGCCGGGGAAATGCTTAAACAGCGCGCAGGTATTGACGCACTACATGTGCCCTACAAAGGCGCTGCGCCCGCAATGAATGACGTGATGGGCGGTACCGTTTCGATGGGTTTCAAAACAGCCTCTGGTGTGACAAGCACGATTCAGGCTGGCCGTCTCAGAGCGATCGCGATCGCGAGCGGAACACGCCTGCCACAACTGCCTGATGTGCCTACGCTTGCTGAACTCGGATTCAAGGATTTTGAAGTGAGTTCATGGAGCGGTCTGTTCGCTCCGAAAGGCACGCCGCCTGAGATCATCAATACGATCGCCAAAGCAACCATCGAAATTCTGAACAACCCCGATGTACGTAAACAACTCGAAGCAATGGGTGCCATTCCTGTTGGCAGTACCCCGGCTGAGTTTCAAAAATACGTCCGCTCCGAAATCGAAAAATGGGCGGTTGTTGCCAAGGCTGCAAACATTCAACTTTGATTCGTGAACTCTATTTGCTTTAATCTATTCAACATTTGACACCCACGCGCCTCAGATCGCTGTTCTTCGGTCTGGGGCGCGTTGTTTTAGTAGCGCCTTCTCATCACAGCTTGTTGGCCAAGGAATCAGGAATGACGCAAGTGTCAGTTTCAGCCACGATTCTTGAGAGAATTGCCGAAAATATTTGTTCATTTGATATGAATGCCATCGGACCGGATGCCTACACGCTCGCCCGGACTGCTGTGATCGACACGCTGGGCGTCACGCTCGCGGGTATTTCTGAACCTTGCACCACTCTACTTCTTAAGACACCGGGCATCGCAACGGCGCCAGGTCACTGCTCCATATTTGGCCTGAACCGCAAGACCTCGGCTCTGGACGCTACTTTTATCAATGGAACGGCATCACATGCTCTGGACTACGATGACTTTAGCCAACCGATGGGCGGGCACCAGTCTGCACCACTCGTTGCGCCGTTAATGGCACTGGCCGAAGAAAAAGGACTCACAGGTCTGGCTTTGCTTCAGTCTTACATCGTCGGCATCGAAACTGAGATCCGCCTTGCGCGTGCCGTGAATTTTTATCATTACGACAAAGGCTGGCACCCAACAGCCACGCTGGGTGTATTTGGCGCTGCCGCTGCAAGCGCACATCTGCTGGGTCTGACACCACCGCAAGTGACGACTGCGCTCGCGATTGCCGCATCATTTGCCTCAGGGCTGAAAGCGAATTTCGGCACAATGGTCAAACCCCTGCATGTCGGCCAGTGTGCGCGAAATGGTCTGCTTGCCGCGCTCATGGCGCAGTCCGGTTATGAAGCGAACGCGGCGGCGCTCGAGCACAAACAAGGATTTTTCAATGCCTTTAACGGTCCTGGAAACTTCAATGCGGAATTGATTTTTGAAAACTGGGCGAATCCTCTTGAAGTACTCAGTCCGAGCATGGGGCTTAAGCAATTCGCTTGCTGTGGCAGCGCCATTCCCGCCGTCGCCATGGCGTTGAAATTGCGTCAAGAAGAGAATCTCGATATTAATCAGATCGAAAAAATTGAAATTTTGCCGCACAAGCGCAGACTGCCGCACACGAACAATCCCGACCCACAGAGCCCGCTTGCTGCAAAGTTTTCAGTTCAATATGCTGTATGTCTGGCTATCGTGAAAGGTGCGCTGAAACTTGGCGACTTTGAAGGAGAGGCCCATTTTGATCCGCAGATCCGACAACTGATGGCAAAAACGATCGCACGGGAACATCCTGACATGCCCGAGGACTCACCTGACCAGTTTGGTGCGGAGGTCATCGTCACGCTCAAATCGGGTCGCACACTCGCACGTCGCGTAAACAGTTTGATTGGTCGCGGCGGTGATAACCCTCTTTCCGCAAATGAACTTTGGGAAAAATTTTCTGACTGTGCGCATCGCGTCATCGAGCCTGTCGCCGTCAAGCGACTATTCGAGTCTTTACAACAACTTGAAACCATCAAGGATATTCGCTTGATCACTCAGCATATGAAAGCGCCGCATTAAGCGCCCCCTAAAAATCTCAATCAAACGGACACATCACTCATGACACAAAATGCTCCGCAGTACAGCCCGCTCGGTCACAGCGGCTTATTAGTGCCCCGCCTATGGCTCGGCTCCATGATGTTTGGCGATCAGACAGATGAAACTGTCGCGCGCGAAATGGTCGCTGTCACACGTGACGCAGGACTTAATGCCATCGATAGCGCCGATAACTACGCGGGAGGTGAGTCAGAACGCATCGTGGGCAAACTGATTGCCCAGGACCGTTCACGCTGGGTGCTTGCCACCAAAGTGGCCAATCCGATTGGTAAGGAGCCAAACGACAAAGGACTCTCCCGTCGCTGGGTCATGCAAGAGGTGGACAACAGTCTTAAACGTCTGAATACTGACTGGATCGATGTGTATTACATGCACAAGGATGATGAGACGACGCCGATCGAAGAAACATTGTCGAGTTTTGCTCGACTGATTGAGTTGGGCAAAATCCGTTACTACGGTATTTCAAATTTCAGGGGATGGCGCGTGGCGCGCATGGTTGAAACAGCTCGTCGCATGGGTATTCCCCAGCCCATCGTCTGTCAGCCGCCCTATAGCGCAGTCACCCGCCTGATTGAAACAGAGGTGATTCCGGCTTGCGCGCATTATGGAGTGGGCGTGGTGGCGTACAGTCCGCTTGCACGCGGCGTTTTGACCGGCAAGTACGACCCGAACATCAAACCGGATCCGAATAGCCGCGCGGGACGGGGTGACCGGCGCATGCATCAGACTGAATTTCGAACAGAATCGCTCGAAATCGCCAACGCCCTTAAAGCCCACGCACAAAGCCGCGGACTGAGTCCCACACAATTTGCAATCGCCTGGGCACTCAACAATCGGCTCATCAGTGGTGTGATTGGTGGACCACGGACACTGGAACAATGGAAAGACTACGTTGCCGCTCTGTCCGTTGAGCTTCTGCCAGAGGACGAAAAGCTGGTCGACGGACTGGTCCCGCCCGGCTATGCGTCCACCCACGGTTTCGTTGATCCGCAATACCCGATTAAGGGTCGCAAACCCTTCTGAATACTCTCAAGCACCGAAGTCACAGACGTCAGGGGCACTCTGGCGCCTGTTTTGGGGCGATAATAAGCGCCTAGTCATCTACGTTTTCTGCAAATGAACAAGCGCGACATTGTCATCAAAAGCACGACCTATTTACGCGGCCCAAATATCTGGACCTACTGCGCCATCATCGAGGCGCTTGTGGACATCGGCGATCTTGAAGACAGCCCCTCAAATACAGTTCCCGGCCTCTACGAACGACTGACCGCCTGGCTGCCTAGTTTAGTTGAGCATCGCTGCAGTCCCGGAGTGCATGGCGGATTTTTAATGCGCCTCAAGGAAGGCACCTGGCCCTGCCATATTCTGGAGCACGTCACCCTGGCGCTACAGGATCTGGCCGGTGTTCCCGGCTACGGCTTTGGTCGGGCACGTGAAACTGAAGCGCGCGGCGTATACAAAGTCATGGTCAGTGGATGGGAAGAAAAAGTCACTCTTGCCGCGCTTTACATGGGTCGAGATCTCGTCATGGCCGCCATTGACGACAAGCCCTATGATCTCGAAGGCGAACTGGAAAAGTTGCGTGATCTCGCGCAAGAGCTGTGTTTGGGACCCAGTACCGCCTCAATGGTGCTTGCGGCAGATGAACGCACGATTCCAGCGATCCGGCTCAGTGAAGGCAATCTCGTACAGTTCGGATATGGCGCGAAACAGCGACGCATCTGGACTGCTGAAACGGATCAGACCAGTGCGATTGCCGAAACGATTTCACGTGACAAGGGACTGACCAAACAGCTTCTTGAAACCTGCGGTGTCCCGATCCCCAATGGTCGTGCAGTGGACAGCGCGGCCGACGCTTGGGAAGCGGCCCAAGACTTGGGCCTGCCTGTCGTCGTCAAGCCAGTCGATGGTAATCATGGGCGTGGTGTGTTCATTAATCTCGAGACACGCGCTGAAATTGAAGCGGCTTATGATGTGGCAGTCGATGAGGGTTCGGGCGTTTTAGTCGAACGCTTTATCCGCGGTAATGAGCATCGCCTTCTCATTGTTGGCGGCAAGCTGGCCGCTGCAGCCAAAGGCCAAACGGCCAGTGTTGTGGGCGATGGCCAGCACACCGTTCAGGAACTCATCACCCTTCAGATTAACTCGGACCCCAGGCGCGGTCGCGGTGAAGATCAGCCTCTCAATCCAGTGCGCATCGACTCGGCCGCACGACTTGAATTAACGCGTCAGGGATTTCATGCTGACAGCATCATCCCAGTCGGACGAGAGGTTCTCATTCAACGTAATGGCAACGTCGCCTTTGACTGCACCGATGATGTGCATCCTGAAGTCGCGGCGATGGCGGCGCTTGCCGCCAAAACAGTTGGTCTGGACATAGCGGGCATCGATCTGGTCGCAGAGGATATCTCCAAGCCTTTGCATGCTCAGGGTGGTGCCATTGTTGAGGTCAATGCGGGCCCAGGTCTACTGATGCACCTTAAACCTGCCGAAGGTCAGTCCAGACCTGTCGGTCACGCCATCATCGATCATATTTTTCCCGGTGAGGAAAATGGCAGCATTCCCTTAGTGGGGGTGACCGGAAGTCATGGAACGAGCCTGATTGCTCGACTGACCTACGATCTTCTCAATGCACACGGCTGGCGGACAGGCCTAGCGAACACGGACGGCTTGTATGTGGGCGATCGGCGACTTTTCGCCGGCGACGCTGCGAACTGGGACCAAGCGCGACGTTTATTACTCAATCGAGAAGTCGAAGCGGCAGTCATTGAAAACAATGGCATGGAGATTCTCACCAAAGGGCTCGCTTACGACCGTTGCTCTGTCGGAATCGTCACGGACATTGCCTACTCTGACTCGTTCAAGCAACCTGAAGTCGCTTATCACGCTTTTGAAACTGCTGAAGACTTGATCAAAGTCTACCGGACGCAAGTAGATGTTGTGTGGCCGCACGGTGCGGGCATTTTGAATGCCGACGACCCGAATGTTCTATCCATGGCTCAGTATTGTGACGGCGCCATCATTCTATTTAGCGCGCAGAGTGACTCCGCTGCGATCGCCGTTCATCGCGAAGCAGGCAAACGAGCCGTTTTTATCGACCAAGCGCACATCGCGATTGCGGATGGTGCGTCGCAACAAATCGTCTTATCTCTCTCGGAACTCTCTACCAAAGGTCTCGGCCAGAGTGCTCGGACTTTGCCACAGGTGCTAGCGGCCATCGGCGCAGCGTGGGCGTTAGGCGTTTCTACAGATGTCATGAGGCGTGTTTTACGATCTTTTGAGTAAGAAGTCGGTAAACTATGTTGGCATTTTTCCCATTCCGAACAACTCTTAGGTCCAGCCAACATGACTGCTCGAACAACTTGTCATCGCCTTCAGGTCGCAACGCCTCTTTACCAATTCATCGAAAATGAGGTTCTGCCTGGCTCCGGGGTCGATCATGCGAGCTTTTGGAAAGGTTTCGATGCGCTTGTACACGACCTAACACCCACGAATAAAGCGCTGCTTGGTGAGCGGGATCGATTGCAAACAGCGATGGATGCCTGGCATCGCAGTCATCCTGGACCGATTCAGGATATGCAGGCCTACCGGGCCTTTCTGACTGAGATCGGATATCTAGCACCCGTTCCAGCACAGGCCAAAGCAACCACCACAAATGTTGACGCTGAACTCGCCTTGCAGGCTGGACCACAGCTTGTTGTACCCGTCCTCAATGCCCGCTACGCTCTAAATGCCGCCAATGCGCGCTGGGGTTCTTTGTACGACGCACTCTATGGGACAGATGCCATTCCCGAAACAGATGGAGCGACCAGAGCGGGCGGCTACAATCCGGTGCGTGGAGCCAAAGTGATCGCCTTTGGACGTCAGTTTCTCGATCAATCCGCCAAGCTTTCAAAAGGTTCGCATGCGCAGGCTCAGTCCTATGCTGTTAAAGATGGACAACTGATTGTCACCCTCCAAGACGGCTCAATCACTGGTTTGGAATCCCCGACAAAGTTTGTCGGCTATCAGGGTGATGCAAACCGTCCGACATCGATTCTTTTGCTCAACAACGGTTTGCACATCGACATCCAGATTGATCAAAGCAAGGGGATCGGAAAAGACGATCCTGCCGGCATCAACGACATCGTCCTCGAAGCCGCCTTGTCCACTATTCTCGACCTGGAAGACTCTGTTGCCGTCGTGGACGCGGACGACAAGGTGCTCGCCTATCGCAATTGGCTGGGTATTTTGAAAGGCACACTGGTCGAGCGTGTCACCAAAGGGGGGCAAACATTCGACCGGGCCCTCAATCAAGATCGCCACTACACTGCGGCGGCAGGTGCCAAGCATGCCAAAAACGGTGTGATCACACTGCATGGCCGCTCGTTACTTTTTTTGCGCAACGTCGGTCACCTGATGACCAATCCCGCCATTCTCGATGGCAACGGTCATGAAATTTTTGAAGGTATTCTTGATGCGGTCGTGACTGTCACGATTGCATTGCACGACCTCAAGCGCGACCAGGCGCACAAGTTTGGAAACTCGCGCACAGGATCGGTCTATATAGTCAAACCTAAAATGCATGGTCCCGCCGAAGTCGCGTTTGCCAACCAGCTCTTTGGACGCGTTGAGGCCATGCTTGGGCTGGCCCCCAATACGGTCAAGCTTGGCATCATGGACGAAGAGCGTCGAACCAGTGTCAACCTTAAAGCCTGCATCAATGAAGCCCCTGCACGCGTGGCCTTCATCAACACAGGCTTCCTGGACCGTACGGGCGACGAAATGCACACGGCCATGCACGCAGGGCCCATGATCCGCAAAGGCGACATGAAGTCGAGTGCTTGGCTGTCTGCCTACGAGCGTAGCAATGTGTTGACTGGGTTAGCCTGCGGCTTGCGTGGACGTGCGCAGATCGGCAAAGGCATGTGGGCTATGCCAGACTTGATGGCCGCTATGCTTGAGCAAAAGATTGCCCATCCCAAGGCCGGTGCGAATACTGCTTGGGTCCCCTCCCCAACAGCTGCAACTTTACATGCCCTGCACTACCACCAAGTCAGCGTTGCGGACATACAATCCGAGCTTGAAAAAATCGATGCTCCCAAAGAAATCGATCGACTCCTCAATGAGATTCTTGAGGTCCCCGTTGCCGTCCAACCAAAATGGACGCCAGCAGAAATACAGCAAGAACTGGACAACAATGCTCAAGGCATTTTGGGTTACGTCGTGCGCTGGATCGATCAAGGAGTGGGCTGCTCCAAAGTGCCCGATATTCATAACGTCGGATTGATGGAAGACCGCGCGACCTTGCGCATTTCCAGCCAGCACATTGCAAACTGGCTCCTGCATGGCATTGTGACTGAAGCACAAGTGCACGAAACGCTGCAGCGCATGGCTAAGGTTGTCGATGGTCAAAACGCCGGCGATCCACTTTATCAACCCATGGCACCAGATTTCGAAGCCTCCTACGCCTACCGCGCCGCACGCGACCTCGTTTTCAAAGGCCTCGAGCAACCCAGCGGTTACACAGAGCCTCTATTACATGCCTGGCGCCTCAAGGTTAAGGAAAAACAATGAACGCCCCCGTCCCGAAGCTCGACACCGCACAAGTGCTCTCCTCGGTCAGTCAGACCTGGGATGATGATCTGATTGGTCAACTGAGCGACTATATCGAGATCCCGGCCAAGTCCCCTGCTTTTGATGCGAACTGGGCACAGGCTGGTTATTTGAATCAAGTTGTGGAGCGAACGGCCGCCTGGATCCAGGCACAAAAAGTTGCAGGTCTGACTCTGGAAATTATTCGCCTGCCCGGGCGAACCCCGGTTTTATTTTTTGATGTGGCCTCCACGCGTCCACAAAGCGCAAACAGTCAAACTGTGTTGATGTATGGCCATCTTGATAAGCAACCCGAATTTGATGGATGGCGCAATGGACTCGGACCTTGGACGCCAAAGTACTTGGACGGCAAGCTCTATGGTCGCGGCGGTGCGGATGACGGATACGCAGCGTATGCTGCGATCACTGCCATTCAGGCCCTGAAAGAGCAAAAAGTCCCACACCCCCGTATCGTCGGTCTGATCGAGACCTGCGAAGAAAGCGGCTCGCCTGACTTGCTTCCCTATATCGATGTACTGAAAACACGCCTTGGAGACGTTGGGCTGGTCATTTGCCTGGATAGTGGAGCGGGCAATTACGATCAGCTGTGGCTGACAACGAGTCTGCGTGGGATGGCCGCGGGTGTGCTGAAAGTCGAGATCCTGACCGAAGGCGTGCACTCAGGCGATGCGTCCGGCCTGGTGCCCTCTAGCTTTCGCATCATGCGCCATGTACTCGATCGTCTCGAAGACAGTGAGACAGGCAGACTGTTGCCTAAAAGTTTCCATTGCGAGATCCCGGCCGAGCGACTTGCTCAAGCGCAGGCAACGGCGGCTATTTTGGGTGACGCCATCTACAAACGCTTTCCTTGGGCTCATCATGACTGCGCTGGATCGAGTCTGGTGGCCTTGCCTACGACCCTTGACCCTGTTGAAGCCTTGATCCGGCGAACCTGGAAGCCCACGCTGAGCGTGACGGGTGCCGAGGGATTTCCAGCCCTGAAGGATGCGGGCAATGTCTTACGCCCCTACACAGCCTTTAAGCTGAGCTTGCGGCTGCCTCCCTTGATTGATGCAGCCGCGGCTGTGGCTGAGCTTAAAACCCTTCTCGAAGACAATGCCCCCTATCAAGCCAAGGTGACCTTCCACTCCGAGAGCACCTCAAGCGGCTGGAATGCTCCGACGACAGCCCCCTGGTTCGAACAAGCGCTCAACAATGCCAGCCTGGCGCATTTTCAAGCCCCCGTCGGCTTTATTGGTCAAGGTGGCACGATTCCCCTTATGAAGCTGCTTAGCACAGGCTTTCCCAAGGCCCAAATGATGGTTTGCGGCGTCCTCGGACCTCAGTCCAATGCCCACGGTCCGAATGAATTCCTGCATGTGCCCTACGCTAAAAAACTAACCGCCGCAGTAGCTCAAGTCATTGCGCAAGTACCGGAGCAGTAGCGATGCCGCGGCTAGCTTGACACACCCGCGCATGGTGAGTACAACAGTGTTTTGTCTCACCTCCAAGCGCTCTCTGACATGGCACATACCGGTTCACTCATTATTCGCAATGGCACAATCGTCGATGGCACTGGGTCCAAGCCCTACGTCGGCGATATCAAAATCGTCGATGGCTTGATTAAAGAAGTCGGTCAGGTGACCGGATCTTCGGATCAGGAAATCGATGCAAAAGGCTTGCTCGTCACCCCGGGATTTGTAGACATCCATACGCACTACGACGGTCAAGTCACCTGGAGTAACAAGGTTGCCTCCTCATCACAGCTTGGTGTCACCACTGTCGTTATGGGTAATTGCGGTGTCGGCTTTGCACCTTGCAAACAAGAGCATCGCGACATCACCATGAAACTGATGGAAGGTGTCGAGGACATTCCCGGCGTGGTGCTGGATGAAGGCTTGCCTTGGAACTGGAGCACCTTTCCAGAGTATTTGGATGCCCTCGAAGCCCGTCAGTTTGATATCGATGTTGCAGCCCAAATCGGTCATGCCCCGCTTCGGATCAACGTAATGGGTGACCGAGGAGCCAAGCGCGAACCCTCGACTGACGAGGATCGCGCTCAAATGGCGGCTCTCGCCGTCGAAGCAGTTAAAGCTGGTGCGCTCGGTTTTTCAACTTCAAGAACCATCCTGCATCGCAGTAGTGATGGCAATCCCACACCCTCGCTCGGCGCTGCAGAAGGTGAATTGACCGCCATCGCCAAAGGCTTAGGCGAAGCGGGTCTTGGTGTGTTGCAGTTGGTGACGGATTTCGATGATGTGGACGAAGAGTTCGCAATGTTGCGCAGAATTGTCGAAACCTCTGGCCGCCCTCTCTCCTTGACACTCCTGCAACACGAGCACTTGCCCGACCGCTGGCGGCGCGTGATGGAACACATGCATGCGGCGACCGATGCGGGCTTAAAAATGAAAGCACAAGTGGGTGCGCGTCCTGTGGCCCTGATTCTCAGCTTTGCTCTTTCTCTGTGTCCATTCACGCAGCTTCCGAGCTTTGAAGCTTTACGCAGCCTGAGCCCCGAGGAACGGCTCAAGAAATTGCGAGACCCTGACGTGCGTGCAAAGATTTTGTCCGAAGAGCACAGTGAGGCGATGTATAAACGCCGCGTGGCGAACTTTGACAACTTGTATCCACTTGGTGATCCACCTGACTACGAACCAAAACCTGAGGACAGCATTGCAGCACGTGCCGCACGCGCTGGTGTGGATCCTGCTGCTTTTGCGTATGACTACCTGCTCGAAAAAGATGGCACAGCAATGCTCTATCGTCCACTTTATAACTATGCCGATCGCGACCATGAGGTTCTGCGTGAAATGCTGATGGATCGTGACACTGTCCCGGGTCTGAGTGATGGAGGTGCGCATTATGGTTTTATCTGTGATGCGAGCTTTCCAACCTATCTGTTAACCCACTGGGCTCGAGACCGTAGCCGTGGCCAGAAGATACCGCTTGAAATGCTTGTGAAATGGCAGACGCAAGACACCGCAGCCACGGTTGGCCTGCATGACCGCGGAATTTTGCGACCCGGCTACAAAGGCGACGTCAACATCATCGACTTTGAAGGCCTCAAACTTCATGCGCCAAAAATCGTTTATGACCTGCCTGCTGGCGGTCGCAGACTCGGTCAGGCGGCCGAAGGATATCGCGCCACGATCGTATCAGGTGTGGTGACTTATCGGGATGGTGCTGCGACAGGCGAATTACCAGGGAAACTGATCCGAGGCGCTCAACCAGCGCCTGCAAAGGCTAGCATGGCAGCCTGATTGATCGGTGGGGCTTAGACAAGATTGTTCTAAGCCTTGAAGCGTGCGCGCACCTGGCCAAAGGTTCCAAAATCTGCTGTCATCTCGTCGCCAACAGAAACAGGCACTGGTACCACGCAAGTGCCCGTCATCACCACTTCACCAGCCTTGAGTTGTTGGCCTTGAGACAACAACTCATTGGCAAGCCAGGTCAACCCTATCCGTGGATCACCCAAGACATTGAAGCCCTTGCCTGTCGCAACAGTCTCGCGACCACGCCGGACACTGACAGCGTGTTGGCTCAAGTCCGTTTCTCTCCAGTGATCGGGCACGCGCGGCCCGAGAATCACATAGCATGCACAGGCAAAATCGGCGATAAGCTGAGCTTCGCCAGCCCCAACAAAATCTATGTAGCGAGAGTTGGGGACTTCAATGGCGACATGCAAGCCTGACACACAATCCATCACTTGAGACACCGTAAGCGGGGACCCAGAATCGGCAGCGCCGCTCACTGATGCGTAACCGACATCTCGTCCGATCAAAAAGGCAAACTCAGCCTCGATGACAGACATGTGATTGTGCGCAAGCGACAACTCCGTGTTGTCTGCCAGGCAACGGGAGGCCGAAAGCCGCCCAGCCAAGGGCCCGCTGACTCCGATATGTTGCTGGCCGGCTTGACTCGTTGCAGCGATCTTCCAGCCTAAAGCCGGCTCTCCTGTCGCCTCAAAGAGCGCATGCTGGATCATATAAGCCTCTGTTCGACTTTTCGGGCGACACTCTGGAGTGAGCCCTTCAATCCGTGCGTGCGACTTCCAGGCGGGCAATAATTGAGCCACAGCCTGCTTGATGGACTCTGCGTTCATGGGGAATTAACCGCCCTCGATACGAGGAATAAAAAAGACTTCGGCGTTAGCGGGGATGATCTGTGTGTAAACCACTTCGTGAATGACACCATTCACAGCGAGGGAGGTCTCCTCTTCGAGATGCTCTCCCAAGCCCGGAAACAAACGATCCATGGCGCTGATCACACCACGAACCGTTTTGGCTTCGATTTCAAACTCCCGCACGCCATTGGTGTAACGACGACTAAAACCGCCGGTCAACATGACCCGTACGGTTTGAGCCGCAGTACCTGAAGCGTCAGACTGCGCTTGAGGTTGAGAGCTAGCCTGCATCAATCGCTGCCAAGACTCTCGGTGGAGACATGGGTAGCTCAGTGAGTCGCTTACCCGTGGCGCGCTGAATAGCGTTGGCAACGGCCGCCATGGGAGGCACGATATTGGCTTCGCCGACACCCTTGACACCATAGGGGTGATTAGGATTCGGAACCTCAACCAATATTGCCTCGATCATGGGAAGATCCGATGCAACAGGAATACGATAATCAAGGAAACCAGCATTCGCCAGACGACCTTGTTTGTCATAGATGTATTCCTCATTCAGTGCCCAGCCAATCCCTTGCACGACACCACCGTGAATTTGCCCTTCACAGTACTTTGGATGAATGGCGCGACCCACGTCCTGGGCAGCGACAAAGCGCAAGATTTTGACTGCCCCTGTCTCTGGATCGACTTCGACATCGCAAAACTGTGTCGAGAAACCAGGTGCCTGACCGCCCGCGTTCACTGCCGCTTCGGTGACAATCGGTCCGCCTGTCACAGCTCGCTTGGCTGCGATGGCTTTGAGCGACAAGGGCTCAAAATCACCCACGCTCTTGTCGGCGGGTTTGGCAAAACCGTCTTCCCAGACGACGCCTTTGACATCTACATCCCACATGATGGAGGCGCGCAAACGCAACTGCTCAATGATCTTGTTGCAGGCTTCCACAACAGCCAGACCTGTCGCATAGGTAACGCGTGAACCACCTGTCACATGGTTGTAGCCAATCGAAGCGGTATCCGCGACTGTTGAGCGCACGGACTCGTAAGGCACACCAAGGGTCTCGGCAGCCATCAACGCCATAGAGGCACGTGAACCACCTACGTCCATACTGCCTGTGGCCAAGACAACCGTACCATCCTCGTTAATATGAATAGAAGCGGTGGATTCACCGCCACCGTTAAACCAGAAACCCGAGGCCACACCGCGCCCCTGATTTTTTCCAAGAGGTTTGTTGTACTCAGGATGGTTGAGCAGCGCCTGAATCGTCTCGGCATATCCGTCGTGAGAATGCTTGGGACCGTAAGCCGTGGGAGAACCCGCTTTCGCCGCGTTTTTCAAACGCATCTTTAAAGGATCCATACCGATTTTCTGTGCCAACACATCCAGCACGCTTTCCACAGCAAAGGCGGAAATCGGGGAACCTGGGGCACGATACGCGGCAGATTTGGGACGATTGCTCACAACGTCGTAACCCACCGTATGAACGTTCGGAATCACATACGGTGCGAAGGCGCACATCGTGGCATTCATGACGGGAGAGCCAGGAAAAGCACCAGCCTGAAACTTGAACAGTCCTTGGGCCGCAACAATCGTGCCATCTTTCTTGACGCCAATTTTGACAGTCATCGATGAACCCGAAGTTGGACCTGTCGCCTTGAAAACCTCTTCACGCGACATCATGATCTTGACTGGATGACCCGTCTTGCGAGAGAGCGCCACAGCGATCGGCTCGACATACACCACTGTCTTGCCACCAAAGCCCCCGCCGATTTCTGCTGGGTGCACAACCAGATTGCCTATCTCCATCCCGAGCAACTTGGCGGTGTAGGCACGCACGACAAAGTGTCCCTGGCTCGAAGACCAAAGTTCACACTGACCATCAGCGCCAAAACGTGCGAGGCATGAGTGCGGCTCGATATACCCTTGGTGAACAGGGGCAGTCTTGAAACTCATTTCAACGACTTCGTCTGCGCTGGCAAAACCAGCCTCGAGGTCGCCTACTTTGAATTTGAGACGCTTGCTGACGTTGGAGGCCTTGGCTGGTGCAGGCTCGATTCCCCGAGTGATCATGTCTTCGAACAGCAAAGGCGCATCTGGCTGCATCGCCTCGTCGACATCAATCACGTGAGGCAGAACCTCGTAATCGATCTCGATCAAACTGATTGCCTCTGCAGCAATCGCGGCAGTCGTCGCGGCTACAGCTGCGATTGCATGACCTTCGTATAAAGCCTTCTCGCGAGCGAGAATGTTGCGTGTCATGTGCCAATAGTTCACGGCCACACGTTCAGGTCCGACATAATCAAACGGCTGATTGGGCAAATCCGCTGAGGTCAATACTGCTTTGACTCCAGGCAATGCCTCGGCCTTGGCGGTATTGATCGAACGAATGCGCGCATGGGCGTGAGGCGAACGCAGGATCTTGGCCCACAACATGCCAGGTAGTGAGTAATCAGCGCCGTACTGCGCAATGCCCGTGACCTTTGGCACGCCGTCGGGACGAATCGGACTTGTGCCGACAGACTTAAAGGCTTGTTCAGTATTTTTAGTGTTCGTCAACATGCTCAAGCTCCCCGCAATTGGCGTGCTGCATCCATCACAGCCTCGATGATTTTGTTGTAGCCCGTGCAACGGCAAAGGTTACCGGCGAGCCAGAAGCGAACTTCCTCCTCAGTCGGATCCGGGTTGCGTTCGAGCAACGAACGGGCTGCGACCAGAAAACCCGGCGTACAAATGCCGCATTGCAACGCGGCATGTTCAAGAAACTTTTGTTGCAAGACATGCAGGTGCTCGCCATTAGCCATGCCTTCGATCGTTTCGATGGACTTGCCTTCTGCTTCGACACCCAAAACCAGACAGGAACAAACCAAACGACCATCCAAAGTCACGCTGCACGCGCCACAATCACCCGTGCCACAGCCTTCTTTGGTACCGGTCATATTTAAATCATTGCGCAGCACATCAAGAAGTGATTGATTCGCTGCGCAGAGAAACTCAACTGGATTTCCATTAATTACCGTTGTTACGTGATGCTTAGACATTGCTTAATTCCCCTTCGCTCTGCTGAGCGCTTTTTCTGCCGCGCGTCGAGCCAGCACACCTGCCAATTTGATACGAAACACCTTTGTTCCACGTTTGTCATCGATGGGACGCGCAGCGGCGCTTGCCGCGGCAGCGAGCTTGGCAAGAGCAGGCTCATCGACTTTGGTGCCAATCAACGCTGCAGCCGCCTCTGGAACCAGCAACGCGCGCTCTGCCACCGCACCGAGGCTAACCCGAGCATCCGTACATGTACCGCTTGCATCAAGTGTCAGACTTAAACCAACTCCCACGACTGCGATGTCCATTTCCGAGCGAGGCGTGAAGCGCAAGTAGGCGTCACCAGAGTGCGGAGCGCGTTTGGGTAAGAAAAACGAAACAATCAGTTCGCCTTTTGACAAAGTCGTTTTACCCGGTCCGGCAGGAATGTCCTCAACAGGCACCTCGCGTCGACCATTCGGGCCGACGACGCGGGCGATGGCACCGGCCGCGATCATCGCGGGCACGGTATCCGCGGCAGGCGAGGCATTGCATAAATTGCCCGCTACCGTCGCGCGCCCACGAACCTGAATCGAACCCACCAGATTCGCACCGTCAATCACTCCCGGCCATGTTTTGGCAAATGCCTCGTTTTCGAGAAGCTGCATACAGGAAACGGCCGCCCCAAAACGATAACCGCCGTCTTCAACGGCGATCGTGTTCATCTCTGCTATACCTTTCACATCGAGAACCAGCTCTGGTTTCACATTGCCATTACGCATGTGAATCATCAGGTCGGTCCCGCCAGATAAAACTTTAGCCAAACCTTGGGTGCCGGCTAACAACGCAGCGGCAGCCTCGGCTGTTTTTGGCTGTTCAAAACGCATTTCACTCATCTCGCTTCCCCGGTCATTTGTCTGAACCTTTTTCAGTGATTTAGTGGACTCATTCTATTCTATTCGTCGTCGTTTTAGTCAAAGCGCATACCCTGAGTTTATCTAGAACTAAAGGAGCCATTTATATGCTGCGACGCACAAAAAAATACCTCTCCAGCACGCTTGCCGGAGAGGCTGGATACAAATATATCCGGATAGTTTTTATGCCGGATCGATTTTGATATTGTTTTGCTTGATCACATTTTCAAACTGAACCCGAGTGCTTTCAAGGTACTTCGCAAAGGCAGCCCCTTCTCGGAAATCAACCTCAAGCGAAATACGACTGAAAACCTCAAGAGTTTCTGGCGAGGTCATAATTTCTCTCATCGCCTTTTCCAGAGTGTCCAGGACATTTTTGGGCATCCCAGCGGGCCCCACCAATCCGATCCAAGCACCCAGATTGAAACCGGGGATGCCGACAGTAGAGGCCAGCGCGGGCACGCCTGGCGTGACTGCGCTACCCTTTTCCAAGGATACGCCCAACGCGCGCAGTCTTCCGTCACGCACAAAGGGCATCGTTGCCGCGGCAGTTTCCAGGCAGTAATCCACGCGCCCAGCAAGCACGTCAGCCAGCGCGGGTGAAGAGCCTTTGTAAGGAACATGGACAGCTTTCAAACCCAATGCGGCATTGAAAGCCTCTGCGACGAGGTGAGCGGTCGCCCCGGTTCCGGAAGAAGCAAAGGTGTATTTGCCGGGATTCGCTTTCACCAGAGCAACAAACTCTTTGGCATCTTTGGCAGGGAACTTGGGATTCACCACCAACACATAGGGTGACAAGCCAGCCATGGCGATATATGTGAAGTCTTTTTGTGTGTCGTAAGGGGTCTTTTGCAGGAGCGGAGCAACGGAAAGTGGACCACTCGACCCTGCCAACAGCGTGTAACCATCCGCCGCGGATTTGGCCACGTTGTCGGTACCAATCATGCCACCCGCACCAGCCTTGTTATCGGCCACGACTGTTTGACCCAGCAATTTGGTCAAACCCATCGCCATGGCACGTCCGGCCAAATCGGTCGCCTGTCCCGGGGGCCATGGAATGACGATCTTCAGAGGCTTGCTTGGATATGCGGCTTGAGCCATCGCACCTGTCGACCAACCCAGGGAACCACCCACGATGGAAAGACCCGCCATGCCTAAGATTGACCGACGCAACGAGTTGTGATGATCAACTTCCTGATTTTTTTCTTGATCCTGCTTTTGCGCGCTGATGTTTGATTTGTTTTTCATTCAAGACTCCTTAAAACCGCGTTAGTTGACGATACCTCGTGCTTGATACTTTTTCATTGGAGCATAATATCTCTCATTATTAGACATACTTCAACTGTTCTTGACAGTGCATATCGTATTCCCCAACAAAATGACCCCCAATTCCAGTCCGCCTATCTCTTGGTCCAGCAGCTTGCACACACTCGCCCGGCGTTTTGGCGAGTCGATCGCAGCGATGGATAGTGAACAAAATACTCTGACCTACGTTGAACTTAGCCGTCGCGCGCATGCGCTCGCAGTGCTCTTAATCAACCAAGGCATTTCCAAGGGCACCCCGATTGCCACGCTCATGCCCAACAGCATCGATGCTGTCTGGGTCTCATACGGCATACGCATCGCAGGTGCATGTGAAACTCCGCTGAGCTGGAGCTACACCCAAGACGAAATCGCCTGGTGCGCACAGTTAGCCAAGTTCAAGCTGGTCGTCACGCTCAGCAGTCGGGCCGAGCAAGCACAATCTCTAGGACTCTCACCGATTGATGCGCATCAGGACATCCTTTCATGCATGAGTTCTCTGGAGACAAACAGTACGCATCTTGATGCAGTGCCTCCCGAAACACCAGGCAGGATTCTGTTTACATCCGGAACGACTGGTAAGCCCAAGGGCGTGCTCTATACGCATGGTGCGCGCTGGCAAGGCGAACAGTTGCTGAAAGCCTCATTCCCTTTTGTCCCGGCACGAGGCGCGCGTATTTTGCTCATGACACCCTTTGTGCATGGCTCTTCGTTATTGACCTATGCTTGGCTCGATCACGGCGGAACAATCGTCTTGCATGATGGTGTCAATATCGAACGCATCCGTCCCTTGCTTGAAAGTGCATCGCTCGACGCAATCTTTGCCCCTCCTACTGTGCTGGCGAAAATCACTGGCGCGTTCGCCCCTCGTCAATTTCCAACTGTGCAGTGCATTTTTACAGGCACGCAGCCTCTTACCCATGCGCTTTATGAACGTGCGCACGCGATGTTTGGTCCCAACGTTCGCATCACCTTCGGCAAATCTGAGTGCGTCAACCCCATTACGATTCTGGATCGGTCAGACACACACGAATATTTCAGTCAACCAAACATCCCGCCCGGCGCATGCGTAGGCTGGCCGGCCACAGGGGTAGATCTCAAAATCGAAGCCCCGTCCTCGGCGGATGAACCACATGGCGAGGTATGGTTACGCGCACCACACATGTCGGCCGGACTCATCGACATCAATGGTTTCAGACCCCACACACCTGATGGATGGCATAACACTGGTGATCTCGGCTATATCGATCGTGCCGGACGTCTGATCCTGACAGGCCGGGTAGCGGATGTCATCAAGACGGGAGGCTATCGAGTGAATCCCGATGAAATCGAGGCTGAACTTGCTTCGAACACACAGTGCGGACAAATTTGTGTGACCGCCCTGCCCTCAGACTACTGGGGTGAAATCATCATTGCCGTAGCGGAAGGCGCACAATTAGGATGGCAGCAAGAATGTGAAACCCTGGTTGCCGGGATGTCCAAACATAAACGGCCCCGGATGTACGTCGCTGTCGAGGCGCTACCTCGCAACCCACAAGGAAAAATCAGTCGCCGCCAAGTCAGTCGCATGGTCTTGGACACTCATCTGTTGACTGATGGGCCGTATCCGACGCTAAGTGTGAAGTAGAAGGAGAATGTCTGCGAGGCCCTCTTTTTTAAGCGTCCTCAGTCGCTAAATACCCCTTGCCCAGGTCGGCTCTGTCCATGTCGCCTCTTGATCAATCGGGAAAACAGGTCTTGGCAATCTTTTGAAGTCGACATTCTTTAAGTTTGGTGTCGTCAGCCCGGGACTATCAACGTCGAAAATTTGAGTTTCAGGAAAATACTCATCAAATCCGGCCCTGTAGTGACCGCGACTTTTAACAATCAAGATTCGCACTGTAGAGATATCGATTCCATGCATCTCAAGCATCGCTGGATCGCAAAGCTGGCGGCGTAAACTTGCGACCACCACACGTGTTCCGGAGTCGACGAGCTCCAGCAATGCAGAGGGTCCGAGTGAAAACTTTTTTCCACGCAAAATGCCACGGCGTCCCAAACCCTCGCCATCTGTGAGCTTGATGACACGCGCACGCGCTGAATATCGTTTTGAAAACTGACTTTCAGTTGCATTAAAAACTGCGTCGAACTCCCCCCCCTCGCCTGTCAAGTGTGCATGCTCTGCAAGTGCGGGATCAATAAAGACACCAAGCAACACACCCTTGATCCGGGCCTCATTGAAGGCAGTCAACATCCAAGATGTATTGCCACGACCGCCACCGCCGGGGTTATCGGCGACATCTGCAAACAAAAGAGGCAAGTTCGTCTGTCTGGCTTTTTCAACAGCCTCGGGGATTTCAAGCATATCCGGAACATAACGTGCACGGTCGGCCCACGCTGCACGCGCAAGCTTGATCGCACAGCGTTGCGCGGCCAACAAGTCGCCGCGTGAAGTCACGACGATCGTGATTCCGCATTTAGGCAAATCGGAAAAAACAAAGCCCGCTGAAACTGAGATGTTGGCAATCGGTCCTTGATCGGGTGTTTGCATCATGGCCGTCGCCATGTTGACCAAGTCAGCATACGGTCCACGCGCAGTCAGCAAAGTGACAGATGGCGGCGTGATTGGCATTCGAATAAACACTTTCTGCGTTTTCATGCCATTGAGCATTTCAATCAGCAGGTCGGCAGCTTCTGCCGCCCGCTCGCGTTGATCAACATGCGGGTTAGTGCGATAACTGATCAGTGCATCAAGAGCCTCCACGGTGCGCTCGGACACATTGCAATGCAGATCGTGTGTGGCAACAACTGGCACATCCGGCCCCACGATGGAACGAATTAACGTCATCATGTCACCCTCTGTGTCATCGAGATGCTCAGCGCTGGATGCACCGTGATTTGCGACATATACGGCATCAACAGGCATGGCGGCGCGTAAACTTTTTTCAAGCTTTTGCATGAATTCAGTCCACACTTTTTCGACGACAGGTCCCCCTGGAGGAGCACCAATCACGATCGTTGGTGCCGCCGTCCAAGGACCCTTTTCATCCATCCGAGCATAAAACCCCGTCACTTCGGCAGGTAGATTACTTGTCTGGCGCGCAAGCTGGGTAATGATTTCACCCTCGTGCCAGCAAGACTTTTCAAAATCTTCTCTAGTCGACACAGGAGAAAAGCTGTTTGCTTCCAGAGCAAAACCTGTAATGGCGATTTTGGGGTTCTTTTTCATTCTCGGTGCCACTCCAACAATTAGACTTTACGCAAGGTATAGAACAAAGGCATTTGGGGCTGAAAATCTACCCATTCTTTACGAATAGCAGAAACAGGATACGTTGCACCCAAAGGAATGTAAGGAACATCCTCAAAGACCTGGATCTGCAATTCACGACAGATACGCTTTTGCTCCTCAAGGGATTTGGCGTCAAACCAATCCAATCGAAGCTGCTCAATGCGTTCACTTGTCGGCCAGCCAAACCATGCTTTCAGACCTGTGCCACGAATGGCCAGATGACCTGCCGGATCAAGATTGTTGGGTCCAGTCGTCGCAGTGAAGGCGATATTCCACCCCCCCGCAGAGGGAGGCTCTTGGCTATTTCGCCGCTGCATCAGTGTGCCCCAATTCATCGCCTGCACATCTGTCTTGATACCGAGTTGCTTGAACAGGTCGGCGGTGACGAGGGCAGCCGTGTGAAATGCAGGGTAATCAACGGGGTCAAGGATCACAACCGTCTCGCCTTTGTAGCCCGCCTCTTTGATCATCGCTTTGGCTTTATTGAAATCGCGTTTGCCAAGTAGTTTTTCCATCCCGCCATCACTACTCATGGGAGAGCCGGGCACGAACACGCCACACTTATCGCTCCAGAACTCAGGGAAGTCTGGACCATTCATCGCCATCATGTACTCAGTCTGATTCACGACTGACAGAATCGCCTGCCTCATCAATTTGTTGTTAAAAGGCGCATGCAAATGATTAAACCGCATCAACGATATAGAGGGCAGCGTACGTTTAATCAATGTGATGTTGCGATCCTTTTTAAGCACAGGCAAAAAGTCTGCATCGATATGCTCGACGCCGTCGACTTCGTTGTTGCGCAGCGCAGCGACTGCCGTCGCGCTATCAGGAATAATCTGCCATTTCACTTGTTCGATATAGACAATTTTTGGACCTGAAGTGAACTGTGGCTTGAGCTTGTTACTGCTTGGCACGTATCCGTCAAATTTTTGATAAACAGCTTGAGAACCCGACACCCATTGATCATGGACAAACCTGAAGGGTCCGGAACCATTCATGACTTTGACCTGCACATTATCAGGCGTGAGAGCTAACTTTTCAGGCATGATGCATGCCATGCTCCCTGTTGGACGCGCGATCGCATGCAAAATCAAAGGAAAGGGTTTGTTTAATTTGAACTGAAGGGTTTTATCGTCGAGTGCGGTCAGAGAATCCGTTGCGGCCATCAATGAACGGCCCATCAAGTCCTTTTTTGACCAACGATTCAAACTTGCGACGGCATCCTGCGCGCGTACAGGAGATCCATCGTGAAACTTCAAACCATCTCTCAACTTAATTGTCCAGATCAAACCGGTGCTATCGACCTCATGGCCAGAAGCCATTTGGGGATGTGGCTGGTATTGATCATCCAAGCCGTAAAGCGTGTCAAAGATAAGCTGAGAATGGATATTGGTGATAAAAACTGTGCTGAACATTGGATCCAGAATCGTCAGATCCGCATGGGGCACCCATCGAAATAATTTTGCAGGCGCCGCGGCATGCGCTCTAAAGGCTGTGGGCAAAGTCAATGCTGCGGCAGTTGCTGAAGACGTCACCAAAAATTTTCTGCGATCCATCTTGATTCTCCCAAAAGCTTTACTTCAATACATGCCGCCCACCTTATGCGTTGCGACAAAATGGCCCTCGCCCACCTGTACAAGTGGCACAACGAGGGGTTCATCACCCACGCCCCTCGCGGGACTGGGTATTTCTGAAACTTCGAGTTTGTGCTTGCGACGCGCCATAGGATCGGCAATCGGCACAGCCGCCATGAGTTTTTTAGTATAGGGATGCTGTGGGTTTTCGAAAATCGCGCTACGCGGCCCAATCTCGACAATCTGACCGAGATACATCACCGCAACCCGGTGGCTGACCCTTTCTACAACAGCCATGTCATGCGAGATGAACAAATAAGCAATACCCAGATCGTCCTGCAGATCGATTAACAAATTTACGATCTGGGCGCGTATCGAAACATCCAAGGCTGATACCGCCTCGTCCGCGATCAAAACTTTGGGATTAACCGACAATGCGCGTGCAATACAAATGCGTTGTCGTTGTCCTCCCGAGAATTCATGTGGCCAGCGATTGACAGTCGACGGGTCCAAACCAACCCGCTCCATCAGCTCAGCCACTCGCTTGGCGGCC
This sequence comes from Zwartia vadi, assembly GCF_030410375.1. GTDB lineage: Bacteria > Pseudomonadota > Gammaproteobacteria > Burkholderiales > Burkholderiaceae_B > Zwartia > Zwartia vadi. Next base: position 59,308 of record NZ_JAUHHE010000013.1, read on the forward strand.
TCAGCTCCACTGGCTAAACCCTGAATGATCATCGGCTCGCCGATACACTCGCCCACCCTCATGCGTGGATTGAGTGAAGCAAAGGGATCCTGAAAAACAAATTGCATGTTCCGGCGCAGGCCACGCAGGGACCTCGCATTCGTCAAATCAACTGTGGCGCCCTCGAATATCACCTGACCGGCGGATACCCGCGTCAGTCCCATTAAAGATCGTCCTGTCGTGGTTTTGCCGCAGCCGGATTCACCGACAAGTGAAAGCGTCTCACCCTCGTGCAAATCAAAAGAGACTTGTTCAACCGCATGGACGCGTCGTTGCACACGAGAAAAAATTCCGCCGCGAATATCAAAACGCGTCACGAGCCCCCGGACACCGAGAATCACAGGGCTATCGTGCGTCCCATCCGCGAGACGGGCGGAATGCTTCATCACCCTGCCAGCGGATTGCCTTGCCTGATCCTGACTTTCTTGCAAAGGCAAATCAAAACGAGTGGGCTCGCTCACGCCGCGCATAGAGCCAAGTTTTGGCACAGCGGCCAAAAGTGTCTTTGTGTAGAGATGCTGTGGCGCGGCAAACAAACTGAAAACGTCGTTCTCTTCCACGACCTCCCCGCGTTTCATCACCATCACACGATCGGCGATCTCAGCGACGACACCCATGTCATGGGTGATGAAAATAACGCCCATGTCCATTTCTTTTTGTAGATCGGCAATTAATTGCAAAATCTGTGCCTGAATCGTGACATCCAAGGCTGTTGTGGGTTCATCAGCGATCAGTACCGAGGGTTTACAGGACAGTGCCATCGCAATCATGACGCGTTGCCGCATTCCGCCAGACAGCTCGTGTGGATAGCGATTCATCATTGCCGTTGCATCAGGAATACGGACTTGATCAAGAATCCGAATCGCTGCAGCAGTTGCTTGAGTCATGTCGCAGGATTGATGCAACAAAATGGCTTCAGTAATCTGTGAGCCCACTGTGAATACAGGATTCAAAGATGTCATGGGCTCCTGAAAAATCATGCTTAGGTCTGCCCCGCGCATACTGCGCATGACCTCTTCGGATGCGCGCCGCAAATCAATTGTTTCGCCTTGAGAACGGTGAAATTGCATTTCGCCGCTTGTAATGGTTCCGCCACCAAACTCTATCAAGCGCATCAAGGCAAGCGACGTGACAGACTTTCCGGAACCAGACTCTCCCACGATCGCGAGTGTTTCGCCACGATCCACATGCAAATCCAGCGATTTAACGGCCTGAACCTGCCCGGGTCCCGAACCAAATACAACCGATAGACCTTTAACGTCCAATACACGTCGCGCATGTCCCATCAATCTTTCCTGATTTCTGTTCATATCAGATTCTCTTTGCCATACGCGGATCGATTGCGTCACGCAAACCATCTCCCAACATATTGATCGCGAGAATGGTGACTGATAAAAACAACGCGGGAAAGGCGATCATGTGCGGTTTGATCTGCCAAAGCGCGCGTCCCTCGGCCATGATGTTGCCCCACGAGGGAATCGATGGTGGCACGCCAGCACCGATAAAAGACAGACTGGCTTCAGCCAATATCGCCAAACCACAAATGTAAGTTGTCTGTACGGTTAGTGCAGCCACAGTATTGGGGAAAATATGCTTGAATACGACGCGCACAGGGGATGCGCCAGCAGCGATCGCTGCCTCGACATAAGGCTGCTCACGTAATGAAAGAGCGAGTCCCCTGACAAGACGCACGACCCGTGGAACCTCTGCAATGGTGATGGCGATAATGACGTTTTCCAGCGAAGCTCGCGTCAAAGCGATCAACGCAATCGCCAGCAAAATGGTCGGGATGGACATCAAGCCGTCCATGATGCGCATCACAATCGCGTCAATCCAGCGCACAAAACCTGAAGTCAGCCCGATGATGGTGCCGATCACTGCTGAAAGAATGGCGACAGTGAATCCTACGACAAGGGAAACACGCGCTCCGTAGACGACGCGCGCAAACACGTCACGCCCTAGCAAGTCAGTACCAAACCAAAACCTTTCACTCGGCACGCGTGCGCGATGAATCGGAGAGAGCGCCATAGGATCTTTTGAAGCGATCCAGGGCGCAAAAATCGCCATGAGAATCAGCAACAAAACTAAAGTCCCGCCGACCGCAATCGTCGGATGACGCCGGAGAAATTTGAATGCTTGCGACATCAGTATTTAATCCTCGGATCAAAAACGCGGTACAGCAAATCAATCAAAAGATTCACCAGCACGTACAGGAAACTGAAGAGCAAGATCACGCCCTGAATGATCGGATAGTCGCGCCTGAGAATGGCGTCAACCGTCAACCGACCCAGGCCGGGGATGGAAAAAACCGTCTCTGTGACGACCGCCCCGCTTATCAGCAACGCAACGCCACTGCCAATGACCGTTACAACTGGAATCGCTGCATTTTTCAGAGCATGTCTAAAAAGTATGTCCTGATTGCCCACACCTTTAGAGCGCGCGGTTCTGATGTAATCCTGCGACAAGGTCTCGAGCAATGTTGCACGCGTGATGCGTGTGATGAGTGCCACGTAAACGCTGCTGAGCGCAAGAGTAGGCAGGATCAAGGTCTTGATCGAGCTCCAAATCCCCTGGGAAAAAGGAACATAGCCCTGGACTGGCAACCAGCGCATTTCGATACCAAATCCCCAAGCCAGCATATACCCGACAACAAAAGTCGGAAGCGAAAAACTCAATACTGCCATCACCATGACGCCACGGTCATAACCGCTGTTGTGACGCCAAGCGGCCAAGGCGCCCAGAGGAATCGCAATCATGACGGAGACACACAGTGTCATCACCATCAAGGTAAACGTAGGCGGCATGCGCTGCACAATCATCTGCGAAACAGGTACACCCGTAAACAGCGACGTACCAAGATCGCCTTGCACAACATTGAGCAACCAGAGCGAAAAGCGGTAATAGAAAGGCTGATCGAGGCCGAGAGTCTGCCGAATGCGCGCGATGTCTTCGAGCGAGGCTTCTTCGCCAGCGAGAAATACGGCTGGATCACCAGGCGCCAAATCAAGCAAGCCGTAAACAAACAAAGCAACGACTAGCATGACGGGCAAGGTTAAGAGCAATCGGCGAATAGTGTAAGCAAACATCTAGATCACACGCCCTGATAAACCTGAAGTTGTCCCGATGCTATCGGCTCAAACTCCTTGCGTCAACAGATTATTTTGTACTTGGCAATAAGAGAACCCAGGCGTACATTGTGTTTGAATTTCAAGCCATCGAGCGAAAATCAACCGAATGAAAATCATTACACATCACAGGAGTCATGCATGGATTTAAGTCGCTTTGCACGCCGTCAGTACACAGTTGGTCCCTCTCCCATCGAATTTTTACCCAACTTCAGCAAAGCGCTGGGTGGACCAAAAGTATGGATCAAGCGTGACGATATGCTTGGGTTGGCACCCGGCGGCAACAAAACACGCAAACTCGAATTTTTGATGGGAGACGCTCTGGCGCAAGGCGCAGATACATTGATCACCTGTGGCGCGCCGCAGTCCAATCATTGCCGCATCACATTAGCTGCGGCTGTGAAAGAAGGTCTCAAGTGCCGGTTCGTCATCGAAGAACGCGTGCCGGGCAGTTACGATCCACAAGCCAGCGGCAACAACTTTATGTTCAGATTGCTAGGCGTTGAAAGCATCACAGTGGTGCCGGGTGGCTCCAACATGGCGCAGGCAATGCAAGCTGTCGCCGAAGAGGCTCGCGCGCAGGGCCGCAAGCCTTACATCATCCCAGGCGGGGGCTCGAATGCCATTGGTGGCTTGGGCTATGTTGCATGTGCACAAGAAATTCAGCAACAACTATTCGAGATGGGTCAACCGATGAACGCGCTTGTGGTGGGCTCAGGCAGTTCAGGTACACACGGGGGGCTTGTTGCAGGATTTTTAGGCAACAACATCAAGATTCCACTTGTAGGCATTGGCGTCAGTCGTGACCCTCAGGATCAAAATCCTCTGGTCCACAAGGAAGCCCAAGCCATCATGGATTTACTGGGTACAGGGATCACGGTTCCATCCGAGGCGGTGGTGTCTTTTGGAGACTGGTGGCGTCCCAAGTACTCCATTCCAAACCCCGCGATGGTCGAAGCCGTGCAAATGCTGGCTCGCACAGAAGCTATTTTGCTCGATCCCGTCTACACAGGAAAAATCATGGCGGGCTTGATTGGACTGAGTCGCAAGGGATACTTTAAGTCCACCGACAATGTGCTGTTCTTACACACAGGAGGCGCAACCTCCTTGCACGCATATGAATCGGTGATTCTGGGTAATCCTGCCGATGCGAAATAAATCGTCGATTGCTTGAAGTCGGCTACTTGAATTCGGGCCTTTAAAATCAAGAAAAGACTGAACAAAGATTGCGCCGATGATCGACGAGGTGTATCGTCATCGGCATCAATATTTACAACAACCCACATTTATAAGGTGGAGACATGAACATCCTCAAGGCAGGCATGATTGCCGTTGCGCTGGCGACGCTATCGATCGGCGCACAAGCCCAAAATTATCCAACCAAACCCATTCGCTGGGTCGTGCCCTACACGCCGGGCGGTTTCACTGACAACGTGACGCGCATGGTCACGGCCAAAGTGCAAACTATTCTGGGTCAGCCAATCATTATTGAAAACAAGCCAGGTGCAAACTCCATCATTGGTGCAGATTTCGTTGCAAAAGCGCCGCCAGATGGTTATACGATTCTGACGGTTATTACGGCTCATGCAGCTAACGCCACCTTGTACGAAGGCAAACTTCCCTTCGATCACAAGGCGCTGACCCCTATTTCTCTGGTGGCGATTTCGCCCCTGATTTTGACTACGAGCAAACAATTCCCCGTCAAGAATGTGGGCGAACTTCTGGCCTATGCCAAAGCGAATCCGGGCAAAGTTGCCTTTGGTTCATCTGGCATCGGTTCAGCCGCTCATCTCACCTCGGAACTCTTGCAGTCCACGGCTGGCGTCAATATGATCCACGTCCCCTACAAAGGAACCGCTCCTGCATTGGCGGATTTGATGTCAAACAATATCCAAATGCTGGTCGATGTCCCAAGCTCGATGATGCCTCACTTTAAAGGCGGTAAAGTCAACGCACTTGCCATGTTTGCCAATCAGCGCTTGCCAAGTGCCCCTGAGGTGCCGACCATCAAGGAGTCCGGAGGTCCTGCGATTGAATCCTCGAGCTGGGTGATGTTCTTTGCGCCACCTGGCACACCCGCACCGATCGTTGACAAGCTATCCAAGGCTGTCAATGAAGCAGTAAAGTCACCTGAAATTGCCGCGCGTTTTTCTGAGCTGGGGATTGTGCCCATGGGACTGAATCCCGCAGAAACAGGGAAGTTCCTCGCGACTGAAGTTGACAAGTGGGGGCAAGTCATTAAAACAGCCAAGGTCACCGCTCAGTAATTTCTTTAGTTCTAATCATCATGCAAAAAACAGTCGCCGCTCGCGCTCAAGCCCCGCTCACTTCATCCGGTGGGGTCACAGCGCAGGCAGCGACGATGCCGATTCTGTTGTCCTTGAGCTTTTGTCATTTGCTCAACGATCTCATTCAATCGCTCATTCCCGCGCTATATCCGTTGCTTAAAACCGAGTTCAACCTTGATTTCGCTCAAATCGGACTCATCACCCTTGCCTTTCAACTCACGGCGTCCCTCCTGCAACCAACCGTTGGTTTTTATACAGACAAACGTCCCCAGCCTTTCTCTTTGGCGATTGGCATGGGCTCGACTCTGATTGGGCTGTTGCTCCTATCAGTCGCCAACAGTTACACCGTAGTATTGATCGCCGCCGGGCTGGTTGGCACGGGATCAGCAATCTTTCATCCCGAGGCATCCCGCGTGGCTCGCATGGCTTCGGGCGGTCGCTACGGAACTGCTCAGGCATTGTTTCAAGTAGGCGGCAACGCCGGACAAGCGATTGGCCCCTTGCTAGCAGCCTTTATCGTGCTTCCACATGGTCAGGGTGCGATAGCATGGGTGTCCATGGCGGCCTTGGTTGCAATGGCTTTTTTAACGCGTGTCGGCATGTGGTACGGGTCCAATCTTCGTCCAACCCAAAAAGTTTCCAGCCATACGGCCGAGGCCAAAGATTCCGGACTGCCGAGAGGTCGTGTGCTCTTTCTCATTACAGTCCTGATGATTTTGCTCTTTTCGAAAAACGTCTACACCTCAAGCCTCACATCATTTTTTACGTTTTATCTTATTGAGCGTTTCGACTTACCCGTGCAGGCAGCGCAGATCCAGTTATTCATCTTTATGGCGGCCATCGCGGTGGGCACCCTGGTGGGCGGCGCATTGACGGATCGCATTGGCCGCAGACCCATGATCTGGATCTCTATCCTTGGCGTTCTACCCTTCACGATGGCACTCCCCTATGCAGATCTCTTCTGGACGGGTGTTTTGACGATCATTATTGGCTTGATCACTGCCTCAGCCTTTCCTGCAGTCCTCGTCTATGCGCATGAAGTCATGCCCGGTCGCGTTGGACTGGTGTCAGGGATGTTCTTTGGTTTTGCCTTTGGCTTGGGTGGTCTGGGTGCGGCCGTCATGGGAGGACTGGCAGATATATACGGCATTGCAGTCGTTTATAAAATATGCTCGTTTTTACCGATACTGGGTATCGTTGCCTGGTTCTTACCAAACATGGCTCAAGAAAAATTGCGTTATCGCAGCGCAACATCCTAGATCCTGCTCACATATCAAAATTTGTGACGCATCCCCACGCCAATGACAAAACTTTCAGCTGTGTTCATCATCGCGTAATTCAGACCATAGGACGCGTAGGTATAAACATCGGTGCGCGCCGAGAGTTGGTGCGTCAGCGCAGCACTGTATATTTGCTGCGTCTTGAACTGGGCATTATCAGACAACACGCCTTGCGGCTGCATCATTTGCCACGAGGCTAATATTGTCGTTTGCGATGACAAAGGGGCTGTCACGCCAAACATGTAAGAGCTTGTTTGCGCATTGGGTAAAAATAAAACGGCCCCGGACACTCCGGAGGATGTAGTCAGTCCAGATGGAGGCGCTGCGCCTGTTCCAGAGTTTTGGCCATTAATCAGACCATTCAGCGAGCGTCCAAATGCCAATGAGAGTTTGACAATTCTGAGGTTGTAGGCCCCTCCCAACACCCAAGCAGAGGGACTCTGACTGGAAACCTGTTGAGCTGCATCCCCATAAAACCTGTCATACGCAAAGGCAAGGTCAAGTGGCCCTTGTCGATATTGCGCACCGAGCGTGAGCGCGCGCATATTTTGATTGGACACAAAATTGTAGCCTGTCACCTGGGCGGTACAGGATTGCGAAGTTATACAAGAAGCGCCTCCCTCATAGATACCGGCCAATTCAGTAGCGAACGAATAGCCTGCACCAACTTTTAATCCACTAAAAGGCGTCGCTTGGAGCAGCAGCATATTGCCGTAACGCGTCGTGTTGGTTGAGCCGAATGAGGTACCAATATTGGCTTGCCCGAAGCCCTCTCCAAAAGGATCAATGGATAAAAAATAGTTTGAGGCAAGGTTGATCTGACGACCGACTTCAAACTGCCCGACGTCTCGAAGCGACACACCAATTGTCGACTGACGCCCAAACAAGCGCCTACCTTGTGATGAGGTGCCCTGAGCGGGATTAAAACCACCCTCGAGAACAAAATCGATCGACACCCCGCCACCTAATGACTCCACCCCGCGCAATCCAAAGCGTGAACCAGACTGGACGCCGTTGCTCATCCCGAAAAAGCTTTGGTTGAGTGCCTGAGAAGACGCGGGGCCAGACACCGCCTCTTGTCGCACGCGGTCATACTCAATCCCCAGATCAATCACTCCGTAAAGCGTCACACCGTCTTGCTGCGATGCAGCGCCAACGCCTGCGCCGAGCCATGACACGCTCGCGGCCATCACCACTTTGAAAAAAAAGCGCGCAGACACTTTTGGGTAGGGCACGATAGAACCTTGACGAATGTTGCAGGGGTCGATGAAGGGTAGTAATCTTGAAAAGACTACTTCGCATTCATTTATTTTAAAGGTTCGTCATGTCCGTGCATAATCTCAAAACAAAAACTCAGGTCGATGCGGTTCAACAAGCCAAAATTCATCTTGCGGCCGCAAACCGCCTTGCAGTGCTTGATGATCTGCATGAAGGCATTGATAATCACTTTACGATGACAGTCCCCGGGCAGAAAGATCGATATCTTATTTTGCCTTTCGGCTTACATTGGTCAGAAGCTCGCGCAAGCGACATGATCGTTTTTAATGAAAAAGGCGAAACTGTCGAGGGCGAAGGCGTGGTTGAGCTCTCTGCTCAGTGTATTCACGCTCCGATCCATCGCATCACAGGCGCCAATGTTGTCTTGCACACCCATCAAAACTGGGCTGTCACACTCAACATGCTGCAAGATAATCGTCTCTTGCCCGCCAGCCAGACCGCGGCTTTTTTCCACGGTTTGATTGCCTACGATGATACCTACACCGGCACAGCTGACTTCCTCTCCGAAGGCGAGCGACTCGCCGCCGCAATTGGTGACAAAAAGATTTTGTTCATGAAAAATCACGGCATCCTTGTGGTCGGTGATACGGTCGCTCAAGCCTACAAGCGTCTCTACAAACTTGAACGCGTCTGTCGCGCGCAAGTGCTGGCGATGAGTACAGGCAAGCCGATTCAGATCCTATCAGATGAAGTGATCGCAGCCGTGCAAAAGCCCCCTGTCGACGATCGCCATACACGGGCTGGACGTGACAACCTCTACTTTGAAGCCATGATGCGCGTGCTCGACCGTGAGCTGCCTGGGTATGCGGACTAAGTCAATCCTATTCAGGATTTAAAGGCGCGATCCACTGCGCGGCGGGTACAGACACTCCGCCGCGCACACCGGGCTCCACAGTTCCATAGCGTTCGGCCCACACTGCAGGCAATGGACGAGCGCGCGGGGAAGACAACCACAACCTGAGCAGATGGCGCTTTCGCCCTGGTTCGTTCCAGTCCTCAAAGGCAGTCCTATCGTGCAACAAGGTGTGATTGTGGACAAATTGCATATCACCGGCTTCAAGTCGCATTAAAAAATTCAGCCGGCGATCATTTGCCAACGCATCAAAGCAGTCGAGTGCTTCCACATGCAATGGCGTCAATCGCATCGCCTGCGCAAAACGCTGAGCCGAATCGATGTACTGACGCTGATAGATTGTCGACATCATTTGCGCATACCAGGTAAAAACAGGTATCTCAAAGTACGGTTTTTGGCCAGGACCCTCGTCTCCGCGCCGATCTGTTGCAATCGGATCAAATAGCGCAGCCGCCAGCTCAGGATAGTCCCGACGCATTACGTTATAGATCGTATTCGAGGAGACCAGCGCAGAATCGCCACCAGACTTGGCTTGCTGCAAACACACTAAACCGACAATGTCGCTCGAATCAGTGTGAAAGGTTTGACGCTCATGTGTTTGGTAGATTCTGACTTTTGGATCGTCTGCGTTGAGACCCATATCAGTGACATGTCCCAAAACATGTCCTTTCGCATTTTGAGGCACAGGGTAACCAAGATGACAGCCCAAACCATAAAAAGCTGCAGCAGTGACTGCTCGCGGCCAGTCTTTGACTGGAAGTGCGCGCACCAGAGCGAATCCACAGCCGTGGATCAATACATCATGTAAATGCGCGAGCCTGGGACCCAATGTTGGTAAGACAAAGGCCTCACGCCGTATGCTTGCAATATCGGAATGAGTCTCCAGCGCACGACGAGCCGCCAGTTCAAGCTCGGACAGCTCGAGGTCCGTGAGGTGATGCACCCAGTCTGTCGATGCGCTTGCCTGAGGACCCAACCAAGCACTTGGGCCGACTATTTCGGGAGGCAAGGCATGAATGTCCATGTTTTTTCCAAAATTTGAATCGATTAATCACCTCGACACACCCGCATGTCACAAACAATCACTCGCAGGTGCTATCGTTAGAAAAGATTTCACGAATTATAATGACAGACTCAATCTTCACTCTCACGCTGGTCGCCCTCGTTTTTATTCTTGCCGGACTCGTCAAAGGCGTCATCGGCATGGGCTTACCCACCATTGCAATCGGCTTACTTGGGCTGATCATTGCGCCCGTCGAGGCTGCAGCGATGCTTGTTCTCCCCTCACTCATCACGAACATCTGGCAACTGATTTCGGGTCCCAGTTTTATCGCGCTGCTTAAACGATTTAAAACACTTTTGATCGGGATTTGCTGCGGCACACCATTCGGAGTCAGTTTCATTGTGAGCGGCCACACTGCCATTGTGACCGCAGGCCTGGGATTGGTTTTAATGGCTTACGGCGCATACGGCTTATCGGCTGCACGCTTGAATGTTTCCACGCGAACGGAATCATGGCTGACACCTGTAATTGGATTTTTTACAGGCATTGTTTCAGGCGCGACAGGCATCGCCGCCCTACCGGTCGCCCCCTATTTCACGGCGCTCGAACTCAAAAGAGACGAGCTGATCCAAGCACTTGGCTTATCTTTCAGTATGGCTTCAATCGCACTGGCTATTGGACTCTGGATCACCGGAGAGTTTGTGATGGAAATCGCTACCGTCTCTCTCTTGGCACTCGTACCCGCCTTCTTGGGCATGTTCTTGGGGCAATATCTCAGAAAGAAAATTCCACAAGATAAATTCCGCCGTTACTTTTTTCTCAGCCTGTTGTTGCTTGGTGGCTATACCGCTGTCAGAGCTATCAGTCTGATCTAACCTCAACCAGTATGCAGTCAATCATTTGTGTGCGGTGGACCTGAATCTCACGGTCCACTGACTGAGCGTTGAAGCAAAGAGGATGCTTATTTGGCGGGTGTGTACTCTTTGGGGCGAATCATTTCAAACAAGGTGTTGACTTCGACATAGTCCCCTTTGTAGCCGCATCGACCTAAGGGACGCGCGGCAGCCGTGTCAAAGATCCCATCTTTCAAGAACGCGTCGTTGATATGCACACCAACCACCTCTCCCAAAGTCATCCAGGTATCGATCAGCTCGCCTTTTGCATTTTTGAGCTGGGTCGTGCTGATGAGCTTGCATTCGAGCGCTGCAATCGCGCGGGCGATTCGGGGTGGCTTGACCAGTGTGGAAGCGGCAGCATCCAGACCTGCGAGCTTCATCTCATCCACGCCAGGCTCCACGGAGGCCGAAGTAATGTTCATTTCCTGGGCCAGCTCGGCACCACAGAAATTCGCGACAAACTCACCGGTTTCATCGATATTGTTGACGCTGTCTTTACGCACATGGCTTGTACAAAAACCAATCACGGGTGGCGTCTCGGAAAAAGCATTGAAAAAACTATAGGGAGCCAAATTCACACGGCCTTGCTTGTCAATGCTGGAAATCCAGCCAATCGGACGCGGGGCCACGATTGCCTTAAAAGGGTTGTGTGGCAGGCCATGGCCCTTGCTTGGTTCATAAAAATAGTCGCTCACGGATGCATCCTTGAAAAGTGAAGTCGTCGTGCGGAAAGAATAAGAGACTTAACCTGCTCTTTTAGCATAAATATTTTGTCCAACGAAGACCAAACAACAAGACTTTTCGGGCGAAATGGGTGTAAAAATAAACTCTCCAAGTATGACAAGACGATATGAGAGTCCAGAATGACTGAAAGAAAAGTAAATGATCTCGGCGGCCAACCGGCCGGGCCCGTCTGTTTGGACGAACATCCATCTACCCTTCACGAAAAGCGAGTCGATGCACTGCAAAAGCTTTTAACAGGCAGCAAACTCCAGGCGTTTACATCCGACGCCATGCGCCGTGCGATTGAGTCCAATACCGAAGAAGACTACAAGAACATGCTTTACTACGACAAATGGATACGAGCGGTTCGCGACCTAGTGATCGAGCAACAATTATTAACAGCCAAGGAAATCGATGACCGCATCGAGCTGCTGCGCGAGCGCTACAAACAAAAAGGATCCCTATGACAGCCATTGCTCCCCGCCCCGGACAAGCCTTGCCCGCAGGAACACCTGTGATTGTTCGCAAACAGCCTCCCGAGACCCACTGTCGCACGCCGTTTTATTTACGCGGAGCCAAAGGGGAAATCGCTGAAGTTCGGGGTTGTTACCGCGACCCTTCCCTGTTGGCTTTCCACAAGCCTGGCCTGCCGATGCGCGTGCTGTATCGTGTGCGGTTTAAACAGAAAGACGTTTGGCCGCACTACACAGGTAGCCCGAACGATACTGTCGTTGCCGACATCTACGAGCACTGGATCGATCCAATATCTGGAGAAAATAAAGCATGAGTACCTCGCACGGACACCACCACGACCATGACCACGATCATGCCCATGCACACGCTCACCCCCATTCACCTCCGGCACCGGATGATGAGGATCACTACGACCGCTACGAAGTCTTGCTACAAACAGCAATACGTGAATTGCTCGATGAAAAAGGCATCATCACGGCCGACGAACTGCATAGACAAATCGACTACCAAGACAGTCTGACACCCGCGATCGGCGGAAAGATTGTTGCCAAGGCCTGGGTGGATCCAGAGTTTAAAAAGAAATTGCTTGCCGAGCCGCTCAAGACAATCAATGAGCACTTTGAATTGGACATTACGACACCTCTTGATTTGGTCGTATTGGAAAACACTCCAAAGGTCCATAACGTCGTGGTCTGTACGCTCTGCTCCTGTTACCCTCGCATGCTTCTTGGCATCCCGCCTGCTTGGTACAAATCCATCGACTATCGTTCGCGAGTCGTCGTCGAACCGAGAAAAGTGCTAGCAGAATTTGGTACGCACATCCCCGATGATGTCGAGGTACGCGTCTCCGATAGCACGGCTGATTTGAGGTTTTTGGTGCTGCCGTACCGTCCGGCGGGTACAGAGGGAATGAGTGAGGCTGAACTCGCAGAACTTGTCACGCGCGACTCAATGATTGGAACTTCGCTTCCTCTCAGCGCCAAACCCTGAAGTCGCTTGACAAGGGATCTTGTTATTTAGGAGTTGTGGTGTGATGTCAGTCCATCACATTGCACCACACTCAAAATCAATCTTGAAAAATTCAAGCCTAATGATATGGGCGTTTTAGATAATTTTCTGTCTGATGCGGGTGATCACCACTTCGGCCAAGATTACAATCACAAAGATTGAAATCAAAATGACCGCGACGCGATCCCACTGAAAAAGATTCAGCGCTGTGTCCAAAGCCATTCCAATACCACCAGCCCCCACCAAGCCAAGCACTGCCGACTCCCTGACATTGATATCCCAACGCAACAAGACGATCGACCAAAATGCTGGCTTGATTTGCGGCCAATATCCGTATTGAATTAAAGCACCCGTGCTGGCGCCGACAGAGGTGAGCGCCTCAATTGAGCCTCGTTGCGCCTCCTCGACAGACTCACCCACAAGCTTGCCGACAAAACCGATTGATCGAAAAGCGATCGCCATGGTGCCAGCCAATGGGCCGGGGCCAAAAATCGCAATAAACAAAAGCGCCCAAACCAGGGAGTTGACAGACCGACTGGAAACAAGAATGAGTTTCGCAAGCGTATTGATCAGCCGGTTAGGTGTGAGATTGTTAGCCGCAAGCAAACCAATCGGTATGGCAAGCAAGACAGAAATAATCGTACCGAGTGACGCAATGTGAATCGTCTCGATCAAGGCATCATGCACAGAGCCTGAATAATGCGCCCAATCCACCGGCCACATTCTCGAAAACAAATCTACCATTTGCTCCGGTGCGTCGAGTAAAAACTCCGGGATGATCTGAACCTGACGGATCGACTGGACAACGGCAGCAACAAACAAAAAATAAAAACCAAAACGTACTAAGCGCTGGCTGACTGAATACCGCTCCCAGACTCTGTTTGTTGAACCTGCTGCGGACCCCTCAGAAGATTGGATGGGAGCGCCACTCATGCGGACACCTTAGGCGTGGGCACAATCGTGGAAGCTTTTCCCCTGAATAGCTCTTTGATCGTCAGATTATCCAAAAACACGCGACGAATCACATTGGCCAATAGTTCACCCAACATGATGAGGGTAATGATGCTGATCAAAATCGCACAGACGTAGTCGTAGTCGAAGCGTTGGAAGGCGGAAAAAAGAGTCCCGCCTATGCCGCCCGCCCCGACAATCCCAACCATGGTGGAGTTACGCAAATTTGAATCAAACTGGTAAGTACAAAATCCGATAAAGCGCGGAAAGACTTGTGGCAATACAGAGAAAATAATCACATTCGCGAAGGACGCCCCTGTTGCACGCACCGCTTCGACCTGTTTCAGTGAAATTTCCTCTATTGACTCGGTGAATAACTTGCCGATGAATCCAATCGAAGCGACTGTCAAGGCCAAAATACCCGCCAAGGCTCCGAACCCCACCGCTTTGACGAATAAAATTGCAACGATGACAGGATGAAGCGCACGACAAAACGCAACAATCGTTCGAGCAGGCCATGATGCCCAACCCGGCATCAAATTACGGGCGCCAAGCAAGCCCAGAGGCAGGGCTAAAAAAATACCCAGGGTCGAAGCGAGCACTGCGATTTCAAGACTTTCCGAAAGTCCTTTTATCAGCAAGTTATAACGCTCGAAATTTGGTGGAAACATCCGATCTAAAAATTTTGCCGCATGCCCAAGCCCTGCAACAAACCTGGCAAACGTGACATCTAGCTGCATGCTTGCATAAATCACATACAAAACTGCTAGCACAAGGCCGGCCTTGGCTTTAAGGGACATCGTAAAAGGCTTAGGATGCGCGCGCGATGCGCTTAAAGGCGTGGCGTTTATCATACGATCCAGGACTCGCCGCCATAGATTCTTTTGAGCATCCCGTGATCCAAGCCTGCGGCAGGTCCATCATAGACAACTTCACCGCCCGACATCCCGATCAAACGCGTAGCATAGCGTTTTGCTAACTCCACATCATGCATATTGATCATGACAGGAATCTGCTGCGCCTGAGCTTGAGCCGTGAGCAGCTCCATAATTTCCACTGACGTCTTGGGATCCAGAGAAGATGTGGGCTCGTCAGCCAATAAAATCGCAGGCGCCTGCATGAGCGCACGCGCGATACCAACTCGCTGACGCTGCCCACCGGATAAAGCATCAGCACGCTGGCTCGCAAAGTCTCCAAGCCCGACCGTATCAAGATAGCGATACGCCTGCTCGATGTCCTCTGGCTTAAAACTGCGAAACCAAGCTTTCCAGGCCGGCAAGTATCCTAGACGACCCGTGAGCAAATTTTCCATTACGGTCAGTCGCTCAACGAGGTTGTATTCCTGAAACACCATGCCAATATGACGGCGTGCATGACGCAAAGCTGCCCCACGCACGCGGGTCAAGTCAACAGTGCCCTGAGCGGTGTTTAAGGTAATCTGACCGGCTGAAGGCTCAACCAGACGATTGATGCAGCGCAGCAATGTGCTTTTGCCTGTTCCGGATGGACCAATGATCGCGGTGACCTCTTGACCCGAAATTTCCAGATCAATCCCTTTCAGGACAGGGTGGCCTGCTCGATAGGACTTGACCAACCCTGTAATGCTCAATGCTGCAGCCATAAAACTACTTACCCTTTGCTTTTGCTTTTGCTTTCTCTGCTTCGCGGTCGTATGCGGCGCGGTTGAACTTCTCACCACCCGCCTCAGCCACTTCGCGTACGATCGCCCAATCCTTTTCGTATGTCACAGGATAGAAACGGTCTGCTCCATCAAAAGCTTTTTGCATCGCTGCAGGGTAACGGTAGTCATAGAAACACTTCAGCATTTGATCTCGGAAACCTGGCTCAAGGTCATGCGCGTAAGCAAATGAAGAGGTCGGAAACTTTGGACTCGTGTAGATGATGCGGAAGTCGTCTTTGTTGATCTGACCACGGGCGGCCATGCGATAAAACACGTCTGAGGCGACAGCAGCGGCGTCATAGTCGCCAGAATTCACACCCATGACGGACTGATCATGCTTGCCTGAAAACAAGATTTTGTAGTCTTTTTCAGGAGCCAGCCCCTGCTTGGGGAACAAAGCCATCGGTGCCATGTGGCCTGAATTGGAAGAAGGTGAAGTATGCGCAACTTTTTTACCTTTCAGATCAGGCATTGTCTTGAAAGGACTGTCTTTTTTGACAATCACAATCAGGTTATAGCCTTGGAAGCCGTCGGCAGTACCTTTCACGGCAAACGGCACCGCACCTGCAATGTTGACAGCAAAGGCTGTCGGACCTGTGGAAAAACCTCCCACATGGAGTCGGCCTGAGCGCATGGCTTCGATTTCAGCGGCATTGCTCTGCACCTGATAGAACACCACGCGCTTGCCAGTGCACTGAGCAAGATGCTTGGTAAAAGGTGTGAAAATCTCTTCGTAGACCGCAGGATCTTCAACAGGGGTGTATGTGAAAACTAACGTTGAAGGGGTCTTGAGCTTTGATTTGTCCGTCGGCGTGTCAGCCACCATATCTTTGTTTGCATCGCAATACAAAGAATCCAAATCGCCCCGGTTCGGGCAGGCTTGGGCAAAGCTCATGCTAGAGGCGCCCATCGACAATGCAGCAAGGCCCGCTGAAACAAGCAGGGAAAATCTCATTTTTTGTCTCCTATACGCTCTATTCAAGCGCGCAGTGATAAAGTGTGAGTCGAATATAAACCTGAATGACCATTTTTGTAACTGCTCGTTTTCCTATATGACCACGATTTCAGCACCCGCCGTACCCCGTCCCGCAGCGACCGTCATTCTCGCTAGAAATGTCAGCGATGGCATTGAAGTGTTCATGATGGAACGAACGACTGCCGTCGAATTCGCCAAAGGCATGCATGTTTTTCCAGGCGGTGCGCTTGATCGGACAGACCATCATCCCGACATTGCCTCGCTGTGTGTCGGGCTCGATGACAAGCGTGCCAGTGAGACGCTCGGCATTGACCAGGGCGGTCTGGCTTACTGGATTGCAGCGATCCGCGAGTGCTTCGAAGAGTCTGGTTTGTTGTTGGGTTACCGGGACAATGATCAGCTCCTACAGTTGGCAACCGAAGAGGCCGACAGGCTTGCAAACCTGCGGCTTGAAATGGCGCAAAACAAGCTCTCATTTGTGGACATCCTAATGCGTGAGCAGGTCAAAGCCGCTACGGATCGGATCGCTTACTACAGCCATTGGGTCACGCAGGCGGGGCGTCCAAGACGCTACGACACACGTTTTTTTGTTGCGCAAGCGCCAGAGGGCCAAACTGCACTGGAAGATAATCATGAAACCGTTGGTCAGATCTGGGTCCGTCCCGACCAGGCCATTGACTTGCATCGTTCAGGCTCGCTCAACCTGATGTTTCCCACCATCAAAACACTTGAAAGTCTCGCACCCTTTAAACATGTCGAAGAGCTTCTGGAGTATGCGCGCAAACCAAGGCCCAAATTGGTGATGGCCCCCGTAACGGGAAAATCACGTGCCGGCGAAACGCATACATTGATCCCCGGCGATTTTGCCTACGCTGAAATTAAAAAGATCGATCCGGACAATCAAGGTACATGCTGCGCCTACATTGAACCGGGTGTTGCCGTGAAAATCGGCCATGACGTACTGCGGGTCACTGCTGCCAATCCTGGCATGATGACCGGTCCTGGCACCAATAGCTATCTCATCGGCAACGCGACGGAAGGTGTCGCGGTGATTGATCCGGGCCCGCTCCTCGAAGAACATATCCATGCTTTACTTACGGCGGCTCCCGGTCCCATCCGATGGATTCTCTGTACCCATACCCACTTGGATCACTCCCCTGCCGCTGCAGTGCTCAAGCAAAGAACAGGAGCGACCGTGTATGGCATGCCTGCCCCTGCTTTTTCCAATCAAGATCAGACTTTCACTCCCGACCATATCGTGTCGCACCAAGAACGCCTCGATCTTGGGGGCATGTCGATTCGTGTCCTACACACCCCTGGCCATGCCTCTAATCAGGTTTGCTTCTTACTAGAGTCTCAAAATCTCCTGTTCACGGGAGATCACATCATGCAAGGCTCAACAGTAGTAATCAGCCCGCCGGATGGCAATATGGTTGAATATCTCGCCTCATTACGTTTACTACTTGACGAACAAATCGACTATCTCGCTCCTGGCCATGGCTTTCTCATGGATAAGCCAGCGGAGAACGTCGAAAGAATTTTGATCCACAGGCAGGAGCGAGAAAATAAAGTGATGGCTGCCCTTAAAAGAGCGGCCAAACCAGACACACTCGAGGCTTTGGTCAAGCTCGCCTACGACGATACCCCAGAGCGTTTGCATGTTGTTGCGCAAAAATCTTTACTCGCGCATCTGAATAAACTCCATCAAGAATCGCGCGTAGTCCTGGAGGGTAACCTCTGGAGTCTGCCCACACAGTCGACGTAAAAAATGGATCGCCGCTCCTTTCTCGTCACGACCAGTGCGACAGCGACGCTGTTTAGTTCACCTTTCAAACTTGCTGCGCAGTCACCACAGCGCACCTTTCGCTGGGTTCCCTCAACCGACCTGTCCGTCCTGGACCCGGTTTTTACAACGGCTGCGATAACAGCCTGCCATGCCTTGCAAGTTTTCGACACGCTCTTTGGTCTGGATGCGCAGTATCAGCCCCAGCTACAAATGCTGGAAAAAGCAAATCTGTCCGAAGACAAGCTTCAGTGGACTCTGACGCTGCGAGCAGACTTGAGCTTTCACGATGACAAGCCTGTGACTGCCACCGATGTCATCACTAGTCTGAAACGCTTTGGTCAACGCAACCTGTTGGGACAAACTCTCTTTAGTGTGGTCACTGACATCAGGTCGACCGATCCCGCCACCATCATCATTACCTTGAGCAGACCGTTTTCTCTATTACCCTACACGCTCGCCTCCGCATCGGCCTCTATCATGCCGCAACGTCTGGCCAGCACGCCGAACAATGTTGCGATTAAAGAAGTTATTGGCAGCGGCCCTTTCCGTTTTTTACCCGAACTGTGGGTATCTGGGTCAAAGGTAGAGTACGCAAAAGCTGCAAAGTATGTTCCGCGCCAACAAGGTATCGCCAGTAATACTGCCGGTCCGAAAATCGCCCACATCGACACGCTCAAGTGGCTCATTATTCCCGACCGAGCCACCGCGGTTGCAGCGCTTCAAAATAACGAAATCGATGGCATCGAATTAGTCGATAACGACTTTATTCCGATGCTACGCAAAAATCCGCGTATCGAGCTGATCAAGGCGGCTTTACCGGCGATATTTATCATGCGCTTTAATCATCTGCATGCGCCGTTCAATGATGTGGAAATGCGTCGGGTCATTTTGTCTGTCATCAATCAGTCAGACTATATGATGGCGGCCAATGGCGCGGAATTTCCAGAGTATTGGAATGACAAATGCGGCGTCTTTGCGCCGGGTACGCCCATGGCGTCGCAGGCCGGTATGGAAAAGCTTACAGGCAAACGCGACATCAAACGCGCGAGAAAACGCATTCAGGAATTGGGCTACAACGGGGAACCAATTGTGATCTTGGATCCCGTTGATGCAGCCCCCTATCATGCATGCGCGCTCGTGACGGAGGATTTATTTAAACAACTGGGACTCAAAACCGAGTTGAGACCCATGAATTGGGGCACCTATCTGCAGCGTCGAAACAATCAAGACTCACCTGCCGCAGGAGGGTGGAACGTCGCGTTCACCGCACTGACCGGCACCAGCAACCTTGATCCGGCCTCCAATCTGGGGATTCGCGGTACGGGCACACAAGGATGGTTCGGCTGGCCCACTAACGAAAAGCTGGAAACACTGCGGATGGACTGGTTTTTTGCCGACTCACTTTCAGAGAGACAAAAAATTTGTCAGGCGATTCAGCTGGAAGTGTTTGAACACGTTCCCTATATTCCTTTAGGCGCCAATTACAACTTGAGCGCGATCAGGAAAAATTGGCAAAACTTTCAATCCCAAGGTCCCGTTTTTTATACGACACACTCAACCTGACTATCCGCTTAGGCGTCCTGGGACTGAGGCGCAACCTTGTTTCTGAACACCTTTTTGCGTGCGCGTCTGAGCCATTGATCCAAATCATCTATATACGTAAATACAGCAGGAATCACCAGCAGGCTTAGTAACGTTGAAGTCATCAGGCCACCGATCACTGCAATCGCCATCGGTGAGCGAAAACTCGGATCCGACCCCCAACCAATCGCGATGGGGATCATGCCCGCAGTCATCGCAATAGTGGTCATGACAATCGGCCGCGCACGCTTGTGGCAGGCATCGATCAAGGCTTCGTTGCGCAATAAGCCGTTGCGTCTGGCTGTGATCGCATACTCGACGAGCAAGATCGAATTCTTGGTGACAACGCCCATCAGCATGAGCAAACCAATCAGCGAGGGCATCGAAAAACTTTTTCCAGTCAAAAGCAGTCCGACAAACGCACCACCAATCGAGAGCGGTAATGCACCCAAAATCGTGATGGGCTGTAAAAAGTCATGAAACAACAACACCAAGATCATGTAGATGCATAAAAGACCAATCATCATCGCCAAACCAAAACTTGCAAACAAGGCCTGCATTTCCTTGGTATCACCTAATTCCGCAAGCGTGACGCCCGGTGGCAGATTACGCAAGCTTGGCAAAGCCATGGCATCTGCAAAGGCCTCGCCAAGTGGCCGCCCCCCCAACTCAACATCCAGAATCACATTACGGCTTCGGTTCAGACGATCAATTTGTGCGGGTCCGCTATCCATGGTGAATGTCACGACATTACCAAGCAAGGTGGGTCCATAGCGTCCGGGCACGGTTAATCTTTCAAGCGCCGCGATATCAGTGCGGGTCGCATCAGGCAATTTCACGCGGATGGGTATTTGTCGCTCGGCCAGATTCAATTTAGCCAACCCGACATCGTAATCACCGCTGGTGGCAACGCGCAGTGTTTCAGCGATGCTTTGAGCAGTCACGCCCAAATCAGCGGCACGGGCAAAGTCAGGACGCACAATTAGCTCAGGGCGCACCAGACTGGCTGAGGAAGTCACGCCTCCCACTCCCTTGAGTGTGCGCAGATCACGCTCAGCGGCTTGTGCTGCTTTGCTGAGCGCCACGGGATCCTCGCTCTGCAAGACTATCTGCATTTTGACGCCAACGTCCTGAGCGCCTACAGTAATCCGAACACCAGGCTCATTGGAGAGCACCCGTCGAATATCAGCTTCCACTTCTTGTTGATTTTTACTACGATCCGAGCGATGCGACAGCATCACGGTGAGTGCGGCCTTGCGAACCTCTGCGGCAGAACCCCGGGCGAATACATCCCCTGAAACGCCCCCCCCCACAGAACTAAACACACTCTTGACCTCAGGAATCAAAGACAATTTTTTCTTGACTTGCTCGGCTGCGCGTAGCGTATCCTCAAGCGTGCTGCCCGGGGCACGCTCAATGTTGACCATCGTTTGACCCCGATCTGCCGGCGGCACGAATCCCTTTGGCAACAGAGGCACCAATGCAAGCGATCCGGCAAAAAAGGCGAAAGCAAATATGATCGTCGCAAGACGATGACTCAGACACCACTTCACTGACAAAAGGTAATGGCGCATCACCCAGCTGTCGGGACGAGGCTCTGCGTGTTTGCCACCGAGCGGCTTCATCAGATAGGCCGCCATCATTGGTGTTAATAAACGCGCCACAACCAAAGAGGCCATGATAGCCAACACAGCTGTCCAACCAAACTGTTTGAAAAACTTGCCCGGCACGCCATCCATGAACGCCGTCGGTAAAAAGACCGCAACCAGGGCAAAGGTCGTCGCAATCACAGCCATGCCAATTTCGTCGGCTGCATCCATCGCTGCCTGAAAAGGCGTTTTACCCATTTGCAGGTGACGCGCGATGTTTTCAACCTCGACGATCGCATCATCGACCAAGATGCCCACCACCAACGCAAGAGACGTCAAGGTCACCATGTTCAGAGTAAAGCCAAACAAATAGATACCCAGAAACGCAGGCAAAATCGATAATGGCAAAGCGGCAGCAGAGACAATGGTGGCGCGCCAGTCACGCAAGAAATACCAAACAACAAGGACCGCAAGAATGGCGCCTTCGTACAGAAGCTGCATCGAGGCCTTGAAGTTCTCTTCGGTCATTTCAACGTTGTCAATTTGCTCCGTGAATGCGATATCAGGATGGGCAGCTTGCAAACCCTTGATCACTTGGCGAACATCTCTGGCAACAGTCACCTCATTGGCACCTTTGCTGCGCATGATCTCAAAGGCAACCACAGGCTGTCCATTCATCAGCGCCAGTGAACGTCGCTCCGCAGTCGTGTCGGTGATGGTCGCAATCTGATCCAGTCGCACACGCCGGCCGTCTGACAAAGACAAATCAATGCCACCCAGGTCTTGAGCAGTCTGTGCCGTGGCAATCGTTCGCACAGCTTGTTCGGCACCGCCAATATCACCGCGGCCACCAGGTGCCTCTTGTTGAATCAAACGCAATCGTCGAGAAACATCTGCAGCCGTCACACCAAGAGCGGCCATGCGGGCAGGATCAAGCTCGACCCGAATCTCACGACTCAACCCTCCCATCCGTTTCACACGTCCGACACCATTCACTGTCAGCAATTGTTTGGAGACCGTATTGTCTACAAACCAAGAAAGCGCCTCCTGATCCATGCGGTCTGAGGTGATGGCATAGGTCATTAAAGGACGGCCCGCTGTCGTCGCACGCAAAATAGTCGGATCTCTGACGTCAGCCGGCAGATCCGCGCGAACCCGCGTGACGGCATCTCTCACATCATTGACTGCCTCCATGACATTTTTTTCAAGAATGAACTCGACATTAATGACCACTGTGCCTTCAAGAATCTTGGTGTACATATTCTTGATGCCCTGCAAGGTCGCAATCGAGTTTTCAAGCTTTCGTGCAACCTCGGTCTCGAGTGTGGCAGGCGCGGCGCCAGGCAAGCTGGCCTCGACTGTCACCATCGGCAGTTCGATATCCGGAAAATCCTGAACTCCGATGGCTCGAAATGACAAAATTCCAGCGATCGATAGCAAAGTGAACAGCAGAATCGCTGGGATGGGATGTCGAATGGAAAAGGCGGAAAAGTTCATGACCGTTCAACCGAGACAAGATCACCGTTTGTCAGGAAACCCGCCCCTAATTCAACAATCGTGTCGGAGGCTGAGACACCGGACAGAACCTCAACTCGCGCGCCAACCCGTCGTCCAATCTGGACACGCACCTGCTCGACACGCTGATCCGCTAGGAGTTTAAACACATAACTAAAGCCATCTCGCATCACAACCGATTCTTGAGGCAACGTTAATCCCTGACTGTCGCCCAGGTTAAACACCCCAGTTGCGAACATACCCGCACGCACGGGTGGTTCGTCATGCAATAAAACAGGCAGATCGACATAGACAATCGCTGTACGCGCTTGCGCATCAACAGTGGGTCCGATCACACGCACTTTTCCTACGATCGGAGGCTGTCCTTTTGGCACACTCGCGGGGTAGACATCGACAGGCATCCCAACCTTGATCCGGCCAAGCTCCTCGGACACCACATCGGCCCGCCACTCAAGCCGATTTTGACGCAACATCTTGAATAGTTCAGCGCCTACTGGCACGACCGCTCCAACACTTGCCTGACGCGCTGAAATGACACCGTCATCGGGTGCAACGACTTCGGTGTATTTCAAACGAAGCTCCTGTGACTGGCGATGCGCGCGTGCGGCCTCCACTCGTGCGGCAGCGGTCTGCTGGGCAGTCAGATACTGGCTGATCTGTTGGGCGGATAACGCGCCGGACGTTTTCAGGCTCCTGGCGCGCGAGGCGTTCGCCTCGGCATCTGCAAGAGCAGCCAACGCTTCGGACTCCTGTGCCTTTTGAACAGCCAAATCGGCGAGGACCGTATCCTGGGCAAAGACTGCGAGCACCTGTCCTTTTTTGACATGATCTCCGACATTGACCCTCACTTCGGCAATGCGTAAGCCACCAACCTGAGCACCGACCGAGGCATCTTGCCAGGCAGCGATATTACCGTTGGCCCGAATCGTGGCTGGCAAGGCAGTCATGTTCGGCTTTGTCACAGAGACAGTCAACGCGGGACGCGCGGAGGAAGACTGCGCCGATGCATCTGATATGAGCAACCCGCTCGAAACGCCTGTGAGGATGAGCGTCAAACTGAGTAAAGGTACACGGATTGCGTTCATGATTTGTTTCATTATTGGAGCTTGCCTGTCAAAATTTCATTCGGGTTTTGCTGAACAGAACGTACGACAGCAGCCAGATCCTTCGCATCCCAGCCACCGCCAACAGCTCGGTAAAGCGCGATATACGCATTCACACGTTCACGCCGCACGATCGCTAATATGTTGTCGGCGTTAACCGAAAGACGTCTGGTTTCTTCCAAATCCAGAATGCTGGCTAAACCAAACTTGTAACGCTCCTGGGCAGCTTGCAAAGATTCGCGATAGCCTTTCGAAGCTTTGAGGCTTTCAGCTTCCCGCTTGGTCAGGCTATCGAGGCGCACCAAGGCTTCCTCAACCTCTCTGACCGCACGTCGCGCCTGAGTTTGATAATTAGTCGCAGCGACCTCATACGCAATCTTTGCTGTCTCAAGATTAGCTGCGCGACGACCACCATCAAAAATAGGCAGGCTCAAGGACGGCCCAATTGACCAGGACGTCGCACTAATCGAGCCCGCCCCACTTTCAAAACTCAGTGGACCGATGCTACCCAGCAGAGACAATCGAGGAAACCGCTCGGCTTCCCGCACGCCAATGTCAGCGCTCGCGGCAGCCAACTCACGCTCAGCGGCTGCGACATCAGGACGTTGCAGCAAAAGCTGCGCCGGAATACGCTGCACAACGGGCATCGCAGGTGTTGGCAACACACGCGTGCCCCTCTTGAGCTTACTTCTAAGTTCTGGCTCGGGCATTGCAGTGAGCGCCACTAAAGCCTTGATGAGCAGATCACACTCCGCCTGTTGCGCCACCGCCCGACTTTGTCCCTCGGCAGCACTGGCGCGAGCAAGCGCGGCATTGGCTGGAGCCTGAAAACCTGTTTGTGCCAGCTCCTGTGTCAAACGTGCAGTTTGGGCGCGAGACTGAGCATCCGCACGCGCGAGCTGGGACAGTTGCTCGCAGCCTCTATAGTTTGTATAAAGATTAGCGGCATCAGCCGATACAGACAGCCTTGCCTCGTGCCAATTTGCCACTTGGGCTGCCAAGCGGGCCCGAGCCGCCTCACTTCCGCGAGCTAAACCACCAAATAAATCGAGCTCCCATCCTGCCTGAAGTTGCGCCTGAGCGGTCGTTGCCACGACGACAGGACCGCCAAGCTGAAAGGTGCCTCGAGAATAGGCGCCCGTTGCGTTGAGCACAGGCAGTGCGGCACCATCAGCCGTCACCAGGAGCGCGCGTGCCTGCGCAATCCGCAGAGCTGCCTGCGCCATGCTGTTACTTTGCTTTTGCGACTGGTCGATGAGTTCGACTAGAACGGGATCTTTAAACTGTGCCCACCAAGCCACGAGCGTGACAGGATCACCATCATGAGGCAAAGGCTGTTGCCAGGACGCAGGCTCAGACTCCCACTTGGTCGCTTGCTGACGATCGTAATCCGGTCCAAGAGTAATACAGGCAGTTAGAAGCAGCACCAAAGGCGCAGCTAAAATTCGAGAGTAAGTCATCTTCGAATATTAACAGAGCCTGACTATCAAAAGCGCTCATAGTCTCATGCAGCCTGGGCTTTAACCGGTAAACCGGGAAAGGCTGGCGGCTTGGCAAACCAGAATAAAAACGTCCCAGCGCCTGCGATCAATGCCAGCACGGTAAAGCCCAGGTCGTAGTTGCCTGTGGCATCACCCATAATGCCGGCCAGCAAAGGACCGGATACCTGACCGACCGCAGTCAACATGGCCGAAAGCCCAAGAATCATACCGATCGATTTACGGCCAAAATAATCCGCCCGGATGGCCTGCATAAATGGACCGCGAATCCCCCAGGCCAAGCCGTGAAAGACCGCAAACAACACCAACATCACAGGACCCAGCGCGTAGGTAAGCATCAACATACCAATCATGTGCATGGTCATGCATACCGCAGCGACCCGATTTTTCTGAAGCTTGTCACCCAGCACGCCCCCAAGTAAAACACCGATCACCTGAAAACCCGTCATGAGCGTTATGTAAAAAGATGCCTGCGCGATGGAATAGTCCAGAGAAATCCGCATGTGATTAATGGCATGGGTGTTGACAGCTGTCACGATAATGAGCGCGACGCCATGACCGGCAGAAAGCAGCCAAAATGCCTTGGTTCTAAGCGCTTGTTTAGCGGTGAACTCAGGCTCCGGTTTTTCAGGAACAACCGCGCCTTTGACGTCGACAGCACCCCGTTGAGCACCTAAACCATCGACTGTTTCGCCAAAATCTTCTGGGCGGCGGCGGAAAATACACGCCAATGGATAACCCACAACGATCGAGATCACTCCGCAACCAAACGCAGTTTCACGCCACCCGATACTTTCCATGCTCCAGGCTACCAAAGGCACAAACATCCCGCCAAGCGCCAGACCGAGCCCCACCATCGATAAGGCACGGGCGCGCTTTTTTTCAAACCATTGAATCACACCTACATTCAATGGAAAATAACCTGCCATTGACGAGCCAATTGCAATCACCACGACCGCACCGTAAAACCCTAGAAGCGTGTCAATTTGGCTTAGCAACATAAAACCAATACCAAAAACAATCACACCCAGCCTGATGACGCCTCGCGAACCAAAACGGTCAAGGAACCACCCTAAAACAGGACCGATAACCGCCGCCTCCATGGACATCATGGCAGAGGCACCAGAGACAGAGGTTTTACTCCAGCCCTTGTCTTGAATCAGAATGGCAACGTAGGCTCCGAAAGCCTGATGCAACATCATCGACTGGATAAACTGCAGCGAAGCTGCAGCAAACACCATTTTCCAACCGTAAAAAATCTTCATGCAAAAGGACCGTTTGTCTCCTGGCCTAGCTCTGGATTATCGTTTTTCCCAGAGTTTCACCATTTTTTTCGTGTAGGTATCAACCCTAACATAAAGCAGATTCTTTTGCAGAGTGAAAATAGACACATCGTCCAATATGCACCTCCCTAAAAACCTTCGCGCTTGATATAGTGTCCTTTCGCAAGCATCACTCCCAATCACAATTAAGAGGTCATCGTGGCAAAAGCTTATTGGATCAGTGCCTACCGTTCAATTTCCAACCCGGAAGCCTTGGCAGCCTACGCCAAACTCGCCGGTCCCGCCCTCACTGCTGCAGGCGGTAAATTTTTAGCACGCAACGAGGCCGCCGCCGTGAAAGAGGCTGGCGTCAAGCAGCGTACCGTGCTGATCGAGTTTGAAAGCGTCGAGGCGGCCTTGGCTGCTTACAACAGCCCTGCTTATCAAGAGGCAATTCGCGCCCTAGGCACAGGTGCGGCAGAACGCGACATACGAATCGTAGAAGGTGTGTAAGCGGTTTTAGCCGTGTTGGTTGGCTGGTGCGGCTTTATCCCACATTGCCGCGTGCCACTTGTATGCAATCGCTACAGTGGCAGCCAACCCAAGACTAGAGTAAATCAAGGTCGTGGCGACAAAGCCAACAATATCGATTAATGGGCCCGTCAAAAGCAGCCCTACTGGCAGACCCCAGATTGCCAAAATGCGTAAACCCATCACACGGCCACGATACTGAGCATCTGTTGCCCTGAGCATGACAGCGGCCAATGGAATCATACTAATACTTTGTACAAATCCTGCGCAAATCAAAATCGCCACACCCAGCATAAAGTGAGTGGTCGATCCAAAAAACATCAGCAAACAAAACCAAATACCCGTCGCCACCAACAACGCGCGTCCCGTGCCGAGCGAAAAACGGTTAGTCCCCAATACAATCGAACCGATCAGCGCACCAAAGGCAAAGCTTGCACTCAAGGTACCCAAGCCCGCTTGACCCACATCGTATACAGAGCGAGCGATGTAAGGGAGCAAACCCAGCGAGAAGGGAAACGCCAACAAGTTCACGAGAAACGCAATACTCATTGTGCCAAGCAACA
This sequence comes from Zwartia vadi, assembly GCF_030410375.1. Classification (GTDB taxonomy): domain Bacteria; phylum Pseudomonadota; class Gammaproteobacteria; order Burkholderiales; family Burkholderiaceae_B; genus Zwartia; species Zwartia vadi. The sequence continues at coordinate 87,312 of NZ_JAUHHE010000013.1, forward strand.
CAGGTCTGCCCCACACATAGGAAAAGGCATCCTGCAAGTCCGTGAAAGGAGATGGACGAGCGGTATGGATCACTTCGTTGGCAGGCTTGCCTGCCACCCGCATGGAAAAACAGAAGCTGACTAAATACAACAAAGTGATGCAAACATAAACCGGTACCATGCCGAACTGTGCAAAGATGCCCGCACCGGCCAAAGCACCAGCGATACGTGCGGAATCCGAAGTCATGCGCGAGATTCCCAACGCGGAAGTCAGCTGATCACTCGGCTGAGTCTGACCAATCAGGGCATAGCGCATCATCAGGTCTGAGGGACGGATTAAACCCACGACAGTGGCCAGCGCAATCACCGTCAAAGGGGTCAACAGGTCAAAGAAGGCAAGTGCCGCAATCGCCATAGCCGCAATGGCGTAGAGCCCACGAGTGATCATGAAAAGAACCCGGTAGCCGACCCGGTCACCTGCTACGCCCAAAAATGGTGAAATGAGTGCTCCGGTATATTGCAAGGCTCCATACACCACCAGCAACAGCACAGAGCCCGACTCAACCAGCACATACCACCCCAGCACCAAAATTTCCATCTCAAAGGCCCAGGATGTTGCCAGATCCGCGGACCATTGATAACGAAAACTGCGCACCTTAAAAGGTGCGCGGGAGGACTGCAGGATACTGCGCAACGCGCTCAACATGACCAGAAGTCAATACAGTATTAAACAAGCCTTATTCAAGCTTGATATTGCGCTCTTTGACCACCTGTTTCCAGGTGGCAGACTCTTTAGCCATAAAGTCAGCCAGCTCTTGGCGGGTAGTCGGATCAGGCGTCAAACCGTGCTTATTGAGTTGCGCACGGACCTCAGGATCATTCAAGACCTTGACCAGCTCCGTATTCCAGCGATCAAGTATGGGTGCAGGCGTTTTGGCAGGCGCAACAAACGCATACCAATTGGTGGCATTAAAGCCGGGATACCCTGACTCGGCCAATGTTGGGACGTCAGGCATCAGGTCTGTACGTTTTAAACCTGTCGTGGCCAGCGCTTTGAGTTTGCCCGTCTGAACATGCTGCACACTCGTCGTAGGAGTGGCGTAATACGCATCGATGCGGTTGCTCAGCAAATCCAACATGGCCGCGCTACCACCTTTATAAGGCACATGAATCAGCTCAACACCTGCGCGCTGCGCGAAAAGCTCACCCGCTAAATGAGCAGCCGAACCTACGCCTGTCGAGGCGTAGGTCATTTTGCCAGGTTCTTTTTTTGCAGCGGCAACCAGCTCGGCCAGCGAGTTGATTTTTAAATCCGGTGGCACAACCAGCACATTGGGAAAGTTCACGCCCATGGTGATGGGCGCCAAGTCCTTTAGAGGATCAAAATTCAACTTCATCAAATGAGGCGAAACAGTCATGGGGCCAATCGTACCCAGCAAGAGCGTGGTTCCATCAGGCTTGGCATTGACGACAGCTTGAGTCGCAATCACACCCCCCGCGCCGGGACGATTTTCAACCACGACCGGTTGACCGAGATTCGCGGAAAGACTTTTAGCCACAATGCGCGTGGCAGTGTCAGTACCGCCGCCCGGGACAAAACCAACCACAATCGTAATAGTCTGGCCCTTGGGAAAATCCTGAGACTGCGCAAGCGTTGGGGTAAACAGCGCGGTCAAAGCGAGAGATAGCGCACAGGCGGATGGCCAGGCTGACATTAAACGAATAGGCTTCAAAGCAATCTCCAGAGTTTCGTTTTATTTTTATGGACTGATACAGTCAAAGCATAGCGTAAATATAGCTTCAAAATCATCACTTTCCTCTTCTATTTCATCTCAACGTCTACGCAAGAAACTCGTCGTAGCGAATGGCTCTGCAACGCGATAAGATTGTGACTTCACAGGAGATAGCATGAAAATTCTAATTTTGGGTGCAGGCGGCGTGGGTGGATACTTTGGGGCCAGGCTGATTCAGGCAGGGGCTGACGTCACTTTTTTACTGCGGGACAAAAGACATCAAAAAATACAAACCGAAGGTCTTGTCGTTGAAACGCCGAGTGAAACCTTTACCTTGCATCCAAAGTCGGTTACCCGGGAGCAGCTCAAACCTGAATATGACCTGATCGTGCTGGCCCCCAAAGCCTACGACTTGGCCGATGCCCTGGACTCAGTCAGTGCAGCAAGCGCATCAGGCGTCATCTTGCCTGTCCTCAACGGTTTGCGTCACATTCAAACGCTGGACGAGAAGTTTGGCCGGGCGCGTGTCATGGGCGGTGTCGCCCACATCGCCGCCACGATTTCCAGCAGTGGTTCAGTCAAACAACTGACTGATCTCCACGCGCTTACAGTCGGGCATCGTGATCCTGCTCACGAGAAAATAGCCCGTGAGTTTTCGGCCCTTTGTGAAAAAGCAGCGTTTGACCATACCTACAGCGAGAATATCGAGCAGTCTCTCTGGGACAAATGGGTTTTTCTTGCAACGCTAGCGGGCATGACAACGCTTTGCCGCGGTCATGTCGGCAAAATTGCCGATGCCCCATGGGGCAAAGAGACGATGACAAGTTTTTATGCTGAAAGCTGTGCGATTGCGCAAGCGAATGGTTTTCCAACCAAAGAAAGTGCCCAGCAAAAAGCTCTTGCCATGCTCACCAAGTCAGGATCGAGCTTTGCCGCCTCGATGTTGCGTGACCTGACACAAGGCAATCAGACCGAGCACGAGCACATTCTTGGTGCCATGATTGAATATGGCGTACAGAAAAACGTGCCCTGCCCCTTGCTCAAAGCGGCACACACCCATATGGTCGTTGAGCAAAACAAGCCTTAAAGAGAGGGGTTCTCGGACTTAGCGCGATAGCGCGAGTCTGAGCCCAAAACCAATCAAGCACAGCCCTGCAATTTTTTCCATCGCAAATGCAACATGACGATTAGTGCGTAGACGCTCAGCCAGAGAGTGTGTCAACAAGATTGCGACGACTGAATACAAAAAAGCCAACACAGCAATGGTCAGGGCAAGAAAACCAAAGGTCAGCAAACCCATGTTGTGAACAGGATCTACAAACAAAGGAAAGAAGGCCATATAAAAAACAATGGCTTTTGGATTCAGCAAGGTAATAACTAAAGCTTGACGCAAGTAGTGATAGGGTTTGATATTGAGTACAGGGGCGGCACCTGGCTTGGCTAGCAACATTTTCATACCGAGCCAGGCCAGGTAAATCGCACCCATCCATTGAACGGCCTCAAATGCTACGGGGGATGCGGCAAGGACGGCCGCCAACCCGGCAAGCGCCGTCCAGCTCAACAATTGATCGCCTAGAATGATCCCAAAGGTCGCGGCAAAACCAGCTCGAATACCGCCTTTTGTGGTGGAGGTGATGATCACGAGATTACCCGGTCCGGGGATCAGCAAAAAAATGATAAATGCCGCGACAAAAGCTGGATAGTCGGTCACACCCAACATGAGAGGCTCCTCACCCTAGTGCCGATGGCTGCCATGACCAGACATTGAACTCGGATTATAGGTAGGTGGCTTAATCTCAAAAATCACCTTGACCTCGCCGGCCTTTTCAAAATTGAGTGTCACAGGCAATGACTCACCTGCTTTAAACGGCTCAGTCAATCCAAGAAACATAATGTGAAAACCGCCGGGCATCAGCTTGACCGTACCCGATGCGGGCACCTCGATCCCTTGCACCTCTCGCATTTTTGCCACGCCATTTTCAGTGATGATGGTATGAAGCTCCACTCGATTCACACCGGTCGTGCTGGCCGAAACCAAACGATCTGCTTGGCTCGCCTTGTTGTCAATCTGAACGTAGCCCGCACCATTCACCTGCCCGGGAACCGAAGCCCGAATCCAGGGGGTAGACAATTTCAAATCCCCAGCCACCTGCTCTGATGCCAAAACATTAAAAGATGCGCCAAAATACGAAACGCTCGACAAAAGCCCAGCAATCAGAATCGCGAGCGTTTTTTTGGAAATAGTGTTCATGCTGAAACCATGGCCTGTAAAAACTTTGTTAATCAAACTCTATAGCAAATATTAGCTGAAAACCTCTACACTGCTTTATGCGCTTGACCTCCCCACCCTCCGACTCCAACCCGACACCCACCCGCACCAACACCGCGGGCTCAGATCTCGCATCAACTGGTGGCAAACCTGTTGCGTTCCAACGTTCGTCAGGCCTCAGTCTTGGCACGATCCTGTCACTCGTTATCTTTGCTCATTTGCTCGTGATCGTCTTGTTGCTGACACACTTTGGCTGGCCCGGGGGCTCAGACGAAATGGACACCTCAATGTCCGGGCAATCAGGTCTGGTGATTCCTGTCACGCTCGAAACTGCCGACAAACAAGACACGTCCAAGCAAGACTCAGAACAACCTGCATCTGAGAAGCCCGACATGACACCACCGGTAGAAAAACCTGAGGATGATCAATCTGTAGATGATCAGTCTGCAGAGAAGCCTGTCGAGGAGAGGTCTGTGGACAAAAAATCTGTTGATGAAACGTCCGCGGATGAAAAGCCTGTAGAAGAACAACCCACCCAACCACCTCCACCCATTGCCCCACGTGAACCGGCGACGCCCTCATCGCGCTTACCGCTTCCAACAGTCACATCTTCAATTCAAGCTCGAAGTAGCGGGGATGCATCGTCTCAGCATCAGGACACAGGTTCTCGGGCCGAGCTGTCCGTCACACCCGCTAAAGTGGATCCAAACTATTTACATCGACCGGATCCAATCTACCCTCCACTTTCGAAGCGCATGCGTGAGCAAGGCAAAGTGCTTTTGCGTGTGAGCCTTGATGCTCAAGGTGCCGTGAAAGACATCAAGATTCAACAGAGCAGCGACTTTCAGCGGCTGGATCAAGCGGCTCTAGAGGCGGTTCGACAGTGGCGCTTTTTACCCGCAAGGCGTGGGCAGGAACCAGTGGCTGCGACAGTGGACGTACCTATCGAGTTCCGGCACCCATAGAAAGTAAGCGCTACTGATCTAGCATTGAATCGACCCGCTCGCACCACGAAGCTATTTTTTACTGCTGCCTTGCGCGGCACTTTCCTTAGCGCAAGAGCTGATACCTAACAACGGGTAAGCCGGACAAAAACGAAAAATACCGGTCAGCAAAGGAACCACGCCAATCCAGCCCCACACCCCCACCGTGCCAGTTGCCGCCAAGGCAATCAAAACCAATCCGACTGCGATCCGTAGGGTCCTATCGATGGTGCCTACATTGCATTTCATGATGACGATCCTTTTTAAACGTTGATACGATGAAACAAAACTCAAAGTGCCTCACAAAGCATTCAAGGGAATCTTCACATAAGAGATGCCATTCGATTCTTTGGGTGGCAATTCTCCCGCACGGATATTGATTTGCACGGCAGGCAAGATCAACACCGGCATTTCCAGTGTCGCATCACGCTTAGTACGCATCTCTACAAACTGCGCCTCAGTGATGCCGTCGTGGACGTGGATATTTTTAGCGCGCTGTTCAGCCACAGTTGTTTCAAACGCAACGTCACGACCTGCGGGTGGATAGTCATGACACATGAACAGCCGAGTTTCTGGAGGCAGACTCAACAAACGACGTGTCGACGCATAGAGGGTTTTCGCATCACCTCCTGGAAAATCGCAACGTGCGGTTCCAACATCAGGCATAAATAAGGTGTCACCCACAAACACTGCATCGCCAAACTGGTAAGCCATGCATGCAGGCGTGTGGCCTGGCACAAACAAAGCATGTCCCTCTAGGGCCCCTACTTTGAAGGGCTCGCCCTCTTTGATCAGCACATCAAATTGCGAACCATCTTGGCGGAACTCTGGTTCTAAATTGAATACACCCGCAAAAACTTTTTGCACCGTCGTGATGTGATCGCCAATCGCGACTTTTCCACCAAGTTTCTCTTTCAAATAAGGTGCAGCGGACAAATGATCGGCGTGCGCATGGGTCTCGAGAATCCATTCCACCTTGAGGTTGTTGGCGCGCACGAACTCGATCACCTTGTCTGCGGAAATGTGGCGCGTGCGCCCGGATTTAGGGTCGTAATCCAAAACCGAATCAATAATTGCGCATGCAGAACCAGGCTTTTCGTAGACAACATACGTGACCGTCCAAGTAGCTGGGTCAAAAATGCCATGAACCATTGGATTGACGCTTGCCTTGCTCATACAAACTCCCTTGCTGGTAAATAGTCGCTTTTAGTCACTGTTCCACGATCTCGTGATGCCTGGAACGATCAAATAGATTAATTAAAAATATTATATATAATAACAAAATGTTTGTAAATATATTATAATTTATTCAATCTTCATTCCCCTTAAATACTTATCCTGATTTTATATATGCACCATGATTACTGAAGAAGTCGTCCCATTTGAACTAGACACCATGAAGGCATCGGCAGCCAACGCTTGCAAACTCATGAAAGTCCTGACCAACCCTGACCGACTGATGATCTTGTGTCAGCTCGCGCAAGGTGAGCGATGCGTCAGCGATCTAGAAACCTCGCTTGGCATCATGCAGCCCACCCTCTCTCAGCAACTCACTGTTTTGCGCAACGAACAACTCGTCGTGACGCGCCGAGAGGGCAAAAACATCTTTTATCAGTTCGCCAGCCCTCAGGCCTTGGCAGTCATGGAAGTCCTTTACTCTCAATTTTGCGTAAATAACGGAGACGAGCAATGAATATCGACTGGAATCACTTCACACCTTGGAGCTCGCTATCAGGTGGCATCATCCTGGGCGTTGCTTCGGCCATTTTTATTCTGATCAATGGGCGGGTGCTTGGTATCAGCGGCATCGTGGGTGGTTTACTTCCTCCTAAATCTGGCGATACCTTTTGGCGCCTCGCTTTCCTGGCAGGTATGTTTGCATCCCCTTGGATCTTCGGCGCGCTTGCACCCTCGGACCTGATCCGCGCCCCACAAATCGATGCCGATACGTTCATGCTTGTGATTGCCGGCTTGTTGGTTGGTATCGGCACGCGTTACGGATCAGGTTGCACCTCGGGCCACGGTGTTTGCGGCCTCTCACGCATGTCGCCACGCTCGCTGGTTGCGACGGTCTCATTTATGGCGGCAGGTTTTCTGACCGTCTACGTTGTACGTCACCTCATTTAAAGGAGCGCAGAACATGCTTCGCTTTTTCGAATTTCTCGCAGGCTTGCTTTTCGGTCTAGGTCTGATTCTTTCAGGCATGACTAACCCAGCCAAAGTTCTTGGTTTTCTGGACCTGTTTGGGCAATGGGATCCTTCACTCGCCTTTGTCATGGGCGGTGCGATCTTGGTGGGTATCTTTGCTTTTGCTCTCGCAAAGAAACGCACGACAAACTTTTTTGGCGGTGCCTTGCATCTGCCCAAGTCTACCCACATTGACAAACGCCTGGTTGTCGGGAGCCTCATGTTTGGAGTCGGATGGGGACTCGCCGGTTTCTGCCCAGGTCCGGTGCTTGTTTCAATGGCAGCGGGGCACGAAAAGGCTCTGATATTCGTCATAGCAATGCTTGTGGGAATGATGGGCTTTGAAATCGCCGAGCGCGCAGCAGCCCGAAATAAAACTTGACTGAGCGAACAAGCAAACAAGCTATGAAACTGCCGACCCTGCCGATTCTTCACTGGGGCACTCAATACGATCGGGAACAGCTTGTCGGCGATCTGGTCGCGGCATTGATCGTCACCATCATGCTGATCCCGCAAAGTCTTGCCTATGCGATGCTGGCGGGCTTGCCTCCCGAAGTTGGCTTATACGCCAGCGTTGCTCCGCTCGTTTTATACACGTTACTCGGAACAAGTCGCGTTCTGGCTGTCGGCCCGGTTGCGGTCGTCTCTTTGATGACCGCCGCAGCCGTTGGCGAGCAAGCTGCGCTAGGCGTGCACAGTTATTGGCAAATCGCGCTGACACTGGCGTTCATATCCGGCGCGTTACTCTTGCTGATGGGATTCCTCAGGCTGGGTTTTCTGGCTAATTTTTTAAGCCACTCCGTTGTCTCTGGTTTTATTTCCGCTTCAGGCCTGCTGATTGCTGCCAGTCAACTCAAAACACTGATGGGTGTTCAGGCTTCGGGAGACAATTTTTTTGCGCTCATTTGGTCATTGATCCAGCAAATTCCCAGCACAAATGTGCTGACACTGCTTGTTGGCGTGCTCGTGACAGCCTTTTTATTTTGGGTGAGACAAAGGCTCAAGCCTTTGTTGCTCAATTTTGGATTAAATAAGCTTGCAGCAGACATCATCACCAAAGCGGGTCCCGTACTCGCCATCTTCGTGACGACGATTCTTGCTTGGCAACTCAATTGGCCTGACATGGGGTTAAAAGTTGTCGGCACCGTGCCACAGGGCCTTCCCCCACTGACAGCACCGCTTTGGGATCTCAAGCTTTGGCAGGATTTATTTGTACCGGCTCTGTTAATCAGTATCGTTGGGTTTGTGGAGTCGGTCTCGGTGGGACAAACACTTGCCGCCAGACGTCGTGAACGCATTGAACCCAATCAAGAACTTGTCGCACTCGGTGCATGTAATGTTTCAGCGTCTTTAACCGGTGGGTTTCCTGTAACGGGAGGCTTTGCGCGTTCGGTCGTCAACGCAGACAGTGGCGCCCGCACACCTGCTGCAGGCTTATTTACTGCCGCCGGCATCACCCTCGCCTCGTTACTGCTTACGCCTGCCTTGTTTTATTTGCCCCAGGCAACACTTGCCGCAACAATTATCGTGGCCGTGTTGTCGCTGGTGGACTTCAGCATTTTCAGACACACCTGGCAGTTTTCCAAAAAAGATTTCGCCGCTGTCACCACAACCTTGATTGCAACCCTTGTTCTCGGTGTGGAGCTCGGTCTGGTCACAGGCGTTGTATTGTCTCTGGCCATGCACTTGTACAACAGTAGCCAACCTCATATCGCAACAGTAGGTCTTGTCCCGGGAACGGAACACTTTCGCAACGTCTTGCGCCACGACGTGCGGACCAGTCCAACCGTCTTGTGCCTGCGCATTGACGAGAGCCTGTACTTCGCCAACGCTCGCAATATCGAGGATCGCCTAAACGCCGAGGTTGCTGAAAACCCACAACTTAAACATGTTGTCCTGCAGTGTTCGGCGATTAATGACATTGATGCCAGCGCGCTGGAAAGTCTCGAAGCCATAGAAAAGCGTTTGCGCGAATCGGGTATCTGCCTGCATCTCTCCGAGGTCAAGGGCCCTGTCATGGATCGTCTTGAGAAATCAGACTTTCTGAAACATCTCAGCGGACAAGTATTTTTGACAAATTATCGTGCGGTGCAGCATCTCTGTCCTGAAATTATCAACGCTTAGTATGTGCTTTAATCAGATTCATGGAAAATTCGCCGCGGTTATTTAATAAGAATCTGGTGTTGCTGATTTTGTGTCAGGGCATCTTTCTCACCAACAACATTACGTTTGTCGCGATCAATGGCCTAGTCGGCCTAAGCTTGACTAACATCACCTGGATGGCCACCTTGCCCATCATGGGTTATGTGGTCGGTGGAGCGCTTTCAACCGGAATCGTTGCACGTACACAAAAAAAATACGGCAGACAAAAATCTTTTCAACTCGGCTTGTTGGTTGCCGTGCTGTCTTCGCTCATTTGCGGTTATGCAGCCTATTCAAAAAACTTTTGGCTTTTGACCTTCGGCACCTTTGTCGCGGGTTACTACAGCGCAAACGGTCAACTTTATCGATTTGCCGCGGCTGAACTCACACACGTCAGCCTCAGAGACAAGGCTATTTCATGGGTGTTGGCTGGAGGTATTCTGGGTGCTGTTGCGGGTCCGAACCTCGCGGCCTTGACCAAAGACACTTTCGACACCCCTTTTCTGGGTGCCTATTTAACACTGACTGCCGCGGGCATTCTCGGGCTGATTGTCATGCACTTCATTCATTTTCCGGATGAAGTAGCTGTGAAAAAGGTCCTCCCCGCCGGACGCAGTACCCTTGAACTCCTCAAGCAACCTGTTTTCATGGTGGCCGCGATCAGTTCCGCGCTGGGCTATGGCGTCATGAACTTGCTCATGGCAGCAACCCCGCTTGCCATGAAAGTCTGTGGCCTACCCTTCTCAGATGCGGCCCTAGTGCTTCAATGGCACGTCATCGGAATGTTCGCTCCCGGCTTTTTCACTGGATCCTTGATCAAAAAGTTTGGGACCTACAGAATTATGATTCTGGGTATCGTGCTGAACTTTGTTTGCATCATAATCGCGCTCTCTGGCGTGGAGGTTTATCAGTTCTTGTTGTCGTCCTTTATTCTGGGCGTCGGTTGGAACTTCCTTTTCACTGGCGCAACAAGTTTGGCCATGACGGCTTATAGACCCGAAGAAAAAGACAAAGCTCAAGGCATTGTCAACTTCTTTGTCTTTGCAACGATGGCAATCACTTCGTTTAGCTCAGGCGCTCTGGTCACGACATCAGGCTGGGATATTCTGAACTTCGCCTCGCTGTTCCCCGTTGCACTCATGGGTGTCGCCCTCATCTGGTTACGCTTTAAACAAGAGCAGGAAAAAAAGCTTCAAGCTCTTTCCACCTGACGAATCAACGGCTACGATGAAAGCCTAGGCGGGCGCCCAACAAGATGCCCGCCACCGCGACAACTGAGCTCAACGCGAGTGTCGATAAGCCCGTCAGTCCCTGACCGATTGAGCAGCCTAAAGCCAGAGAGCCACCCACCCCCATGGATACGCCACCCACGATATAGCGCAGCATCTCGCGTGGCGAACTAAATCCCTGTAGATGCAAACCTTTGCGCAACCAGGCAATCAAGAAAGAACCCAACAAGACACCTAATACAGCCGAAACCCCGAAGCTCAGCTTCATGCCAGTCGCGATCATCGCGTACTGGATTGTTTCGCCAATCGGTGCGACAAAGGTCAGGGAGACCAGATTGACAGGCTCAAACTCATCGAAGGCCAACCAGCCCGTTGAAAACCAGCCAGCCACAATTAAAAGACCCATCACGAAGCCAGCAAACAAGTCTCTTTTATGACGAAGCAAGTTCAGCTTCCAAAAACTGAATGCGAACAAACCAAGCAGTAACAGACTGACCACCCAGCCCTGAGCGATCACAGGCAGGTCGGCAATACTTCCGCCGGAAACGGCTGTCGTCTGGGCCAAGACCATACGCAACGGACCAAATACACCCGTCAAGGTCATATAGGCCGAAATCCCAAGGCAGAGCAACACAACAAGAGAGCGCAGGTTACCCTGTGCGCACAACACGAGCGTGCGGGCACCACATCCGTTGGCCAGCATCATCCCGTAACCGAACAGCCCCCCCCCAACAAATACCAACAACCATGAAAAAGTGGGCCCACGGTAGATGGATTTACTTAGGTCAATCATCTCAAAGTGCGCCAGGGCTTGTGTGCCAATGATCGCTACGCCAAGCGCCAATACGAAAGACTGCGCCTTATGCAACGCACCGGACTGCCAGTACTCTTTGAACGCGCGATTCAAACAAAATCCCGAATATTGTCCGGTGGCACCAAACGCCAGACCAATCGCGAGCCCCGACCAAATCAATATTTCCTGAACATTCATGACGCCTGTATTCCCAATGTGTTTTGAGGAATTTTACCCGGGCGCCCTCTCATTGCGGGACCCAGGCTGCATGGCGCGCCAGTGTGCGGAGCTGTTTCCAGGTTTGAGCTTCTTTACGCACTGCAGGCCACAAACGCAGTAATAACTCAGCTGTGGCAAACGCATCGGACGCCGCCTGATGCCGAACTGCACATTCGATTTCGAAGTGTGTCAACCAATCATCCAACGCCCGCGCTTTACTGTTGCCACCCACCACACGCGCAATGGGCTCGATATCGAGCCATTCGTTTACCAAGGGGGGCAACTGATAACGCCGAAACGCCCGTTCAATCATCGCGGCATCAAACGCTGCATGAAACGCCAGCAAGGGCGAGCCGTTCGCCCAGGCTCTGAATTGTTCAAGCGCCTCTTCGGGTGCGCACCCTTCTGTTTGCGCCTGCACGCCGATATGATGAATCAGAATATTATCTTTAGTGGAAGGCCGGGCCTGACGCAAAACAATTTCAAAACTATCACCAATCATAAGCTCCAGGCGAGCGCTAGAGGGTGTGTAGCGTAGTGCGACTGCAGCGATAGCCAAAAGCTGATCGTTTTTCGGATCGAGCCCCGTTGTCTCAACATCAAGCATGATCCAACGCTGAGAAAGACTTCGATCCTCGGAGGTCCGATCAAAAAGTGCACGCGCGCGGCGCTTGAGCTCAGCGAACATAATCAAGCTCTAGACGTTGCTGCAGAGAGCGAATACGCGCCAGGGACCCCTTTAAAATAGTGCGGTCGACTGCATTCAATGTATCCACATTCAAAGCATTAGGATTATCCCCAATCATGCCACCGTCCAACTGAATGGCAAGACGCAACGTCTGAAGGTACTGAAATGCTGCAATCCACGCTGAGCTTTCTTTTTTGGGTACTCCAGCAACTCTACCCAATGCAGCCAGACGCTCCTGCGTGTTGAGGGACTCGATCCGATTGGCCAATGCGTATATACGCGCGACCTCGACCACAATCGCCGTACCCTGCATTTTCAGATCGATCACCTGCTTATCGTCAATTTTTTTAGTGTCAAGACTCCCCAGCCAATTGAGCGGCACACTGTTACGCAGCGCAGACTCAGCCATCAACTTTAAAAATCTGGGTTTAGCGGCGGCCCACTCGGTGACCTCGGTGCGAAGTTCCTTCAACAGTTGATCGTTACCTACAAGCGACCTGAAATCAAAAAATATTCCCGCATTGAGCAGGTCCTCAGGATGCCCATGTTCAACCCAGTGAGCAAAGCGATTGCGCCATTCCTGTTGCGTTAAACAAAGCGTCGGATTACTCGCCATGATGTTGCCCTTGCAAAGCGGATAACCACAAGCATCCAGGGCGACATTGACCTCGCGCGCAAAATTCAAATACCGATCTTTGATCGTCGCATCGGCCCGGTCCACATATATCAGCGCATTATCCTGATCAGTTGCAATGGTTTGTTCGCTGCGACCTTCCGAGCCCAGGGCGATCCAGGCAAAATCATCGAGGTCCAACCCATGCTGATGCGCCAATAAAATCACCAAACGCGAAGTCAATACATCATTGAGATGACTAATTAAAAAGGTCAGTTGCCGAGCCTTGACGCCTTGGCCTAACAAGCTGCGCGCAAACTTGCGAATGTTCGAGGCACAGTCTTGGAGCGCGGCAACATCCTCCGCCATTCTGATCGAAGAACTGATCGTATCGAACGAAAGCCTTTGTAAAGAAAACAGATCGCGCTCAGAGATACAGCCCACAATCCGGCCCTGGTCCAAAACAGGCACATGACGGATGCGAAACCGCGACATCATAACGGCGGCTTCCTCAGCGGTATCATCGACAGTCAGTGTTTTGACATTTTTAGACATCACCTCACAGATGGGCGTATCAAGACTGATGCCTGCCAAGGTCACGCGACTCAACACATCGTCTCGCGTCAAAATACCCAAAATCTCGTGACCGTCCTCGGTGATCAAGACCGATCCGACTTGTTTTTCATGAACAAGCGTCAATGCCTCCCGCAAAGAAGTTTGTGGATGCGTCACGATCGGGACACGTCGAATCAAATCGCCGAGTCGGCTCTCTAGAGATTGTTCGTGTAAAGCTTTGGATGCAACACTATTACGCATGGCCTGCCTGGATTGCTCAAGCAACATCCAGACACGGTTATTAGAGAAGTCTCGAAATATTTGCGAACGACCCAAGAGCTCCTGCAACGCAGCTGCTGGCAACAGCAAACAAAAACAATCCGTCACCGCGGTATAAGTAGCCGCTACAGGCCGTGCAGCCAAACTCGCACTGAGAGAAAATAAATCGCCAGGCTCCATCTCGAAGACCGTTTCGACCAAGCCCGGGTTGACTCGTTTACCAGATACACGCCCCTGTCGAATCAAATAGAGATCTCTAGGCGGTCCGTCTGCAGGCGACAAGATGACTTCGTCAGGAGCGAAATATGCTTCAGAGGATGATGTCAGGAAAAAATCAACATCCTCGATTGCCATTTGAGAAAATGGCAATCGTTGCATCACCTGTTGGCGGAGATTTTGAACCAGGCTAGGTGAAGTCATCGCAAGCCTCCATTGAAGTCTGTGGCGTCCTGAGCACTGGACCGCAAACCTCGGCAAGAGGCTTGCGGTGAATGAAGTATCTTACAACTTCATGTGTTGCGGGAGTAATGTCGCCAATTCAGGCACAAAATAAAGTACCAACACAGCAAACACCATCAAAAAGAACAAAGGCGATGATACTCGGGCGATATAAGGCAAATCGCGTTTGGTCATGCCTGCAAGCACAAACAAGTTAAAGCCTACAGGTGGAGTGAGCTGAGCCATCTCAACGACAAACACAATAAAAATACCAAACCAAATGAGGTCGATACCGGCGGCCTGAACGGTTGGCAATAAAACACCCATGGTCAGTACAACCATGGAAATACCGTCCAAGAAACACCCCAAAATCACGAAGAACACCATCAAGACGATCACTAGCCAGAATTGGGACAGGCCCAAACTGCCTATCCATTCAGCCAAAGCACGAGGCAAACCAATGTATCCCATTGAAAGCGTCAAGAACTGAGCGCCCGCGAGAATCAGTGCAATCATGCAATATAAACGGGTCGCACCTGTAAGAGAGCCTTTGAAAGTCGTCCAGTTTAGAGAGCCCTGAAACGCAGAGATCACCAAGGAGCCCACCACACCGATTGCTGCCGCTTCAGTCGCTGTGGCAATCCCGCTGTAAATAGACCCCAACACGCTTGCAATCAACAGAAGAACCGGAATCAAACTACGGGACTGATAGACCTTTTGACGAAAAGACATTTCCTCGTCGGCCTGGGGTACTTGGGAGGGATTGCGCCACGCCCAAAACATGATGTACCCCATAAACAGAATAGCCAGAAAAATACCTGGCAAGATCCCGGCGATGAAAAGCTTGGCAATCGATACCTCAGCCGCCACGCCATACACGATCATGATGATCGAAGGTGGTATGAGCAAACCAAGCGTACCGGCACCTGCTAGCGTACCGATCACCATGTCATCGGGATAGCCCCGCTTTTTAAGCTCGGGAAGGGTCATTTTGCCGATTGTTGCGCAGGTTGCGGCAGAAGAGCCCGACACCGCAGCGAAAATCGCGCAACCAATCACGTTTGTATGGAGCAAGCGACCTGGCAATTTATTGAGCCAGGGCGCGAGACCTGTGAACAAATCCTGAGAGAGCCGGGTTCGAAATAAGATCTCGCCCATCCACAAAAATAACGGGAGCGCAGTGAGCGTCCAGCTCGAAGAAGCTCCCCAAATCGTAATGGCCATCGCGTCGCCAGCGGGACGGGTGGAGAACAACTCCATGCCAATCCAGGCTGTGCCCGCTAGCGTCAAACCAACCCAGACGCCTCCAGCCAGAAAGCCAAAAAGCGACACGACCAACAGCGTGACAA
This sequence comes from Zwartia vadi, assembly GCF_030410375.1. Taxonomy (GTDB): domain Bacteria; phylum Pseudomonadota; class Gammaproteobacteria; order Burkholderiales; family Burkholderiaceae_B; genus Zwartia; species Zwartia vadi. Next base: position 102,768 of record NZ_JAUHHE010000013.1, read on the forward strand.
TCAAAATATCATTCATTGCGCTGTGGCTCCTGTGAATCGATCAACAAACCTTGCCCACGGATGCGTGCCACCAACAAATCAACGAAAGCGATCACAAACAGAATATTGCCAGCGGCCATAGAGAGCTGTGGAATCCAGAGAGGCGTCGCATCATTGCTGGTAGAAATATCATTAAACGTGAATGAGTCCATCACCAGTTTGGAGCTAAAAAACGCGAGCGTGATCGCAACAGCAAGTCCGACAACCATCGCACCGATATCGAGACGGCGTTGCCCACCAGGAGACAATGCATTGAGGAGGATCGTCACACGGATATGTTCGCCATGACGCAAAGTCGAGGCCAACGCAAAAAACCCTGCTGAAGCCATCAAATAGCCAGCATAGGCGTCGAGTCCTGAGACGTGGAAAGTAAATTGCCTACTGACGATGCTCAGGAGCACCGTCAGCAGGACACCAATTAAAGAAACCGCCGCCAAAAACTCGGCGGCGGAATACAGACCATCAAGAAAACGTCGCATCGATTATTTTTTCAAAGCGTCAACAATAGCCTGACCATCTTTACCAGACTTCTTGAGGTAGTCAGCCAGCATCTTCTGACCCACTTCATTCAAACCCTTAGTCAACTCAGGGCTAGGAGTAATGATTTGTCCGCCATTCTTGGTCCAGGCAGCCTTGTACTCGTTGGTTTTGGCTTCTGAAATCTTCCAGCCTCGCGCTTCAGCACGGGCGCCTGCTTCCAGAACAGCTTTTTTGGTATCGGCATCCAAAGCATCAAAGGCTTTCTTGTTCATCAAGATTGCATTCTTGGGGATCCAAGCCTGATTATCGTAAAACTTCTTGATGTACTCATAGGTCTTTGTATCAACACCCGTAGCGCTGGATGACATATAGGAGTCGATGACACCAGTCGCCATGGCCTGCGAAAGTTCGGCAGCCTGGATCGTCACAGGTTGTGCACCGACCAATTCAGCGATCTTGGAAGTCGCGGGACTATAAGCGCGCCACTTCAAACCCTTCATGTCGGCAACTGAATTCAGATCGCGGTTTGTGAAAATACCCTGTGGGGGCCACGGCACTGTAAACAGCAACATCATGCCTTGCGAAGCCAACTTCTTTTCCAGGTATGGCTTTTGAATATCAGCGAGTTTTTTCGCGCCCGCGTAGCTTGACACCAGGAATGGCAAGCCATCTAGTTCATAAATGGGATCTTCGTTCGCGAAGTTCACCAGCAAGATTTCGCCAAGCTGAGCCTGATTGCCCTGCACGGCGCGCTTGATCTCGGGCGCCTTGTACAAAGAGGCATTGGCGTGAACAGTAATATTCAACTTGCCTTTTGAGGCCTGTGCCACGTCTTTGGAAAACTCGACTAAGTTTTCAACGTGGAAATTTGTGGGCGAATACGCCGAGGGCAAGTCCCATTTGGTTTGGGCCTGGGCCGAAAAACCAGCCGAGGCGATCAGCGCGCCGGCAAGCAAAGATACAGTTTTACGCATGAGGGTGTCCTTGAGCGAGAGAATCAGTCGACGAATCGACCATAGTTGTTCAGTTGACAGAGTCACACTCTATCAAAGCACGATGAGTGTATGCGTGACCGCGAATTGTCACAATCAAGTATCACCCATTTCAGGGTAAATACCTAGGGTGTCGACCCTTTTGACTGAAGGCAGGGTGTGTCTGTAAAGTAGCCCGTCTTTGTATTGTTATCAGGATCAGCATTCATGTCCAACCCATTCGCAGTTTTTGTGACCGCCATTGGCGGCCCCGATGTTCTGAAGGCTCAGCCCATTTCCATGCCCGTTCCTGGTGCAGATGAGGTTGTGATCGAGCAAACCGCCGTGGCCGTCAATTTTGTGGACATCTATTTACGCGCAGGGCAACCGCACTCCCATAACCCCACTCCGCCTTTTATACCAGGGGTGAGTGGCGTGGGGCGTATCAAAGCGGTTGGCAGCAACGTTCACGATCTCAAGGTCGGGGATAAAGCCACCTATACAAATGCCGGAGTTGGGAGCTATTGCACCCATGTTGCCCTCCCGGCCGAGCGCGTCATACCAGTCCCTGAGGCACTCGACGATGTGCGCGTCGCTGCGGGGTTGGTGCGCACCCTCACCTCGCAATATTTACTCAAACAAATGCGCCCCCTCAAGCCCGGCACATGGATTTTGGTGCACGCCGCAGCCGGCGGAGTGGGTCAAATTTTGGTGCAGTGGGCAAAACGCTTGGGCTTAATCGTCATCGCCACAGCGGGTAGCGACGCCAAAATCAATACTGCGCTCAAACTTGGTGCAGACTATGCGATCAACTACCGTACACAGGACTTTGTTGCCGAAGTCATGCGCATCACGCAGGGCAAAGGGGTCAGCGTGGTATTCGACTCTGTCGGTAAAGACACGTTCGACGGCTCAGTGAAATGCCTGGCTTCCCGTGGATTGGTTGTGAACTACGGCACGGCATCTGGACAAGTCGAGGGCTTTAAATTGCAAGACCTGCACAGCAAATCTCTTTGGGTCTGTCGACCTACCTTGAAAACCTATGTCGCAGACCGCGCAGAGATGCTGGCAATGAGTAAAGAAGCTTTTGAAATCCTGGGTGATCCAACAATCCGCCTGGATATTGAAACCGTTTTGCCTCTGAGCCAAGCAAGCGAATCGCATCGCCTGCTTGAGAGCCGAAGCACGCAGGGTGCGATTGTGTTGATTCCAGACGCACTGTATAAACATCAGTAATATTTCAGCAGTCTCGGGGATTGGCACTCGCCCGAATAAACTTTTCAATAACAATCAGGAGATTCATATGCGTTTAATCAAATCAGTATTGGCGGGTGCGGTCGCCCTGTCGGTATTCAGCCCAATGGCAATGGCTCAATACCCTGAAAAACCTATCCGCATGGTGGTGGGCTACGCCCCCGGCGGTGCGGCGGACAAACTTATCCGTCCTATCTCGGATCAATTGTCTAAGGTGCTCAAGCAGCCCATCATCATTGAGTACAAGCCAGGTGCGGGTGCTTCAGTTGCCGCGGATTTCACCTCCAAGGCAGCCCCGGACGGCTATACCCTGCACATCACAGACTCTGGTCCCATGACCATTTTGCCCAACATGAAAAAAATGGGCTATGACCCGATCAAGGACTTCACACCGATCTCGATGATCGGCGAAGGTGGCGTTGTTGTGGTGGTGCTCCCGACATCACCGGCCAAGGACATGAAGTCTCTCGTCGAATTAGCGAAAAAAGATCCGCAAAAATGGAGTTACGGGACCTCGGGCGTGGGCGGTGTGGGCCATCTCGCGGGCGAGCAATTCAAAGCTGCAGCCAAGCTTGATATTGCGCATATCCCATACAAAGGCGGCAATCCCGCCATCACTGAATTGCTTGGCGGTCATGTGCCATTCCTGTTCTCCTCCCTGGGATCAGCCGCTGCGCAAATCCAGTCAGGCAAACTTGTTGCTTTAGCCGACACAGCCAGCAAGCGTAGTTCGATGTTTCCAAATGTTCCCACCATGGCTGAATCCGGTTTTCCGGGCTTTGACGCGACAATTTGGTTTGGAATTGTGGGACCTGCCGGTTTGCCCAAAAACGTCATGGACACACTCGTGCCTGCACTCAGCAACATCATGAAAGATCCTGCCGTCATCGCGGCAATCAAGCGTGAAGGTTACGAGCCTATGGACTTTACGCCTCAACAATCCGCAGACCGTATCAAGTCCGACCTGGCCAAGTGGGGCAAGACAGTCAAGGATGCAAACATCAAGGCTGAGTAAGCTCTATTCACGCTTTGAGATTTACATGAAAAGGGCCGCTCTTAAGCGGCCCTTTATCACTCTAAAATCAATCTATTCAATACTTTTACAAGGCTTCAAAGATGTCTCTACCCTCCGCTCAATTGACGTCCATGCCCGAACAAGTGTCGCTCGACCTAGAGCGTCCTTTCCAAGCGATTCGACTGGAAAGCCCTCTCAATGGTCCTCGCCTGATTGTGACTGCAGCCGTACACGGGAATGAAACCTGCGGAACCTTTGCTATCGAACGCATCGTCAAAGAGTTTCAGGAAGGTTCACTCAAACTCAAGCGCGGTGCCGTGACCTTCGTACCCGTCACCAATCCCAAAGCCTATCGCTTACAACGTCGCAATGGCGATCGCAACCTCAATCGTCGATTGATCCCTACGGATACACCTGTCCAATACGAAGATCACATCGCAAATTGGCTTTGTCCGCTTTTAGCCGAACACGACGGCCTGCTCGACCTGCATTCCTTTCAGAGTGGTGATCAGCCTTTTGCGCTGTTTGGTCCGAAAAATAATAACGATTCTCTTGAGCCCTTTGCACAGGCCGAGATCGAAGAAGCACTCGTACAAAGACTGGGCTGTTCGCGCTTTGTCTATGGCTGGCTAGAAACCTATGCCAAAGGCATCCAACGGCGCGCAGAGCAAGTCAAAGCCGGACGCTTTAACGCTAAGGATGTGGATGTCGATACACGTTATGGCATCGGCACGACAGAGTACATGCGTTCAACAGGGGGCTGGTCAATCACTCTTGAGTGCAGCCAGCATGATGATCCGGGTGGACGAGAGGTTGCTTATCAGGCGATCATCAACACCATGATTTATCTTGGACTGATAGAAGGATCAACCCCGCCAGTCGCCCGGGATGTCCAAGTGTTGGGTTTATATGATGTGTACGATCGCTTTGATTTAAATGACAGCTTCGCAAAAGTCTGGAAAAGCTTTGACCCGATCGCAAAAGGCGAAGTCATCGGTACGCGCGCAGACGGCACCGTATTACGGGCAGAACAAGATTGCTTGATTGTGTTTCCCAATATTAAGTCTCAACCCGGCCAAGAGTGGTTTTATCTGGCTCGCGCTGGAGGACGTCTTGGGCTCTAATACAATTAATCTGCTGATGGCGCGTGAGGTCACAAGCTTTGAGCGAGCAGCCATTGGGTCAAAACTTCCGTAGCCAACATAAAGTCCTCGGTAGCCATCGCCTCGTCAGGGTGATGGCTACCGTTTGGATTACGAATAAAGAGAAAACCGAAGGGAATACCCGCCGCACAAAAGGCTGCGGAATCATGCGATGCCGGACTCGGCAAATCACAAACAGGCACAGACAAGAACTGTGCACAGTCTCGGAGTTGCTGTGTCAAAAGCGGATCGGCCTGAGCAACCTGTGCACTGGCGCGTGGCCCCAAGTCGATCGAGACGCCTCGCTGTCTTTGCACCTCATCTACGAGCGCAAGAAAGTCCGACTCCAGCTCTTGCAAGTCGGCTTGGCAATACGCTCTCACATCGAGACTCATATTGAATTCGCCCGGAACAACCGTTAAGCCGTGGCGCTCGGAGTTTGTATAAAACTCTCCATTCGTGCAGGCCATCAATCGGCCCTCACGCTCCCACCGCGCCCAAATCCTGTCCAGTCCAAGGGCAAGATCCGCACCGGCGAGTGAGGCATCATGTCTAAAGCGGCGTCCCAGTCCAACATGGCCGTACTCGCCCGTGATTCGGATGCTTGGATAACGAAAATTACCCGGCACCCCTGTCCCGATTGCAATCGGAAAACCTGTCAGAGCCAGACTTGGCGCCTGTTCGATGTGAACTTCCATAAAGGCACGGACATTTTGAGTCGATAAAAAACGATCTCCGCGCTTGACCGCCTCAGGATCACCTCCCGCCTCAGTCAAATGCTCAGCCAGGGTCCGGCCGGTATCAATTCTGCGCGCCTCCAATGCCTCAGGCTGCAACAGGCCCAGCGCACCGCGACTGCCAATGTAGGAGACCTGAAACCAAATACTCTCTTCAGCCCGTACACCCATCACCATGACATCGCAAGGCAACTCAATATCGGCTTGCTTGAGCGCCTGCAAGGCAATCAAGCCCGACACCACGCCGGCAGCGCCGTCGAAATTACCGCCCCCCGCGACAGAGTCAAGATGAGAACCAATCACAATCGCCGGCAAACTGCGATCCTGACCCGGCAGTACCATGTAGGTGTTGCACATGTAATCTTGCTTAACCTCTAAACCGATGGCCGCAGCATGTTTAGACAATAAGTCGTGGGCAAAGGCCTCACCCGGTCCGTACGTGTCCCGAGTTACCCCTCCGCGCACCGGGTCAAGGCTGCCTGCACGCAAAGCATCGAACAGGCTTTGCGCCTGAGGAAAAAGTTGAGCGATTTCTATTTTGCGCATTGCTTCACTAAACCCTTACGTCGAGGGCTATCATGTTGAAAATGTAATCTATACACTTTAGCTTAACGTAGAAGCGTTGTGGCAAGACCTCTTGCCAGAAGAGATTTTTTTGAACATTCTCGCTCTCCTCATTGTCGGACTTGGTGCATCCATTGCGCCGCTGGATTTTTCTGTCAATGTTGCCTTTCCTGCCATTACACGTGCGTTCGATCTGGATACGCAGGCGATTCGCTGGATACCGCTCAGCTATGTTCTCACCTATGGCGTGCTTGTCATCGGATTTGGGGCTGTTGGCGATCGTATCGGTCATCTCAGGGTCTTTAGACTTGGACTGCTGATGGGTACTGTGGCGCTCACGCTCTGCGCCCTCGCGCCGACCTATCTCTGGCTCGTCTTCGCTCGCGTGTTGCAAGGCATCAGTATGGCGCTCACACTTTCTTGCGCGCCCGCTCTTGTCACTTTTTTGTATGCAGAGCACGAACGCACACGTGCCCTATCAGCCTATGGCAGCATGACCTCGATTGCCAGCCTGGTCGCACCGCTTGCAGGGGGTCTAAGCATCGCCTGGATGGGCTGGCCTGGTGTGTACTGGTTTCGCGTGCCCTTGGCTCTACTCGCCCTCACAGCGCTACCACTGATTCAGTCGCGACTCCGTCATCGCCCTGCGACAATCTCAACGCGCTCGGGTGGGTCTTCAACTATTTTTTTACTCTTTAAGATTTTTAAAACCACTCCGACCTTTGTCTGGATTAACGTCATCAGCGTGACCGTACAAATGGCGAGCTTCACCATTCCCTTGCTCGTCCCGTATTACCTCTCGCAAGTCGCACACTGGGGACCTGCCGAATCTGGGTCTGTCCTGGCAGTCTGGGCATCAGGTACTTTGATTGGCTCGGCGCTCGCCGCCCAAATCGCCTTACATCTGGGCACGAACCGAACAGCTTTTCTCGCGGGTTGGATATGTGTTCTGGGACTCGCTCTCACGCGCCTGTGGTCACTCGAAATTTCTTTGACTCTGATTTTTATCGCCGTCTTTTTGCATGGCGCAGGCCTGGGATTATTTCAGGTGTCTTACTCGGATTGGGTCCTCAGAACATTGCCTGTACAAGCGCGCGGGGTAGCCGGTGGCCTGACCGTTTTTACACGCACAATCGGAGTCGTGAGTGCTGCTTTGCTGTGGCTCTGGTTGCTTGAGCAAAGTCGTCTAAACGCCCTGGATGCGGGGCTCAGCCAAGAAGCAGCATTTCTGCAGGGCTTTCACTTGATCTGTTTATGCTCTGTCATGCTGATCGCAACCATACTGCTCTCGAGCAGCGTGGTTCGGGGGCTTTGGTGGACGCGACTGGTACAAAAAAACGAGTGATCCTCGCGGAGTCACTCGTTTGAATAAGACAATTAAAATTAATAATTAATAAACGCCCTGCTCAAGCATCGCATCGGCAACCTTCACAAAACCAGCGATATTGGCACCATCGAGATAGTTGATCTGCTTGTTGGCGGCACGACCATAGCGCACGCAGTTTTCATGAATATTGCACATGATCGTGTGCAGGCGACGATCGACCTCGTCACGATCCCAGGACAGTCTCAAGGCGTTTTGGCTCATCTCGAGTCCCGATACCGCCACGCCACCCGCGTTGCTGGCCTTGCCTGGCGCATACAACACACCCGCGGCGATGAAAGCATGGGCGGCATCGAGTGTCGCAGGCATATTCGCACCTTCAGCCACGCACTGGACACCATTTTTGATCAACATCTTGGCATCTTTGATGTCGAGTTCATTTTGTGTGGCGCAAGGCAGCGCGATATCAACTGGCACATGCCAGGGACGCTTACCTGCTTCGAACTTCAACTTAAAGCGTGCTGCAAAAGACTTCAAGCTGCCGCGCTCCACGTTTTTCAGGTGCATCAACGCTGCAAGTTTTGCCTTGTTGAAACCCGCTTCATCAACAACCGTGCCCGTAGAATCAGACACAGTCACGACCTTGGCACCAAAGGCCATTGCTTTTTCAATGGCGTACTGAGCCACGTTACCGCTGCCGGATACAGAAACGCGCATGCCCTCGAAGCCCTTGCCCTGACGGGCCAACATTTCCTGCGCAAAATACACGGTGCCATAGCCCGTTGCCTCAGGACGTATCAAGCTTCCACCAAAGCTCAGGCCCTTGCCGGTGAAGACCGAGCCATTCGAGTTGGAGAGTTTTTTCATCATGCCAGCCATAAAGCCGACTTCGCGCGCGCCCACACCCATGTCGCCAGCAGGGACATCGGTATCAGGACCCAAATGACGGTAAAGCTCTGTGATCAACGCCTGGCAAAAGCGCATCACTTCCATGTCTGACTTGCCTTTGGGATCAAAGTCAGAACCGCCTTTTCCGCCCCCCATGGGTAGTGTCGTCAGAGAGTTTTTAAGAGTCTGTTCGAATGCCAGGAACTTCAGAATCGACATGTTCACCGAGGGGTGGAAACGCATGCCACCCTTGTAAGGTCCGATGGCTGAGCTGTGCTGGACACGGAAGGCGCGATTGACTCGAACAACGCCTTGGTCGTCTACCCAAGAGACGCGAAACTGAATCAAACGCTCGGGTTCAACCAGACGCTGCAACAAGCCATATTGAGCGTATTTGGGGTTCTTTTTGACGAAAGGCCAAAGACTGCCCATCACCTCTCTCACCGCTTGCATGTATTCAGGTTGGTGAGGATCACGGCTTTCGACTTGTTTGATAAAGTCTGCTTGGCTCTGGGCTTTCATTAAGCGCTCCAAATGAGTGAATAAAAGAAATTTTGGCAACGCGTGAATATAGTGCAAAAAATAATCAGATTTGCACGCTTTTAAAGCAAAAAAACGAGTAAAACGAACATTTTTAATAAAAACGACAAAAAAGCACTATCTTGGTGCAAAAATACGCACCAAAAAAGTACCTTTTGGGCCGGTAAAAAGAAGCTAAAACAAGCCCTTTGCTTTGGCTGCCGCAATGCGTTCCTCAGTGAAACCAATGGAGCGCAATACCTCATCCCCATGCTGATTCAAGCTTGGACCAGTCGAACGGATTTGTCCGGGAGTCCCGGAAAGTCGCGGGATGATGTTGTGCATTTTGACGGTACCCATCTCCTCGTCAGGCACTTCGACGATGACTTCACGCTTCTGTACATGTTCATCGGCCAACAATTGCTCAATGTCGTAGACAGGTGCTGCGGTCACGCCCGCCTGATGAAATCTGGCCAACATTTCACTTTGACTATGTTTGCCGATTTCACTTTGTAGCGCCTCATCGAGCGCCTCAACGTTGATGATACGTTGCTCGTTTGTTTTAAAACGCGGATCGTCAATCATGTCCGGACGCCCGATCGCTCGCATCGTCTTTTCAGCCATCGATTGGGTGGCAGCAGACATCGCAATCCATTTCCCATCAGCACTACGATAAGTGTTGCGCGGTGCATTGGTCGGCGCGCGATTGCCGCGACGCTGCTGAATTACGCCGCAATGCTGATACTCAGCCGCTGCAGGTCCTAGAATCGAAATCATGGACTCATAGATCGAGAGGTCGATCACCTGCCCTTTTCCGCCATGTCGTTCACGGTAAAACAGGGCGAACATCGTGGCTGAAGTCCCATATAGTGCGGTCGTCATATCCGCCAGTGGGAGTGGAGGTAACGTAGGGGGGCCATCCGGCATGCCTGTCATATTTGCAAAACCACTCATCGACTCGATCAAGGTCCCAAAACCCGGACGCGAGCTATACGGTCCCGTTTGACCCCAGCCAGAAGCCCTGACGAGCACAAGACCCGGATTGATTTCGAGTAACCGCTCAGGTGACAAGTCCCAACTTTCCAGCTTGCCGGGGACAAATCCCTCGATCATCACATCAAAATGCGGGATCATCTCCAGCAGGATATCTCTACCCTCCTGAACGGCAAGATTCAACGTCATACTTTTTTTATTGCGGGCGTAAACCTTCCACCAAAATTCTTTTTTCTCTACAGCCCAACCGCGCAGAGGATCACCCTTGCCAGGCGCCTCGATTTTGACCACTTCGGCGCCAAAGTCGCCAAGCAAGGTACCAATGCAACCTCCCGCGACCAGTCGGGCACAATCAAGCACCCGAATACCTTCGAGAGGTAGAGGCGCTTCGGGTGATGAGGATGATTGATTTTTTGAGGAGGGATTTAGAGCGTCAGACATCGTCATTCTTATTCAGCAAGTTTCAAGGCGCGTGCAACGTCCAGAAGTTTCTGGGAATTTTTGACCATGGCGTAGTCGATGAGTTTGCCTTCGACGCGAATCGCGCCAACACCCTCAGCCTCTGCTCGAGTAAAACTATCCACAACCAGTTTTGCATAGGCGATTTCATCAGGCGAGGGTGAGAACACCGCATTTGCCGTCGCAATCTGATTAGGATGGATAACTAGTTTGCCTTGGAAACCCAATCCCTTCGCCTGAAGGCAATCAGCCTCATATCCCTCAGTGTCAGTGACATCAAAAAATACCGTATCAACAGGTGGCCGGATCCCTGCAGCACGACAAGCCAGCGCAGTCTGTATCTTTGCGTTCACCACATGCGGCCCGATGTTAGAGGTTGGAATACCCAAGTCACCGGTAAAGTCGCCCGCACCAAACATCAGCGTGGATAAACGTCCGCCAGCAAAGGCGATCTCCTCGGCACGTAACACCCCTCGCGCAGTCTCAAGAATGCCACAAAGCGTGATTTGCCCATGAGGCAAACCTTCTGAGCGAGACAACTCGTCAATCATGGCGCTTGCAATCCGAACCATTTCCGCCGACTCAGCCTTGGGCAGCACGATCCCGGCAATGCCACCCGTACAAACTGCACGCATATCCTCGGCAGTCATGCCCGTCATAAAGTCATTGACGCGCACATAAACCTGACGATCGGGTGAAACCGATTTGACGAGTTGATTGAGCATCAATCGAGCTTTCGGTTTTTCTGAAAGGGCGACAGCATCCTCAAGATCAAGAATCAACGCATCTGCCGCAGATTGCAAGGCTTTCTCGCATTTGCGCGCATCCATACCCGGCGCAAACAGCCAAGTTCGAATCGGTTTCACCAATGACGACATAAACAGCTCCTAGAAAACCTTTAATTATGGACGGATTTATTCGATCTTCAAGTTGTTTTCACGAATAACTTTGCCAAAATCGACTGAAGACTCCTGCATCCACTTTGCCAATGCCTGCGGCGTCATCGGAACGGGCGTTGCGCCCTGGGCAGCGATTCTTGAGAGAACCTCAGGGTCCTTCAAAATCGCATTGATTTCAGCATTCAGTTTGGCAACCACTGGAGCAGGTGTACCCGAAGCAACCAAGACACCCTGCCAACTTCCGCTTTGAGCGGCAGGCATCTTCAACTCACCAAAAGTCGGTACACTCGGCAAGGACTCCAGCCGCTTATCTCCGCTCACTGCAAGCGCGACAATCTGCCCGTTTTTGACATAGGGCAAGGTCGCCGTCGATCCATTTACAATCACGTTGGATTCGCCGGACAGCACCGCGTTGATCGCGGCGGAACCACCTTTGTACGGAACTGTAACCCAATCAACTCCCCAGTGTTTGGCGAGCTCAAGTCCGACAATTTGATTGCCAGAACCCACTCCGGAGTGGGCAAAAATTAATTTGCCGGGATTGCTCTTTCCAAAGGCAAGCAACTCGGCCAGCGTTTTGACACCTAGTTTTGGATTCACGGCCAACAGATAGGGGGAAAAGCTGATCATCGAGACTGGCGCTAAATCCTTGACAGGGTTGTAAGTCAGTGTCGTGTAAAGATGCGGAGCCACGGCAAGCGAGGAAAGATCCATGAGCAACAGGGTATGGCCGTCGGGATCAGACTTTGCAACGATTGAGGCGCCTAGATTACCTGCTGCACCCGGACGATTTTCAACAACAACCGTCTGCTTGAGTGAGGTGGATAATTTGGGCGCGATCATGCGCGCCAAAATATCCGATGTTCCGCCAGGCGCGAAAGGTACGACAAGTTTGATCGGCTTAGTGAAGCTGACCGTACCTTGTGCGAGCGTTGAGCCCATGCTGACAGTGCCTAACACTGCCAATAAGCTTGCTAAAACTTTGCGACGAATCATGGTTGTCTCCATTTACACGATTGGTTTTTTTATGTAGTACTTCAAATACTCCCCTAATATACTAGTATCAAGTTGCCTCACACCAACCCCAATGAACATAAAGTCTAGACTTTTACTGTTAGCATGAAAAAAATTAAGTGGATATTTGTTGTTCTGATGTTGCTGTGCACACTGCTGTATTGGCTCAGCCTCTCAGATGTTGAACGCACACTTGAGCCTTGGGCACTGCGCAAATCAGTACTCTACTACACAGGAATCATGTCCTTTTTCGCCATGACTCTCGGCATGATTCTCGCCATGCGATTGAGAATGATCGAGAATTGGCTCGGCGGGCTCGACAAACACTACCGGCTGCATAAATGGCTGGGGATCACAGCAGCATTATTCGCGCTGGCCCATTGGCTCAGCAAAAAATACAAATGGCTGGTTGAGCTGGGTGTATATGAACAGTCCGCTTTTAAAACACCGGCTGGCACGCGTGATTTTTTTCAGCATACTAATTTTTTCAAACCTCTGGAAAATCTGGCGGAAGACTTAGGTGAATGGGCGCTATACGCCCTGATAGCGTTGGCTGTGCTTGCACTATGGAAAAAATTTCCTTATCGCTACTTTTTTAAAACGCATCGTATTCTGGCCGTGATCTACCTGATCCTTGCCTTTCACACACTCATACTTTTTGGCAAAATGGATTGGCAAACGCCAATCGGGGTGCTGGTTGGCGCCCTGCTAGTCTTGGGTCCTCCCGCAGCATGTGCATCACTTTTGCAACGGATAGGCGTCACCCATCGAGCATCCGGTCGAATCAGCGAAATCACACTCCATGCTGACGGCAAAGTCACACAAGTGGAAGTCACGCTCACCACGCCCTGGGAAGGACACAAAGAAGGTCAATTTGCTTTTGTCACCTTTCATCAAAAAGAGGGTCATCACCCCTTTACGCTGTCTTCAAGCTGGAAAAATGATGCACGCCTCAGCTTTCACATCAAGCAACTCGGTGATTACACCCGCACCCTTAGCCGAACGCTTAAAGTAGGCGATCCAGTGACTGTAGAAGGCCCCTATGGAAAGTTTGATTTCTCTGATTACCCTGGTCCGCAAGTCTGGATCGCAGGCGGAATCGGCATCACGCCCTTCTTATCTCGTCTTGAAAAACTTGCCCACGAACCAGATCAACACAAAGAGAGAATCACTCTTTTTTACAGCGCTCGCGACTCCGATCAAGCGCTGATTGACTACGTTGCAGAGTTGGCAAACAAAGCAAACGTTAATCTCCATCTTTCTGTGAGCGGTCGACACCCTCCTGTCACCGCACAAACTATACGCGGCGTCATCCCTGATCTGCAAGATCGCACTGTCTGGTTCTGCGGCGCCTCTGGTTTTGGAGAGTCCATTAAAAAAGGACTAAAAGAACTTGGCGTGCCCGACCATCGTTTTCACCAAGAACTCTTTGAAATGCGTTGAGTGACTGCAAACATGCACAAAAAAAATACAAAAAATCTCGACGTGACTGAAACAAATCCGACAGTCGTTGCACAATTCAGATTACGCATCAAATATGGTGAGGCAATCGCTATTGGTCCCGGGAAAATAGCGATACTGGAAGCGATTGACGAGACCGGCTCGATCTCGGCTGCGGGTCGTCAGCTCGGCATGTCCTACCGTCGCGCCTGGCTACTTGTTGACCAGATGAACCAGTATTTCAAAGACCCCGTTGTACACGCCGCGACCGGTGGCACTCAAGGAGGAGGCACTGCTTTGACAGAAACGGGGCAAGAAGTCGTTCGACTGTACCGCAGCATAGAGCAACAGGCCGAAACACAATCCGCCTCGCTCCTTCAGTCACTCAAAGAAAAAATTCGCACAAGCACAAGTGATCTTTGACGGTACGATTTACTTGGGAAAAATAAAGGTCACACTCGCACGTCCGCCCCATCCCGATGGACCTCCCGGTACACTAGATAAGTAATAGCGCGCACCGATTGAAAAAGATACAGGCATTTTGTCGAACATCACAAGCTTCGATACGGTGGCATTCATCGGGTTTTGAGCACGACGCGTATCCCAGTTAAATGTCGACTGTGTATTCAGGGTATAAGTCCAGGCATTCTTTGTCACATAAGACACAAACGGCTGCCAATAGGTATTGTTAGCGGTACCCGCCACATCTGAACCACCAACACTCCACGTCTGATAAGCCAACATCCCGACAGTCCAGGGCTCTTTCATGTAAAGACCGACGGCACTCAATCCGGCACCTGTTTGCGCAGTTCCGAATCGATTACCTGACATCGAGGGAGTTGAGACCACAGGCCCTACACCCCAAATAAACGGACCGGGGGTGTTTGGCGAAAAAAAGGTTTCGATGACAGCCGGACCGACTCCTGTTCCACTGAAGCCATTCACATCGTTTTGTGTCGCAGCGGAGATCACCGGACGCACGATGTAATTCCAACGAGGGTTTAATGTCAAAGGAACAACCGGCTGGAAAATATAACTCGTCGAGGAACCTTTACCGTCCAAACCCAACCCGCGATCATAATTAAACTGAAAGGGAACGGAGATAAGATTGGCTACAGGGTTGGTGAGTTTAGCGGCCAGATCCGATTCTCCTGAACCTGATTGCGCTCGCACACTCGTTGCGAGAGACATGGCTACAATCATCAACACACAATGTTTCAATGAAATACGACAAGTCAAAGTAAGCTCCAAAATTTAAATACGATTTTTATCCAATCGCAATAAAGAAAATTAAATCACCCCAAATTACCTGTCTTGTGCGGGCCGATTCAAAGAAGAATCTTGCTCGCTCACGCCAGACAAAACCGGAAGCGACACCTGAAACAGAGTCTGATTGTGCGGACCGCTCAATAACTTGATTGTGCCTTCGTGAGAGTCCAGGATCGCGCGACTCAACCAAAGTCCCATACCCATGCCTTTTTCTTTGGTGGTATTGAATAATTCAAAAATTGTCGCGACTCGCTCTTGAGGGACACCGGGACCGTTATCACTCACCTCTAATACCGCCCGATTGCCTCGGCGGAATGCGTGAATAAAAATACTCTTCTCGCCAGATAGGCCTCTTACGGCATCCATCGCATTGTTAACAAGATTTAGTATGACCATTTGGAGCTGATTTTGATCAGCTTTGACTAATAAGTCTGACTCAATCGCGGCATCGAGTTGTACCCCGTGCAATCGGGCCTCAGGCATGAGGATATGGTGAGCGTCAGACACTAAAGCACTCAGATCAAGCGTCACAAACTCGCTGGAACCTTTGACAAAAAAACTGCGTAGGCTGGATACAACAACCGCCGCTCGCGCATTATCTTGCAAAATATGCTCAAGGTATTCTTGAAAACCGTCTCGATCACCAGCGCGCTTATTTAGCGCCAACAGCAATTCCGTATTCAGGCGAATCGCGCCCAAGGGTTGGTTGATCTCATGCGCGATCGCTCCAAGCATCGTTCCCATGCTATTGGCTTTCGCGGACAATGACAATGTACGCATCAAAGAATTTTTTTCCTCAAGGATCTCCTCAAGGGATTTGTTTTTACTGCGCGAAAAAGCCAACTGTAAATCTGAACTGCACCCCAAAAGTTGGACACCCATCCAACTCTTGGGGTGTTTTTCATGGCGAAGTACGAAAAGGAATTTAAAAGATCAGTAGTTCATGATTACTTAGCAGGTGGCGGAGGCTACAAAAGGC
>NZ_JAUHHE010000014.1 GCF_030410375.1 Zwartia vadi
ATATTCACTATTACAACAACGACCGGATCAAGACAAAACTCAAAGGGCTGAGTCCTGTGCAATACAGAACTCAACCCTTGAGGCCCTAATCCGCTTTTAAACTGTCCAACTTTATGGGGTCAGTTCATTCGAGGTGCTTTTTTGTTGGGCGAAGCATGCAACAAGATGTTAAAAAGGTCTATTAACTATTTTTATTCCATTGGTGTGTTGTCTATTTACCTTTGATTATGTCCTCAGAAGCCCCTGAAAATCTGCGTCCACGCCGCCCTCCAGTCAGACCTTCTTTTGATCCGATGACGCAGCCATGGAGTCCTTCAGCGCTTCCTTTCACTGCGGTACCCGCGCACAAGTTATCCGCCGGCGCTTTGCGCAGCGTATTGAGCGGGGAAATCCAGCGGCCACTCGACATTCCGAACGAGTCGCTCATCAGAATGCCTGGCCGTGAGGGAACGCCCGTTGAGGCGGCGGTGCTTGTGCCGATCGTGATGCGACCGGATGGGTTGACAGTCTTGCTGACTCAGCGGAGTGCGCATTTAAACGACCACGCAGGGCAAATCAGTTTTCCGGGTGGGAGAGTGGAGTCAACGGATGCGGATGCGCGAGCGACTGCACTTCGCGAGACTGAGGAAGAGACTGGCCTGTCCAGGGACTATGTGGAGTGTTTGGGAGGCTTGCCTCGTTACGTGACAGGAACCGGGTTTGCAATCAGTCCGGTCACAGCACTGGTTCGCCCCGGCTTTGTACTCAATCCTGATACCTTCGAGGTTGCCGAGATTTTTGAAGTACCTTTGACGTTTTTGACGGATCCGGCCAATTACCGTTTGCACCGTGCCGAATTGGCGGATGGCCGTATCCGTCAGTATTACTCCATCCCCTGGAAACAATATTTCATTTGGGGGGCGACAGCAGCGATGTTGCTAGGCATGTGCCAGATTTTGTCGGAAGCAGCCGGGGCAGAGGTCGACTGAAGGTAGAACTTTAGTAGCTTTCGTGATCGTCTTTTGCCTGGACAAGTCTGACATACAAAGCATGCCGAGCGGGGTTGATGTCTTGACGCGCCAGCGCGGCGAGCACTCCGCAGCCAGGTTCATGTTGATGGGTACAGTTATAAAAGCGGCAGTGTTCTCTGTGCTCGTTAAACTCGGGAAATCCGCGTTCAATTTCCTCACGACTCAAATGCAGCAGCCCAAAGCCTTGAAACCCTGGTGAGTCAATCAAGTCTCCACCTCCTTCGGGCAGGTGATAGAGGCGCGTACTCGTCGTGGTGTGGCGTCCAGCACCCAAGGCGACAGAATGTTCTTTTGTCGCGGCCTGTGCGAGAGGCACGAGGGTATTCAACAAGGTCGACTTTCCCATGGCACTCTGACCCAGGAGGAGCGAAGTTTTGTCTTTGAGCAAGGGCAGCAAATGATTATGCACATTGACCGGATCGCGGGCACAAATTTCAATAATCGGAACGCCCAGAGAACGAAAAGGTGCCAGTCTTTCCAGCGCGGCAGGCATCCCTTCAGTTAAATCAACTTTATTGAGCAAAATAATGGGCGTAATGTCTGCGGACCAGGCGCCTGCCAATGCTCGACCGAGCAAGTCATCTGAAAAGGGTGGTTCAACAGCAATGACGATCAGGAGCTGATCGACATTGGCGGCAAATTGTTTGCTGCGGGATTCATCAGAGCGATAAAGAAGATTTTTTCGCGCCAGAATTGTTTCTAGCGCACCTTCATCCTGACCTTGTGGCGAGATCAGGACGTCATCGCCCACGGCGGCATCATTTTTCTTACCGCGTGGAAAACATTTAATAAGCGTGCCATCTTCGATTTCGACAGTGTAATGCCGCCCATGGGCCGCAATGACGCGTCCTTTCAAGCGTTCGGTCATGTGGCAAGCAGTTGCCGAATACGGATAGCAACGGGTGGATGGCTATCGTAGAAGGCAGAGTGAAGCGGATCAGGGGTCAGAGTCGAAGCATTGTCGTCAACGAGCTTGACCAGCGCTGACACGAGCTGGTCTGCCGAGCTTTGATTGCTGGCGAAACGGTCCGCTTCAAATTCATCCTTGCGTGAAAACCAGCTAAACAAAGGCGTGAGTCCAAATGTGAAGACTGGCACCACCATAAAGAACAAAATGAGTGCCATGGCGTCATTCCGACCGCCTAGTTGAGGGAGTACACCCAAGTCTGTGTAGAACCATACCTGCTGGGCCAACCAGCCAAGAATGGCAAAGAAAATCAGTGCGCCGGTAAAGCTCATCACCAAGCGTTTCAAAATGTGATTGTGCTTGAAATGACCTAACTCATGTGCAAGGACTGCAATAATTTCATCCTTGTTCAAGCGTGCGAGTAGAGTGTCAAAAAATACGATGCGGCGAGCCCGACCAAAACCTGTGAAGTAGGCGTTACCATGCGCTGAACGTTTTGAGCCATCCATCACGAAAAGACCATTGAGCGAAAATCCGCAACGTTGAGCCAGTTCCTGGATCTGTTGGGCCAAAGCTTGATCCTCGAGCGGGGTAAATTTATTAAAAAGCGGCGCAATCCATGTTGGAAAAATAAATAAAACCAGCAAGTTGAACAAAGACCATAACCCCCAAGCCCAGACCCACCAAAATGTACCTGCCTCGGCCATGAGCCAAAGAACGGCGGCAATCAAGGGCAAGCCGAGTACGGCACCAATCGCGATGCCCTTGAGAGAGTCTGTAACAAACAGCTTTGGCGTCATCCGGTTAAAGCCAAACTTTGCCTCCAGTTTGAACTGCCGATAGATGGAAAAGGGCAAACCGAGCGCGCCGAGCAGTGTGATCACAGCAACGATCAGAAGGACTTGACGCAACAAATCGTGCGAGGTCAGCGTACTCACCCAGAGGTCTATCTGCTGTAAACCGCCCAGTAGGGTGAGCCCAACTAACACTGCCGCATCGAAAACGAGCTCGATCATACCCAGTTTGACCTTGGCCGCGGTGTAGTCTGCGGCCCGCTGATGGCTGGTGAGTCCGATACGTGAGGCGAACTCGGCGGGCACGGTATCGCGGTGACTCACGACATGCCGGAGCTGACGACTGGCCAGCCAAAGCCGGGTACCGATAGTCGCGAGAAGAAAGGCAATAAAAAGTATCGTAAGCATGAGTCCAGAGAGCCTTATGGCAGCATGTGAGAAAATCGTGTTTTAACTGGATTGATTATATGGCTAACACCCCCGCTCAGGCAGTTACCCCACAAAATGGAAAGTCAATTCCCAACGAGTTCCGCCTGGTTTGGCTGGACATGGAAATGACGGGTTTAGACCCTCAAAAGGAACGCATCATTGAGGTTGCTGTTGTCGTGACAGAGCCGGACCTGACAATTGTTGCAGAGGGGCCTGTTCTGGTGATCCATCAGCCTGACAGTCTGCTTGATGCGATGGATAGCTGGAACCGCTCCACCCATGGCAAAAGTGGCCTGACCGAAAAGGTTAAGGCGTCAACCCTGACTGAGGCGCAGGCAGAGGATCAGCTCATAGAGTTTTTGTCACGCTATGTTCCAGCGGGCAAGTCGCCCTTGTGCGGCAACACGGTGAGTCAAGACCGACGGTTTATGTTTAATTACATGCCCAAGCTTGAGCAGTTTTTTCACTATCGAACAATCGATGTCAGTACGATCAAGGAGCTTGCGCGACGCTGGAAGCCAGAGCTTTTAAAGGGATTTGAAAAACGCAGCAAACACGAGGCGCTTGCGGATATTTACGAGTCTATCGATGAGCTGAAGTACTATCGGGAAACGTTCATCAAACTGACCTGAGTCGCTTGATGATGTGACGGTACCAGCCGTGCAACAAAACGGCTGAGATCGCCAAGCCGATCGTCGCCATGAGCCACATGCTGCCGGCACCGACGGGTGAGCCCGCCAAGAGTTGATTGCGTAGCGGTTCAATTAGACCGCGACCTGGTCCAAAACCTAGCCACCAGCCTCCAAGTAAGCCTACTACCATCAGTGCAAAAATTTGTAGACACAAAGGCACGACGGCAACCTTGTGTGCGCGTAGGATGTAGCTGTTGATACATTGCATCGCATCAACCACATGAAAGAATGGCAACAGCGCCAACAAAGATAAGGCAATCGCGGCAACCGTGGCATCGTTCGTGTAAAGCGCCACAATGACGTCGCGGCCAAAGTAAAGCGCGCAAGCTGTGATGAGGGCGCCACATAAGCCGACCACTAAGCCCATCATGCTTGTTCGATGTGCCTGATGAAGTTGTCCGGCTCCAATCGCCTGAGCGGTGAGCGATGCGGTCGCGACACCGATAGCCATGGGCATCATGTAGGCGAGGGCGGCCAGATTGGAAGTGATTTGATGGCCGCCAATGACAGCCGTACCCTCTTGCGCAACCAGAAGCGCCATGAAAGTAAAGGCGCTGACTTCAACGAGATAGGAGCCTCCCATCGGAATGCCAAGTCGCAAGATGGCCCAGAGCTCGCTCCATTCAGGACGTCCAAGCTTTAATTTAAATTGTTTGTAAAAGGGCGTGCGGGTGACGACCCATAGCCCAATGGCCAGGTTGATCCAAAAGACAATTGCCGAAGAAATGCCTGCGCCTGTTGCCCCTAGCGCTGGGAACCCCCAGTTACCAAAAATCAGTAACCAGTTGAAAAATATTTTCAGAACAATCCCGAGGAGATTGATCATCATGATCAGCTTGGGCCGGGATACTGCGTTGGCAAGTGAGTAGACCGTGCGAAACATGAGTGCCGCAGGCAACGCGCAGGTAAGTGCAAGGAGATAGCTTTTGACGTTTGCACGCACAAGCGGATCAAGATCGCCAGAAAAGCTTAGCCAGACATCGGGAAAAAGCAGAACAGCCCCACCTACTACGGAGAGCAAGAGCGAGACCCAGATGCCTTGCCCCCAGGTCTGCCCAACACGCTCGAGTTTGCCAGCTCCCACGTACTGTGCCTGGATTGGAATGAGTGCGTGCATCACTCCCGTTAGTCCAATGAACACCGTGATGTAAATTGAAATCGACAAAGCCATCGTGGCGAGATCAATTGGACCAGCATGCCCAGTCATCGCCGTGTCAAGTACGCCAAAAGCCATGCTCGCCCATTGACTGATCAGGATAGGCCAGGACTGCTTAAATATGGCACAGAGGGTGGCGCCGAAAGATCGCGCCGAAGTATCAACAACGCTCATTGTATTGGCAGACGCAAAATTCTGTAGCGATCAAAGCGGTCAGCACCACGAGAGCCTTGCCAGAGCACTTCGGCATTTTCGCTAAAACCTGCCTCGTCATTTTCGAGTTTTTTGCGCGTCGTTTGCTGCAAGACAAATGGACACTGTGGATCGTAGACTATCTCAATATGATCAAACACATAGAGAGAGGCTTGCGGACCGAGTGCCAAGCCTTGGCCTCGTAAGCAGGCCAACTCACCAGGAGTGGAGGAGAGACTTTCAAGGGTCTGGCGAATTTCGGCTGACATGGGGCGATAGCTACGAACATAGTCGATCGCGGGCATCCAGAGTAAAACAAGCATGATCCAAGTCAGGGTCAGGCCACCGGCAGCGAGCAAGGATCCGCGCCACAGTGCATTGGGATTTGCTTTCACGCGCCAGACAATCATGGCAATCCAGCAAAGTGTGCAAACAATGGCAAGGGCGACGCTCCACCAGACGATTTGAGGTTCGTAGCCTGCTGTCTGACGCGCGATATTCAGTGAGATTTGCTGGGGAACGCCAAAATGCAGTGCGAACCAGCCTACCCAGACGCAGGCGACCGTAACTGAAAAACACATCAAGGCAAACCAGTCGAGCGTGTTGATCACGCCCCGACGCATGGTCGGAATGGCAAAGGCAGAGAGCACGGCGAGTGGACAAATAAACAGGACGTACTCGGCCTCCCCGGACTGTGACGACACAAAAAGCGTCAGCACGGCGCCAAGCATCAACGAAAAAGGCAGCCAGATATGCGGTGCGGTCGTCCAACGACGCCATTGCCAAAGTGCAAGGAGCGCCAAAGGCCAGGTTGGCCAGAGAAACCAGGGTAGATCGCGCATCGGTCTGACGGCATTTTCGTACTCGGGGAGTCCGAAATTCAGTTCATTCCAGTGCAGCCACGCTTTCATCCACTCGGGGTGGATGTTCATAGTGGGTATCCACCAGCTTGCAATCAGTGTAGCGGCTAAGAACACTGCAAACAGAGCATAATATCTAACCGACCATAGAGCTGAGCGCTTGATCAGTGCGATCGGCAATGCAAACAAGAGTGGCACCAAGCCCGGCCAAGCGCGTGTTAAAAACGCACCGGTCAGCGCGAGCGTGAGCATAACCATGCCCATCTTAGGCTTGTCCAGCATGCGAGCCAGCGCATAAAACCCAAGCGTTTGAAAAGCAAGATTGGCAGGTACATCTGAAGTTTCGTGAAACCGCAGCAGTACGCCGCCAGTAGCCAGAAAGAGCAAGGTCGCGACATCAGCCAGAAGTCGACCATAGTCTTTGACGGAAGGTTCGCCTCCAAATGGTAACGCAAGCGGTTGAGCCTCTGTTCGGCGTCCCAATAAGTAAGTTCCATACCAGACTGAGCCAAGGGTCATGGCAAACCAAATCAGATTAATGACGCGCGAGGCTGCAACTTCTCCGATCCATGAGCCGAACAAATGAATCAGGATCGCGCCTAACCACATCACCAGTGGTCCGTCTTGGGCAATCTTGATGTCGCCAAAATGAGGAATCAGCCATTGGTAACCTTGAGACTCCAGGGCCGATAACATCTTGGCCAGACTCAGCACATCATCTGTTTTCCAGGGGTCTCTGCCAAATAATCCTGCAATCACATAGGCAGCCGCAAGCACCAGCAAGATCAGTCGCGGGAGCTTGGTAGACGCATTGGCAGTCAGCCTTGCCGGAGTGGATTGGGTAGCAGAGAGCGACACGCGCAGACTCAAACCTTCAAATTAAGGACTTGGTGTGACATTAACAAAAAAAAGGCAGCCTAGAGGCCGCCTCATTTTTACGAACGCTGATCCTGATGAATCTGGATCAGGCAGATGCCTTTTTCGTTCCGGACGTGCGAGCAAAACGGGCACGGAACTTTTCAACGCGACCGGTTTCGACAATACGGGTCTGAGCGCCGGTGTAGAAAGGGTGAGATTCCGATGTCACGTCGCATTTGAAAAGAGGATAGGTTTTGCCATCCAATTCAATAGTTTCGCGGCTGTTGAGTGTTGAGCGGGTGATGAACTTGTTGCCTGTCTGCAGGTCAACGAACACCACATCGCGGTAATTAGGGTGAATCTCGGCTTTCATCTTAAATCCTTTCGGTTGGGCGGGTCGCCAGCCACATTCACTGTCGTCTCAACTGTAGTGAACACTACAGTTGTATCAATACAGCAATATCGCCACGTATCCTAAGTTAAGCTCGCCATTCTACAGGTAAAGGGGAGATTTCGCAATGTGACAATGCTATTCTGCCTGCCAGAGGGAATAAAAAAGGTGTTTTTTTACAATGGCTTGGAAAAAAACCGCTGCACCGCAGCGAAAAAATGCTGGTGTACAAAAAGAGTTGGTTACGTCTGTACGGGATATTCCCACCATTTCTGAGGGTGGAGGCGTCCGTTATTTGCATTTCGGTACTGAGTGGGTGCAGGGTGCGATGTGGGTATCAAAACCTGCGGAGCTGGTCCTTGAGTACACCGCGCAGATGATGGCTTGGCTGCTTTTTTTGGCGCCACCGCGGCATCAATCGATTGGCATGCTGGGTCTGGGCGCGGGGTCGCTCGCCCGATTTTGCCTGAAACATACCTCCAGCAAGATCAATATTGTCGAGTGGAACCCTCTTGTCACCTCAGCCTGTGAGTTGTATTTCAAGTTACCCAGGCCTTCAAGGATGTTGATCGAGCATCTCGATGCCGAGGTGTGGGTGAGTGATGGGCATCATCATGACCAATGTGCGGTATTAATGGTGGATTTGTATGATGCGCAGGCTGCGGGTCCGGTACGAGATTCGCTCGCGTTCTATCAGAATTGTCATCAGGTGCTTGGAGAGGTTGGTGTGATGACAGTGAATCTTTTCGGCGCGCACGCGAGTTTTGAAAAAAACATTCGTCGATTGAGCGCCGCGTTTGATGGGCGATTGTTGAGTTTGCCCCAAATTGACGCTGGTAATCAGGTTGTGCTGGCTTTTAAAGGACCTCCGATCAGTGTGTCGATTGAACAACTGCTCGCACGCGCCGACGATGTTGAGTCACAATATGGATTGCCGGCTAAGAAATGGGTGCGATCGATGATTGGCCGGACAGAAAACGGAATATTGACAGTGTGAGCGTTGTGATTTTTTTGAAGAAAATGAATGTACTGCGCGCCTTCTTGCTGGCAGGTTATCTAATGCTTGCAAGCGCCGACGTTTGGGCGCAAACAAAATCTGTCGCCATCTTTTTCTATCAGCAAGATGAGGTCACCGCCGAGGTTGTGGATGGTGTGAGAGAGGTGCTCCGGTCAGCCGGCTTTCGCGAGGGGCGCAATTTAAAGTTGAACGTGAAGGATGCTCAAGGCGTGCCTGAGCGCGTACAACCTATGGCGCTCGATATCATTCGTGGACGTCCCGATGTGATCATCGCGCTTTCACTCCCAGTTGTTCAGGCGGTGATGTCCCAAACTAAGCAAATACCCGTTGTTTTTGCGGGAATTACAGATCCAGTGCAGAGTGAAGTTTTAACCGGCTGGGGGCCCTCCGGAACCAATGTCACAGGGGTCTCCGATGCGCTTCCTTTACAAAAACGGATCGCATTGATCAGGCAGTTGGTACCTCAGGCACGTCGCGTCGGGGTCATATATAACCCTGCTGACGCGAACTCTATGTCGCAAATCAAGGAGTTTCAGGAGAACCTGAGCGGAACGGGTTTGATAGCGATCGAAGTTGCGGTGTCCAGACCAATCGATGTGGGTTCAGCCGCACGGAGTTTGATTGAAAAAGTCGATGTCTTCCAAACTTTTCTGGATCCATCGGTTAACCAGTCTTATGGTGCGCTCGTTCAAGTCGCCAACGACGCCAAGATCCCTTTGGTGGGTTGGGATATTAAAGACGTCAAAGCGGGAGCTGTAGCGGCCGTTGATTTAACCGAACAAGATATTGGAACTGCCGCAGGACGTCTGGCACTGAGGATTTTACGGGGTGTCAAGCCGGGTACGATCGCGCCCGAACTCATCGCTCAACCACCTATTTATGTCAATATGCAGGCAGCAGTCTTGCAGGCGGTTACTCTATCTCCCGCCTTGTCAAAAGTCGCTCGGCCCGTGAGTCGGACTTCATCTCAACCAGAGTCATCGTCGACTCAACCCGTTTCCAAACCGCGAGTCAAATAGGGGATCGACCCGCGCGCGCGTGATAATCTCATCATGATGGGTGACATGCCTGCTTGTGACCCGAAGATTTAAATAGACCCACATCTAAGAGAGCTCCAACATGATTGATCTAGGCGTCAATATTGATCACGTTGCCACCTTACGGCAACAGCGGCACACTCAGTATCCTGATCCCATCGCAGCTGCATTGCTCGCCGAGGATGCTGGTGCAGATCTGATTACCTTGCATTTGCGCGAGGACCGTCGTCATATTCAGGATGCGGATGTTTTTGCTTTACGCCCGCAGTTGCGTACCCGGATGAACTTGGAGTGTGCGATTACTGCGGAAATGCTGGCGATCGCTTGTAGGGTCCTGCCACAGGATGTGTGTTTGGTACCTGAAAAACGCACTGAACTCACCACTGAGGGTGGTCTTGATGTTGTGGGTGGTTTTGAAACGGTTAAAGCCGCCGTCCAGCAGTTGCAGGCTAGTGGTATTCGAGTCTCCCTTTTTATTGATCCTGATGCACGTCAAATCGCCGCGGCAGTTGATACCGGTGCGACGGTGATTGAACTCCACACAGGCGCCTACGCCGAGGCCGCTACTCCAGAGCAGGCACAAGCCGAGCTCAGCCGGCTACAACAAGCCATTGCGTATGCTGTGTCTCAAGGCTTGCGTACCAATGCCGGTCATGGTTTGCATTTTGGTAATGTTGCGCCGGTTGCTGCGCTTGAGGGCATTGCTGAACTCAATATTGGACATGCGATCGTGGCACAGGCCATTTTTGACGGTTGGGAAAATACCATCCGAAACATGAAAGCTTGCATGATCGAGGCCAGGCTGAAGGCTCAGCGTGGCGTGTTGCTTCAACCGCCTAAACATTGAGAGAGGACAGATCTTGGCTGCAATTGCCGGTATAGGAATGGACCTCGTCAAGATGGAACGGATTGACCGGGCTTGGCAGCGTCATCCCGAACGCTTTCCAGAAAAAATTCTCGGACAAGAGGAGTTGCAGGTATTTAAGGCCCGAGCTGCACGGGATCGCGCACGCGGCGTGCGTTATCTTGCGACGCGTTTTGCCGCCAAGGAGGCTTTCTCAAAAGCAGTGGGATTAGGTATGCGCATGCCAATGTGGTGGACGCGCATGCAGACTTTGAATGTAAAAGGAGGGCGACCCACTGTTGTTCTCTCTGGGCCCTTGGCGCGCTGGTATGAGATGCGTTTCGGTCCCGCACATGTTTCCCTGACCGATGAATCAGAATACGGCGCCGCCTACGTGGTGGTCGAAACTCTACAGGACGGTCCCAACAACAACACCACCGGAGCAGATTAAATATGCGTTCAGCCAGTAAACCTTCTATTCCCAGAGGCCCTTTAGTCGTCGACATCGCGGGCACCGTCATGACAGCTGCTGAAGAGGCTCGCTTACTGCATCCGCTTGTCGGAGGCGTCATTCTTTTTACCCGTAACTTCACCTCGCGCAAACAGTTGGTCGCACTCACAAAAAAGATTCATGACTTGCGATCACCCAGCTTATTGATCGCGGTTGATCACGAAGGCGGACGGGTGCAGAGATTTCGCACAGACGGCTTTACGTGCCTGCCCTCGATGCGTACCCTTGGTCTCGAATGGCTGAAAGACCCGATGCGGGCGATGCGTATGGCGACCGATGTCGGTTATGTCCTGGGGGCGGAGCTTCGCGCCTGCGGCGTTGACCTAAGCTTCACTCCGGTGCTGGATTTGGATTTCGGAGTCAGTAGTGTGATTGGGGATCGTGCATTTGATGGTGACCCACGCGTGGTCGCGATGCTCGCCCGTGCCCTGTCTCAAGGCCTGGCTCAGGCAGGGATGGGAGCCTGTGGCAAGCATTTTCCGGGACATGGCGCTGTGGCGGCCGACTCACATCACGCTATTCCGCGCGACAACCGCTCATTGAAAAAGATTTTGGCGCACGATGCTGCGCCCTATCAATGGTTGGGCGACCAGGTGATTCCCTCTGTCATGCCCGCTCATGTGATCTATACAAAAGTGGATGCGATGCCTGCGGGGTTTTCTTCCAAATGGATCAAGGAGATTTTGCGCCAAAAGCTGAGTTACGACGGCGTCGTATTTTCGGATGACCTGACAATGGAAGGCGCCGCTGTCGCGGGCGACATCCTTGCGCGCGCACGCGCAGCACTCCAGGCAGGTTGCGATATGGCTCTCGTCTGTAACCGTCCAGATCTGGCTGATGATTTATTGTCACGTCTGACCTGGAAAGCCACACGGCGATCAATGGATCGAATCGATCGACTGATGCCCAAGATGGTCGCGCCGGAATGGAAGTCTTTGCAAAAGCAACTGGCATATCTCGAGGCTTTGAAGTCCGTCCATACACTCAATGAGCGAGCCTGACTCTTCTGCCGCCTTTGAAGAAAAGGCTCCAGACGCTTTTGATATCAAAGCGTTCCTTGCTCAGTTGCCCCACTTGCCGGGTGTTTACCGGCATATCGATGCAACAGGAGAGGTTCTGTACGTAGGCAAGGCGCGTGATCTCAAAAAGAGGGTGTCTTCTTATTTTCAGAAAACGCCTTCGAGTCCCCGTATCGGCCATATGGTTGCACGAGTGGTGAAAATCGAGGTGACGGTCACCCGCTCTGAGGCTGAGGCGCTGAT
This sequence comes from Zwartia vadi, assembly GCF_030410375.1. Classification (GTDB taxonomy): domain Bacteria; phylum Pseudomonadota; class Gammaproteobacteria; order Burkholderiales; family Burkholderiaceae_B; genus Zwartia; species Zwartia vadi. The sequence goes on from NZ_JAUHHE010000014.1 coordinate 11,962, forward strand.
CCTGGAAAATAACCTGATCAAAACACTGCGCCCGCGCTACAACATTTTGTTTCGCGATGACAAGTCTTATCCTTATTTGATGCTTTCCGGACATGTCGCCCCCCGCATTGCTTATTACCGGGGGTCTACACAAAAAAAAGGGCAATTTTTTGGTCCTTATCCAAGCGCCTGGGCGGTGCGCGAAACGATCCAGATTTTGCAGAAAGTATTTCGGTTAAGGACCTGCGAAGATACCGTTTATGCAAATCGTTCCAGACCGTGTCTTTTACATCAGATTGGTCGTTGCTCGGCGCCTTGTGTCAAAGAGATTTCTCAAGAGGATTACGCTGCCGATGCTGAGCGTGCCGCACGCTTTCTGAATGGTGAAACACAGGAAATCATGGGCGATCTTGAGAAGCGGATGCAAGAGGCAGCCGAGGCATTGGAGTTTGAGCAGGCGGCTCTTCTTCGTGATCAGATGGGGGCGCTTGCCAAGGTGCTTCACCAACAAACTATGGAGGACTCTGATCAAAGCGATACCGATGTCATCGCAGTCGCTTCTTCTGGCGGAAAAGTGTGCGTCAATCTGGCGATGGTGCGAGGTGGACGTCATTTGGGTGATCGTGCATTTTTCCCCACGCATGCTGACGGAGACTCCAATGCGGAGGTGCTGGCGGTTTTTATTGCGCAACACTATGTGGATCATCCTTTACCTGCAGCGCTTGTGGGTTCGCACGCACTGCCAGATGCTCAACTCATTGACTTGATCGCAGAGTCAAAGTCCACCAAAGCCCGCTTTATCAGTCGTCCGCAAGGTGTGCGCAGGGCTTGGCTTGAGCAAGCGACGCGAAATGCGGAGATGGCGCTTGGCAGCGCATTGCTGGAATCGGGTGCCCGCAGTGCGAGAACCTTGGCGCTTGCCGAAGCACTTGATCTGGATACGGATCCTGTTGCTCTGGATGCGCTGCACATAGAGTGTTTCGACATCAGTCATACTGCGGGAGAGGCGACCCAGGCATCTTGCGTGGTGTACGCCCATCACGCTATGCAGCCCTCAATGTACCGGCGCTATAACATTGCTGGCATCACGCCAGGTGATGATTATGCTGCCATGCGACAAGTGCTGTCTCGTCGTTTTGGCAAAGTTGCGGACGGAGAGGCCAATATGCCTGGCCTGGTGCTGATTGATGGCGGTAAAGGGCAGGTGGAAATCGCGCGTCAAGTTTTTGTGGAGTTGGGGCTGGACACCGATGTTTTGGTGGGTGTTGCCAAGGGTGACCGCCGCAAGGTTGGTCTGGAGACATTGATTTTTCCAGATGATCGAGCACCCTTGGTGTTGGGCGAATCTTCTGCAGCGTTGATGTTGATTGCACAAATTAGGGATGAAGCGCATCGTTTTGCAATCACGGGTATGCGCGCCAAGCGCGCAAAAACCAGAAACGTGTCTCGTTTAGAGGATATCGATGGCATCGGTGCCAAACGCCGTCAAAGGCTGTTGGCCAGATTCGGTGGATTTAGTGGCGTGGCCAACGCCAGCATTGAAGATTTGGCGAGCGTCGAGGGTATCTCCCCTGAATTGGCCGAGCGCATTTACTTTTCCTTACGCTAAGTGGGTTAGCATAGCGTATGCCTTTAAATATCCCAATCATTCTCACATGGCTCCGAATCGCCATGATTCCGCTCCTTATTGGGCTTTATTATTTGCCCGATTCTTGGATGAGCGTGCCTGTGCGCGACACAACAGCAAGTCTGGCGTTCATCTTTGCTGCTTTGACCGATTGGTTTGATGGCTGGCTGGCTCGCCGCTGGAATCAGACTTCGTCTTTTGGTGCTTTCCTGGATCCCGTTGCAGACAAGCTGATGGTGTCTGCCGCACTCTTGGTTTTGCTGAATCTGGATCGCGTGGACGTGATGATTGCCCTGGTGATTATTGGACGTGAAATCACTATTTCAGCATTGCGTGAGTGGATGGCTCAAATCGGCGCCAGTGCAAGCGTTGCCGTTCATTGGCTCGGAAAGTTCAAAACCGCCGCTCAAATGATCGCGATCCCTTGTTTGCTCTATTACGACTCGCTTTTAGGGATTCCATTTGCGCAGATTGGCCAGGTCCTGATTGTGATCGCAGCCATTCTGACTGTTTGGTCCATGCTTTATTACTTACGCCGCGCGTTGCCGGTTATCCGCGAAAAGACTTCCAAGAGTTAGACTTGGTTGCGCAGTCCTTGCTTTGATTTATCAGTCAAAGGGCACATAGAGACGCCATTCATTGTCGGGCGCTACGCATCAGTGTTGGGGCCGGCATGCCCGGTGTGGCGCGCCAAGGATTGATATCCAAACCACCGCGACGGGTGTATCGCGCGTAAACCGAGAGGTGCTGAGGCTGGCAGCGCGCCAAAATATCCATAAAAATCGTTTCCACACATTGTTCATGGAAGCCATTGTGCATACGGAACGAAATAATGTATTTCAATAAACCCGCACGATCTATTTTTGGACCGCTGTAGTCGATTTGGACGCATGCCCAATCGGGCTGGGACGTCACGGGACAATTAGATTTTAGTAATCTTGAAAATAGAGACTCCTTCACGATCGTTACGCCATCCCGCCGGGCAGAATCCAGACAAAGCAAATCGGCGTTTGGCTCATAACAATCGATCCTGAGGGTTTGAGAATCCAGATCAATCCCCTCAAATTCGTCGATATGCAGACCTTTAAAACTGTTAGGAGCTATGTACTCAATCTTCACTTCAGCCCCGGCTGCATGGGATAAGTCTTTACGCACGGTGTCGAGCATGAGCCCAGCTGATTCAAACACACACTGATTTAGGCTGTTTAAGTAAAGCTTTAGGGACTTTGATTCAATAATGTAAGGACTCTTGCAATCAATCATCAGACGCAAGATACCCACGTGCGGCATGCCGTGAGGGCTTAGCCAAGATAATTCATAAGCATTCCATAGATCCCAACCCGTAAAGGGGAGCGCGGGACCCGTCAAGCCAAGCCGCTCTCTCGCCTCGGCTCGCGCAATCGGAAATAAAAGCGTTGGATCATAGGCTGTTGGATAGGAAACATCCTGACCAAGAGGCAGGTCGCGTGATGGGAGCTTCATTAGGGAGAGGAGTGTCTATTAAATAAACTGGATTTTACCTAGTTGATTTAAATCAAGGCGGGGATACACCTGCTACGCCTAGAATTTACTCACTATGGTCAAGTCAATATTTGCGTTAAATCGCCCACTCAGCCCCAGCGAGATGTCCGGACGTCGACGCAGTCTCGTCAGGCTCGGACTCGCCTGGCTTGCGATGATGCAGGTCATGATGTTCGCCTTGCCTGGATATCTGAGGATTGAGGCAGGCCCAAATGATAGTCTGGAGGTCTTGGACTGGGCCATTTTTCTGATGAATTGGGCCAGTCTTGCGCTGACCGTTCCGGTGGTGCTCTACGCGGCCTGGCCAGTGTGGCAAGGGGTTGCTCGCGCGTACTCCAAGCGTCGTGTCACGATGGACATTCCCGTTGCAACCAGCATCATTGCAGCTTTTATTCCGAGCGCCTATGCCACGCTGGCAGGGAACGGCGAGGTCTATTTCGACTCAGTGACAATGTTCGTCGCATTTTTACTGACTGCTCGCTATTTTGAAACCCGGGCGCGCCAGTCTGTTGAAGCAGGACAGGGCGCCATCCAACTCGACGCGCTTTGTCAGCCTTTGATTGAACAGTCTGATCGTGTTGCGACAGTTTTTATCATCGCCCAGCTAGGCTTTGCATTTTTGATTGCAGGGTTTTGGTGGGCCACACATCCTGAGCATGCCTTATCGATTCTTGTCGCCATGCTGGTGATGAGTTGTCCGTGTGCGCTGGCGCTTGCGGCTCCGATGTCCCTTGCAGCAACCCATGCTTGTCTTGCTGCCTACCCTGAAATGACTGATAAGCAACGCACTGTTTTGTTTGGGCGCACGCGACGCATCACTCGTCAAAACCTATATGGCGCGCTTGTTTGGCATGTGCTGACCATGCCGCTTGCAGCAGTCGGCTGGGTGACTCCCTGGTTGGCGGCTCTACTGATGTTTATCTCATCCGTTGCGGTCGTGGCCAATGCCTGGCGTCTCTATGCGATCCCCGCAGGGGAAAATCGTCCAACACTTTCCGGGGAGCTTCACCCCGAGACGCAGCCCTAGGAATCGTTTTGGAAATACTGTACCTGCTCTTGCCCTTGTCCCTCGCCGTGATTGCGCTTGTGGGAGGCATGTTGTGGTGGGCGGTTTTTTCAGGACAGTACGACGATCCCGACGCGGCCAGTCAATCGATTTTGCTGGACGATGATCGCGCCGATTCTGTTGCATGTTTATCACAAGACAAGCGCGCATCGGATTAGTTCTGCGCAAACATGATTAGGCTTGATATGGATCAAGTCCTGATTCTGATAGTTTGGGCATCATGGTGCAATCAGTCAATATCATCAATAAGGAAGTAATATGGCTCGCTCAAATGCGGTAACGGCCGAGACCTTCAACTACGGCATCGTCAGGCAGTTTGCCATCATGACGGTTGTCTGGGGTGTCGTCGGGATGCTCGTCGGTGTGATCATCGCGGCGCAGCTTCTATGGCCCCAACTCAATCTCGATATTCCCTGGTTGACGTATGGACGACTCCGACCGCTCCACACTAACGCAGTCATTTTTGCGTTTGGCGGCAGCGCGCTCTTTGCCGCGTCCTACTACGTTGTTCAGCGGACTTGTCAGGCACGCCTGTTTGGCGGCTTTTTGATTCCCTTTACTTTCTGGGGCTGGCAGCTCGTGATTGTGGGTGCGGCCATCACCTTGCCTTTGGGTATTACCACCAGCAAGGAATATGCCGAGCTTGAGTGGCCAATCGATATTCTGATCACTCTGGTGTGGGTGGCCTATGCAATCGTGTTTTTCGGCACGATCGTCAAGCGCAAATCCAAGCATATCTATGTCGCGAACTGGTTCTTCGGCTCCTATATTCTCACGATTGCTATTTTGCATATCGTCAACAATATTGAGATGCCTGCCACGCTCTGGAAATCTTACTCGGCCTACGCTGGCGTGCAGGATGCGATGGTGCAGTGGTGGTACGGTCACAATGCCGTGGGCTTCTTTTTGACCACAAGCTTTTTGGGCATGATGTATTACTTCATTCCCAAGCAAGCCGAGCGCCCCATCTATTCATATCGTTTGTCGATTGTTCACTTTTGGGCATTGGCCTTTACGTACATGTGGGCAGGCCCTCATCATTTGCTTTACACCTCCTTGCCTGACTGGACCCAGTCGCTCGGCATGGTGTTCTCCCTGATTTTGCTGGCACCCTCATGGGGTGGCATGATCAACGGGATTATGACCCTGTCCGGCGCTTGGTACAAGTTGCGTACGGATCCTATCCTGAAATTCATGGTGGTTTCGCTGTCGTTTTATGGCATGTCAACCTTTGAAGGTTCCATGATGTCCATCCGTACGGTCAATGCGTTGTCGCACTACACCGACTGGACTGTGGGCCACGTGCACTCCGGTGCATTGGGCTGGGTGGCGATGATTACCTTCGGCATGTTGTATTACTTGATTCCAAGGCTTTGGGGACGTGAAAAGATGTACAGCACCAAGTTGATTGAGGTGCATTTCTGGATCGCAACCATTGGTGTAGTCCTCTACATCGCGTCAATGTGGATCGCCGGAGTGATGCAGGGCTTGATGTGGCGTGCGACTGAGGCGGACGGTTCGTTGACTTACAGCTTTGTCGAGTCAGTGAAGGCCTCGGTTCCATTCTATGCGATACGTTTGTTGGGTGGTTTCTTGTATCTCTGCGGAATGTTCGTGATGGCTTACAACGTTTACAAAACTGTTGTGGGTGAAAAAGCGGTCAATCCCGAGATCCCAAAAGACATCGTTCAATCAGCCTCGGCTGCTGCCGTCGCAACAGCCTGAGGAGGAAATCATGGCAAATGAAAAGCAAAGTTTCTTCTCGCACAAAACGCTCGAGAAAAACATCGGTCTAATGATTGTTTGCAGTATCTTGGTGGTGTTGTTTGCCGGGTTGGTGCAAATCGTACCTTTATTTTTCCAGCACTCCTTGACAAAACCCACTGCGGGCGTGGAGCCATACGATCCACTCAGACTGATGGGACGCGACCTCTATATCCGCGAGGGCTGCGTAGGCTGCCACTCTCAACAGATCAGAATGTTGCGTGCCGAGGTGCAGCGCTATGGCTCTTACTCCTTGGCGGGTGAATCGGTATTTGACCGTCCGTTCTTGTGGGGTTCAAAGCGTACTGGACCTGATCTGGCCCGCGTCGGAGAGCGTTATTCTGACGAATGGCATCGCGTGCACTTGCGTAATCCTAGATCGGTTGTGCCTGAGTCCAATATGCCCGCTTATCCCTGGCTCGCCCAGCGTCAGTTGACTGGCAGTGACATCAAGGATCGTATGCATGCTTTGCGCATCTTGGGTGTTCCTTATACTGACGCGCAAATCGAAAGCGCACCTGAAGCGCTGAAAGGTAAGACTGAAGAGGATGCCATGATTGCATACCTGCAGGGCTTGGGTACCGGTGTGCGTCAGGCCGCGCAAGCTGCACAAGCCGCACAGGCCACTCAAGCAAAGCCAGCTTCAGCGGGAGGTAAATGATGCTTGCCTATCTCAATGCATTTGCAACTGTGTTGGCGATGCTGACATTTTTTGGAATTATCTGGTGGGCCTTTTCCAAGGGTCGTAAAAAAGCGAACGAGGAGGCCGCTATGTTGCCTTTCGTATTACCTGATGAAGGCACAGAGCAGCAGAAAAAGGAGTCGCGTCCATGAATGATTTTTTTGATGGGTTTTGGGGTTATTACATTGCGACCGTTGTGTTGGGTGGAATAGTCTGGTGTTTATGGTTGCTGTATTCGCAGCGTAAATGGCTGGTTAAAAAAACACCTGGCGTGGTGGAGGATACTGGTCACGTCTGGGATGGTGATCTGCGAGAACTCAATAATCCAGTGCCCAGGTGGTGGACGTACATGTACGTCATCATGTGTTTGTTTGGTGTGGGCTATTTGGTTTTGTATCCTGGTCTGGGTGCGTATCAAGGTAGCCTGGGATATACCTCAGCCACTGAAGTCCAGGCTGATCAAGCTCAGCTAAACGAAGAGGTCAAGCCTGTTTATGCTCGTTTTGCCTCGATGGATATTCCCGCGATCGCGGCAGATCCGGACGCGCGCGTGATCGGTCAGCGTTTGTTTTTGAATAACTGTGCCCAATGCCATGGTTCGGATGCCCGGGGTGCGATCAGTTTTCCCAACTTGGTTCAGGGTGACTCCATGTATGGGCGAACACCAGAAGCGATTCAAACCTCCATCACGAAAGGCCGTAATGGCATCATGCCTCCCATGAGTGCCACGATCAATCCAAAAGTGGCGGGTGAAATTGCGCAGTACGTTCGCTCCATGTCAGGCTTGGCGCATGACCAGATTCGAGTGATTGCTGGTAAACGCGAATACATGAATAATTGCGTGGCTTGTCACGGCGTTGATGGAAAAGGTAACAAGGCGCTTGGTGCTCCAAACTTGACGGATGATGTCTGGCTCTACGGCAGCTCCGAAGCTTCGATCGTTCACACCATATTGAATGGCCGAAACAACCGGATGCCTGCTCAGGAGCACTTGCTCACGCCTGAGCAGATTCGCCTGTTAACAGCTTGGGTATGGGGTTTGTCGGGCGGTAAAGACGTCACCACCTCGGCTGCGATGTCTAGCAGTCCTGCAAAATAAATGATCAAGATGATGCATGGTGATGCCGATGGCCTCTGATATTCAGACTCCAAAGTCCGAAGAGGTCGCGCCACTCGCCTGGCGACCACTTGGCAGCAAGCCTGTGCCGCCCGGTGCCGAGGTGCTTGAACAGACCTTGGCGGATGTGCGTCAAAAGATTTACGCCCGCTCTGTCGTGGGTATTTTTGCCCGCTGGCGCATTGCATTGGTTTTGCTGACCCAGGTGCTTTTTTATGGTCTGCCCTGGTTGAATTGGAATGGCCGGCAAGCAGTTCTCTTCGATTTGGGCGCACGTAAGTTCTATATCTTTGATATGGTACTTTGGCCGCAAGACGTGATTTACCTTACGCTTTTGCTGATCATTTCTGCCTTGGGATTATTCCTTTTCACAGCGGTTGCCGGTCGGCTATTTTGTGGATATGCCTGCCCCCAGACGGTCTACACAGAAATTTTCATGTGGATCGAACGCAAGGTCGAAGGGGATCGCGTGGCGCGTATCCGTCTCGACGAGTCCCCGCTATCAGTACGAAAGCTTCGTATAAAAGCGACTAAACATGCGCTGTGGCTTGTCGTCGCCTTTTGGACTGGCTTTTCTTTTATCGGATATTTTGCACCGATTCGCAGCCTTGCCCATGACTTGCTGGCGCTATCTCTCGGTCCATGGCAATGGTTCTGGCTGGTTTTCTACAGCTTTGCTACGTGGGGCAATGCAGGCTTTTTACGCGAGCAAGTTTGCAAATACATGTGTCCTTACGCCAGATTCCAGAGTGTCATGGTGGATCGAGACACGCTTGTTGTGACCTACGATGTGACGCGTGGCGAGCCTCGCGGCGCACGTTCACGTAAAGTCGATCACCGTGCCCAGGGTATGGGCGACTGCGTAGATTGCAGTATTTGCGTTCAAGTTTGCCCCACGGGTATTGATATTCGTCAAGGACTCCAGTACATGTGTATTGGCTGCGGCGCTTGTGTGGATGCCTGCAATCAAGTCATGGACAAACTTGACTACCCGAAAGGACTGATCCGCTACACCTCCGAGAGGGGCATTCTTGAAAATCTTTCACCCCAGGCGATCCGTAAAAGTCTATTCAGACCCCGTGTGTTGATTTATTCGACACTGATGCTGATTCTTGTTGCCATCTTTATAGGGTCCCTTGCGACGCGTACAACCTTGCGCGTGGATGTCATACGTGATCGAGGGATGTTGGGACGAGAAGTCGCTGGTGGTTTAATTGAAAACGTCTACCGCCTTCAATTGATCAATGCTTCCGAACAGGCTCTTGTTTTGTCTCTTGGCGTAGAAGGCGTGCCCGGAATGACCGTGGCTTTAGCTGATCGCACTTCAATACCGTTGGCGGGGACTAAACAAGGTGAGCAGGAACAGTCGACGGCGCGTATCCTTGTTCCAAGCGCCTCGAATCGTTTGATTGCAGTCGTTGTTAGAGCGCCAGCTGAGTCAGCCAAGCCCGGCCCGCAACCGATCCGATTCATTACTAAATCTCTGGGCGCCGATGGTGCCGTTCTGACAGAAGTCAACGAAGCTTCCAGCTTTATTTTCCCCAATTAAGGAGACCTCATGAGTGGCGCACAACAAAATGTAGAAACGACGCGCACCACCCCTTGGTGGAGAGAGCCTTGGCCATGGATTTTGATGGCAGGACCTGCCTTGGCGATTGTGGGTTGCGCGATCACCATTGCACTTGCCTTACAGAGTTTTTCTGATCAGCCTATCCTTGAGGGCGGCATGAAACGCGGATTGGTAGTGGAAAAAAATCCAGGCAAACCGCCTTCGACTGAAAAGCATTGATCAAGGGAGCTGCGATGCAGTGGCGATCATTAATGTGGATATTGTGGCCTTCTTTTCTGATGGCCGGTGTGGCAAGCGCGGTGGTATTCGCACTCGTTGATCCCTTGGATGTTGCGATCTTTGGCTACATTCGGCCGGAGCGCGAGGTTTTGTACGCGACAGGCTTTTTCTTTTTTTGGTCGATTGCAGCGCTTTCCAGTCTGTTGACGACCTTTATGGCACCCAAAAATCACAAAGAAACAGACGAAATGGACTTTTAGCTTCGGGAGGCGTGCCAGCACACCTTCGCTCTGTGACTGTCCTAATGTCTTTCCCCCGCCAGCATCCTGACTGCGGTGTAGGTCATGACGTCAATGCCGTCCTGATTTTTGACATCAACGCGGGAGGTGACGACTGCGCGATTGTGCTTGGAAGTGGGCTTGATGCCTGTGACCTCAACTTCCGCCCAGATCGTATCACCGGCGACCACAGGTTTGAGCACTTTTTTGTGCACCTCCAGCAACGCGAGTCCAGTACCCTGAACCATGCCCTGCATTAACAATCCTTCGATTAACCCGTAGGTCAGACCCCCGGGAACCGGACGGCCCTGCATGGCACCGTGTGCGAAGGTCTTATCGATGAAAATGGTTTCGAGCATGCCTGTGACGCTGATGAAGTTGATAATATCGGTTTCGGTCACAGTCCGTCGATAGGTCCTGAATTTTTGACCAACAGAGAGTTCTTGCCAGATATACCCTGATCCCAAAAGCTTAGTTTCAGTCATGTCTTCCTCGGTGAATTGGCTGTTATCGTGTCAAACACATACAATCTTCAGAGTATAAAACGATCCTGCATTGCCATCATTTAGGCTCAGTTGTGACACCATGAGGCCTTCTTCTAGACAGGTTAAATATGCTGACAGCACTTGAATTTACAGAAGTACCGCACGACGAACTTGCGTTTAGGGCAGAGATACGTGCCTTTTTGAATGACGAGATGCAGGGCGTACCCAACCACATCAAAGCACGCTCTTGGATGGGGACCAGCGAGGCTTTCAGCAAAAGCCTGGCCAAAAAAGGTTGGCTTGGTTTGACCATTCCTAAAGAATATGGAGGGTCTGGAAAAGGTTTTTTCTCCCGTTTTGTTTTGTCTGAAGAGTTGCTGATTGCTGGTGCGCCGGTTGCTTCGCACTGGATCGCCGATCGACAGAGTGGGCCTTTGATTTTGAATTTTGGTACAGAAGCGCAACGTCAGTTTTACATTCCAAAAATTTGTCGTGGCGAGGCTTTTTTCTGCATTGGTATGAGCGAGCCCAGCTCGGGCTCCGACTTAGCCAGTATTCGTACGCGCGCGACTAAGACAGCTGATGGTTGGCTCTTGAACGGAAGCAAGATCTGGACAACCAATGCCCATGGCTGCCATTACATGATTGCTCTTGTGAGAACCTCAGGCGAGACTTCGGATCGTCAAAAAGGTCTCTCGCAAGTCATTATCGATCTCAAACTGCCAGGAGTGACCGTTCGTCCCATTCGTGATATGGCCGGAGATGCGCATTTTTCCGAGGTGTTTTTTGATAATGTACAGCTCGCCCCGGAGGCATTGATCGGGGTTGAGGGACAAGGTTGGGATCAGTGCACCGCTGAATTGGCTTTCGAGCGAAGCGGACCCGAACGCATTTACTCCAGCATCGCTTTGCTGGACAGTTGGATGGCCTGTCTACGCGAACAAAATGTGAATGATGCCCAAACCTCTACCCTCGTGGGATCTCTGGTTGCAGAAATGGCTGTCTTGCGCGCGCTTTCTTTGGCTGTGACGCAAAAGCTGGTGGCGGGTGAGAGTCCTGCCACTGAGGCCTCCGTGGTCAAGGATTATGGAACTGATTATGAGCAAAAACTTATCCGGCAAATCAGTGCATGGCTGGGCGCGCATCCTGATTTTGTCGCCAGTCCTGATTTGTTACAGACCCTTGGATATCTGGAGCAGATGGGGGTAACGTTTTCATTACGCGGCGGTACCCGCGAAATTTTGCGTGGCATCATCGCCCGCGGTCTTGGTTTGAGGTAATCAATATGCAGAACTCTTTTTACGACTCCGCTGATCGCTTCTTTGCCCAAGAGTGTTCGCCCTCGCAGTTGCGTTTGATCGAGCTGGGAAACAGTCCTAAACCACTTTGGGAAACGCTCTTAACCGCGGGATTCATCGATGGCTTGTTGCCTGAAAGTGCAGGGGGTGCAGGCCTGAGTCTGACAGATGCTTGGCCGATCATGTTTTGCATGGGGCGTCACGCAGTGCCATTGCCTTATGCCCACTCGATGTTTGCGCGGGCTTGGCTGAATCATCAAGGATTGACCTTGCCGGAGGGATCTCTGACTTTTGCTCCCTTCCAGCTGAATGACAAAGACGGTGGCTTGACTGCGCATGCGGTCAGTTTTGGCTTGGTAGCAGACTGGGTGTTGGCCCAGCATGGCAAACAGGTGTGGTTGTTGCCTGCCTCTGAGGCAAATGCGACGCCTTCGGGAGGCCATGGCACGCTCGATGCTGATCTGACTTGGAACAAAGAGGTTGTTCAAAAATCCTTTCTAGGTAAATGGGACCAGCCACAAATTTCTCATCTCCTGGCTTTGTCGCTGTCTGTTTTGATTGCGGGAGCGGCTGATCGGGTGTTTGAAATGACACTTGCGCATGCGAATCAACGTGAACAATTTGGTAAACCTATTGGCCGCTTTCAGGCTTTGCAGCAACAGATCAGTGAAGTCGCTGAATTAGTGTTTGGCGCTCGGATGGCCACTGAGATGGCTTGTCGCAGCATTGACTGGCAGCCTGCGCCGATGCTGGCTGCTTTGGCTAAATCCCAGGCAAGTCAAGCAGTTGCACGCGTAACGGCCGTCGCGCATGCCGTGCATGGCGCGATTGGCGTCACCCACGAATACGATCTGCAATTGTTTACCCGCAGGCTCAACGAATGGGCACGTTTAGGGGGGGGGCACGCTTATTGGGCCGAGCAGATTGGGAGCGAAGTTTTGGCGTCCAAACAAATCACACTCGACTTTGTGCGATCTGAGTTATTTCAAGAGGGTAAGCACTAAACCACAGCATCTCTTGGCATCGACAGATCCCGTAAGACGGGTGGACTCAATCGGCCACCCTGACTATGCCGTTAACAGGGCTTGCCCACCAGTTCGTTGAGTGCCGCCATATCCAAAATCTTGATTTCGCGCTGGCTGACGCGAATCACACCGTCGCGTGCAAATCTTGAAAACAAGCGACTGACGGTCTCTAGAGTGAGACCGAGATAATTACCGATTTCTTCACGGCTCATCCGCATGATGAATTCGGTGGATGAGTAACCCAGCGCGGCAAGGCGTTGGGACAAATTGATTAGAAATGCGGCGAGTCGTTGCTCCGAACGCATGGAGCCAAGCGCAAGCAAGACTTGATGGGAGCGGGCGATTTCTTTGCTCATCAACCGGCGGATCTGATGCTGTAAAGAGGGAACGTATCGGCTGATTTCGTCAACATCATCTAGTTTGACGACGCACACCTCAGAGTCTTCCATTGCGACCGCGGTCGAACTGTGGACACCATCCATCATGCCATCAAGACCAACAATTTCCCCGGGCAGGAAAAAACCGGTGATTTGTTGTTGGCCAGAGGCTTCGGTCAGTTGGGTTTTGATCGAACCCGTCCGCAGGCCATACAAAGCGTCGAGCGGGCTGCCGAATTGGAAAAGGGTTTGTCCTTTTTCGATACGCAAACGCTCCTTGACCAGTTCGTCGAGTTTTGCGACCTCACTGGCAGGCATGCCGACTGGTAGGCAAACGCTGCCCATCATGCACGTTGAGCAATGCGATGATTCCGATGTAACCGGTACCCTTTTAAGCATAACTCTAAGACTCCTTGTGCAGCCGCAGCGAATTCAATACATAACTTGTGAACGTCATTGTATATCCCTTGGCTGCAACTCTTGATTTAAGTCAAGCTAACCTCAGTTTATACGCAGTAAGCTAAGTATAAATTACAGCAAATTTTAGGATTTACCATTGAAAAGCGTTGAATTGTCCCTATTTACTCTTTAACAGATATTGGCCAAAAGCCACTCACACAATGTTAGGAGCAACACCATGCGTTTTGACAAATTAACGACCAAGTTTCAACAAGCACTCGCAGATGCCCAGAGCCTGGCTGCGCGTAACGACCATCCTTACATAGAACCTGCCCACGTCTTGTCCGCCTTATTGGCCGATAGCGAGAGTGGCGCCGGCAGTCTGTTAGCGCGTGCCGGCGTGGCAATCAATCGCTTGCAGCCTGCTCTGGACACGATTGTTAAAGGCCTGCCTCAGGTAAAGGGTGGCGATGGCAACATCCAAGTCAGTCGCGATTTGCAATCAGTTTTTACTCGCGTAGACAAAGAGGCCGCTAAACGTGGCGATACTTACATTCCGAGCGAGTTGTTTCTGCTCGCCTTGTCTGAGGACAAGGGTGACGTCGGGCGAGCGCTCAAAGAGGCAGGGCTTCAGCGTCAGGCACTAGACTCAGCTATTGATGCTGTGCGGAGAGGTTCCTCCGTGCAGGATCAGGAAGGCGAGTCCAACCGCGAGGCGTTGGCCAAATATACGACAGATCTCACTGAGCGCGCGCGTCAGGGCAAGCTTGATCCCGTCATTGGTCGGGATGACGAGATTCGCAGAGCGATTCAAATTCTGCAGCGCCGGACTAAAAATAATCCTGTGCTGATTGGTGAGCCTGGTGTGGGTAAAACCGCGATTGTCGAGGGTTTGGCTCAGCGTATCGTGAACGATGAGGTCCCTGAGACTCTGCGAGGCAAGCGTGTGCTGTCGCTGGACTTGGCGAGTTTGCTCGCCGGTGCGAAGTTCCGTGGCGAGTTTGAAGAGCGTCTTAAAGCTGTCTTGAAAGAACTCGCTCAAGACGATGGTAGCTACATCATTTTCATTGATGAGATCCACACCATGGTTGGGGCGGGTAAAGCCGAAGGCGCCATGGATGCCGGCAATATGCTCAAGCCTGCGCTGGCCCGCGGTGAATTGCATTGCATTGGCGCGACTACTCTCGATGAGTATCGCAAATACATTGAAAAAGATGCTGCGCTTGAACGCCGTTTTCAAAAAGTGCTTGTCGACGAGCCCGATGTGGAATCGACCATCGCGATCTTGCGTGGTTTGCAGGAGCGCTATGAGTTACACCATGGTGTCGAAATTACCGACCCTGCGATCGTCGCCGCAGCCGAGCTCTCGCATCGATACATTACAGATCGTTTCCTGCCCGACAAGGCAATTGATCTGATCGATGAGGCTGCTTCACGCATTCGAATGGAAATCGACTCCAAGCCTGAGGTGATGGATCGACTCGATCGTCGCATTATTCAATTGAAGATCGAGCGCGAAGCCGTCAAAAAAGAAACTGACGAAGGTTCTATCCGCCGATTCCAGATGATCGAGGAAGAACTTGAAAAGCTCCAGCGTGAATACAACGATTTCGAAGTGATTTGGAAAAGTGAAAAAGCTGCTGTTCAAGGCACTCAGTCGATCAAAGAGGAGATTGAGCGTGCGCGTGCCGAAATGGCGGAGCTACAGCGCAAAGGTCAGTTCGATAAGCTTGCCGAGATCCAGTACGGCACCTTGCCTGAGCTTGAGTCCCGCCTCAAGGCGGCTGAGGGTTCTGCCGAGGCAAAAGCGCCGGGTGAGCGTCCGAAGCTTTTGCGCACTCAAGTTGGTGCCGAGGAAATCGCCGAAGTCGTATCGCGTGCGACGGGTATTCCTGTCTCCAAAATGATGCAGGGCGAACGTGACAAATTGCTCAAGATGGAAGAGCGTTTGCATGATCGTGTGATTGGCCAGGATGAGGCTGTTGGCTTGGTGGCTGATGCGATTCGACGCTCCCGTGCGGGTTTGTCTGATCCTTCGCGTCCTTACGGTTCGTTCTTGTTTCTTGGGCCGACAGGTGTTGGAAAGACAGAGCTCACACGCGCGCTGGCTGATTTCATGTTCGATTCAGATGAGCATCTCATCCGTATTGACATGAGTGAGTTCATGGAAAAGCATTCGGTTGCGAGATTAATCGGCGCGCCTCCAGGCTACGTTGGCTATGAAGAGGGCGGGTATCTGACCGAGGCGGTTCGCCGTAAACCCTACAGCGTTGTGTTACTCGATGAGGTTGAAAAGGCGCATCCAGATGTTTTCAATGTCCTGCTTCAGGTTCTGGATGATGGTCGCTTGACCGATGGTCAGGGGCGCACAGTTGATTTCCGTAATACGGTGATCGTGATGACCTCTAACCTTGGTTCTCAGCACATTCAGGCGATGGTGGGCAAGCCTTACGAAGCGGTCAAAGAAGTTGTATGGGAAGAACTCAAACAACATTTCCGTCCTGAGTTTCTGAACAGGATTGACGAGGTTGTCGTCTTCCATGCTCTGCAAAGCCAGCATATCGAAAAGATTGCGGGTATTCAGATTAGACGCTTGGCGCGTCGGATGGAGCAGCAGGAAATGCGTCTGGAGGTCTCAGATGCGGCACTGGCTGAGCTTGCACGCGAAGGCTTTGATCCGGTCTTTGGTGCCCGTCCGCTCAAGCGTTCGATTCAGCAGCAGTTGGAAAACCCAATTGCCAAGCTGATTCTGGAGGGGAAGTTTGGGCCAAAAGATGTCGTCCCAGTCGATTGGCGCGATGGTAATTTTGTCTTTGAGCGAACCCTTCAGTAACAGTCGCTCTCACTTGTTTGCATGACAAAAATCGGCCCAACGTTTTCAAAGCGTTGGGCCGATTGTCTGTAGATAACGTTTGAGTCTAGACCGCGATCGCTGTCTGATCGGTTCTGTGGCAGCGCGCACTGTGATCCGGTGTGATTTTGATAATCTCAGGCACACTTTGGCGGCACGAATCAATCGCAAGGCTACAACGGTCCGCAAAAACGCAACCAGGGGGCAAGTTACTCAGGTCGGGAGGCGAGCCTGGTATGGTTTCAAGTCGCGTACCTTTTGCGACATTGCCGTGTGCCAGACTCTTGAGCAGTGCGCGCGTGTAGGGATGACGCGGGGTGCGCATCAGCGTTCTAGTTGTGCCTTCCTCGACGATACGACCCGCATACATGACAGCAATCCGGTCGGCCACCTCCACTGCAGCACCAATGTCGTGGGTCACAAAAATGACTGATAGACCAAGCTCGCGCTGCAATTCGCGTAAGAGCAACAAAATTTGAATTTGCACGGTAGCATCAAGCGCCGTGGTCGGTTCGTCTGCAAGCAAAAGCTGAGGGTGGCTGGCCAGCGCAAGCGAAATCATCGCGCGCTGTCTCATCCCGCCGGACATTTCATGGGGGTAGGCATCGAGGCGACGTTCCGGACTTGGGATCCGAACACGTTCGAAAAGTGACAACGCACGGGCACGCGCGGCTTCCTTTCCGATCGACTCGTGACGCAGGATCGCTTCAATGATTTGCTCGCCCACTGTGTAGACAGGATCAAGCGCAAGAAGGGGTTCCTGAAAAATCATCGAGGCGATTTTGCCTCTGAAACTCGAAAGATCGGCGTCAGACAAGGTCACGACATCCTGGTCTCCAACGATGATTTGTCCCTCGAGTTTTGACTTGTCAGGATTATGCAGACGAAGGATTGAGCGCAGTGTCACGCTTTTGCCAGAGCCGGACTCTCCAATCAACGCCACAACTTCGCCTCGCTTGACGGACAAGTTAACGCCAGACACCGCACGAACGGGCTTGCGCCCCCCGGTAAAGGTGACCGTCAGATCACGGATGTCGATAAAAGGTTTTTCTTGGTTCATTACGCTGCCTCCTGAGCCGCTTTGGGCGCTTCAGTATGGCCACTATTGATGACATGCATCAGGCAGGCCACGCCGTGCCCGTCTTTTGACATAGCCAATGGGGGCATTTTTTCGGAACAGACCGCTTGCGCATGCACGCAGCGCGTGTGGAAGCGACAGCCAGAGGGTGGGTTGATCGGATTGGGCGGATCTCCAGCCAGAGGTGGTTCTTCAGTTCTGTTGTCGGGATCCATCGAGGGAACCGAGGACAGCAGGGCGCGTGTATAGGGATGTTGAGGCGTTTCAAAGAGCGTCTCGCAGTCACCGATCTCCACCACTTGGCCAAGGTACATCACCATCACGCGATCCGAGATGTAACGCACAACGTTCAAATCGTGGCTGATAAAAACATAAGTCAGTCCAAAGTCTTCTTTGAGATCGAGCAGCAAGTTCAACACCTGTGCCTCGACTGACTTATCGAGAGCAGATACAGCCTCATCCAATATGATCAAGCGTGACTGCAAAGCAAGTGCGCGCGCAATGTTGACGCGTTGGCGCTGACCACCCGACAACTCATGCGGGTACCGTTCAGCAAATCGCACGGGATCAAGACCCACGCGTCTAAGTAGGTCTCGCGCCCGTTCAATGGCTTCGTTCTTTGGCACGCCGTGCACTTGAGGCGCGAATGCAATAGAGTCCTCGATCGTTAATCGGGGATTCAGCGAGGCATAGCTGTCTTGAAAAACCATTTGTGCTTGCCGGCGAAACTCTTTGAGTGAGAGATCACGACTGCCGACGGACATGCCGTCAAAAATGATGTCGCCGTTATCGGGTGTGATGAGGTTCATCAGCAAGCGCGCGGTGGTGGACTTTCCACAGCCTGATTCGCCTACGACGCCAAGCGTTTCTCCTTTGCGCACCATAAAGTCGATACCATCGACGGCGCGCACCACACCACCGCCTCGGCCAAGCATATCTTTTTTGAGAGCAAAGTGTTTGATCAGGTTTTTAACCATCAGCAGCGGCTGAGCCTGACCACCAATATCCGGTTGAGTGTTCACGATAGTATTCATCAGTTCTTGATCTCCATGGCGTTGCGCAAGCCATCCGAGAGCAGGTTAAAAGCGATTGAGGTCACAAAGATCATCACGCCAGGCAGGGCGGCAATCCAGGGCTGAACGTAGATTGCGGTGCGAAGTGTGTTGAGCATCAGTCCCCACTCAGGCTCGGGAGGCTTGACACCCAGTCCCAAAAAGCTCAGGCCTGAAGCGAGAATCATTGAGACGGCAATCAAGCTGGTTGCATAGACAAAGATGGGTCCTAGAACGTTACCCAGCACATGAACGCGAACAATCGTGAAAGCGTTGGCTCCTGAGGCGCGCGCCGCATCGACAAAGTCTCTCCCTCTGATCTGTGTGGTCACACTTTCCGCTACACGCGCGATCGGAGGAATAAAGACAATGGTGAGAGAGATTAGAGAGTTGGTAATTCCTGCGCCCAAGACACCTGACAGCGCAATGGCCAGCAAAACAGAAGGGAAAGCATAAAAAACGTCAATCGTGCGCATGATGACGGTATTGATTGTTCCACCCGCATAGCCTGCGATCAGACCAATCACCGAACCTATGCCAAACGCTAGAATCACAGGCGTAATACCCATGAATAAGGAAAGTTTGGCGCCTACGACGAGCCTACTCAACATGTCGCGGCCAAGTTCATCGGTGCCCAGTAGGTGATTGGGAAAGCCGATTGGCTTGAGTCGTTTAATGATGGAGGACTGAAACGGATCGTGTGGAACTAACCAAGGTCCAAAGATGGCCATGATTAGTAGGATCAAAATAACGATGCCGGCAAAGACGGCAACCTTGTCGCGCAGGAAACGTTGTCCAACGTTTTTCCAATAACCCGTGGATTTTTCCATGGCGACTGCAGGGACTTTGGAAGGATCGACTGTGATGTTGAGCATGTGAATCCCCTGTTCCTTAGCTACGCGCGATGCGAGGATCGAGCAGGGTCTGAATGACGTCTACGATCATGTTGAGCACAACGAAGAACATCGCCAGTACAAGAATCGTACCTTGGAGGAGCGGGAGGTCTCGTTGGAAGATTGCCGCATTCAACAAGAATCCAGTTCCCGGCCATGAAAATACGGTTTCGATCAGGATCGAGCCACCTAGCAAGTAGCCAAGTTGTAAGCCCATCACCGCCAAAGCTGTTGGTGCAGAGTTTTTGACTACATGCATGAAAATTCCCACATTGGTCATGCCTTTTGCACGGAGTCCGACGATGAATTCCTGCGCAAGAATATCCGCCACCAATGCGCGAACTGTCCGGGCGATGATGCCCATCGGGATCACACTCATGGTGACCGCAGGGAGAATCAAGTGCTTGATGTGCTCCCAGTCCCAGACCCAGTCGGCCGAGCCGCCGGGACCGGCTCCGCTAGGCGGTAGCATCATGAGGGTTGAGCTGAAAATAATGACTAGTACCATGCCAAGCCAGTAGTGAGGCACGCTCACGCCAAGTACGGAAGTCAGTGAAGCAGCTTTATCAATCCAGGAGTTTTGAAAGTAACCTGCGACAAAGCCAAACAAGCTGCCAAAAATGAAACCAATGATGGTTGCAAACACTGCGAGTCTGAGGGTATTTCCAACTGCTTTAATGACCTCTTCCGTGACAGGGCGGTTGGTTGCGATCGATGTTCCCAAGTCACCTTGAATGGCACGTGCAACCCAGTGAAAAAACTGTTCGGGATATGAGCGATTGAAACCATAAAGATCCATTAATTGATCGCGTAAGTCCTGAGATGCATCAGGAGGCAAAATCGCCATCAGTGGATCGCCCGGCGCTAAATGAACAAGTGAGAAACAGACGAGTGCTACGCCTACCATAATCGGGAGGGTGTAAACCAGACGCCTCAGAAGAAAGCTAAGCATTAGAGGAGGTCTCAGAAAAAGGGTTGGGGGTCGTCACGAAACTGAAATAGACACAAAAATAGACACAAAAAAGCTCGCCACACCAAAAAGATGTGACGAGCTTTGACGGTTTTACTGAATGTTCATTGTCGCAAGATCGATGAACCAGTTCTGTGGCTGAACAACATCCTTGACCCTCTTGCTCATCGCACGAGGACCAGCATCGTGGGCAACCCAGACAAAAGGAGCATCATTGACGATTTGAGTGTGGAGGTTTGCAAGCGCGACATCACGCTCTTTTGCATCAAATGTAGTGCGTGCCTTCGTCACAAGGGCTTCGACTTCTGGGCTGTTGTAGTAGCCCCAGTTGTTCGAAACAGGAGGGAATGTTCCTTTGCTGCTAAAGCGCACCATACCAAAGAATGGATCCATTGCCGAGAAGCTGACGTTGATCGCATTCGCACCGTTGGCGGATGAGTCTTTAGCACCCTTGCGCCAGTTGGTAAACAGGGTGTTCCATTCGATGACATCGAACTCAACGTTGAAGAAGCACTTTTTCAGTGACTCTTGAACGAATTCGTTCATTGGTAGTGGTTGCATCTGACCAGAACCTGAAGCGGAAATCTGCACTTTGACTTTTAAAGGCTTGGCAGCAGAGAAGCCTGCGTCAGCCATCAGCTTTTGAGCGGCTTTAGGATCGTATTTAACATCGAAAGAGGGTTTGCCGAACCAGGGGTGATCAGGCGCCATGGTGCCTTTTGGAATCCCCATGATGCCGCCAAGCAAGGTCTTGAGACCTTCGCGATCCACGCACAAGTTTGCTGCTTGACGTACGCGCTTGTCCAGCCAAGGTGAGCCCTCGGCAAACGAGAGCTGCCAAGGCCAAACGTGTGGCTGTGGGTTGCTGTAGATCGTGAAGCCACGCTGTTTGATTTGAGGCATGGCGTCTGGAGCAGGCGCTTCGATCCAGTCAACTTGACCAGAAAGCAGGGCTGCGGTTCGTGCATTGGCCTCAGGGATCGGAAGTAAAACGACGCGATCAATTTTAGGGACGCGCTTTGGATCCCAGTAGTCTTTGTTTGCCACCATTTCAACACGTTCGCGCGGAACGAACCTCGCCATCTTGAATGGACCGCTACCAGAGGCATCCGCTGCAAAAGCAGCCCAGGCTTGCTTGGCGCGCTCAGCTGGATTGGTGACTGATGCAGGCACAGCCGCAAGTTTTTTCTTCCAGTGCTCGGGCGAGGCGATAAACAGGTTGGTCAGGTTAATTGGGACAAACGCATCAGGTTCGCTGCTTGTGAGTTCGACTGTTAAATCATCGATTTTTCTGGCGCTGCGCAGAGTCGGCATGCGTGAGGCCGTTACGCCCACCTGCGAGGCATCAAAGTGGGGGGCGTCTTTGTCGAGTACTTTTTGTACGTTCCAGACGATCGCGTCGGCGTTGACAGGCGAGCCGTCATGAAACTTTACACCGGGACGAAGCTTGAAAATCCACTTTGTCTTGTCGTTCGGATTGACTTCCCAGGAAGTCGCCAAACCTGGGATTACAACACTTGGAACATCCGACTTTGAGAGATCCCACTGTGTCAACGAGTCGTACATGGGGATGCCGGTGAAACGGTTACCCTCAAAACCTTGATCGGGCTGACCGAGTGTGCGTGGAATGTCGGCGGCAGTCATGCCGATACGCAAGACTTTTTCCTGTGCGGAGGCAGGAAGGGCTGCAACCATGGCAAGCGCTGTGGACAAGACGGTGAGTCCGAGTGGTTTGCCTACCAGGCGGGAAATCAACGTGTGTTGTTTCATGGAATCTCCAGTAATTCGGTTGTAAAAATATAGCTAACAGGTTTTGCTGCAAATCTGATACTTTTAGACCGGTCTCTATTGTCTGCCTCCAGCTCGAGTAAGCCATCGTGACCGATGTATGACCAGTGGTACGTACGACGTATTGAGATACGTTTTCTTATCTAAGCAAAAATCGTGCCATTCATCACCTAAGCTTTTTTCTATGTTTGGTGAGAAATGCCGTCGGTTTTTTTAGTTCTCTTTAAAATTACTTAACTTTCTATGCTCCATCGTGGTGTCTCATGTTCATTTTGGGGCATTTTTATCCAGATTGGTGCAAGAATTTTGTATCAATAGTAACTAAGGTAAACCAATTAGACACAATGAAACTACTTCTCATAAACCCTAATACCTCGCAAGCCATGACGGCTGCGATTGCCAAGGGCGCGCAGGCTGTTGCGGGTCCAAATACTGAGATTATCGCCACGCAACCCACATTCGGCCCCTTGTCTATTGAAGGGCACTATGATGAGGCTTTTGCCGCCGCAGGTGTTGCCGAGCAAGTCAAGCTGGCTGCTTCATGGAGTCCTGACGCCGTGGTCTTGGCATGTTTTGGCGATCCCGGCTTGGAGGCTGCGCGTGAGGTGACTTCGGCACCTGTGCTTGGCATCGCAGAAGCGGCTTTTCATGCCGCAAGCATGCTTGCAACGGGCTTTTCAGTCGTGACGACGATGACACGCACATGCATCATCGCTGAGCGTCTGGTTCAGCGCTATGGGTTCGAGCATCAATGTCGCGGTGTGCATGGCACTGACATAGCGGTATTAGATCTCGAAGATGGCGGAGAGGAAATCATCGGCCAGATTGAGCATGCTGCACGTGAAGCGCTCAAGCGAGATCGAAGCGGGGCAATCGTACTGGGCTGCGCCGGAATGACCACGCTCTGCCATACATTGACTCAACGCCTCGGAGTGCCTGTCATTGATGGCGTCGCTGTTGCGGTCAAGTTTGCAGAGGCACTCTGCGCCTTGGGACTGGGAACAAGCAAACACGGTGACTATGCCACCCCCTTGCCAAAAGTCTACACTGGTTGGGCGGGACCCTTGGGTTGGCCCAAGGCGTAATGATTCAATCAACGGTATAGAGGCAGCTTGCTCACTCGGCTCCAATCGCTATTAGCGATTCATTTTGTCGCAATTCTATTCGGGGCAACCGGAATTTTCGGTGTCCTGATAGACGCCGATGCAGAGGTGATCACTTTAGGGCGCGCTTTTTTTGCTGTGCTTGCCCTGTTTGCCTTGAGCCGAATGTTTAGCTTGAGGCATGTCCAGCATTGCTCGGGACTCGTGTCCTGGCGCAGGCATTCAAAGACCTTCGTGACGAGTGGGGCCATGCTGGCCTTGCATTGGGTAACATTTTTTTACTCAGTCAAGCTTGGAGGCGTGGCAGTCGCGACGCTTGGTTTTGCAAGTTTTCCTGCCTTTATCACGTTGATCGAATCACTATTGTTGAGGGAAAAAGTCGGTCGACCAGAGTGGATACGTTTATTTTTGGTCACACTCGGTCTTGTCTTGATTACACCTTCCTTTGATTGGGCGGATCGGGGCACAGAAGGTCTTGTCTGGGGTGTCGTTTCCGGAGCGGCCTTTGGTGTTCTGGCTGTGATCAATCGACGTCAATTGAGTCAGGTTAATGCTTTTCAAGTCGCGGGTATTCAAAACGCTCTGGTTTTCCTTTTTTTGTTGCCATGGGTTTTGCCAGTCTGGCGACAGGTGAGTGTGACGGATTGGATGCTGATTGCGTCGCTGGGTGTGGTCTGCACGGGTTTGGCCCATCTGTTGTTCGTGGCAAGTTTACGGCAGTTGCCGGCTCGGACAGCAGGTTTGGTGGTCGCTGCCGAACCCCTTTATGCAATCCTGTTTGCATGGGTGCTATTTAACCAAATCCCTTCTGGCAGAATGCTGGTTGGAGCCGCTGTGATGATGGCAGCCATTTTTAGTGCTAGCCTAGCAGTACGTCATCGCAACACCCAATCGAACGGCTAAAGTTATGATGTTGCGATAAAGTTTAATTTTCCACCCACGATATGACAGTGCAGACTCCCGTTTTACAAACACGTGATTTGACCCGATCGATGGTCAGTTGTGTGGTGCCTGCTTACAACGAGCATGACAACCTTGGTTTGTTATTGCCCCGACTGCAAGCTGTTTTGACTCAAACTGGTGCAGACTGGGAAGTGATCGTGGTCGATGACGGCAGTCGCGATGAGACAGCGTCGTTGATGTCCGGGTGGATCCATCAACCTGGTTTTCGCTACGTTCAGTTGTCTCGCAACTTTGGTAAAGAGCCTGCTATTACAGCTGGGATAGAGGCTGCGGTTGGCGATGCTGTGCTGATTCTCGATGCCGACCTTCAGCATCCGCCCGAGCTCTTGCCAAGGATGCTGAGTCGCTGGGAAGCCGGCATCGATATGGTGTATGCCGTGCGTGAAAACAGGGACGATGAAAGCCTGGGGAAACGCTTGGGCACCAAATTATTCTATTCTTTACTCAAAAGCTCCCGTGGCGTTGAGGTGCCCCCGCATGCTGGCGATTTTCGCCTGATGGATCGCTCGGTTGTCGATGCGTTGCTTCGCTTGCCTGAGCGCAATCGATTCATGAAGGGACTGTATGCTTGGGTGGGATTTAACACTGAGGCGATTCAGTATGTTCCGGATGAAAGAAAACATGGTGAGTCGCGGTTTAATGTCCTGACACTTTTGCGTCTTGCGCTCGCGGGTTTAATGTCTTTTACGACTTGGCCGTTGCGCCTTGTCAGTTTATTAGGTTTTGTCGTCTCGATCTGCTCGTTCGGGTATGGACTTTTTATAGTGATT
Organism: Zwartia vadi; assembly: GCF_030410375.1. Taxonomy (GTDB): domain Bacteria; phylum Pseudomonadota; class Gammaproteobacteria; order Burkholderiales; family Burkholderiaceae_B; genus Zwartia; species Zwartia vadi. The sequence continues at coordinate 36,837 of NZ_JAUHHE010000014.1, forward strand.
GATTATCTTCTCTATAGAAATCCTGTCGATGGTTGGCCAACGATCGTGACGGTATTACTGTTTTTTTCAGGGATCAACCTCATGTCTTTGGGAGTTGTCGGCGAGTACATCGCTGGCATCTTCGATGAGGTGAAAGGCCGGCCGCTCTATATCGTGCGGCAAGCGATTGGAAAGCCCTTTAAACGCACCAAGCCCTGAGGGATCAGTCCGATGAGCATCAATGTGCGCCCACTTGTTGTTTGCGCGGATGATTTTGGTATCGAACCAGGCGTGAACGCCGCGATTGTGGCGCTTGCACAAGCAGGGCGGCTCAGTGCAACTGGTTGTCTCGTGACCGCTACGAATTTCCCTGTCGCAGCGCCGTTACTGAGAGATGTCCCGATTGATGTCGGTTTACACCTCAATTTCACAGAGTTTTTAGGGATTCCCGGGCTTTACACTTCCCTTGGAAAACTCCTCGCACTGACGTATACGCATCGTATATCTCGACTCGAAGTCCGTAAGCAGGTGAATCATCAGCTTGACTTGTTTGAACGCCATATCAAGCGTGTTCCAGATTTTGTTGATGGACATTTACATGTGCACCAGTTTCCCGTGATTCGTGAGGAGTTGCAAAGCGCCTTGATTCAACGCTATCCAAAGAGTTTGCCTTGGCTGCGTAACACGCAACCTACCCCGATGTCTGACGCACTGCCCTGGATGCAGCGTTTTAAAGCGCACGTCATCGGCGCCCTAGGTTCCCGTACTTTAGTTCGTCAAGCCAAGCGTGCCGGATTCCTGACCAATGCAGGGATGATGGGGGCGTATGATTTTTCTCGTCCGCATCCTCCATACTTTGAGATGCTTGTCGAGTGGCTCAAGCATGCGCCTGCCAATAGTGTGCTGATGACGCATCCTGCCCAATATGCTTCTGAAAAGCTTGCTTTTGGTCAGGACCGTGTTGAGGAGTATCGCGTCCTGGGCGGTCGCCAGTTCGCTGAACTGTTAGCTGATCATCAGCTGTGGATTTCGCGATTATCCAAGCAGGATGAACAAGCACTAGGTGCTTGATGATTGATTGGTGGTGTTAGTTTCGGACGCATCAGTAGGCGCGTTCAATATTTCCTGGCGTCCATAGAATTTCACTCCCAGCGTGATGCGGTCACGACCCTGCGCCCGACGATGTCTGTTGGTGTCTCTGAGAGAGTACACGCAGCCGCAATATTCTTGCTGGTAAAACTCTTCGCGTTTGCTGATTTCGATCATGCGGGCGGACCCCCCATGTTTACGCCAGTTGTAGGTCCAGTAAAGCATGTTGTCATAACGCGAGGCGGCCCGTTCCCCAGAACCGTTAATTTGATTCATATCTTTCCAGCGTGAAATACCTAGCGAGCTGGTGATGGTGTCGTAGCCATGTTCGTAGGCATAGAGGGCCGTACGCTCAAAACGCATATCAAAACATTTCGTGCAACGCTCACCGCGCTCTGGTTCGTTTTCCAGACCTTTTATACGATCGAACCAATTGTCTACATCATAGTCGGCGTCTATAAAACCAATGCCATTTTTCTCTGCGAAACGGATATTTTCATTTTTGCGGATTTCATATTCCCGAACAGGATGGATGTTCGGGTTGTAGAAAAAAATGTCGTATTGGATGCCGGCAGCAAGCATCGCCTCCATCACCTCGCCTGAACAAGGAGCGCAGCAAGAGTGCAGCAAAACCTTTGTGCGGCCGGATGGAAGGCAGAGAGAGGGGCGAAGTGGATCTTTCACGATGCTTGAAGTCTTTTAAAAAGAGTACCCGTGATTTTAGACTTTTTTTAAGTGTTGGTAGCACCCAGAACGAGCGTCCATAAGCTTTTGACAGCCTCTCGTTCAGCGTGGAGTTGATCTTGAGGTACACGCGCTTTCTCAGCGCCTTGCAAGCGCATTTGATGCTGTGCGCGACGCAGGTTTCGATAGGCATCCCCCGCGAGCTTACCGAGCTCGGAGGGGATGAGCCCCGCCTCTGCACTCAGCCTAAGCAAAGCGATGTTGCCGAGATTTCCCAGCAAGGAAGGGTGCTGTCGCGCGTGAGTCAGGACGAGGTATTGTGTGACAAACTCAAGATCGACCATGCCACCAGGGTCGTGTTTGATGTCAAAGTCTGCGCTTGTATTAGGGTGTCCGGCCGTCATTTTTTTACGCATCTGACGGACTTCCTCGGCGAAGAGCTCTGGCTGGCGTTCGATCTTGAGAATATCCTGACGAATGCGCTCAAAACGTTCGCCAACTTCGGGATCGCCCGCGGCAAAACGCGCCCGGGTCAAAGCCTGATGTTCCCAGGGCCATGCCTTTTCCATTTGATATGTTCGAAACGCCCCAACAGAAACAGCCAAAAGTCCAGCATCCCCATCGGGTCGCAATCTTAAGTCTACCTCGTAGAGACGGCCTGACGAGGTCATTGTAGACAGCCATGAGGTGATGCGTCTGCCCAGTTTTGTATAGAGTTCCGTGGCATCCTCTCGCGGATCGTCATAAAGATAAACCAAGTCAAGATCGGAAGAGTAGCCCAGCTCCTTGCCTCCTAGGCGACCGTAAGCAATCACAGCGAGTTTCATTGGAGGCAAGTTGCCTGAGGCATCCGGTTTGGCAATGAGTGGCCAGACTCTATGCAAGGTTTCATTCAGCAACATATCCGCCAAGGCAGAGAGCTGATCGCCCAGACTCTCTACAGTCAGGGCCCCTTCGAGATCCTGCGCCAGCAGCTGAAAACTGATTTGGCGTTGAATGTCGCGCATCATGTTCATTTGCTGTTCAACATCCGTGCTGCCATCGGGCATTACACACGCATCGAGATCCGCACGCAACGCCACTTCAACGCGGGCATAGTCAACCGGTTCCATGAGCACCCGCCATGCGATCAGACTATCGAGCACGACGGGATTTTGAATTAAATACTGAGCCGCCCAGGGACTTGCAGCCATCATCCGCGCGATCCGTGCAAGGGTCTCAGGATATTCAGCAAGTAAAGCAACATAGGCGCTGCGTTGAGATATCGATTCGATTAAATCCAGCAGCCGGTAAGCGGTCACAATGGGTTGCTGAGTCTGGCTTGCAGCATGCAGAGCGATCGGAAGCAGGGTATCAATACGATTACGACTTGTCGTTGAGAGGGCGCGAATACGATGTCCCTCTAAAAAGCTGTCGATACGCGCAGAAAGTGCTTGGGCTTGATCGCCGAACAGCGCTATTTTTTGATCGAGTGCTGACCCTTCAACTGCATGCCCTGATATTGGGGTGGGCGCGGTTTTTCCTTTGCTGGTATCGGTTGGGCTCGCGTTACTTTCATCTCCAAGACCAGCGATACGAAATGCATCGCGAAAAGTAGACTCTACAAACTCCCGATGTCCGTTGAGGGTCTGTTCAAAATCATGTCGGGTCATGCGCATCGCTTGCGCAAGCTCAGCCATCCGCTCAGGAGTTTGTGGCAGGAGATGGGTTTGCGCATCTTCGGCATATTGCAAAGCATGTTCGACACGACGTAAAAATCGGTAGGCTTGGGCGAGCTTGTCTGAGCGTTCTTGCGTCAAAATACCTGCTCGTCGCTGAGCTTCCAAAGCGTTTAAGAGGCCGCGTTGCTGAAGTGCAGGCATCCGCCCACCACGGATGAGCTGGGAAAGTTGGACGACGAACTCGATTTCCCTTATGCCTCCATCCCCAAGCTTGATGTTGTGAGTAGAGTCGACGCCTGGACGCGCCAAGGCTTTACGTTGCCAATCCTGACGAATGCGCTCTCTGAGCGCGCGCAGTGCTGCCAGCGCATCAAAATCGAAATATTTCCGATAGACGAAGGGTAGCCTCAAGCTCTCCGTATGCTGCAGGCTTGCTGTCGGATCACTTTGTTCAAAAGCTTTTGCGGGAATGACCCGACCTTTGAGCCAGGCGTAACGTTCCCATTCACGGCCTTGAGTGAAAAGATACTGCTCAAAGGCGTCCAGACTCCAGGCAACGGGTCCAGAGTCTCCATCGGGACGCAGTCGCAAGTCAGTCCGAAACACCTGACCGTCCGCATCAGCCTCTGACAAAATGGGCATCATCTTTTTGGTGAGCTTGGCGTAAAACTCATGATGGCTGATTGGTCTTGAACCATCCGTTTCGCCCTCTTCGCCATAAAGCATCACGAGATCGATGTCAGAGGAAACATTCAGCTCGCAACCGCCTAGTTTGCCCATACCGATAATGATCATTTCCTGAGGCAGCTTGGTTGTCGGATCTCTTGGCGTGCCATGAACAGGAACTAAATCTTGCATGACGCTCCGATAAGATTGGCTGACGCACAGGTCTGCCAGGGCAGTCATTGCGCCAACAACCTCTTCCAAGTCGGCCAGACCGCCTAAATCCCGCACCATGACAAGATAGAAAGTCCTTTTGCGAAGTTGCCTTAGAACTTTCTTGCAGGTTGAAATGTCCAAAAGTGCACTGGAAGCTGGTTGCCCAGACAGCTCGGCGAACCATTGCTCGATTTTGGCCGGAGTGACGGCTTGAAGGCTTTCGCGTTGCAGCCAGTCAGAGAAGTCAGGGTGCGTGTTGATCAGACGTCGCAACACACCTGACCAAGCTACAGCATTTCCTAAGATTGATTCAGTCATCGATCGTTGCGTCATCAAGTTAAAATGAGCCAATCCTACATTCTAGTCATTGGTCTTTCAAAGGCAATAAATAGTTTTGATATTGATCCAAAAATCCCTTCGCATACTCTTGATTGGCTTGCTGCTCCTTTATTTTGCTGCAGCCACCATGATGCTGGGCGTCCGCTACCTTGTTTTGCCCCATATTGACTCATGGCGACCCCAGATTGAAAAGCGCTTGTCAAACGCCTTGGGTGCCCAAGTCACGATGGGCGAGATTGCGGCAAGTTGGTCCGGGCTCAATCCCACCTTGGCATTGGAAAACCTGCGTCTGCGCGATTTCAAAAGTAATTCTGAGCTTTTGTATGTGCCCGATGCCTTTGCCGTTGTCTCCTGGAGGAGCATTTTTGCGCTCGATTTACGATTGCGACAGCTAGAGATCAACGGTATTCACCTGTCTGGCAGTCGAAGGTTGGACGGCAGAATCGTGATGGCCGGGACTGTGCTGGCTGAACAGACTGATGAAAAGTTTAATTTTTCCACCGAAACGCCAGCCGTACGTTGGCTTTTAAACCAGGGCGAGATTGTTGTTCGTGATGCGAGCTTTCACTGGGACGATCACTTTAGGGGGGCTGAATCGCTTTCGCTGACCGGGATTGAATTCAAAATATCAAATAGCCTTTTTCGGCATCAACTGCGGCTCAGTGCCAACTTGCCCCATAAGCTTGGAGAGTCTCTGGAGTTGATTATCCGCACGGACAGTTTGTTTAATCCTCTCGCCTCCCACGAGCAAGGCGATGTGGAAATTTATATTGAAGTCAACGATGCCCAACCCAGTGCCTGGAGTCCCTGGGTGGATGTTCCGACTGTTGATGGACGTTTTGCCACACGTTTATGGATGACGATGTCATCTGGACATTTCGGGCGGGCAACCATGGATCTGGCTGGTGCCCATGCTGCAGTGTATTTGGGGGAGGGCGATGCGACCGTCTTGCGGGCAGACTCACTTCAGTTGCGATGGAGTGGCTGGTTAGGCGATTTGCTTCCTGACAAGAAATGGCTGATTTTCGATCGCAGTCCGAACGAACTTGGTGCCTCGCTCACGCTCTCTGGTCAAGGATTGATCCTTGATTCCAAAATGTTCGAGCCAAGCGCCCTTGTGATCGGTGATGTGTCAGCCAACACCCAGTGGAATCGCAATGCTCGGCAGCAACTTACACTGAACGCCACGCGAATCTCTCTCTCGGGCCCAACAAATGCTGAGCTTCGCGGATTGTGGACGCAGGGACCAGAGGGCTCGCCCGGTGTGGTGGATGTAACAGGGACCCTGAATAGTTTGGATCCCACAAAGCTTTATCAATATGCTACGACAGAGGTCACTGCCGAGACTCGCGAGTGGCTGCGACGGGCGATCCTCAGTGGCAGTCTCAAACAGGTTAACCTGACGCTTCAAGGTGATTTAGCTAAATTTCCGTTTAATGCTCCTGGCAAGGAAGCGGGTATTTTTCGCCTCGAAGGCCAACTTGATCAGGTTTTGCTTGACTACGATTTTGTTGAACCGAATCAGCCACAATGGCCTGCCGTGACCATTGTGAATGGCGATCTTGTTCTCGATAAGCTCGTTTTAACAATCAAAAGCGATCAGGCCGAATTAAGAGGAGTACCCGGAAAGCCAATACAGTTATCGGGGTTGGAGATCAAAGCGCCAGATCTTTGGTTTAATCCAAACATTTCCATTCGACTACATAGCTATGGGCTTGCTCAGGAATATCTCTCGACTTTGAGCCGGACACCCATCGCCCATGATTTTGGCAAGTCCCTTGAAACGCTGCAGCTAAAGGGACAGGCGTCAATGCCCGTGGCCGTTGATTTTGATCTTGAAAAGCAGCAGGCGGTGATGGTCAATGGTCAGTTGAAATTGACAGACGTTTCAGCTGCCTTGTCCAAAGACGGCATACCTGTCGACAAGATTAATGGCGCAATTGATTTCACGGATAACACCCTGGTCGTAAAGGAAATGCGGGGAGTAGCCTTGGGGGGGGGCGTCAGCCTGACGGGTGAGTGGGGGCCTGTCAAACGTCAATTTTCGCTTCGGGGAGAAGCAACAACGATTGCCTCTGAAAAACATCAAAAACTCAGCGCGATGCTTGCAGTCACAGGGAGAACAAATTACAGGGCAGATATTAAAGGCAATGACAAGGGTGGATTTGAGCTTGACGTCAGTTCAACACTTGAAGGGCTGACGATCAAACTTCCATCTCCACTTGGTAAGTCGGCAGGTCAGAAGCGTCCCTTATCCTTAAAAATGTTCAGTACCAACCAAGGCAAAGCGGACAGAACCGCTTTGACCTTCAGTGTAGGCAACCTGAACGGTCGATTTGAGCATGATCCAAATGGTCGCGGTCAGCCTTATTTTTCAAGAGGCTCGATTGTGATGGGAGGGCCTGCTACGCTCCCGGCCGCTGGCCTGTCGGTGAATCTGGGTTTTGATCGTGTCAATTGGGATGACTGGAAAGCGCTAACTGATCAGCTCACAGCTCTCCCAAACCAAACGGCCGCAGCGTCGGGGCCGGCTGTTTTTCCGCCCCTACACCAGTTGCGTTTGCGTTCGCCAGAGTTTGTTTTTGCTGAGCTCACCCTCAATCAACTCGATTTGATGCTCAGCAGAACGGCTGCACAAAAATGGGCTGCCCGGCTCGAGTCAAAACAGACTCAAGGCGTTGCCTCCTGGACAACTAGTCCAAAAGGGCTTGTGGGGCCTGTTGTCGCAAGGTTCTCAAGACTTTCTGTGGGTACTGAAGGCGGCGCCGCAGGAGAGCCTCCCAAGACTGAGGTCATCGATGAAAAACAATGGTCGTCCATGCCTGCGATCGATTTGACCGTAGAGGATTTCACTTTATACGGTAGTCGACTCGGCGCCTTGCACCTGGTCGGCGAGAACGTAGATAACGGTTCGCGTTGGACAATCAAGCAACTGGACATCACGAATCCCCATGCATCAATGATCGCTAAAGGTTCATGGTTACTAAAAGGTCAAGAGCGAGGTGTGAGTCTCGATGGTGAAATCAAGCTCCTAAACCTTGGCAAGCTCTCCGATCAAATGGGTTATGAAAATCGGGCTGCCGAGGGTGAGGGCACGATTAAGGCAAAAATCAACTGGCTAAATTTCCCCTGGGTGTTTTCATATGCAGGTCTGAATGGCGAGGCCAATATTGATCTTAAAAATGGCGTTTTTCAGCATGTGAATTCGCGCAGCGCTCGCTTGCTCGAGGTGCTGTCTTTGCAATCCTTGCAGAGAATCCTGAGTTTGAACTTCAGGACTGGAGAGGAGTTCAAGGATGGCTTTCCCTGGAACAGTATTTCGGGCGATCTTACGTTGAATCAAGGCGTAGTCAATACAACGGATTTGGTTGTTCGCAGCCCCATTGCACGCATTTCGCTGACTGGTGGCTCAGACTTAAATCGCAAGGTATGGGATTTGAACGCGGACGTGCGGCCTATTCTTGATATGAGCGGTGCAGCAGTCGCCACTGCATTTGTGGTGAATCCCATTGCTGGTCTGAGTGCCCTGGTCTCGCAATTTTTATTACGCAACCCAATCGAGCGAGCGATGAGTGCAAAATACCAAGTAAAAGGAACTTGGGATGAGCCAGAGCTCATCCCAGTTGGTGTGCCGACCCCCGTGCCAGATCAACCGGTCATAGGTGGATAGGTCATTACCTGAATTTTATTTTTTCATCATGTCAAAGAACTCAGCATTGTTCTTTGTTGAGCGCATTTTGTCCATGATGAACTCCATCGCTTCGATTTCATCCATGTCATGGATAAATTTGCGAAGCACCCAGATTTTTTGCAATAAGTCGGGTTTGATCAACAGCTCTTCGCGGCGTGTACCAGACTTATTAAGATTAATCGCTGGATAGACACGTTTTTCTGCCAGGCGACGCTCAAGGTGCACTTCGGAGTTGCCCGTTCCTTTGAATTCCTCATAGATGACTTCGTCCATGCGGCTGCCTGTTTCAATCAAGGCAGTACCAATAATTGTCAAGGAACCGCCTTCTTCGAGGTTTCGTGCCGCGCCAAAAAAGCGTTTGGGACGTTGAAGGGCATTTGCATCGACACCACCAGTCAGCACTTTGCCAGAAGCGGGAACCACGGTGTTGTATGCACGAGCCAGGCGCGTGATTGAGTCAAGAAGAATCACAACGTCTTTCTTCATTTCGACTAAACGTTTTGCGCGTTCAATCACCATCTCCGCTACCTGGACATGCCGTGTTGCAGGCTCGTCAAAAGTAGACGCTACGACCTCTCCGCGAACAGTGCGCTGCATTTCAGTGACTTCCTCGGGGCGCTCATCGACAAGCATGACGATCATGACCGCATCAGGAAAGTTCGTCGTGATGGCATGTGCGATATGTTGCATCATCACCGTTTTGCCTGACTTAGGACTTGCCACAATCAGACCGCGCTGGCCCTTACCGATTGGCGCAAAAATATCCAGAATCCTGCCAGTCAGATTTTCTTCGCTTTTGATGTCGCGCTCGAGCGTCATGACCTTGTCCGGATGCAACGGAGTCAAGTTTTCAAACATGATCCGGTGCTTGATCGCCTCGGGAGGAAAGCCGTTGACCTTGTCGACTTTTACAAGAGCAAAATAGCGCTCACCATCTTTTGGTGTTCGAACCTCACCCTCGATTGAGTCACCCGTGTGTAGATTAAAGCGACGAATTTGCGAAGGAGAAATGTAAATGTCGTCTGTACTGGCGAGATAGGAAGTGTCAGGCGAGCGCAGAAAGCCAAAGCCGTCCGGCAGCACTTCTAGAACACCATCACCAAAAATCTGCTCACCTTGTTTGGCTCGCCGCTTCATGATCGCAAACATGAGCTCTTGTTTACGTAGACGGTTTGCGTTTTCAATTTCGAGGCCTGCGGCCATCTCTAGCAGCTGCGAAACGTGCTGCGCCTTCAGTTCATTCAGGTGCATTGATATTTATCTGGAAAAGTGGCTTCACAAGAAGTCAGGGGTCAAAGAAAAGAGGGAGGAGACGCGCTAAGCAGAGTCGGTGGCGGGCCTCGGACGGGCCCGCGCGTGGAAACGAATTAGATCGCGCCGTTTAAAAATTCAGTCAGCTGAGACTTTGAAAGCGCACCAACTTTGGTCGCTGCCACTTTGCCGTCTTTGAAAAGCATCAAGGTGGGGATGCCACGGATACCGAATTTTGCTGCGGTTTCCTGATTTTCGTCAACGTTCAGTTTTGCAACGGTAACTTTACCAGCAAACTCGGTCGCAACTTCTTCGAGCATCGGGGCAATCATCTTGCATGGACCGCACCAAGCCGCCCAATAGTCGACCAGCACGGGCTGGGAGGATTTCAGTACGTCTGCATCAAAGCTGACATCGCTCACGTTTTTGATGTGTTCACTCATGATTTTCTCTAGGGTATTTCAGTGATGGGTCTGTACGACCGTCAGACACGTCCGGCATTTAGGCTTTTATATGCCCGATGAGGGACTTTATGCGGCTGCATTTTATTCATTAAAGCACAAATTGAACAAAACAGATGAATGAATCCCCCACTTTTTGATGTTGCACTGAGGCAGTACCCCCCAAAATGCTGCTCACTTATTGATCATGCCGGGTCTTGCCGTGCTCCAATTGCCAATTTCCGTAAAATGGGCAATCTTTTCCACAGATCCTGGGGATAACTTGAGTACGAAGTCCTACAACGAATCATCCATCCGAGTCCTCAAAGGACTGGAGCCGGTCCGACAACGACCTGGCATGTACACACGCACGGAAAATCCTCTTCATATCATTCAAGAAGTCATTGATAACGCCGCTGACGAGGCGCTTGCGGGCTTTGGCAAGCTTATTCAAGTCACGATGCAAGCCGACGGCAGCATCACGGTTGAAGACGATGGTCGCGGGATTCCGGTTGGTTTGCACCCTGAGGAGCAAGCTCCCGTGGCTGAGTTGGTCTTCACACGCTTACATGCCGGGGGCAAATTCGACAAAAAGGGGGGCGGAGCCTATGCTTTTTCTGGTGGCCTTCATGGCGTTGGTGTCTCCGTCACAAATGCGTTGTCCAAACGCTTAGAGCTGGTTGTTTGGCGAGAAGGTGCCGCACATCGTATGGTTTTCGCCAATGGCGACGTTGTCGAACCCCTCAAGCTTGTCCCTGAGTTAGCGAGGAAGAAATCAGGCACTCGCGTGCGTGTGTGGCCGGACCCCGCTTTTTTCGATTCTGCAGTGATTCCCCCGCATGAACTCATGCATTTGCTGCGTAGCAAAGCTGTTCTGATGGCGGGCGTAAAAGTCACCTTTCTAAACGAAAAAACAGGAGAGTCTCGAACCTGGCAATATCAGGATGGATTGGCTGGATATCTCACCGAGGCTTTGCAAGGGTTGGAGCTACGTGTACCACTGTTCTCAGGGGAGCAATTTGCTTTAGCCGACCACGAAAACTTCGCCGAAGGTGAGGGTGCTCAGTGGGTCGTTGCTTGGGCGGATGAGGGCAATGTGGTCCGCGAATCATACGTAAATCTGATCCCGACGCCTGCAGGCGGCACCCACGAGTCGGGTCTTCGGGAGGGGCTTTTTGCTTCAGTCAAAGGTTTCGCGGAGCTGCACGGGCTGCTTCCCAAGGGCGTCAAACTCTTGCCTGAGGATGTTTTTGCTCGTACAAGCTTTGTTTTGTCAGCCAAAGTCCTTGACCCTCAGTTTCAAGGACAAATCAAAGAACGCTTAAATAGCCGCGATGCCGTGCGCTTAGTAGGAGGTTTTGTACGCACCTCTCTGGATCTCTGGCTGAACAGTCATGTCGAATACGGCAAAAAACTAGCTGAATTAGCGATCCGCCAAGCGCAGGCCCGCGCGCGCTCCGCTCAGAAAGTGGAAAAACGTAAAAGTTCAGGCGTGGCGGTCTTACCCGGAAAACTGACAGATTGCGAGTCTTCGGATACCTCACGCACCGAGGTGTTTTTAGTTGAAGGGGACTCCGCTGGGGGTTCGGCCAAAATGGGCCGGGATAAAGAGTTTCAAGCCATTCTTCCTCTCCGGGGTAAGGTCTTGAACTCCTGGGAGGTTGATCGGGATCGCTTGTTTGCGAATAACGAAATTCACGACATTGCTGTGGCAATCGGTGTCGATCCGCACGGCCCCAACGACACACCGGATCTTTCTGGTTTACGTTATGGTCGCGTGTGTATTCTTTCTGATGCGGACGTTGACGGCTCCCACATTCAGGTTTTGTTGCTGACGCTGTTTTACCGACATTTTCCGCGTTTGGTTGAGCTTGGTCACGTTTTTGTTGCCCGTCCACCACTGTTTCGCGTGGATGTCCCCGCACTTGGCAAACGTCCGGCCCGCAAAGTCTATTGCTTGGACGCCGGTGAGCTGGAGGCCGTACAGGACAAGCTTCGCAAAGAGGGTGTACGCGAGGGCTCTTGGGATATCAGTCGATTCAAGGGGCTTGGAGAAATGAGCCCAACCCAGCTCTGGGAGACGACCATGAATCCCGACACGAGGCGTATGCTTCCGGTCGGATATGGCGCGCTCGATCAGGCCGCCACCACACAAATGTTTGACATGTTGATGGGTAAAGGCGAGTCTGGCGCCCGTCGTACCTGGCTCGAAGAAAAAGGCAACCTCGCTGAGGTTGATATTTAAATGACTGATGGATCCCAACCTGGTTTGTTTGACCCGAGCGATGCGGAGGCATCGCTAACGCTTGGCTTATATGCCGAGCAAGCTTATCTTGATTATGCGGTCTCGGTTGTGCGCGGCCGCGCCCTACCTGATGTCGGTGACGGCCAAAAACCCGTCCAACGCAGAATTTTGTACGCCATGCAGGCCATGGGCCTTCAATCTGGCGCCAAGCCTGTCAAGTCGGCCCGCGTCGTCGGTGATGTGCTGGGTAAATATCATCCGCACGGAGACCAAGCTGCTTACGATGCGCTAGTGCGAATGGCGCAACAGTTTTCTTTGCGCTATCCCCTGATTGATGGTCAGGGTAATTTTGGTTCACGAGATGGAGATAACGCGGCTGCGATGCGTTACACCGAAGCTCGGCTGACGCCTTTTGCTCGGTTGCTGCTCGATGAGCTTGACGAAGGCACCGTAGATTTCATTCCGAATTACGACGGCAGTCACCAAGAGCCTTCCATGCTGCCGGCGCGTTTGCCCGTCATGCTGCTCAACGGCGCATCTGGTATTGCAGTCGGAATGGCGACAGAGATACCCGCACACAATTTGCGTGAAGTTGCGCAAGCTTGTGTGGCGTTAATCAAAAATCCATCGCTTGCGGAATCCGAGCTTTACGAAATGATTCCGGGTCCTGATTTCGCGGGTGGTGGTCAGATTATTACGTCTCCCTCAGATATCGCCCAGATTTATCAAACGGGGCGTGGATCTCTCAAGGCGCGTGCGCGCTGGCAGTTTGAAGAGATGGCTCGAGGTCAGTGGCAACTGGTCGTGCATGAGTTGCCACCCGGTGCGTCTTGCCAAAAAGTACTTGAAGAAATCGAAGACCTGACGAATCCCAAAGTCAAAACGGGAAAGAAAGCCTTAACTCCGGAACAACAGCAAACCAAGGCCCAGATGCTGGCGTTGCTCGATGCTGTGCGTGACGAGTCAGGAAAAGACGCCGCTGTCCGTCTAGTGTTTGAACCCAAAACCTCAAAAATAGATCGTGAGGAGTTTGTGACGACCCTGTTGGCACTGACCAGCATGGAAACGAGCGTGCCAATCAATCTTGTTTGTATCGGCACGGATCATCGGCCTCGCCAAAAAGGCTTGCGCGATGTATTGCTTGAATGGATCGGTTTTCGTACGCATACTGTTCTGCGTCGTACACGGTACCGGTTCGACAAGATCACGGACCGCATTCATGTGCTCGAGGGTCGGATGCTGGTGTATCTCAATGTTGATGAGGTCATCCAGACGATCCGAGAGTCTGACGAGCCTCGCCCGGCATTGATGGCTCGCTTTAAATTAAGCGAACGTCAGGCGGATGACATTTTAGATATGCGTCTGCGTCAACTGGCTCGCCTTGAGGGCATCAAGATTGAGCAAGAGTTGTCGGAAAAGCGCGCAGAGCAACAAAAGCTCCAAGAGTTGATCGAGCAACCCAGTGCACTCAAAAAGCTTGTGGTCAAAGAAATCGAGGCGGACTCCAAGCTCTATGGGGATGAGCGACGAACACTTATTCAGGTCGCTGAGCGTGCCGTCAAAGAAGTCCGCGTTCTGGACGAGCCCGTCACAGTTATTGTTTCTCAGAAAGGTTGGTTGCGTTCGCGCCAAGGTCATGGCCATGATGCAACGCAATTCAACTTTAAAGCGGGCGACGGTCCCTACGGCGTCTTCGAGTGCCGCAGCACAGATTCGCTGATTGCTTTCGGCGACAATGGTCGTGTTTATAGTGTTGCCGTTTCAAGCTTGCCCTCGGCGCGCGGGGATGGCGCACCCGTGACGTCCATGATTGATCTTGAGCCAGGCTCACACATTGAACATATGGTCGCGGCCTCAGCTGATAGCAAATGGCTACTGAGCACCCGTCAAGGTTTTGGCTTTTCAACCAAACTTTCTGACATGATGAGCCGGCAGCGGGCTGGCAAGCAGTTTGTCACCCTCGAGAAAAACGATCGTCTGCTCAGACCGGTCCCGCTTTTCTCTCAGGCAACGCATGTGGCCTTCTTTTCTGCTCGCGGCAAATTGTTACTGATTGCTCTTGATGAGGTAAAAAGTTTGTCTTCCGGCGGCAGGGGAACAATCTTGATGGGTATTGATGCACCCGATACCTTGTCGCAGACTGTACCCGTCTCTAAGTCTGGTTTGCGTGTGACTGGGACCTATCGAAGTAAACAAGTCGAGGATATTCTTTCAGGAGCATCCCTTGAGCAGTATGTCTCCAAGCGTGCTCGCAAGGGGAGATTGCTTGATATTCGCTCCAAAGAACCCGTTCTTTCCCCGGTACTTTAAAGATAAAATGCCGCACAACATGATTCACGTTCTTTTTTAGGTATTCCCATGTCGTTCCAAGTCACCGTCCAGCCCAGCCAGCATCAGTTTCCTGCAGATCCAGACAAAAGTGTGCTGGATGCTGCTCTTGCCGCCGGGATATTGCTGCCATACAGCTGCCGCAGCGGTGCCTGTTCGACCTGCAAAGCCCGGGTGGTATCAGGGACCGTGGAGGCTGGTCATAGCGCCGCACAAATTCTGACTCCAGAGGAGATTCACGAAGGCTTCACCTTGCTATGTCAAGCGCGTGCGACATCTGATCTCGTCATCGAGTCGCGCGAAATACGATTAGCCTCTGACATCCAGGTGCGCAAGCTTCCCTCCCGTGTGACCTCGATTCAGCGACCCGCACCCGATGTTGCGGTCTTGACATTGCAATTGCCTGCGACCGAAACCTTCCGGTTTTATGCGGGCCAGTACGTCGAGATCATCCTCAAAGACGGCAAGCGTCGCAGCTATTCCATGGCGAATCCTCCTCATTCTGCGGCGTCCCTTGAACTACACGTCCGTCATTTGCCTGGTGGTATGTTTACCGACCATGTGTTTGGCGCGGGCGCAACCCAGATGAAAGAGCGTGAAATCTTGCGCGTAGAAGGACCTTTCGGTTCATTTTTCCTGCGTGAAGACAGCGACTTGCCTATCGTGATGCTTGCCAGCGGCACGGGCTTTGCACCGATCAAAGCAATTGTCGAACACATGATCCACAACAACATAAAGCGTCCCGTGACGCTTTATTGGGGAGGACGTCGTCCCGCCGATCTCTATATGCATTCGCTCGCTCAGCAATGGGCTCAGACCTTGCCCGATTTCACGTACGTACCTGTCGTTTCAGATGCTCTACCAGAAGACGGCTGGACCGGACGCACCGGTTTTGTGCACCGGGCTGTGATGGAGGACTTTCCCAGTCTGATGGGGCATCAGGTTTATGCTTGCGGAGCGCCTATTGTCGTGGAATCTGCCAGACGTGAATTCGTTGCTCAGTGCTGTTTGCCCGATGATGCTTTTTTTGCTGACGCATTTACCTCAGAAGCAGACATTGCCGCATTAAAATAAGTATTTCCTCGCACAAAGGTTTTGTGCCCTTGACCGTTATCAATAGGATCTTCAGCGTGACCCTCCTTAAACGTATTGCCGTAGTGCTCGGTTTATCTTGTGCTGTTGCATTGCCTGTTCAGGCAAATCCAGTCAACATTGAGGTCTGGCACACAATGACCTCGATTCACAAGTCCGAGTTCGAAAAAATTGCCCGCCGCTTCAATAACGAACAAAAAGACGTGAATGTCGTATTGAAAGCCTTCCCTAATCAGGATGCACTGCGTAAGGCAGGAGAAAAAGCTGTTGCTGAAAAGCGCAAGCCTAATCTCGTCCAGCTGCCAGATAATCGCTCGCCTGAAATTATTGCCCAACACAAAGACATCATTCCTCTTCATCAGCTGCTGAAACAGTATCCGATGAAAGATGCAAACTGGTTTCTGACACAAACAACAGGTTTTATGCGGGACAATCAAGGCCGTCTGATGGCCTTCCCCTACATGGCTGAAATCCCCGTGATGTTCTATAACGTTGCAGGGTACAAAAAAGCAGGGCTCGATTCAAACAAGCCCGCAAGAACATGGCCTGAGTTGCAAAATCAATTGCTGGTATTAAGAGACAAGGCACATTATCAGTGTCCCTTCGCGACCAGCCATCAGGTGACCACGCATCTCGAAAACATGGCACCCATCAATGGGGCCTTGTATGTCACACCCAAAAACGGACTTGATAATGTCAAGGGCGCGCAACTTAATCTTCTCGATCCAGTATTTATGCGCCATCTGTCCATCATGGTCAGCTGGAAGCGCTCGGACTTGTTCCCGTTTAACAGCAACGGCACCGAGGCTGACGAGATGTTTGCTGATAATCGTTGCGCAGTCATTACAACCACCTCTGGTGCTTTGGCGCGCATGCAAGACGCAAAAGGCCTGAGCTATGGCGTTGCGCCCTTGCCGTTTTATGACCAGGTTGTCCGTACAGCGGGCGCGCCTTACGTGAGCGGGTCAGCGCTTTGGGCAACATCGGGTCACACCAAAGAGCAAGACAAGGCCACCATGACCTTTTTATCCTTTTTGGCTCAACCGGTGATTGCTTCCTCCTGGCATCAGCGTACAGGCTTTTTGCCACTGACTGACGCAGCATTCCGAACCGCTGACGCAGCGTTTTATGATCGTATCCCTGGTGCGCGCCAATTAGTCGATAGCATGCGCAACGTCAAGGATCCCAACAGTCGTGGTTTCCGTTTGCGTAATTATCCTCAGATTGAGCCAATTCTGAGTCGCGAATTTGATGCGGCGTTGTCAGGCAATACACCTCCTGTCGAGGCGTTAACCAAAGGTGTCGACCAAGCGAAGGTCCTCTCTCAGGATGCACCGGTCGCACCAAGACGCAAATAATGAATGAGCGGTGTCAACATAGCAAACGTACTTTGACACCTTGACTCAGAAATAAAAACGGAGCCTTTAAGGCTCCGTTTTTATTTCGTGTCGTTTTGCTCTATGCGTAATAGATGCAATTGTCCTGACGTGTATTCGGAGCCAACATAGTCGTCTCCGAACACAGACGAAATAAATATGTCAGCGACATGGATTGCCAGTGCTTCCTTAATTCTTTTTTTAACCGCATGCGGGGGAACGGCCTCACTGCATTCTAGCGGCCATCGTGTTGGCGTGAACATTCCAACTGGCGCGTTGGATTTTGGCTGGCGCTTGTCGGGCGAGCGTTCAGTCGCACCGCTTCAGGTTTTTTCCGATCCCACACATATTTGGTTGCATTGGCAGCCTCATCAAACCATACCCGCGATTTTTGGAGTCACCGAATCTGGTGAGCAGATTGTTGACTATGAACGCCATGGTCCTTATGCCAAGCTCGATGGTCGTTGGGATGCGTTAGTTTTTCGGGGTGCCCACCAACAGGCTAGAGCCCGACGCATTCATACACAGTCGGCGCCAAGCAGTTCAATACCGACTGTTGCCAATTCACCTGTCACGCCGTCGGTTGCTCAGCCCGTGACTGAGCCAATCAGTGCATCCACCACTGCTTCACAGGCTTTTTATGCTATTACACCAGGTGACAAAAATCTGAGACAGGCATTATCCCGATGGTCGGGTCTAAGCGGCTGGAGATTTCAAGCGGAACATTGGTCTGTGGATGTTGATATTCCATTGACTGCTACTGCAAATTTTTCAGATGATTTTATTGCTTCCGTGCGTGCATTGATTGAAGCCACTGAACTATCAGATCGACCATTGCAGCCTTGTTTCTATGCCAATCAAGTCTTGCGGATTGTTCCACTGACTGAAGCGTGCGATCGCACCCTCGTTGAGGGCGCGCGCGTATGAGGGCTTTAAACAGCAAACTTCTTAGGCCATCCCTTTATGTGACCTCGCTTTTGATAGCATTTTCGCTATTAAATGGGTGCGCACTCCATCAGCGCCTTGCCCAGCAGGAGGGACGCGTTAAACAGGCGCGTGGACTGATAGAGCAAAAGCAGGAGGGCTTTGAGGCTGCAACAAAATCCGCCCAGCATAGGGCTCAAGCACAGCAGGTTGCAAAGCCCTGGCTAATGGGACGCGCGATCCCGCTGGCTAGGGAGGTGACTCTCCCTCCCGCATTAAGGGGAAAGATTGATACGACCTTGATGTATCGCGATGGCAAAGTAGATCTGCCAAGCTTGGCAGATCGCATCACACAAGCCACTCAAATTCCCGTTCGAATCAAACCTGATGCGCTGTTGCCCGCTGAGCACTTTTTACCTCGCTTAAGCACCGCAGCTGTTCAAACAGTTAGCACTGCACTGACGCAAGGGCAGGCTCCGATGGGTACCCGGCCACTGCCAGAGGTGCTTGACATTGTGTCACGTCGCCTGGGTGTCCTGTGGCGTTATCACGATCGGGCGTTGGAGTTCTATCGCACGGAGACGCGTGTCTTTGATGTGCGGGCGCTCACATTGTCTGCGCAGGCAGATGCCAGGCTTGGACGGACAGCTAACAGCAAAAGCGGAGGGTTTGACAACTCATCCCGAACATCACTGGTGGCCTCTGATCAGCATGTCCTGCTTGCAATTAAAGAAAGACTGGAGCCATTTTTATCGCGTGCGGCCATTATCGCTGCCCAGCCAGGTGCCTCAACCTCTATCGTCGTGACGGATACACCTGAGGTGCTCAAGGAGGTTGCACAATATTTGGAAAGAGAAAATCGAATTTTGACCAGACGCGTGCGGTTGATTTTCGAGGAAATCACATTGGTGACGCATCAGGACGCAGAGTTTGGCTTGGACTGGGACACTCTCTGGGAGCACGGCAAGCTTGCTGCATCATTGTCGAGTTCGCTGGCGGGAACTGCGGTGACAGGCGTGACTGCAAAGCTTGGTGCATTGCCCTCGGCATCCGTGCGCAGTCAAGCTGTCCTCAACGCCTTATCCAAATACGGTACGGTCTTGAGGCACGTGACGATTCCAGTGCTGACGCTTAATCGTAGGCCTGTCACGCATGCTGTCAGAACCACTTTTTCCTATATTGATCAAGTGAAGTCTACGCAACATGCAGAAGCTGGTCATGCATCGACTCGAACAGGTCTTGGGTCGGTCTCGGTCAGTCAAAAAGAGGAAACGGTCGGCGCATTTTTGACGCTGGTCCCCGATGCACAGGAAAACGGACAGGTTCTGTTGTCTGTCGCTTACGACAACACTGTCGCGCAGCCTCTCAAGTCTGTTGTGGTGGGTGATCCGGGTAGTCGATTGCAGATTCAGCAAATCACGATTGACGGACACGGGACCGTTCAGCAAATTGCCCTGAAAACGGGTCAGCCGATGCTGATTTCAGGTTTTGATTCCAAACAGGATGAGTCGGATCGTAGTCGACTGACACCAGAGTCCCCCCTTGTTCTCGGAGGCTCGGATCGCGCCCGGCAGTCTCGCACGGCCACATTGATTATGGTGACTGCTCAAGTTGAGGAGGGGATTTGATCATGCCTTGCAGTTTATCTTCGAGTGCTCAGTCTGAGGCATGTGTCGTGTCGTATTCTGAAGGCACCGATCTCGTGTTCGCACTAGACTGGACGCCACTGGTAGGAGGTTTACCGGAAAAGCTAGGTAGGCAACGTGCGCGTGCGGCAGGTGCGACACATTTTGTAGTCATGGGCAGTTTGGCTGCTGTAGTCGGATATGGCGTGATTCGTTATCAATCGTCAGGCGATGGAGAAAGGCGATCCGAATCCGTGCGTGCAGCTTACGCTGCGGCAGCACTATTCGCTCTCGCACATCCTGAAGGCGTGATTGCAGCCATTTGGTCTGTCCCAGAAAAAGGTTACTGGTTCGTTGCTGTGAACTCAGGTTTGGTCTTGGCGCAAACTGATCGATGGTACTCAACCCTTGTTGAGGCTGAAGCGGCACTGCTTGGTTTGAAAGAAAGATTTCCAGCAATGCGTGTGCTTCATACTGAATATTTAGGAGAGGATGGGGTATCCGATTGGATACTCAAGCGTATCAACCCTCAAGCGCGTCTGGAAAAAATGACCAGACAAAATAGCCGATTCATCCAGTTAGTTTGTCTCTCATTCGTTATCACGATATGTGGTTGGCTATGGTTAGATCGTCCGAGCCATCAGGCTTTACCTCTACCGGAAGATCATGCTGACGAGCGTTGGCAGCAAGTGCTTCAAGACTTTTCAAACAAACATCCTGTACACCATGCCGACCAGTTATTTAAAGTCGTGGCTGCGTGGCATCAGGCGCCGCTGAGTCCGGGTGGGTGGACACTCAAACAGGTCCTGTGTGAACCCCTGGGAATGGACTGGCATTGTGCCGCTCGATATCAGCGCATGAAAAAACTTGCGATGAGCGAGCAGTTGGATGCCGCAAAGCCAGAGGGTTGGATCGCGGAATTTAGCGATTTTGATCATGGCATCTTGAGATGGAGTGTGACGGATGCCGCCAGTATTTTTGAGCCTGTACCTCAAACGGTTCCTTTCAAAACCTGGTTGAGTTATCTGCAAAGTGTCGCACCAGTTTTTCAATCCATACAGATAGGTTCAGGTTCGCCAGTCCTGTTGCATGCCCCCTTAAGTCAAATGGGTGTGGCATTGGCGAGACCATCATCAATCAAGCCTTTAAAGCGAAGGATGCTTGCGATTAAAGGTCCTTTACGTTCGTTATCCGCATTAAAAGGACTCACGATACCTGTTCGCTGGCGCAGCGTGCAACTTGATTTGGGTATGCCTGAGGGACAGGGTGTCAGTCGAAGTGAGCTAATCGTTAGCCTGAATGGAGAAGTATTTGAAATTTCCGAATAAATACAACGGTGATATGTTTGCTTCAATTTGGATCGTGCGGTTGAGAATGCCTGTTGTGATTGTATTGACAGCATTATGGATCCAAAGCGCAGAGGCAAACGAAACAAGATCTTCTGAACCAAATGTAGTGCAGGAGCTTTTGCAATTGGATACCCAAGCGGCCTTGCTTGCCGCAAGAAAGAATGTTGTGGGTAATCTTTCGCAGCCTGGTCCTGTCACCCATCTAGTCACAGAAAATATTTTGCTGGCTATCTATGGTGTTGGACAATCACTGACTGCGGAGGTTTTACTTGATGCGGAGCCCCATGTTTTTAAAAATCGACAAGTTAAACCTGTTACGGGTCGATCGGTTCAATACACACTTGAGCGGATTGCACCGCCTTGCATCCATTTGAAAAAATTGGAAACGCCAGAGGTGTTATGTCTGGGGCAGGTACGGCCATGAAAATACAGGGTGTCTTGGCAGTAGAGAACACGCCATGGGAAATTCGAACGCAAGACGAGCTAGAGCGCTTAGTTCCCAAGATTATGCGAACCTTAGTTAAAGAGCTTGAGGTGCTGAGTCTCATGAGTCGAATGTGTCCGGTGCTTCTGAGTGACGGTTCAGCAGCGGTATTCGTTTTGAGGCAACACTATCACGATGATCAGACGCTTGCTCTTGTTCAACTGCTTAAGCAACGTGGGTATCGCTTGAATGCGACACCACTGTTCGTGCTTTCAGCTGCGCTGCTTATTGCAGTATCAAAATCGGTACGAAAATCAGCGATGATAAATCCCAATCTGCCAGATGCCTCATCTAGCTCGAGCGCGCTGGTGTTGGCGATGAATGCTATTTTGATCTGGGGGCTTCGACAGCGGGCAAGCGACATTCACTTCAATGTGAGACGCGATCAGAGCGAGTCAGCTGTGATGTTCACGATAGATGGGCGCTATGTTTGTCCGGATCTCTATGCAAGGCTTCCAACCGCAACAATGATGGCGATGCTCGCGGTCACCTGGATGGAGGTGGCAGGTGGCAATGGCGCGGTGTTCGATCCTACCATTGAGCAGCAAGGGCGTGTGAGTCGTGAGCTTGATGGGCAACGTGTTTGTCTGCGTTGGGCTTCCCTTGCGACTGATCAGGGGCCTTCTGTCTGTTTACGTGTATTGATTCAGGACTCGACGGATTTAACCCCTGAACTCTCGCAACTTGGATATTTGGATACCCAGATATCCGCTCTCAGAAGGGCGAGTATGAAACAGGGTGGTGCCATTGTTCTTGCAGGGACGGTCGGATCTGGTAAATCCACCACGCTTGCTACGTTAATGCGTGAAATTCCAGCGCATAGAAAGATTGTGACACTTGAAGATCCGGCTGAATATCTGATTCCGAATGCTTTGCAAAATACGGTTTCCAGATCAAACGATGAAAATGAACTGGGTGTGTTCGACAATAAAATTAAAGCATTCAAACGCTCTGCGATGAACGATTTGCTGATCGGTGAAATCAGAGATGCAGCGGGTGGTCGTGCTTTTTCAGATCTAGCTGGTTCAGGGGTCAGCATCTATACGACCGTGCACGCAGGATCGGCCCTCTGGATTCCCGCGCGTTTAGCCTCTAGCTTCATAGGCGTTCCCAGAGATTTGCTCGCCACGCCTGGCATCCTCAAGTTGCTGGTGTTTCAGTGCTTGCTACCGCTGCTGTGCCAAGGGTGCGCACTACGCTACGAGCAAGTCGTCCAGACCGGTGTATGGCGGTGCGCACTCAATCGTGCTCGATCAGATGCATGGCGGGAGGCTTGGGTAAGTGAGCTGGAGGAGCAGTTTGGGCTGTCAAGAGATCGACTGAGGTTTCGCTCTCTTGCAGGGTGCGCACGCTGTGCGAATGGGTGGTCGGACTCGCTTGGCATTTTGGGTCGAACTGTTGCCGCCGAGCTGATCGAGCCGTCAGAGGAGCCGGAATTTTTGACTGGTCTTCTACAGCAGGACGGCTTGTTATTGCACCGTTGGTTTGAACAACGGCCGCGCAGGGCATTAATCGATGAAGATATGGCGGGGAAAAGTGCCAGACAGTGCGCGCTCTTCAAAGTTTGGAAAGGGCTAATCGATCCGAGAGTGGTTGAACAGTTTTTTGGCTCGACTGACTTTTCCGGGGAACGACCACATGTCAGTTTATGACTGGATCGTTTCCCTAAGGCTGATTCGGTGGCGCACGTTTTGGTTTCGAACAAAATTGTGGATTGCTGCAAAAGCTTTCAGATCTCAGCGAGCTGATTATTACGAGTATTTGGCTGATTTAATTGAAGCCACGCTGGGCACAAAAACACTTCAAACTATTTTTCAAGACGACGCGGCACGTCATGCATCGAGTCGGGCTCGCAGTTTTTTGTCGCGCGTGTGGCTTGACCGATTTCCCCAAACAGGTGGTGATTTATTTACCACCTGGCATGGTAGCTTGCCAACAGAGGATTTGCTTGCCATTCGCTCGGCACAATATGCGGGTGCGCACGCACTGACGCGGACACTCAGGCAGCTTGCTGAAGTCGTCAGGCTAGTCGATCGCGCAGTCAGTCTTTTAGTGACAACAGCATTTGTCGGCGTCGCTGGATTATTGATGGCACTGGGTTCAATATTATCGATCCCTTTCTTTACAGTTAAACAACTGAGGCAAGCGTTCGCTTCAGTGCCTACTGAATACTATTCAAGCTGGACCCAAGCCTTGTTTGCGACGGCTGACTGGCTCAGTACGGCATGGCCGTTTGTCGCATTCCTGATGGTTTGCTTTGCGGTTGTTTTCAGTGGATCTTTCGCAAATTGGACTGGACCATTGCGTGTCTTTGCTGATCAGTTTGGCCCGTGGGCGTTCTATAGGCGCGTGCAAACGGTGCGATTTATTGCATTATTGGCTGTGACTCTCAGCCCAGGTCGTCATCAGAGCTCTCGTTTACGAGAGGCGATATTCTTGCAAGTGCATGGCGCTTCACCATGGTTTTTAAAACATTTATACGCGATGGTGACGCGCCTGGATTTGGGCTCGCATGCCATTGAGGCGATGGATACTGGTCTGATTGACTCAGAGATATGGTGGTATTTCACAGATTTGATTCAAACACTTGGTTTGGACGAGGCCTTGATACGAACTCGAATCAGAACCGAAGCGCATGCAATGAGACGCATCCATTCACAAGCACTTTTTTTAAGGTGGTGTCTGTTGTTACTCGCGCTATCGATTGTCTTGGGTATTGCTTTTTGGCACGTCCAAGTGTTTGAAGAACTCAGACAGGCGTTGAGTTTGCATTATTCCCGCTAAGGCAGAAATGTTCGCTCGAACCCTGTGATTTTCATGCGGCAACATCGGTTCATTGAAGCGTTTAACTAGAAACACAGTTTTTCATTTTTCTATAGGTCACTATTTCATGTCTCATCATATTGAATCAGTTGGTATCCATTACAGTGTGCGTCCTGAGTGTTCTCCCCGCGCATACCAACAGGGACTTTTTACTGGGGTTTTGCAGCGTCAAAAGGGATTCTCTCTCATTGAAATTTCGATTGTCACGACGATCATGATGTTGCTTGCCATTGTTGGTATTCCAGCCATACAGGGTTATGTTGTTGAAAGTAAAGTTCCGAGGGTTGCTGAGGAGTTGCAGCGTTTTGTCGCACGTCTGAAGGTCACGACCAACGGATTTGGCGCAAGTCCCTACGCAGGCGTTGATACTAGGGTGCTTGCAAACGCGTTGCGTGGTTCCAGTGTCGTGGCGGTGTCTGGCGAAGGCGCGAGCGCGAATGTTGCCCATGGTCTAGGCGGTCCGGGTGTTTCAGGTCGCGGCGTGGTTCGCGTGGCACCTTATGCATTGTCGGGAGCCCCTATTGGCTCGGCTTTTTTGCTGACTTTAAATGATGTGAATCATGCGGCGTGTCCGGGTCTGGCCTCTATTTTGCAACGCATCGCAGAAGTCGTTACGATTTCCGGTGCGGGAGGGCCTGTCATGGTTAAAAACACATCGCACCAACCGGCTGCCGCCTATGATCCTTTGCTGGCTGACGCACAGTGCCTAAGCGGTGACCGCAATGTGTTCGAGTTTGTGATTCGCTGATGCGTTCGAGTCAATATGGTTTTTCGCTATTTGAGATGATTGTGGTCACGGCCATCACATCTCTGATCGGTGTGTGGTCGGCGACGTCTTGGGTGCAACAGTCCGAAGACGCAGCATCTGAGGCGATGGGGCAGTGGTTGGTGTCTGTCAAGGCATCTGTCGATCAGATGCTGGTTCGTCAGGGGGATTACCTAACAGGTATTTCAGTCGCCAACGAATCCTCTCAGCAATACGGCGATATTTGGCATCCTACTGTTCAGGAGCTGATTCAGGCTGGGCATTTGGCGAGCGGTTTCTCCAAACGTCCACCTTTGGGGTATGACATCAGTATCACTATCCTTAAACCGACAGGTTTGTGTTTGACTCTGGGCTGCAAGTTAGAGGCCTTGACGATCGTTAAGCCTCAGTCGCTGCAATCGGAGCAGGCAGCCAATTTGAGCCGGATAGGGAAAATTTTGGCTTCATTTGGCGGACAGGGGGCCAGTGTTTCCCAGCTCTTGCCTCTGCGGGTCAGGGGGCCAACCATGGATCTACCCAATCCGCCTGTTTCAGGATCTTCAGCTTTGCCAATCGGTTCAATCGTGCTTCACAGTTTTTATGACTCGAGTGCGCAGGTGAGTTTTTTGAGGCAAGGCGAAAGAAGGGATGTGCATCTTGGCGCTGACCTGCAGGTAAAAGGAAGGTTAGCCGCTGGAGGCAGCATTTCATCACAAGGAAACATCCACGCTGCGGGGTCGATTAAAACGGACGGTGCGTTTAGCTCGGGTGGATCGATGACGTCAGGAGGCGCTATTTCGGCGAACGGACCTATTTCTACTAAAGCCTCTATACATGCGGGTGGGGAGATTGTTGCTTCCGATCGAATTCGCAGCGCAGGACATCTTCAACTTGGCGCGGTCGCTAGTACGGGAGATGCGTGCGAAGGTCAAGGCCTTCTTGCGCAGGCACAAGGCGGAGGACTGTTGATTTGTCAGGCCGGTAAATGGCAGCGAAGTGCAAAGATGTGGGGAGGACATTTCATTATTCACTCGGGTTTCAGGTGCGATATGTTTGGAGGTTTGAATATTGATCGTCGCAATCCCTTGACGGGTGACTGTTCTTGTCCACCGGGCTACGTCCCGCAACTGATGGCTGTGTGGCGCTCGCCCCATCAGTCTGACAACGAGTTCCACACGTTTGTATGTCTGGACTGAAGCTTTTACCGGGCGTCGCATGCCCGTATAATCGACTACTTAGCCTGAGAGGGGACCTGTATTTCTATCCCGCTCGTCTTTTTTCCTCCTTTGATGCCGCACGATGAAAACGACCGAAATCCGTCAGAAATTCTTGCAATTTTTCCAGTCCAAAGGGCACACAATCGTGCCTTCATCGTCATTGGTGCCAGGCAATGATCCCACATTGTTGTTCACCAACTCCGGGATGGTGCAGTTTAAAGACGTATTCACTGGCAAAGATTCTCGTCCCTACAAAAGGGCGACTTCTTCTCAGCGCAGCGTACGCGCTGGTGGAAAACACAACGACCTGGAAAATGTAGGCTACACGGCTCGTCATCACACCTTCTTTGAAATGCTCGGCAATTTCAGCTTCGGTGATTATTTCAAGCGCGATGCCATCGCCTTTGCCTGGGAGATGCTCACCGGCGTATATGGTTTGCCAAAGGAAAAGCTTTGGGTAACGGTCTATCAAGAGGATGACGAAGCCTACGCGATCTGGGAAAAGGAAATCGGTGTGCCGCCCCAGCGTATCATTCGCATCGGCGACAACAAAGGTGCCCGCTATGCCTCGGATAACTTTTGGCAAATGGCCGATACTGGACCTTGCGGACCCTGCACGGAGATTTTCTACGATCACGGTGCAGACATCTGGGGTGGACCTCCAGGATCTCCCGAAGAAGACGGCGATCGCTACATTGAGATCTGGAATCTGGTTTTTATGCAGTTTGAGCGGGATGCGGCGGGTAATTTAACGCCTCTACCCAAGCCGTGTGTCGATACGGGTATGGGTCTTGAGCGGATTGCCGCTGTCCTGCAACACGTCCACTCCAACTATGAAATTGATCTGTTCGTGGCCTTGATTGCAGCCGCTGCGCGTGAGACGGGCTGCAAAGATTTATCCAATAACTCCCTCAAAGTGATTGCCGATCATATCCGGGCATGTTGTTTCCTGGTCGTGGACGGTGTGATTCCGAGTAACGAGGGCAGAGGCTACGTGTTGCGTCGTATCATTCGTCGGGCGCTGCGTCATGGTTACAAACTTGGTCAAACCAAGCCATTTTTCCATCGCATGGTGGCCGACCTTGTTAAACAAATGGGAGAGGCTTACCCTGAGTTGACCAATAACGCCGCCCGTGTTGAACAGGTCTTGCGCCAAGAAGAAGAGCGTTTTGGAGAAACCCTGGAGAACGGGATGAAAATCCTTGATGCGGCGCTTGCGGTTTTGCCGGCTGCCAAAAAGGATCACGCCCAGGTGTTGGATGGCAATACGCTATTCACCCTCTATGACACATATGGCTTTCCGGTCGATTTGACTGCGGATATTTGTCGAGAGCGCGGTGTCGACGTTGACCATGCAGGCTTTGAGGTCGCGATGGAGCGTCAGAGAGATCAGGCGCGTGCTGCTGGCAAGTTCAAAATGGTCGAGGGGCTGTCATATTCCGGCGCACAAACTGTTTTTGAAGGCTACGAGCATTTGCAGCGTCCTGCCAAGGTCTTGGCGCTTTATTTGGGTGGTGCTTCTGTTGACCGTCTGACCGCAGGGCAGGAAGCGATTGTCGTGCTTGATACCACGCCTTTTTTCGCGGAGTCCGGCGGTCAGGTGGGCGACACCGGTAGCTTGACTGCGAGCGGCGCAGTGTTTGAGGTGTTGGATACCCAAAAGATTCAGCCCGGAGTGTTTGGTCACCACGGACGGCTTTCATCAGGAGCGTTATCCATCGGTGATGCGGTTACAGCGACTGTTGATGCCGAACAGCGTGCCCGTACTGTTCGCAATCACTCTGCGACCCATTTGATGCATAAAGCCTTGCGAGAAGTGCTGGGCGGTCACGTCCAGCAACGTGGCTCTTTGGTTGATGGTGAGAAAACACGTTTTGACTTTGCCCATGATGCGCCAATGAGCGAGGATGAAATCGCCCGCGTTGAGGCGATTGTCAACGCCGAGGTTTTGAAAAACCAAGCTGCGGTTGCTCAGACAATGTCTTATGACGATGCTGTCAAAGGTGGCGCGATGGCACTCTTTGGAGAGAAATATGGCGATAGCGTCCGCGTCTTGGATATTGGTTTTTCCAGAGAGCTGTGCGGCGGTACGCACGTTGCGCGGACCGGTGACATCGGGCTGTTTAAAGTAGTGGCCGAGGGCGGGGTGGCGGCTGGCGTGCGGCGGATTGAGGCCGTCACTGGCTCTAACGCCTTGGCGTGGGTACAAAACTTGAATGCGACGATGCAGCGTGCGGCGACCGCATTGAAAACCCAAGCATCGGAGTTGCCCGAGCGTATTGCTCTCTTGCAAGAGCAGCTTAAGTCCGTAGAAAAAGATCTCGAGCATGCTCGCGCAAAGCTCGCTTCTAATGCAGGTCTTGCCCTGACAGAATCAGCTGTTGACATGCCTGCGGGTTTCAAGCTGCTTGTGACAGAGGTCAAAGGGGTCGATCCCAAGGACCTACGTTCAATGGTCGATCAGCTTAAGGATCGACTCAAGTCCGCGGTTGTTCTGCTTGCAGCGATCTCCGCAGACGGGAAAATTAGCCTGGTCGCAGGGGTGACGGCTGATTTGAGTAACAAAATCAAAGCTGGGGATCTTGTGGGTTTTGTGGCTGGCCAGCTAGGTGGCAAGGGTGGTGGGCGTCCTGATATGGCGATGGGAGGCGGTACCGATGTGAAAGCATTACCCGCCAGCCTGGCCAGCGTGAAGGCCTGGATTGAGTCAAAATGAACGTAACGGGTTCTATGCAAGGGCAGCAGTCCATTCCCTCTTCGTACGATGAGACCGTTGATGCGACTGGACTGGCATGTCCGCTTCCCATTTTGAAGGCTAAGAAAGCTTTGGCTACGTTATCCCCTGGTCAGGTGTTGCGAGTCATTACCACCGATCGGGGCGCAGTGCGGGATTTCCAAGCGTTTTGTAAACAAACTGGCAACCTTTTGTTGGCACAGGTTGACGAGACAGGTAGTGTGACGCATTATTTAGAGCGTAGATTGAAATAAACGGTGTTTATTCATTGTTTAGTGCTATACTCTTTGGCTTTACTGAACATTTTCAAGGGATTACGTATGGTGGTGATTCGCCTGGCCCGTGGCGGCTCCAAGAAACGTCCTTTTTACAACCTCGTGGCGACTGATTCCCGTGATCGTCGTGATGGTCGTTTCATTGAGCGCGTTGGTTTTTACAACCCAGTTGCAAATGCAAACGAAGAGCGTCTTCGTATTGCTTTAGACCGTGTCCAGCACTGGACAGGAGTGGGTGCACAGTTGTCCCCAGCGGTTGCCCGTCTGGTTAAAGACTTCTCTGCAAAAGTCGCAACTGCGGCTTGATAGAGTCTTTTGTCTGACTTCGCAGCGCATCCATGGCTGACATAGGCGCTCAACAGGCGCCGAACGATTTGATTGAATTGGGTCGTATTGTGTCAGCCTATGGTGTGCGAGGTTGGGTTAAAGTACAGCCGCATTCTGCGCAAGGTTTGGTCTTGCGAGCTGCGCCTGTCTGGTGGCTTGCGCCACCTGCTTTGCCTGCGTCTCCCGGTACTGGGACTCAACACGCTGTTGCATTTCGTCCCCACGCAGTTAAACAATCCAGACCCCAAGGTTCCACTGTCGTAGCTGACCTTGAGCACGTGGGCGACCGTGATGTGGCTGAGTCTTTGCGCGGCTATACCGTTCATGTCTCTCGGCAATACTTTCCCAAAGCCCAGGCAGATGAGTTCTACTGGGTTGATCTGGTCGGGTGTTTTGTATTCAGCGACGGGCAGTTAGCAGGGATAGTAGAAGAGGTTGTCGATAACGGTGCGCACGCAATTCTGCGTGTTCAGAGAATGACAATTGACGGGGATCAGTCCCCAACTGCAGACCATGTACCACAGCTCTGTCTAGACGCCAAAGGGCGCCTGCAAGAAATCTTGGTGCCATTTGTCGCGGCGCATGTTCAGCATGTAGATATTGCATCACGTCGAATCGAAACCGACTGGCCGCTTGATCTCTAGGAGGTTCTGTTGCGCATCGACGTCATCACTTTGTTTCCGGATATGTTCGGTGTGGTGCGTGACGCGGGTGTCACAGGACGTGCACATCAACAAGGGATTTGGAAACTGAATGCCTGGAATCCCCGCGACTTTACTCATGATATTCATCGCACTGTCGATGACAGGCCCTACGGCGGCGGTCCCGGGATGGTCATGCTGGCTGAGCCACTTAAACAAACTCTGCTAGCCATTCAAGAAGATAGAGATTCTGGCCCGACACCTCCTACTGAGTCGTCAGTCACCGCAAATAAACCACCAGTCATTTTGTTATCACCGGTCGGTCTGCGTTTTAGTCAGACTGAAGCGGCGCGACTCGCTGACTCACAAGGCGCCATATTCGTATGTGGTCGTTACGAGGGAATTGATCAGCGGTTTATTGATGACTGTGTCGATGAGCAGTGGTCGTTGGGAGACTTTGTTTTATCAGGTGGCGAGATTGCAGCCCTGGCGATGATTGACGCTGCTGTGCGTCTGATGCCTGGTGTCTTGAATCACGGCGATTCATCCCTGCAGGACTCTTTTCAAGCATCAATGTCTGGTTTATTGGATAGCCCCCACTACACGAGGCCAGAAGTGTTGTGGGGTCAGTCCGTACCCGCAGTCTTAATGTCTGGTAATCACGCACATATTGCGCGTTGGAGACGGGAGCAATCTCTGGCGCTTACCGCCAAAAATCGCCCTGACTTGCTAGCAATGGCTCGCAAAAATGGTTTGCTGACCACGTTGGATGAAAAGTTCTTAGCCAGTCTCAACCTCACGCAACCTCACGCTTGATTGAGTCTGGCCATCGAGAATCAATTCAATTTAGCCCGCTGCCCCTTGACCTGAGCGAGTGTTTCGCCAAATTGGGCGACGCGCTCTTTCTCCTGCTCGACGACAGCGGCAGGTGCGCGCGCCACGAAAGACTCATTGGAAAGTTTGGCCTGCGCCTTATTGATTTCTGCTTCCAGGCGAGCGATTTCTTTGTCTAGCCTGACTTTTTCAGCTGCCACATCAATTTCGACTTTCAGCATCAAACGCGTGTTGCCAACGACCTGAACAGGAGCGCCATCGTCGGGGAGGGTGCTCATGACCTCGACGCCAGAGAGCTTGGCCAACGCAGCAAGATATGCGGCATGTTGTTGCAGCATTTCCTGCGGACCTTCGGCAATCAGCGGGACGCGCGTCGCAGGCGAGAGGTTCATCTCACCACGCAAGGCGCGGACGGCTTCGACTTGGCCCTTGAGCTGATCGACTTGCGCGCAAGCTGCCAGATCGATGGCATCCAGATTTGCTTGAGGGAAGGGCTGTATGGAAATGCTTGTGACATCCGCTGCCGCGCGCTTGCCTGCCACGACGGAAACCTTTTGCCAAAGCTCTTCTGTGATGAATGGCATGATTGGATGCATCAACCTGAGAATCGCCTCCAATACCCGAATGAGTGTGCGTCTCGTCGCACGCTGTTGGTCTGGACTACCCTGCTGGATTTGTACCTTTGAGAGCTCAAGATACCAATCACAGTATTCGTCCCAAACGAAGTGATAAAGCGCGTTGGCGATATTGTCGAAGCGATAGTCTGCAAAGCCCTTTGCGACGTCAAGTTCAAGTTGCTGGAGTCGACTGATGATCCATTTGTCAACAAAACTCTGGGCGTTTGAGTCGACCGGAGTCATGTCCTGGCCTTCGGTGTTCATGAGCACAAAGCGCGTGGCATTCCATAGCTTGTTGCAAAAATTTCTGTAGCCTTCGCACCGTTTCAGATCGAAATTGATGTTCCGACCGAGCGTAGCGTAAGCGGACATTGTGAAACGTAGTGCATCGCTGCCAAAGGCCGGAATACCATCAGGGAATTGACGGCGGGTCGCTTTTTCGATGGCGCCCGCTTGTTTGGGATTCATCAGGCCAAAAGTACGTTTTTTGACAAGTGTTTCAAGATCCACGCCATCGATCAGATCGACCGGATCTAGCGTATTTCCTTTGGACTTGCTCATTTTTTGACCCTCAGCGTCGCGGATCAAGCCATGAACATAAACGTGTTTAAAAGGAACTTGGCCGGTCAGGTGTGTGGTCATCATCACCATCCGGGCCACCCAGAAGAAAATGATGTCAAAACCCGTTACCAGAACACTGGAGGGTAGGTATTTTTCGTAGTCAGGTGTTTTGTCAGGCCAGCCCATCGTTGTGAAGGGGACAAGCGCAGAAGAAAACCAAGTGTCCAACACATCCGGATCGCGTACGAGCGGGCCCTGCACGCCGGCTGCCTGGGCCTGCTGTATAGCATCTTGCTCGTGATGCGCAACAAACACCTGACCATCGGGCGCATACCAAGCCGGAATTTGATGACCCCACCAAAGTTGACGCGAGATGCACCAGTCTTGAATATTTTCAAGCCATTGGTTGTAAGTGGTTGTCCAGTTGCTTGGAAAAAACTCGACTTCGCCTTTTGCGACCACTTCGAGAGCGACCTCGGTAATACTTTTGCCGGGATGCAGGGTGTCGGCTGGAGCGGGCTTGCTCATTGCGACAAACCATTGGTCCGTGAGCATGGGCTCAAGAACCTCGCCGGTTCGGTCGCCGCGAGGCTGCATCATCTTGTGCGCATCGACCTTGATCAGGAAACCTTGGTTCTCCAGCTCCTTAACAACGGCCTTGCGGGCCTCGTAGCGGTCAAGACCACGAAATTGTGCAGGGCCCTGATCGTTGATTTTTGCATCGAGAGTAAAGATCACAATCAGAGGCAGGTTGTGACGCATGGCGCAGGCATAGTCGTTAAAGTCATGCGCCCCAGTGATTTTCACGCAACCCGTACCAAAAGCCTGATCGACAAAATCATCCGCGATGATCGGGATTTGACGGTCACAAAGTGGCAGATCGACCATTTTGCCGACCAAATGCTGATAGCGCGGATCCTCAGGATGAACACATAAGGCACCATCAGCCAACATCGTTTCGGGGCGGGTCGTTGCTATCGTCATGCCCCGGATGGTTTCTTTGGTGCCATCTTCATGCGTGATCGTCTGGGGACCGTCTACGAAGGGGTAGAGGATGTGCCAGAGATGGCCATCCGTTTCTACAGATTGCACTTCCAGATCTGAAACGGCTGTGAGAAGCTTAGGGTCCCAGTTGACAAGTCGTTTGCCGCGATAAATTAAACCTTGCTTGTAGAGGCGCACAAAGGTTTCAACCACACCGGCGGACATTTGCTTGTCCATCGTAAAGTACTCGCGCGGCCAGTCAGCCGAGGCGCCCAAGCGCCGAACTTGGCTGGTGATGGTGTTGCCGGAAAGCTCTTTCCATTGCCAGACTTTTTCAATGAATTTTTCACGCCCGAGATCGTGTCTTGAGGTTTTTTGGGCATCGAGTTGGCGCTCAACGACGATCTGGGTGGCAATACCCGCATGATCCGTGCCGGGAACGAACACGGTGTCATGACCAAGCATACGGTGATAGCGAATCAGGCCGTCCATGATGGTTTGATTAAACGCATGACCCATATGCAGGGTGCCAGTGACGTTCGGGGGCGGGAACTGTATAGCATAGGGAATGCCTGCACCCGGTCCGCCTGCAGTGTGCTGACCCGCTGCAAAATAGCCCCGTTTTTCCCATTCCTGATACCAGCGCGCCTCGAGCGAAGCGGGTTCAAAACTTTTGGAAAGTTCCCCATCGGGAGTCGTGTTGGGCTGATTCATCAAAATATCCGGAAAAGTAGTGTCGCAAGGCGTCGCCGATAGGCGAATAACTCGCTATTTTAGGGTGTTGTGGCCAGATGTGGCGTGCTAGAATCATGGGCTAGGGTCAGCACAAGCAAAGTCCCTGTTTTTATTGAGATTTATTGGAGTTTTACATGTCAGTCGAACGTACCCTCTCGATTATCAAGCCTGATGCCGTGGCAAAAAATGTCATTGGCCAGATCGTTGCCCGCTTTGAAGGCGCAGGCCTGAAAGTGATCGCTGCGCGCATGATGCACTTGTCGCGCGCAGACGCTGAGCGTTTTTACGCTGTTCACAGCGCACGTCCTTTTTTCAAAGACCTCGTTGATTTCATGATTTCTGGTCCTGTTTTTGTTCAGGCGCTCGAAGGCGAGAACGCCATCCAGAAAAATCGCGATCTGATGGGTGCAACAGATCCCAAGAAAGCAGAGAAAGGCACGATCCGTGCTGATTTCGCCGATAGCATTGACGCTAATGCTGTCCACGGCTCCGATGCGCCTGAAACAGCACGCGCCGAAATCGCTTTCTTTTTCCCTGAAATTAATATCCACAGCCGTTAATTCGGTTGTCTGGCTCGTGGCACATCGCGCATGCATCCTGAACCAATCAATCTGCTTGGGCTCGACGCTCCGGCACTGACCCAGTTAGTGGGGCAGTGGGGGGGCAAGCCATTTCGTGCCCGGCAATTGCAAAAATGGGTGCATCAGCGAGGAACGAGTCAGTTCGACGACATGACCGACCTAGCGCGCGATTTTCGCGCGCAACTCGCCGAATCTTGTGTTGTTCAGGCTCCCAGCGTTCTAACACAGCACCGCTCTGCCGATGGCACCAGAAAATGGTTGTTTGATGTGGGCCAGGGCAATGCGATCGAGTCCGTCTTCATCCCTGAGGACGATCGTGGCACGCTTTGTATTTCAAGCCAGGCAGGCTGTAATGTCGCCTGCAGGTTTTGCTCAACGGGTCACCAGGGCTTCAACCGAAATCTCACTGCCGCGGAAATCATTGGCCAGCTTTGGTGGGCGCGACATGAGTTGATGCAGGATCTCTCGTCTGCGCGCGTCAGCGCAAGCGTGACGACTGACACGCGTCTGATCAGCAATGTTGTGATGATGGGTATGGGTGAGCCACTGCTTAATTATGAGCCTGTGCTTGCCGCGCTGCGCATGATGCTTGACGACAATGCGTATGGTTTGTCACGCAGGCGCGTCACTGTCTCTACATCGGGTGTTGTGCCCATGATGGATCGCCTGTCGCAGGATTGTCCGGTGGCTTTGGCGGTTTCTCTGCATGCGCCCAATGATGGGCTGCGCGATGAGCTGGTGCCTCTCAATAAAAAGTACCCCCTTAAAGAGCTTCTCGCCGCTTGTGAACGTTATCTTGCGTTTGCGCCGAGGGACTTCATTACTTTTGAATATGTGATGCTTGATGGCGTGAATGATACGGATCAGCATGCTAAACAGCTCGTTGACATTGCGCGCAGCATCCACTGTAAGCTCAATCTCATTCCTTTCAATCCTTTTCCTGCTTCAGGTTTGAAAAGGTCCTCGAATGAGCGTATTAGGATTTTTTCCCAACACTTGATGGATGCTGGGATTGTGACCACTGTTCGTAAAACACGCGGTGACGATATTGATGCAGCGTGCGGACAGTTGGCCGGAGAAGTCAAGGATCGAACGAACCTGAGTGAAAAAATGGCTATCAGAAAAACGATCCCCATCAAGGAGACAAGAGCATGAGTCAGCTGGAGCTTGGTACCCCGTTGAAAACTGAGTCTGCTCCAGCGCCTTCGGAGCTGATCACCTCTGCAGGTTCTTTGCGTGCCTTGCGTGTTTCAAAGGGTTACTCCATCCAAGACGTCGCGGTTCGTCTCAAATATGCGGCGCGTCATATCGAAGCGCTTGAGACCGAGAGTTATGACAGCCTCCCGCAGGGTTTGGCTTTGAGGAGCATGATCAGAAGCTACTCCAAATTTCTGGGTATCGATTCGAGGCCTCTGGAGGCCTCGTTGCAGTCGCGCATTGGAAGTGTTCAGGGCGGTATTGCCAATCACACTTCAACGCGTACGCTTGGTGCGCACCATGTCGAGCATGTCACGCATTCGGGTGCGCTGTCATGGTTTGTTCTGATTTTTTTAGTTGTGATCGTGGTGCTGGGTGTGGCGATTTGGCAAGGTTTGCTGCCTGCCGCGTGGGTGCCTGACTGGATCGAGGCCTTATTCCAATGAGCCAGAGCTTTCTCTCCACCGAGCCCGCCGCGATGCATGCTCCATCTATCGGACCACGTGCCCGTCATCCCACCCGACAGGTTGTGGTGGCTTGGGGACAGCAAAAAGTCAGGATTGGTGGCGATGCGCCTATTGTGGTTCAGTCCATGACGAACACTGACACGGCCGATGCGATTGCTACCGCGATTCAGGTCAAGGAGCTTGCGTTAGCCGGCTCTGAAATTGTCCGCATCACTGTCAACACACCTGAGGCGGCGCGTGAAGTCATCGCAATTCGTGAGCAGCTTGACCGCATGGGCGTTTCAGTGCCTCTGGCAGGAGACTTTCATTACAACGGCCATAAACTGCTGACTCAGTTTCCTGATTGTGCGCAGGCTTTATCCAAATATCGCATCAACCCCGGCAATATGGGTGGTGGCAAAAAACGAGATGATAATTTTGCACAGATGATCGAGGTCGCGTGCCGCTATGAAAAACCTGTGCGTATTGGTGTGAACTGGGGCAGCCTGGATCATGAGCTCCTCGCCAGGATGATGGATGACAACGTTAAATTGGCTCAGCCTCGAGATGGACGCGCAGTCATGCGAGATGCGCTGGTCGTATC
Organism: Zwartia vadi; assembly: GCF_030410375.1. GTDB lineage: Bacteria > Pseudomonadota > Gammaproteobacteria > Burkholderiales > Burkholderiaceae_B > Zwartia > Zwartia vadi. The sequence continues at coordinate 73,594 of NZ_JAUHHE010000014.1, forward strand.
GGCCATTAGTAATGCCGAGCGAGCCAAGGAACTTGGTTTGTCAGGCAATGGCATCATTCTTTCCTGCAAGGTGAGTCATGTTCAGGATCTGATTGCGGTGTATCGGGATCTTGCTGCGCGTTGCGATTATCCTCTGCATCTTGGTTTGACCGAAGCTGGCATGGGCAGCAAAGGTATCGTTGCCTCGACTGCCGCGTTGAGTGTTCTTCTCCAAGAAGGGATTGGAGACACGATCAGGATTTCTTTGACACCCGAGCCGGGTGGCGATCGGACCCGCGAGGTCATTGTGGGCCAGGAGATTCTTCAGACGATGGGTTTGAGGGCCTTTACTCCCATGGTTGTCGCTTGTCCCGGCTGTGGTCGCACAAGCAGTACTGTTTTTCAGGAGCTCGCTGATCGTATTCAGACCTACCTGCGCGATCAAATGCCGAAATGGAAAACGCAATATCCCGGAGTCGAGTCCATGAATGTTGCCGTAATGGGATGCGTGGTTAATGGTCCGGGAGAAAGTCGCCATGCTGATATTGGTATCAGCCTGCCTGGTACCGGCGAGGTGCCTTCTGCGCCAGTGTTCGTAGACGGAGAGCGTACTGTTACCCTCAAAGGTGATCATATCGCCGAAGAGTTCCAGCAAATTGTTCAAGATTACGTTGCGCGCCGCTATGGCGCACACACGAGATAACTTATTTATGACACAAGCTTTTTCCAAGGTCACCGCCATACGCGGTATGAACGATGCATTGCCCGGCGCGGGTGCGCGCTGGGAGCAGCTCGAAGAAATCGTACGCACTTGGCTCACCGCATACGGCTACAGAAATATGCGAACGCCTATTCTCGAGCATACCCGTCTGTTCACGCGTGGCATTGGCGAGGTCACTGACATTGTAGAAAAAGAGATGTACAGCTTCATTGATTCACTGAATGGCGAATCGTTGACCATGCGACCAGAATTCACTGCCGGCATGGTTCGGGCTGCAATCGAACATAATTTGCTTTATGACCGTCCTCAGCGCGTGTATGCGATGGGACCTGTTTTCAGGCACGAGCGTCCGCAGAGAGGTCGATACAGACAGTTTCATCAGATAGATGTCGAGGCACTCGGCTTGGCGGGCCCCGACATTGATGCTGAACTGATCGTGATGGTTGCCAGACTTTGGAAAGCCCTTGGGATCACGGATGTGCAGCTTGAGCTCAATTCACTTGGGCAAGGACAAGAGCGCGCCGCGCATCGCGCAGCCTTGATTGCACACCTTGAGGCACACAAAGATGTGCTTGACGAGGACGGGTTGCGTCGGATGTACACCAATCCTTTGCGTGTGCTGGATACTAAAAATCCTGCCATGCAAGCGATGGCTGACTCGGCGCCCAAGTTATTTGACTTTTTAGGCGAAGAGTCTCGCGCCCATTTCTCGGGTGTTTGTGAACGTCTAGACGATGCCGGGGTCGCGTATCGTCTCAATCCCAGAATGGTAAGAGGGTTGGATTACTACAATCTCACAGTTTTCGAGTGGGTGACCGACAAGCTAGGCGCGCAGGCTACGGTTTGCGGCGGTGGTCGCTATGATGGCCTGATCGAGTTGCTAGGCGGAAAATCCGCCCCTGCAGTCGGTTTCGCAATCGGTATGGAAAGACTGATGGATTTGTGGGGTCAATATCAGCCCGAGACTCAACAGCCTGAATGCTTGGTGTATTTTGTTCATCAAGGAGAGCATGCACAACGTAAAGCGGCTACGTTGGCAGAAAGGCTCCGCGATGAGGGTATTTCCGCGATTGTTCATGCTGGTTCCGGAAGTTTTAAGTCGCAGTTCAAGCGAGCGGATACAAGTGGCGCTCGGATTGCGGTTATTCTTGGGGGCGATGAGCTCGCCGCGGGGGCAGCGTCAGTCAAGATGTTGCGTGGTGATCCTTCTGATACTCTCGCTCAGCAACAAGTACCGCTTGATGATTTGGTGATGTTTTTGAAAGATAAGGTTAATTAGGTATGGCTTACGATCTCGACGAGCAAGAACAACTAGACCAGATTAAAGCCTGGTGGAACAAGTACGGTACCCTGATTTTGACAGTCTTGATCATCGCGACTGCGGTGGTTGGCGGCTGGAGGGGCTGGCAGTGGTACGAAGGGCATCAGTCCTCCCAGGCTCGCGGCTATTTTGAGGCACTTGAAGAAGCAGGGCGCTCGCAAGGAGAAGAGTCTGTCGCCCGCATCAATGCTGCGATGACAACCCTAAGAAAAGATTACGCCACGACGGATTATGCTGCGCGGGGTGCGCTGGTTGCAGCGTCTGCTCTTGTTGCTCGCAAGGATTTGCCTGGTGCGCGTGCGCAGTTGGAGTGGCTCGCACAATCCAAACATGCGGCTCTGGTGCCTGTCGCGAAGTTGCGTCTTTCGGCATTGTTTCTTGATCAAAAAGAATACGATTTGGCGCTGGCACAGCTAAAAGACGCGCCGCCTTCCTTTGAAGGTTTGTTTGCCGACCGTCGGGGCGATGTATTGGCGGCTCAAGGTAAAGACGCCGATGCAAAAAAAGCTTGGAATCAAGCAATCGAGTCACTTGGTGTCGCGAATCCTTTGACACCAATCGTTAAGCTCAAACTTGATGCATTGGGAGGTTGACCATGCGCAAAGCCTTTGCGGGAAGTCTAGTTCGAGTCACGATGATGCTGATTGCATCCTTCACTCTTGCGGGCTGCGGCCTGTTCGGGGGCGGGGATGATCGCTACAAGCCAACACCATTGACCTCGTTCTCCCCCGGACTTGCTGCGCAGGCTGCGTGGAAAACTCAAATTGGTAGCGGTTCAGGTATTGGCTTTGCACCAACGATTATTTCAGGTTCGGCTTATGCCGCCACACCAGATGGTGCTGTTGCGAAGGTCGATCTTCAGTCGGGCGCTGTCGTCTGGCGAGCAATGATTGATAAAAAACTCTCGGCCGGCGCTGGCAGTGATGGAAAGATTACTGCAGTCGTGACGCGAGAGGGTATGGTGGTAGCGTTGGACGAGTCTGGTCAGGTCAAGTGGCGCACTCAGGCTACGAGCGATGTCTCGATCCCGCCTGTAGTTGGCTATGGTGTTGTGGTGGTGCGCAGTGGCGACTACCGTGTGCAGGCCTTCAATGCTGAAACGGGCGATCGTATTTGGAGCGTCCAGCGACCTGGCCCCGCTCTGGCCTTGCGTGCACCCACCAGGATGGTGATGCTGGAGGGTCTCGTGGTGAGTGCGATACCTGGAGGAAAGCTGCTGGGTATCAATGCTGTATCAGGCGATGTCCAGTGGGAGGGGGTTGTATCGATTCCCAAAGGGTCAACCGATCTTGATCGTGTGATTGATATTGTTGGCGCACCAGTGGTGCTCGGCCCTGTGATGTGTGCGGCGTCCTATCAGGGGCGGGTTGTCTGCTTTGATATCGCCGCGGGTGGGCGCCCGGTTTGGGCGAAGGATTATTCATCCCTTGTCGGTCTGACGATCGATAACACCCAAGTCTATATTCCCAGCCAGACTGATGTCGTGACGGCTTTAAGCTTACAAAATGGTTCTGCAGTCTGGACTCAAGAAGCTTTGCGCAATCGCAAACTGACCAGCCCTGCTGCGGCGGGTGTGGCTGTAGCACTGGGTGATTTTGAAGGATTTGTGCATTTCCTTGCAAAAGATGATGGGCATATGCTTGCCCGTGTATCTGTTGGCGGCGGCGCGATTCGCTCTCCGCTTTTGGCCACGCCCCAGGGCGTGCTTGTTCAAACGGGTGATGGTGCGCTCGTAATGTTGGCGTTGAAATAACTCGTGTCTGTGAAACCTGTCGTCGTTTTAGTGGGTCGCCCCAATGTGGGTAAATCTACCCTTTTTAATCGTTTGACGCGATCGCGCTCAGCGCTGGTTGCCGACTTTTCGGGACTGACCCGGGACCGTCATTACGGCGAGGGGAGAGTGGGTGAGACGCCTTTCATTGTTGTCGATACGGGAGGTTTTGAACCTGTTGCTAAAACAGGCATCCTGCATCAGATGGCGCGACAGACCAAACAAGCAATTGCCGAAGCGGATGTCGTAATTTTTATGGTGGATGCGCGCGCAGGCCTGAATGCGCACGATCACGATATTTCCAGACTGTTGCGCAAGCTCGGGCAGCGTGTGATTCTCTGTGTCAACAAGGCCGAAGGCATGCCCCATGGTAGCGCTGTGGCTGAGTTCCATGAGCTGGGACTGGGTCTTCCTGTTGCTATTTCAGCTGCGCATGGTGATGGCATTGCGGATCTGATCGAGCATGCGCTGGAGGGGCTCGGTGAGCCTGCTCCCGAACCGCACGCATTCGATGCTGACGATGCAGAGCCCTCTGCTGAGGCGCTTAAGGTTGAGGGTGAGCAGTCGGAGCCCGAGCTCAAACATCGTATCAAACTGGCTATTGTGGGACGTCCCAATGTTGGAAAGTCGACATTAATCAACACGCTTCTTGGTGAAGAGCGTGTGATTGCTTTTGATATGCCCGGTACGACGCGTGATGCGATCGAGATCGAGTTTGATCGTGGCGGCAAACAATATACCTTGATTGACACGGCCGGCTTACGCAAGCGCGGCAAGGTGTTTGAAGCGATTGAAAAGTTTTCTGTCATCAAGACCCTCCAGGCGATTGAAGCCAGCAATGTGGTGCTGCTCATGATCGACGCGCAACAAGAAGTCTCCGAGCAAGATGCACACATCGCAGGCTTTATTCTTGAAACGGGGCGTGCGCTAGTAGTCGCAATCAATAAATGGGATGGGCTGGACGCCGATCAGCGCGAAAAAATCCAGCGTGAGTTCGACCGAAAGTTACGGTTCTTGTCGTTTGCCCGTGTGCACACGATTTCTGCTTTGCGCGGACAAGGCATCAATACCGTCTTGAAATCTGTTAATGCCGCACACGCTGCTGCCTTTTCCAAGCTGTCGACTCCGCGTTTGACAAGAGAACTCCAGGCCGCCGTGGAGCAACAGCCCCCTCCACGCAAGGGGATTTTTAGACCCAAAATGCGCTACGCTCATCAAGGTGGACAAAATCCTCCTCTGATCATTGTTCACGGCAATGCCTTGGATGCCATCCCTGATTCATATCGACGCTATCTTGAAAACAGATTCCGGGATGCTTTCGAATTGGCTGGCACACCTTTGCGGATTGAATTTAAATCGTCCTATAACCCTTACGCCGATAATTGAGTATTCATGAGTCGTTACTGGAATAGTTTGGTCGCTAAGCTTGATCCCTATGTGCCGGGCGAGCAGCCGCGGATACAAAACTTGATTAAGCTCAACACAAATGAGCATCCTTATGGCCCGTCACCTAAAGTGATCGAGGCAATCAAGGCGCATGCGAATGACAGTTTGAGGCTGTATCCAGATCCTTCGGCTCTCGAGCTTAGGCAGTCTATTGCACGTCGGTTCGGCTTGGCACTTGATCAAATTTTTGTTGGCAATGGCTCTGATGAAGTGCTGGGGCACGTTTTTCATGCGCTACTCAAGCACGATCGGCCCCTGGTATTTCCGGATATCACCTACAGTTTTTACCCTGTCTATTGTGGTCTCTACGAAATTGATTTCAAAACGATTCCCCTAGATAGCGAGTTGAAAATCAGGGTGGAGGATTACCTTCCCGGCGCTGCGGTCGGCCCGGTGGGTGGAATTATTTTCCCTAATCCCAACGCGCCAACAGGTGCCGCGCATAAATTGGGTGAGGTTGAACGTATCATCGCTGCGAATCAGGATGTTGTCGTGGTAGTAGACGAAGCCTATGTGGATTTTGGCGCGCAAAGCGCCGTCAGCCTGATCGACAAATACCCTAATTTATTGATTGTTCATACGTTGTCCAAGTCTCGTTCTTTGGCTGGATTGCGCGTGGGCTATGCGATGGGTCATCCTGATCTTATCCAGGGTTTAGACCGTGTGAAAAACTGTTTTAATTCCTATCCACTCGATCGTCTCGCGCTCGCTGGTGCAACCGCGGCAATGGAGGATCAGGAATATTTTGAAAAAACTCGTGATGCCGTAGTTCATTCACGCGAAGCCTTGACCAACGGGCTCGAACAACTTGGGTTTCAGGTGTTGCCTTCTGCGGCTAATTTTGTATTTGCCAAACATCCCGCACGAGATGGTGCAGCGTTGGCTGCAGCACTACGTGAAAAGAATATTATTGTTCGTCACTTTAAAACACCTCGTATTGATCAGTTTTTGCGTATCACGATTGGTACAGATGAGCAGTGCGCCCAACTTTTGGATGCTTGTCGGCTTATTTTGAGTTGAAGCCTCTTTCAACGATCAATTGGTAACTAAACGTTTCATTTACTAGCGTGTCGAGGGGAAACCCTGTACAGTATGGTCATTGGCGCCGCATCGCAGCAAATGTTTCACAATGCGGGGTCGTTTAAAACAACATATGGAGCCTGCCAATGAGCAATAAAGGGCAAACTTTGCAAGATCCTTTCCTGAATGCACTGCGTAAAGAGCACATTCCCGTTTCGATTTATCTGGTGAATGGTATCAAGCTTCAGGGTCAGGTCGAGTCGTTTGATCAATACGTTGTGTTGCTTCGCAACACCGTGACTCAAATGGTCTACAAACACGCTATTTCCACGGTCGTCCCTGCACGCGCCGTCAGCTTGCCTGTTGATGCCTCCGCTGAAGCAGAGGCTGAATAGTCAAACTGAGATTGACGCATGCGTGCGTTAATCATCAGTGTTGATCTCGGATCCCCTGACCATGCTGCGCATGCTGAAGAGTTTGCGTTGCTGGCCAAGGGTGCCGGCGCTAATTTGGTGGCAACACTCAACGCCCGCCGTCAGCGCCCAGATGCAGCCTACTTTATAGGTTCCGGCAAGGTCCAGGAGGGCGTTCTGCTCGCCCAAGAGTCCGAGGCCGAAGTGGTTCTTTTTGATCAGCCGCTTTCACCCGCACAGCAACGTAACCTCGAACGTCAATTCAACCTGAGAGTTGTTGACCGCGTAGCCCTGATTCTGGATATTTTTGCGCTGCGCGCTAAAAGTCATGAAGGCAAACTTCAGGTCGAGCTTGCGCAACTTCAACACCTATCGACCAGATTGACACGCCTTTGGTCTCACTTAGAGCGACAGCGAGGCGGCATTGGCATGCGAGGTCCTGGTGAATCTCAGCTCGAGATGGATCGTCGGATGATCGGCGGCAAAGTCAAACTTTTGCGCGAGCGTCTCGAACGTGCCCAGCGCCAACGCACAACGCAGCGCAGATCTCGTGTCCGCGGCTCAATCCTCTCGGTTTCTCTGGTTGGGTATACCAACGCCGGCAAATCCACATTGTTTAATGCAATGACCCGTGCCGATGCCTACGCTGCCGACCAGCTGTTTGCCACACTTGACACGACGACGCGCCGCTTGTGGATTGAGGGGGCCGGTCAAATTACCCTTTCGGATACTGTGGGTTTCATTCGGGACTTACCTCCCACGTTGATTGCCGCATTTCGGGCCACTCTCGAAGAAGCCACGCAGGCGGATTTACTCTTGCATGTTGTGGATGCCGCGAGTCCTCAGCGCGATGAGCAAATCGCCGAGGTCAACAAAGTCCTGGCGGACATCGGTGCAGCAGATATTCCCTGCATAATGGTCTACAACAAAACCGACTTGGCAGGACTGGAATCTCGTGTCGAACGAGACGAACATGGTACGATTTGTCGAGTTTTTTTAAGTGCTCAAAAGCGCTCTGGCTTGAGCGGGTTGCGTGACGCGATCAGTCAGTTTGCTACTACCTCGGAAAATAATGCGATCTCTTACGAAAATATTCAATCTGAATGATCCCGGCTGGGGTCGGGGTCAGGGCGGTGGCGGCAACGAGCCTCCTCGTCGTCCGCCTCAGGGAAATGGTCCACCCGATCTGGATCAGGTTTGGCGTGATTTCAACAACCGTCTTGGTGGTCTTTTTGGTGGCAAGCGGGGTGGTGGCAATACAGGCGGACCGCTTGGTAGTGGTGGTCCGACGCCTCGTCAGTCCAAAATTGGACTGGGAGTCATTGTCGCTGCCGCGGTGGTTCTTTGGCTTGTAAGTGGTTTCTTTATTGTCCAAGAAGGCCAGGTTGCGGTGATTACGCAGTTTGGTAAATACAAGAGCACGGCACAGGCTGGTTTTCAGTGGCGTATTCCTGCCCCGATTCAGTCGCATGAGATGGTTAATCTCTCTCAATTGCGTACGTTCGAGGTTGGCTTTCGCGGGAATCCCCGCAATCGCGTGTTGCCCGAGTCCCTGATGTTGACAGATGATGAAAACATCGTGGATGTGCAGTTCGTTGTTCAATATCGCCTGCGTGCAGATGGCGCACCTGATTACCTTTTTAAAACAAAGGATCCTGACGAATCTGTTCGCCAGGTTTCTCAGTCTGCCATGAGAGAGGTTGTTGGTACACGCTCCATGGACTTCGTTCTTTACGAGGGTCGTACTGCTGTTGCCGCCGAGGTTCAAAAGCAAATGCAAGAAATTCTTGATCGCTACCAGACCGGCATTCAGGTGAGCAGCGTGGCGATTCAGAACGTTCAGCCTCCAGAGCCTGTTCAAGCCGCATTCGACGATGCTGTGAAAGCAGGTCAGGATCGCGAGCGCCAGATCAACGAAGGTCAGGCTTATCGCAATCAGATTGTGCCTCTTGCAGCGGGTCAGTCTTCGCGGATGCTGGAGCAAGCCGAAGGCTACCGTGCCCGCGTAGTGGGTAACGCAGTCGGTGACACTGCCCGCTTTACAAGCGTACTGGCGGAGTATCGCAAGGCTCCCGAAGTTCTTCGCGAGCGTATGTATCTAGAAACGATGCAGCAAATGTTCGCCAATGCCAGCAAGATTCTGGTCGATACTTCAGGTTCGAACAATATGCTTTATTTGCCGCTGGACAAGATCACACAGCAAGCTGCTCAAGGCGCGCAGCGTCCTAACCCCATGGCAAATACTCCTGTTCAAACCAACGCACCCGCTCCCCTGACTCAGCCTGCGCCTGTCACACGGCCAGCTGCTCAAGGGCCTTCCAACACACTGACGCGCGATCGCGGCAGTCGATAACACAGAGGACAGAATCATGAAAAGATTATTTCCCCTGTTGATCGCCTTGTTCATTGGCGCGGTGGTGCTGTCTTCCTCCGTGTTTATTGTCCGTGAGCGTGACTATGCGCTGGTTTTTGCGCTCGGCGAAGTCAAAAAGATCATCTCCGAACCGGGTCTTTATTTTAAGTTGCCACCTCCATTTCAAAATGTGGTGACCTTGGATAAAAGACTCTTAACGATTGATTTGCAGGAAGCAGAGCGGATTCAAACCTCTGAGAAGAAAAACCTGTTGATTGATTCGTTCGTCAAGTGGCGTATTGTTGACCCCAGGCTGTACTACGTGACCTTCGGTGGCAACGAACGCGCTGCACGCGAGCGTCTACAAGCTCAGATCAGAGATGCGTTGAACGCTTCAGTCAACATTCGTACCGTCAAGGATGTTGTATCACTTGAACGCGATGTCATCATGACCGAGGTGCTCAATAACGTCGCAAAGCGCGCCGAACCATTGGGAGTTAAGATCGTCGACGTCCGACTCAAACGTATCGAGTTTGCTCCGGAGATTTCCGAGTCGGTCTATCGCCGTATGGAGTCAGAGCGTGTGCGAGTGGCGAACGAGCTGCGTTCGATCGGGGCGGCCGAGGGTGAGCGTATTCGTGCCGAGGCGGATCGCGAGCGCGAGCAAATCTTGGCTCGTGCGTATGGTCGTGCCGAGGCGATCATGGGTGAGGGCGAGGCTGAGGCTGCTGGCTTATACGCCAAGGCCTATGGTGCGGATCTTCCGTTCTATAGCTTCTATAAGAGTTTGGAGGGCTATCGTGCGGCGTTCGGAAAATCGGGAGATATCCTGGTTGTCGATCCGAGCTCAGACTTTTTCAAGTATCTCAAGAACCCGCAGGGTAAGAAATAGTTTGTATGCTCTTTGGCTTTGATTGAGGAACTTGCCTCGGTCAGAGCCGTACGATGCCTCGATAATCTGTATAATGCATTGTAAGCTTTAACGATTGTTCTGGCGGCTTGCCGGGCTTACGCCCCAAGCCGCTTTTTGTTTGGCCGCTCGTTTTGAGCGCAGCCGGGCAATTGAGCGGTTGTTATGAGTTCTTGTTGAACTTAACCCTTTTAAATTTACTTGCGATCATGAAAGGCAATTGGTTGTTGCCAGAAAGTTTGGCAGATATGTTGCCGGCCGAGGCGCGCCGTATCGAAGATTTGCGTAGGCATCTTCTGGACTTGTTCCGTACTTACGGCTTTGAGTTGGTTGCGCCGCCTCTGGTTGAATACATCGATTCGTTGCTTTCCGGAACCGGAAGCGACCTGAATCTGCGCACCAGCAAACTGGTGGACCAGTTGTCTGGCCGTACGCTGGGCGTACGTGCTGATATGACGCCGCAAGTCACACGCATTGATGCGCATTTACTGAATCGTTCCGGGGTCACTCGCTTGTGCTACTGCGGCCCAGTTTTGCATGCTCGTCCTGCTGGCTTACTGTCGAGCCGTGAGCTTTTGCAAATAGGTGCCGATATTTACGGTCACGCTGGTGTCGAGGCCGATCTTGAAATTATTCGTTTATCTTTAGAAAGTACGAGGTTGGCGGGTGTTCAGGCTGTGCGCTTGGATCTTTGTCACGCTGGCTTGGTGCGCAGCTTGCTAGAGGGCGATCCTCAGGCTCAAGTCCGAGCAGATGAAATCATGGCATTGCTCCGTGAAAAAGACTTGCCTGGGTTGAGCATGCTGGACAAAGGTGACTTGGCTCTCCAGTCTTCCACGGTTCAAGCGCTTTGCGCCTTACCTCAGCTCTACGGTGATATTTCCGTTATTGCGCGCGCGCGTCAGGTATTGCCGGCATCTAGCGGCGTGACACAGTCTTTGGATACGCTTGAGCAGTTGCTGTCATCTCTAGACGATGTGTCGGTGGGCGTTGATTTGGCCGATGTTGGTACCTATGGATATCACTCTGGTGTGACATTTTCCATCTATGCCGAGGGTTGGCATGATGCGATTGTTCAGGGCGGGCGTTATGACGATGTAAGTCGAGCGTTCGGTCGTGCGCGTCCCGCAACGGGCTTTAGTCTGGATTTGCGCAAGTTGGCGGCTGGTTTGTTGCCTGCCTTGCCGGCTCCTGCGATCCGAGCGCCTTCCGGGCAGGATGCTGGATTGCGCCAAGCGATGCAGGATTTGCGCCAGAGAGGCAACATAGTTGTGCAAGTTTTCCCCGGTGAAGTTGCCACACATGATGAGTTTGTATTTGATCGCGAGCTTGTGTTGCGTAACGGTCAATGGATGGTTCAGCAGGTTCTTTAGGCTTCGGTGCGAGGATTTTCATTTTGATTATCCTGGTGCTTGGAGATATTTCTCTCGATACTGATTGGTTTGATTACCCAATATGAGCAAGAACATCGTAGTAATTGGCACCCAATGGGGTGACGAAGGCAAGGGCAAGATTGTTGATTGGCTCGCAGAGTCTGCCAAGGGCGTCGTGCGTTTCCAGGGTGGGCATAATGCCGGTCATACACTCTGGGTCAATGGCAAAAAGACTATTTTGCGATTGATTCCTTCGGGCATTATGCATCCTAGCGTGACTTGCTATATCGGTAATGGCGTCGTGCTGTCTCCCGAAGCGCTTCTCAAAGAGATTTCCGAGCTTGAGGCGGCTGGTCTGGATGTGCGGTCACGTCTAAAAATTTCAGAGGCATGTCCTTTGATTTTGCCCTACCACGTTGCACTCGATCAGGCGCGCGAAGCACGTCGTGGCGACGCCAAGATCGGTACGACCGGTCGGGGTATTGGCCCCGCCTACGAGGACAAGGTCGCTCGCCGTGCGCTGCGCGTTCAGGATTTGTTTGACCCCCAGGGTTTTCGTGCAAAAGTTGACGAGGTCTTGGACCTACATAACTTTGTTCTGACCAAGTACCTTGGTGCGCAAGCTGTTTCAGCACAAGAGGTCGTTGATCAGGCGATGGCCTTGGCACCTGCTGTTGCTCCGATGGTGGCGGATGTCAGCAGTTTGCTGTTCATGGCCCAGCAGGCCGGTCAAAATCTTCTGTTCGAGGGTGCTCAAGGCGCGCTATTGGATGTTGATCATGGCACCTATCCCTATGTCACCAGCAGTAATTGCGTGGCGGGTGCGGCGGCTGCGGGTGCAGGGGTGGGGCCGCAAAGCCTGAATTATGTTTTGGGCATCACCAAGGCTTATGCGACGCGAGTCGGTTCTGGTCCATTCCCGACGGAGCTCCTCGATGAGACCGGGGCGCGTCTGGCGACCGTTGGCAAAGAATTTGGTTCGGTGACGGGGCGTCCTCGCCGCTGTGGCTGGTTTGATGGTGCCGCGCTGAAGCGTTCAGTCCGCTTGAACGGTATATCCGGTCTGTGTATTACTAAACTGGACGTTCTGGATGGCTTGCCAGTGTTGAAAATGGGTGTGGGCTATGAGCTGGATGGTCAAAAGTGTGACGTCCTGCCTTATGGTGCGGCCGCTGTTGCGCGCTCCAAACCCATCCTCGAGGAAATGCCTGGTTGGACTGAGTCGACTGTCGGGATCACTGATTTTGATCGCTTGCCTGTGAATGCTCAGCGTTACCTCAAGCGCTTGTCCGAGGTCTGCGGTATACCAATCGACATGGTCTCGACGGGTCCGGATCGCAACGAAACGATCATGTTGCGCAACCCCTTCGCATCCTGATGTCCGACACCAAAGAGGGCCAGGATTTACAGGTGGATTGGGATACTTATCATCGTCTAATTGAGCGGCTGATTATCTTAGTTCACTTGTCGGGGGCCAAGTTCGACCAGATTCTGTGTCTAGCACGAGGTGGCTTAAGAGTCGGAGACGTGTTTTCCAGAGTGCTGAGGCTGCCTCTCGCGATTTTGGCGACCAGCAGCTACCGGGAGCAAGCCGGTCGCGCCCAGGGCGAGCTCGATATTGCTCCATTCATCACGATGACGCAGGGGACGCTCACAGGGCGTCTTCTTCTTGTAGATGATCTGGTGGATAGTGGCCACACGCTCAGCGAGGTCAGTCAGCACCTGATGAGAACCTATCCAAGTATTGAATCGATTCAGTCGGCTGTTATTTGGTACAAAGCCTGCTCGAGCGTTGTACCGGATTTCTATGTTGAAAAGCTGTCGACGAATCCTTGGATTCGTCAGCCTTTTGAGATGTATGACAGCTTAACCCCTCAAGATTTAGTTGAAAAAAGCGCCAAAGATCTGTCGAAATAGCGTATTTATGCTATGATCTAAGGCTATTTAGTTGTTTAACTGTATTATTTTTTACGTCACGCATCCTATGCCTATCGTTCGTCTGAAAGAAAACGAGCCCTTCGAAGCCGCACTTCGCCGCTTCAAGCGCACAATCGAAAAAACTGGTCTGTTGACAGAATTGCGCGCCCGCGAGTTTTATGAAAAGCCAACTGCTGAGCGTAAGCGCAAGCAGGCTGCCGCCGTTAAGCGCCATTACAAGCGCATCCGCAGCCAGCAATTGCCTCCACGCATGTACTAATCTCACGGCGCACTCGTTGCGCCGTTCACGTATGGTCTGAGCGTTGATCCCAGATTCCTTTATCCAGGATCTTCTTGCCCGAGTCGATGTCGCAGATGTCGTCGGCCGTTACGTGCAGTTAAAGAAAGGCGGCATTAACCTTTTAGGTTTGTGTCCCTTTCATAACGAAAAGTCTCCCTCTTTCACTGTCAGCCCTGCAAAGCAGTTTTATCATTGTTTTGGTTGTGGAGCGCATGGGAGCGCCATCACATTTTTGATTGAGCATACTGGGGCCAGTTTTCCTGAGGCAGTCCGTACGCTTGCGAGTGCTGTGGGCATGACTGTCCCAGAGGAAAATCGATCTCCTGGACAAAAAGCGGCGAGCTCTCGCCGACGCGAAGAAATCTCCCAACATACCCAAGTCCTCGAGCTTGCCCAAAAGCATTATCTTGCGCAATTGCGTGATAGTCCTGCGGCCATTCGTTACCTTAAGGAAAGAGGACTGACAGGGCAGATTGCCAAAGAATTTGGGTTGGGCTGGGCCAGTGCTGATCGCCAAGCTTTAGCGAAGGTATTTCCACGCTATGACGATCCGCTTCTGGTCGAGTCTGGCCTTGTAATCGAGTCTGAAGACGGTCGCCGCTATGATCGTTTTCGTGAGCGCATCATGTTCCCGATCCGAAACGCCAAGGGCGAGATTGTGGGCTTTGGTGGACGCATTATTGGTAAGGGCGAGCCCAAATACCTCAATTCCCCAGAAACGCCTGTCTTTTCCAAGGGCAATGAGCTGTATGGTCTGTTTGAGGCCAGAAGCGCGATTCGTGCTGAGGGTTGCGTGATTGTGGTCGAAGGCTACATGGACGTTGTCGGTCTCGCGCAATTAGGTGTCCGTCATGCGGTTGCTGCACTAGGGACGGCGACAACGCCCACACATATTCAAAAGCTCCTTCGTGCGAGCGACAAAATCATCTTCAGTTTCGATGGCGATGGCGCTGGCAGGCGGGCTGCTTGGCGGGCCCTTCAGGCTTCATTGCCATTCTTGAGGGATGATATATCTATCCGGTTTTTATTTTTGCCGGCAGAGCATGATCCGGATAGTTATATCCGGAAATTTGGCGAAGAAGCTTTCAGGGCGTGTATAAATGAATCGGACGCGCTTTCCACTTTTTTTCTAAACGAGTTGGCCGCGCGACATTCTGTTCAAGAGCTTGAGGGGCGTTCTGCTCTGGTGCATGAGGCGAGACCCCTGTTGGCGCAGATTCCTGCAATTGCTCTAAAAGTCCAGCTACAGAATGAGCTGGCGCGTCTTGTTCAATTTACGCCTGAAGAGCTGAGTCAATTGCTCGCTCAGGAGGCTCCCCACAAAATGGCGGGGCTGCCTGATCCCGGTCAGCCCTCTGCCGGAGCTCAGGCGCGTGCAGGCGCTGCGGCTGACGAGGGTCCAATATTTCCGTCCTTTGGTCATGAAAACGGTTCGAATGAAGCTGGTGCGCCTACTCGTGGCGGTCAGTTCCCTGCTGGTCGAGTCCGACAGGGGCGGCAGGCGTCTGCGCCTCGCGCCGTCGCACCGTTGGCGCGTCGTTTGCTGCGTCTGCTTTTGACTCATCCGGAGTTAGTCGATCAAATGGGCGAGCAGCAGATTGAAATCTTGGCGCGCGGGCCTCATCTGGAAATGGTGCGGGATTTAATCGTTTTAATCCAGGCCTCGGGGGCCAGGCATGTTGGCGCCTTGATTCAGGCCGCTGATCCCGGAGCGGATTTGGGTGTGCTGATGATCTCGCTTGCCGAGGATCTAATGGCTCAGGAACCCTTGCCTAACCCGCAGCTTGAGTGGGAGGATGCTGTGCGGCGTATCGAATTGGATGGCTTAAAGGCCGAGCAGCAGTCACTCATTGGACAGGGATTAAATAATTTGCATGCCCAGCAAAAATATCAGGAACTTTCTCAGAGTATCACCCGTCTAATGAGGGTGATTGAATCAAGCAAAACGTCTTGATTCGGTTAAAATCAACGGTTTACGCAGCTCAGGCGTGTGTTTGATTCAAGCACGGATTGAGCAGGCTCGTGCTTGATGCACACATAAAAAACAAGAGCGATCATGACTCAATCTGTTGGCAAGAAAAAATCGATAGCTGCAGCAAAACCAACACCTAAAGCGGCAACTAAAGTCGTCGCCAAGTCTACTCAAGCAATAGGTAAAAATACGCCTAAGTCGGGTGCCAAGCCTGGTGCAGCATCTGCTGCGAAGTCGTCAGCAACTAAAACGGTATCAGTCAAAACGGTATCAACCAAATCGGCAACAGCGAAATCAGCCCCTGCAAAAGCTAGGGCTAAACCTGCTCCAAAGACTGTTGCCAAGCCTGCCAACAAACAAGCCTCCAAGTCTGCTGCCAAGTCCGCCACGCATGCACCAGCTAAACCTGTTTCAACTCATTCCGCAGTAAAAACTGCAGTCAAATCAGTCAAGGATTCAATGAAGTCGGCTTCAAAAAGTAAATCCGCAGTGCCCGAAAAAGTCAGCACCGCAAAAAGCAATGTGAAACCTGCCGCTAAAGCCGCAGAGAAACCTGCAGCAAAGCCCGCAGCGAAGTCCCCCGAAAAAGGGGCTGCTACGTCGGCTGCTAAACCGGCTATCAAGCCGAGTGCTAAAGTCTCTGACAAAGGTGACAAAAAAGCCCCAGCGAAAGTCGCTGCCAAGAGTGCCTCTGCTAAAGACGCAGCGCCTGCCGTTAAAGCAGTTCCTGCTAAAGCTGCGCCTCCTGCACCTGTGTCGTCGAAGGCCCCTGGCAAAGTCGATGTCTCCAAGCCAGCTCCTCCAAAAGACGAAGGTGATGGTCCGCCTAAAAAGGCGAGTGGTCGCCCTCCAGGTGGTACAGGTCGGCGTCCTGGTCGCCCCTCTAAAAATCCAAACAATAACGACGCGGATTTTGGGGACTCCGGTGATGGTGATCACGAGGTCGAGGTTGTGCCGGAACTCAAACCGATCAAGCGTGGCAAGCGCGGCAAAGGTGAGGGCAAGGACCTGATAGCTCGCGGTCCAGTGACGCCCGAGGAATACGAAGCGCGTCGAAATCGCCTGAAATCGCTGATTAAGCTTGGCAAGGATCGTGGTTACCTAACCTACGGCGAGATCAACGACCATCTGCCTGATGATCTGGTGGATGCTGAGGCCATTGATGGCATTATCAGCACGTTTAGCGATATGGGTATCGCGGTCTACGATCAGGCTCCCGATGCTGAAACGTTGTTGCTCGGTGAAAATGCGCCTGTCGCGACCTCTGATGATGACGTCGAGGACGAGGCCGAAGCGGCGCTGACGACAGTTGACTCGGATTTTGGTCGAACAACTGATCCGGTGCGCATGTATATGCGTGAAATGGGCACGGTTGAGTTGTTGACTCGTGAAGGTGAGATCGAAATTGCCAAGCGGATCGAGGAAGGCCTCAAGCACATGGTGATGGCGATCTCGGCATGCCCGACGACTGTCAATGAAATTCTGAACCATGTTCAGCGTGTTCGTGAGGGACAGGCTCAGATCGATGAAGTGGTCGACGGTTTGGTTGATCCGGACGATGGCGCTGAATACGCAGGTGCTGGCGTTTCTGACGAGGCAGACGAAGATGGTCCCGCAGGAGGCATGAGCAGCAAACAGCTCGAGGATCTGCGTGTCAAGGGCTTGGCCAAGTTTGAGATCGTCGGTATCGAGTTTGCAAAAATGCGTGCGGCCTATGAGCAGGATGGTTATCGGTCACCCACATACATGGCGGCCCAAGAGGCGATTCAAAATGAGCTGATGGGCATTCGTTTTACAGCCAAAATGGTCGAGCGTCTAGCTGATACTCTACGTGCCCAAGTCGAGGAGGTTCGCAAGATCGAGCGTCAGGTGCTCCATACGTGCGTGGATCGTGCTGGGATGCCTCGTTCGCATTTCATCAAGGTTTTCCCGGGCAACGAAACGAACCTTGATTGGGTGCTCGGTGAAGTCGCCGCGGCGACTGACTATGCGCACACGCTTGAACGTCACGTGCCTGCCGTACAGGAACTTCAGCAAAAGCTGATCGATTTGCAAGTCCGCGTGGTCCTGCCTCTTAAAGACTTGAAAGACGTCAATAAGAAAATGGCCACTGGCGAGGCAAAGGCTCGCAAGGCCAAGCGCGAGATGACTGAGGCGAACTTGCGTCTGGTGATCTCCATTGCTAAAAAGTACACCAACCGCGGTTTACAGTTTCTGGATCTGATCCAGGAGGGCAACATTGGCCTGATGAAGGCGGTCGATAAGTTTGAATACCGTCGGGGCTACAAGTTCTCTACCTATGCAACATGGTGGATTCGACAGGCTATTACGCGTTCGATCGCTGATCAGGCGCGTACGATCCGTATTCCTGTCCACATGATTGAGACGATTAACAAAATGAATCGTATCAGTCGTCAGATTTTGCAGGAGACAGGTGCCGAGCCTGATCCCGCGACACTGGCTTCAAAAATGGACATGCCTGAGGACAAGATTCGAAAGATCTTGAAAATTGCCAAAGAACCGATTTCAATGGAAACACCGATCGGCGATGATGACGATTCGCACCTGGGTGATTTCATCGAGGACATGGCAACGCTTGCACCCGCGGATGCCGCACTGCACGGTTCGATGCGCGATGTCGTCAAGGAGGTTTTGGATTCGTTGACGCCTCGTGAAGCAAAAGTGTTGCGCATGCGCTTTGGTATTGAAATGAGCACGGACCAAACCCTGGAAGAGGTAGGCAAGCAGTTTGACGTCACGCGCGAGCGGATTCGTCAAATAGAGGCTAAAGCCTTGCGCAAGCTCCGTCACCCAAGTCGTTCGGACAAGCTCAAAAGCTTTCTCGAAGGTCAGTGATGCAAATTCAAATCCTCGTCGTCCATCCTAGTCCTCTTGTGCAATCTGCGCTTGAGTGTCTCATCCGTTCGGATGCGACTTTTTGCGTCGTGAAAACGTTTGCCAAAGGCTCAGAGCTTGCCGCGTTTCTGACCACCACGACGGATCGTTTCGATGTGGTGCTCTTGAGCGCCGAGGATGAGCAGCCTTCGCTGATGCTGCGCATCTCTGCCATGAGCGATGCGAAGGTGTTGTTGCTTGCCCTTGAGCGCGAGCCCTCGAATGTTGAGGACTGGCTTAAGGAGGGTGCACGAGGTTTGATTAACCCCCAGGCTGATAGCGCTCAGCTTTTTAAAGCGCTCACCAAGGTTTACGCCGGTGAGTTTTGGTTTAACCGACAGATTACCTCGCGTATTTTTAGTGGTCTCGGTCAGTCCAAGGAGCTTTCCGAAGAGCAAAAGCGGATTGCTGAGCTGACAGCCAAAGAAAAACTTGTTGTGAAGGCCGTTGTGGACGGAGGGGGCAAGACCTTGCGCGAGACCGCCAAGGATCTCGAAATCAGCGAGAACACCGTTCGTAACCATTTGCGTTCAATTTATAGCAAACTTGGTTTGGCCAACCGACTTGAGCTTTTCGTTTTTGCCCAGCAGCATTTGGGTCGTTAGTTAAAGTCTTTTTGACTAAGATATTCGCACACCTTCAGTTTGGGCGAGTATTTGAAAAAACCCCTATCGCTAAGAGTGGATAGGGGTTTTACTTTATAGCTGTGGTATAAAGATACCATTAAGAATGGCTTATTTATCCCGTCTCGACATTGCAACAAATAGTACCTGTCAAGTCGATAACGATTCTCCATTGTTTTAATAAAAGCTAGACTGGGTTCTATAACTCTTAGGACGTCGTTGCGCTGTAACTTTCGGTCTTTTTTCTTCCATCATGCATTCAACACATTCAACCAACCTGCTGTTTGGTGCTGGTCTCGTGCTGCGGCGCGGTAGATTTGTTTTTGTGTGCATGTGTTTTTTTCTGATTGCTATGTTAGTGGGTTGTTCAACGCCCATAAAAGAAGAGGGCGATGCTCCGGACGGACCCGATTATGTGAAGTGGATACCGAAAACATTTAACGGACCTGTGAATGAAAGTCTTCCACGTCCAAAAGAGCATTGGTGGAAAGATTTCGGTAGCACCGAGCTAGATGGGCTTGTCGATACCGCTTTGACTAATAACTACGAGTTGCGTGTTGCTGTGGCTAGAGTGGCGCAAACGCGTGCGCAGGCAAATATCGTTCGCGCTGCGCAATCACCCACGGTTGATTTGACGGCCGGTTACAAAAACCAGGCTCCTGGTCAAGGTGTCGGGTATGCCGCGACCACGGACGATTGGGGCAGTCAACCTGTCTGGCAGGCTGGATTGGCTGTGAATTACGAG
Source organism: Zwartia vadi (assembly GCF_030410375.1). Classification (GTDB taxonomy): domain Bacteria; phylum Pseudomonadota; class Gammaproteobacteria; order Burkholderiales; family Burkholderiaceae_B; genus Zwartia; species Zwartia vadi. The sequence goes on from NZ_JAUHHE010000014.1 coordinate 93,354, forward strand.
CTCGATCTTTGGGGTAAAAAAGGTTTTAACTCACAAGCCGCGTATTCTTTGGCTTTAGCTAGCGAGTTTAATCGTGAAGCTGTCGCGCTCAGCTTGATCAGCGATGTTGTAACAGTTTATTTTCAAGTGATGGCGTTGACGGAGCGGATCGCGGTTGGTGAACGCAATCTGGATACGATCCGAATGGTGGGAAGAAACTTACAGCGTCGATTGGATCGCGGCGATTCAACGCTTATTGATGTTTCCCAACAGCTTGTCTTGGAAAGCAACACGGATGCTCAGCTGACAAACTTAAGGTTGCAGCGTGAGCGGGCTATTAACCGACTGGCCTTATTGATCGGCACGACACCTTCGGCGCTGAGGCTCACGGGCGGTTTGGTCGAAGACGTTAAAACTCCAATCGTGCAGCCTGGTTTGCCCTCGGACCTTCTGTGTCGCCGACCGGATATTCGTCGCGCAGAGGCCGCACTTGAGTCGGCTCAGGCGGATTTGTATGCGGCGCGTGCCAATTTGTTACCGTCCTTTGCACTTTCCGCTCAGGGTGGATTTGGCAGCTTTTTGTTGTCATCTATTTTGGCGCCGCAGAGCCTTTTTTATAACCTAAGTGCCAATCTCGTTCAGAATGTTTTCGATGGTGGCAAGCGCAAGTCTGAGGTTGAGCTGGCCAATGCCAAAAATCGGGAGTTGCTTGAGGCGTATGCCAATACCGTGCTGTCGGCGATGCGCGATGTTGAAGATGGGCTCTCAGGGGTGGCGCTGACGGCTCGTCAATACGCAGCTCTGAATAATGCGCGTCAGCGTGCACGCAAGCTTGCTGAGTACAGCGTCACGGTGGTCGAGCGCGGCGGGATGGATTTTGTTCAATTATTCCAGGTTCAGGGGACTGTGATTGCTGCTGAAGATGCGGCGATTAATGGTCGTTTTGAGCAAATCAGGGCCTCTGTTGACCTCTACAAGGCAATTGGGGGCGGCTTACGTCTAGGCGAGGATCCTTGCCTGGGCGGTGGCAAACTCCCCGAGGCGGATGCGCGTTGGCGGGCAAGTGCTGAGAAAAGTAATGTCAAATAAAAGTACAGCAACCATGTCTGAGAAGCCAAAGGCCAAAGAGTCTTTGAGTCTGATGTCGCCTTTCGCAGGTGAGTGGTTCACAATTTTTTCTTCGAGCTTCACGATCAACATACTTGCCTTGGCTTTCCCGTTGTTGATGCTGCAACTTTACGATCGGATATTGCCCTACGAGTCTGTCGATACGCTTGGGCTGGTCGCGATTACTGTTTTACTGGCGATCTTTGTCGAGACCTTGCTGAGGATCGCGCGCTCTTATTCCACGGCGTGGACGGCCGCGCGATTTGAATATCGTGCAATGATGGCACTGACTGAGCGCGCGTTGGCTGAGCCTCTCCATCAATTTGAGCGCAAGGGTACCGGGGCGGTGATGTCTCGGTTCAAGGCGATTGGAACGCTTCGCTATCATTACTCTGGTCAGACTTTTCAGCAGTTGATGGATTTGCCTTTCACGTTTCTGTACGTGCTGATTGCGGCGGTGATGAGTCCTTGGATTGGTTTATTACTGCTCGCCGGCTATGCCGTTTTTATAGTGATCATTTGGCATCACGGTAAAAGTTTTCCTGCCTTGGTCAAGGAGCAAAAAGAAGCCGATCTTAGACGTGGAAACTTTTTAAATGAAACGCTTAGAAATATCCACACACTTAAATCGATGACCATGGAAGCATTGATGCTGCGGCGTCATGAGCGTTTGCAAGAGGCTTGCGCGCGCTTGATGTCGCGGGTGACCTATGCGCTGGATATGTCCTCCGGTCTGGGTAATATTTTTTCACCGTTGATGACTGTGCTGACGGTCGCGCTGGGTGCCTGGCTTGTTATCAACGGGGATATGACAAATGGTGAGCTAGCAGCGTGTGTGTTGCTGGGGATGCGCTCTCTGGCGCCGTTACAGCGCTTGGGCGGCATCTGGTCGAAACACCAGCAAGATAAAATTTTGCGTGCAGACCTCGCCCGCGAACTGGCCCAACCTCAGCTGCCGGTCGAACCACCGCATGCCGTTTCATTGGATACGCAAGTTGTTCCGGGCGAGATACGGGGCGTGAGTATTGGGTTGCAAAATGTGACCTACCGGTTTCCCTGCGCTGAGAAGCCTTTATTTGAGAATTTGTCACTCAATATTGAGCCTAATGAGTGCCTGTTGATTGAAGGTCAAAGTGGATCAGGGCGGAGCACGTTACTGCAACTACTAGCCGGCGTGGTTGAGCCGCTTGATGGTCAGATTTTGATTGATCATCGAGATATCAAGTTTTTGAGCTCGACTGAGCTTGGCCATTCCTTGGCATACCTATCGCAACAAACCCAGATGTTCGAGGGATCCTTACTCGACAATATTAGTAGTTTTGATGATGACCGCATCGATTTAGCGCTTGATACTGCCAAGCGACTTGGCTTGGGTGAGTTTGTTTCCAGGATGCCCCGCGGATGGGACTCGACTGTAGGAGATATGGCGACTGATTCCATGCCGCCTGGTTATCGACAGCGTTTGGCGATTGTGCGAGCGTTGAGTGGCCATCCTCGGGTGATTCTGTTCGATGACGCGACGTCCACGATGGACTCTGAGGGCGATACCCTGTTTTTACGTTATCTGCAGTCGATGGTCGGGCGTGTCACGATTGTCATGATCTCTCAGCGACCGTCTTACAAGCGTTTGGCAACTAAAACAATTTATCTTCGAAATGGTCGCTTTAGTGAGAGTGGCCAAACTGAACCCCAGGATGAGCCGATTGCAGAGGTGAGTCCAGCGCTTGATAGCTTACCCTCAGCAAATACTCAAAGTCAGACGACTTTGCCACAGCTTGGTGACGCTCTTCCCTCTACAACAGTCAAACCTTTACCCAACGCGTTGGAGTCTGAGTTTGATCCGTTGAGATGGGATCGCGCGCGTGAAATGGTCGATGCGCAGTTTAAAGTCAGGACGGATTTTGCAGGTTGTTTGACTGTTTTGCTGAAACAGATCAATGCCCGGGTCAGTACGCGTGAAATCGCCGAGTCACTCCCTTATTTCGAAGAGGCTCTGGATCTGTCAGGTTTTCAGAATGCGATGGCTGAACTTGGCTACAAGCCAAAAGAAGTTCGGTGCCGTCTTGGCGCGCTTGAAGTGCGCTCGTTGCCCTGTTTATTTGTGCCTGATCATGATCTGGCGTTTATTGTGCTTGGACGGACGGGTCATCAGGTACGCGTTGCAAATGACCCGGATCAAGAAGCGCGCTTAGTGTCTGATCTGAATATTGAAGGGCGAGCCTTTTTTTACGAGCAGGTGGATCGCTCGACGGTTGAGAACGGTTCCTGGGCGATGCGTGCGCTGAAAAGATTCGCGCCTTTGATTGGGCAGGCTACGCTATCGGCGCTTGTGACGGGTTTGGTGTTGATGGCGGGACCGCTATTCATGATGGTGGTTTACAGCACGGTGATTCCGACTGGCGCGGAAGACACTCTTTTTTATCTGTCTGTTGGCGCGGTCTTGGCGTTGTTGTCGAGTTTTGCGTTTATGCGTCATCGCGCGCATATTTTGGCCTACATCGCAGGTCGAATTGAATATTTGTTTGGCGCCAGTATCTTGCAACAGGTATTTCGGATGTCGCCGTCCTTTACGGAGCGTTCATCCGTCGGTGCCCAGACATCGAGAATCCAGAGCTTTGAAGCCATTCGTGACATGTTTATCGGTCCGCTTGCTTCAACCTTTCTGGAGTCCCCTGCAACGATTGTCCTGCTGGTGGCGCTGTCGATTATCAATCCAATCGCTCTTCTTGTTTTCGGCATCATGGTTCTCATTTATGCCGTGTTGTACTGGACTTTTTCAGGTCGTACGCAGGCGCTTGTCACTGAGCTGAGCCAGGCAGTCACCGAGCGCGATGAGTTTCTGGTGGAACTGATTGTCAAAATGCGGGCGGTCCGGGAAAGTCACGCGCAAAGGCTGTGGCTCGAGCGTTTCCGTGAGGTGTCGGCTACAGCCGCGATGGCTTCGTTTAAGTCTGAGCGACTCTCTTCCTTGCTGGTCAGTAGCTCGTACTTCCTGATGATGCTTGCTGCGCTTGGGATTGTTGTGGCGACAGTGCCTGCGGTTTGGTCTCACTCGGTCACTTCTGGTGCGTTGATTGCCTCGCTAATGTTGATGTGGCGAGTGTTGACGCCTGTTCAGACGGTCTTTACCAATATGACGAGAATGAGGCGTGTGGGGATGGCGGTCAAGCAAATCGATAGTCTGATGCGGATTCAACCTGAGCGAATTGAAACCTCGCAACCTGTCAGCAGTCGAAAGTTGGCAGGTGAAATTGAGTTTGCGCGCGTGTCGTTTAGGTATTCGATCAAAGTGGATCCTGCCCTGATTGGCGTGGAGTTTCGGATTCAGCCCGGGCAGATCGTCGCGATGACGGGTCCCAATGGGGGCGGTAAGTCGACATTGCTCAAGCTGATCCTTGGCATGTATCAACCGCAAGCTGGCGCGATACTTTTGGACAATATCGACATACGCCAAATCGATCCGCTGGTTTTAAGACGGTATATCGGTTACGCACCGCAAGATATACAACTGTTTCGGGCAACGATTGCTCAAAACCTCCGGCTGGCCCGTCCAGACGCAACGGATGGCGATCTATACGAGTGCCTGGAGATGGCGGGTGCGCTCGAGCAGGTTCTTGCTTTGCCTCAGGGACTTCAGTATCGCGTGGGTGATAACACGAATGAGTTGGCCGCAAGCCTTAAACAGAAGCTGTCGCTTGCGCGGGCGTATTTAACGCGCGCGCCCATCATGTTGTTCGATGAGCCTGGTAATGGACTCGATGAGCTGGGTGATCGCAAATTCATCGAGACTATAAAAAGTATGCGTGGCAATACAACGGTTGTGTTTATTAGTCATCGACCCAGTCATATCAAGTTGGCGGATACGCTAATGATTTTTGACAAAGGCTATTTGCGTGCGAGTGGTGCGCCTGATGCGCTGCTCAGACAACCTGTAGCGTCTTGATGTTTGAGTCTGTTTGTATCGCAATTATTTGTGAGAAGAGAGTCTGTGAAAAATTCTGAACCCTACCAACCCGATAGCGCGCCGGCCTCGCCGCTCGTGCTGGGTGATCGTACGGATAACTATGTCGCCAAAGCGATCTTGCTGGAGGAGGCTGCGCCACCTTCTTATCTCAGGGCGACTGTCAATCTGGCGGCAGTGTCGCTGATATTGTTTTTGGTTTGGGCGTATTTTGCAAAACTCGATGTTGTCGCGTTGGCACCCGGACAAATACTGCCGGTTGATTCGGTGATGGTTGTCCAGCATGTGGATGGCGGACGGATCGCGAGCATAGAGGTCAGGGACGGACAGCTTGTTAAAAAAGGCGAGTTGTTGATGCGTTTGAATGATACGGAAGCCGCTGCTGAGTATCAAACCCTGAGCGCGAAGTATTGGGGACTGTATGCGCAGGTTGAGCGTTTGCGTGCTCTGATTGGTGAACGTCCGGCAAATTTTAGTGAAGTGCCTCAGGCGTATCGGGAAACTGTACAGGAACAACAGCACACCCTTAAAACTTCTTTGCAGCAAATCGCTCAGCAGAAGGATGAAATCAAAATTTTGCGTGAAGTCAGCAAAATCCGGACTGAACTGGCAGAGGAAAAACTGGCAACTCGTGTGCAGGCTCTTGATGCGCAGAGGGCACTGAGTCAGGCAGAGGCCGAACTGCTGCGGTTTAGACGCAGCCAGATGGATGAGCTCAACGCCTCGTCGAACGAACTGGTGCAGACTCAAGAGCAATTGACCAAATTAAAAGACCGACTGGATCGAGTCGATGTGTTGTCGCCTGCAAATGGCGTTGTTCAGGACCTGAAGTTTCGTACGGTCGGTGGCGTCATTCCACCCGGAGCAATGCTGATGAACGTTGTCCCTGTCGACAGTCAGATGCATGCGGAGGTTAGGGTGTCGCCGGTTGACATTGGTTTTGTCAAGAAAGATCAAACGGTCAGGCTCAAGGTCAGCACATTCGACTTTATGCGTTACGGCACGATCGACGGACGCGTGTCGATGGTCTCTCCCTATAGCGTGTTGGATGAGAATCAAAACCCGTATTTCAAGGTCAATATCACTGTACCCAAAGAGTATGTCGGTGATGATCGTACCAAGAAAGTTGAGCCGGGCATGACTGTCCAGGCGGATATTTTGACGGATAGGCAGTCTGTGATGCGTTATTTACTTCGTCCGATTTACGTTGCCCTGAATCAGGGTATGCGTGAGCGCTAATTTGATATTCAATCAAGCGAAATCAGGCAGATCAAAGCATGAACAAGCGCGTAGAGAGTGACTTGGACAAGGCCCGGCCGCTGACCCCTCGGCAAGAGCAGATATTGTCTTTGTTGACTGAGGGTAAAAGTAATAAAGAGATCGCCGAGGAGCTTGGTATTCAACAAGGAACGGTGAAGCAGCATTTGTTTGTGCTCTTTCGTCGTCTCGGTGTTGTGAATCGTGCCAAAGCCGTGATTGCGGCCAGCCAGTTGCTCAAAGCACAACGCTCAAGGGGGCGTGAGTCCGGATGGACGCGCCCCGCAAAACAGGCTGCTATTCATAAACCAGGCTATGTCTGGAGAATGATCGCGGTCGTGGCTGTTTTTCTACCAGATGCGACGTCTATTTCCACAGGGGTCTTGGTTCAGCGCGATCAATATTTGTTATCTTTGCGCCAGACTGTTGCCGAGTTTACGGAAGCCTTGGATGGTCAGTTTGTTTCAATGCCTTACGGTGGTTTTTTAGCGTGGTTTGGTCATCCGTACTCGCATCTCGATGATGCGGATCGTGCTGTGCATTTGGCGCAGTCTATTCAGAGATGGTCGGACGATTATTGCCGCGAACATTTTGGGGCAGGTGATTCTGAGCTGTTGACGAGGCCAATCGGGATCGGTGTGGCCTCGCATCCCGAGGTCGTGGCTGAGAAGACAGTGCAACTGACGGGCGCCGAGTCTTTCAGGTCAGCGGCTATTTTGGCGCGTCATGCCAGGCCGCTCGGTCGACCGCTTGCGGATGAGTCGACCCAACGTCTTGCTCCTCTTAGTGTGCAGTGGATCAAGGTCAAAGCTTCCTCAGACAAGCCAATTGGTCGCCAGCGTGAGGGCAGTGTTTCCGCAATTGGTCAATATGGCCAGTCCCTGCTTGATAATCGTCCGCGCTGGGGTGGAATGGGTTTTTTAGGCGAGATTTATGCCTCCGTTCAGAATGGCGTTGCGCAATGGGTATCGGTTGAATCATGGCCGCCTGCCGCTGCGACTGCGTTAATTGACACGATTGGCAATGCCGCCGTGTGTTCGGGGGGCTTTAATGTTTTGCGTTTACGAGTGCCGGTGCAGACACGCCGCGATCGAATCGTGGCTGGTTTTGTCGGTCAGATCGAGATGGTGGCAGCCGAGCTCAATGCCCCGGTCGATAAGGTTTATACGCTTGCCTCGGATGGCGAGAGGTTGGGTTCGATGCTCAGGGACTGCGCAAGCAAGCCTCTGGTGGTTCAGGTATATGGCTTAAAAGCCCTAGATGCCTTGGCGAGTGTATTGGGTGAGCGGGGGGTTAATCAGTTAGTGTCCTGTCCGATATTGATCGTCGCCGCGAACTTGATGGATGTTGGACAGGCGCAAACAGTTGTCCGTTTGTTGGGCCCCCGTCCGAAAAGCGATGCACCTACCAGAGTGTTTGAGATGCGCTCATTGGATCATCATGCTTTACCGCAGGCGATACGTGCCGATTTGCAAGCGCTCTTGGATGGTTTGTCGGTTGTTTCCAAACAGATGATCGTGACGGCTGCGACCGATCCACTCAAGCCAATCGATGACGTTGTTTCCAAAGCCGGATTACCGCACCACCAGACTCAATCTTGTCTGTCGGAGCTGACCGCTTCAGGGTTGATCGCACCTAAGTCGGGCGGCGGTTTTCAATTTCGTGACCTCACGACTGCCCAGGCTATTCACAGCTTGACGGTTTCCCTTCCGGAAGCGGGCGTATCTTCAGTGCCCAATACGGAGGCTTTGCGCTCATCAAGCTAAGGGCTCAGATGAAGATCAGCTTGTTGTTTAGCCAGATTTGTATAGTCATCGTTTGTTTTCTCGGTGATCCCGCCTCTGCGCGTGAAGACCCAGTAGAGCGTCCAGCAGCCACGCGCACTGCCAACGTTGTCGTGATGACAATTAGCGGCAGGATATCAAAACGAACACTTGAGTACTTTAAGTCGGCTCCCCCCGCTGCAAAAGGAGATCCGATTCCAGCTGGCTTGATTGTGTTGTTGGATTCGTCTGGAGGGGATGGTGCGGTCGCCATGGAAATTGGGCGCATGCTTCGGCGTGCAAAGGCGCATATTTTTGTAACAGGTCAGTGTTCAAGCGCATGTATGTTTATCCTTGCAAGCGGAGTGGTGCGAGGAGCTCCTCCTTATACCGTTGGTATTCACAGAGGTCGTATTACTGTGACGAATCCCGATGGAAAGATTTTGAAAGAAGTTGATGCCAGTGAAAATCCTAAAGCGGCTGCGGCACTAAAAAAGTTTGAGCAGGATGCTCAGGCATATTTTGCAGAGATGGGCATGCCTCCCCAACTGTTTGCCGCCATGCAAGCCCATACCCAGAAAGGTGTGTATCGGCTCAATCATAGTGAGGTAGAAAAGTTTGGTTTAACCGGCTTTGAGCCTCAGTATTTCGATCAACGGGCTAAGTTTTTTGAAGCACAGAAAGGACCCTACAAAATGGATGGTTCCGAGCTGCGTCGGCGTACCGCAAGAGTCGCCTCGCGCTGCGGAGAGTTTCATGCGGACCGAAAGAAGTTTGTTGACTGTTATTCAGAGGTTTTGCGTGATCGGTTTTTGAATTAATCTTAAAGGAATTGTTACTAAGGTTATATAACCTTTTGTTGTATTGAGGGTGTACCAACAGGCTATTAAAGTCCAGTTTAGAGAAGTCTCAATTTGAGACGCGCTGGAATGATAAGGCACTGAAATGGCTGACGAAAATAAACCTACCCCACAGCAATCACAGGATGCCGTTCAACTTGATAGTTTGACGTCACTTCAGCAAACGACTGAGGGCGATCAGACTGCAGATGCGCCTGTCACGGATGTGAGAGCGGATTCGAATGTGGCGTCTCCTCAAGTTGGCTCTCAAGACGGCCCAAGCTTTTACCTCCCTAATACAGACCTAACGAATGCACCGCCTGCCCAGTCTGGCGATTCACCGGTGAGTGATTCTGATAGTGATTCAGCGGATACCCCTCAAATTAATGATGGTAATGAGGTAGACGACACTGGCTTAGATCTTTTCAGTGTGACGGTTGCAGACACCCCCGAGTCTCAAGCGACTCCGTCTCAATCCAGTGAGGGTACGTCTGCAGCGAATAGTATAAGTTCCTCTTCGGGGTCGGGCTCGGGCGCACCCGGACCTACAAATGGGGCGCGTATCGGAACTGCGCAGACTCAAGAGGAAGTCGCAGCGGAGGCGGGTGGGAATGAGCAACAGGTCCAGCCGCTTGTTCTTGCACCTGAGACGCAGCCAGTTGAGTTAACGGCAGTGCCTCAGACAAACGAGGCAGTTGTTGCAGATCCGATTGCTCCGGCTATTCCAGTTACTCCGGTTACTCCGGTGGCGCCGGAGAGCGTGTCTACTTTATCGAGTGCCGCTGTTGCGCTGACCGAAAGCGATGCAGTGCTTAGTGTCAGTGGCGCGCTTGTAGTGACGGATGCAGATGTAAATGCGGCTACCGTAGTTGCGCAAAGTAACACCGAAGGCGCCTATGGATTTTTTAGTATTGGTAGCAATGGTGCCTGGACGTATACAGCCAAGGGTGCGCTGAATCAGCTTAGTGATGGTCAGGTTTTGACCGAGACTTTTGCCGTTGCGACAACGGATGGTGGTGGTTCGACCGTGACGATCACGGTGACGGGCAGCAATGACGGTCCTGTGGCGACCGATGACAGCACGGGCACGGGTGAAAACGCGGTGCTCAACAGCCGTGTGCCGGTGGCCACGGATGTGGATGGCACCGTTGAGAGCTACACGTTAGTGGAGGATGTCACCGCGGGCAAGCTGACGTTTAACGCTGACGGCACTTACTCCTTCGATCCGGAAAGCGCCTTTGATGACCTGGCTGATGGCGACACGCGAGCTGTCACCTTCACGTACACCGCCACCGACGACTTCGGTGCGGTGAGCGGCACCCAGACCGTGACGATCACGGTGACGGGCAGCAATGACGGTCCTGTGGCGACCGATGACAGCACGGGCACGGGTGAAAACGCGGTGCTCAACAGCCGTGTGCCGGTGGCCACGGATGTGGATGGCACCGTT
>NZ_JAUHHE010000015.1 GCF_030410375.1 Zwartia vadi
ATCGGGGTGTACTCGCTGAACTACAACGTTTTTGACATTATTGTGACGGCCATCTTTGGTATTGTCGGTTATCTTTGGTCAAAACTAAAATGCGAGGGCGCACCATTACTGCTGGGCTTGGTGCTGGTCCTCTCATGGAAGAAAACTTCCGTCGCGCCTTGTTGCTGTCGCGTGGTAACTTCATGACCTTCCTTGAGCGCCCGCTTTCAGCTTCGCTGCTCGGTGTTGCGCTCTTGCTGGTTTTGATTATTTCTCTGCCTTCCCTCAAGAAGAAGCGTGAAATTTTCGAGGAAACTTAAACAGTGGCCTCAATCAACAGCAAAACCTACGAAGTCTCCTCACCCCGAAAAGTCGCTTTCTTGGGCTTGGGGGTGATGGGTCTGCCCATGGCGGGGCATCTGGCCACCGCCGGTCACCACGTCACGGTCTACAACCGCAACCCTCAAAAGGCGCAGGCCTGGGTAAAAGAATTTGGTGGTCGTGCGTGTGCCACGCCTCGCGAGGCAGCCATTGGTGCGGAAATCGTTTTTTCCTGCGTAGGAAACGACGATGACTTGCGCAGTGTCGTGCTGGGTGAGAACGGAGCATTTGCCGGGATGCATGCTGGTGCTACCTATGTCGATCACACCACTGCCTCGGCACTCGTCGCGCGCGAGCTTCATACCATTGCCCAAAGCAAATCGATCAAGTTCATCGATGCACCGGTCTCCGGAGGCCAAGCTGGCGCGATCAACGGTATGCTAACCATCATGTGCGGTGGTGATGCAGCTGAGTTCGCACAAGTGCGTGAAGTGATCGCAGTCATGGCTCGTGCAGTCACATTGGTCGGTCCTGTCGGCGCAGGGCAACTTGCAAAAATGGTCAATCAAATCTGCATCGCAGGTCTGGTTCAGGGTCTCTCGGAAGGGATTGCCTTTGGACAGGCAGCCGGTCTGGACATGAAACAGGTTCTGGATGTCATCAATAAGGGTGCGGCGCAAAGCTGGCAGATGGAAAACCGTGGCAACACCATGGTGGACGACCAGTTCGAGTTTGGCTTTGCTGTCGACTGGATGCGTAAGGATTTGAGTCTTGTGCTCGATGAATCCCGCAGAAATGGAGCGCGTGTTCCAGTTACCGCCCTGGTGGACCAGTTCTACGCGGATGTTCAGAAAATGGGCGGTTCGCGCTGGGATACCTCAAGCCTGATCAAGCGCTTAAGATAAATCTCATCTCTGTGTGAAAAAGACGCTTAATACATTTAAGCGTCTTTTTTTGAGCCCGATATTCTTTGAGCCTGTCGTTTTAGACAAGTCCCTGAGGCAGAGCATTGTTGACTGATTTCTCCTGACCCTCGGAAATAGCGGCCCCGGCTACATCATGTCCAAAGACCTTGACACTCGTGCTCACAGTCAGTTGCGGCCTTGTCAGAGAGATCGCCTCCAGGCGTGACTCTTGGCCACGCTTAAATATCAAGGGAGAAAGTTCGTTCAGGGCCTGTGTGTAGACCTCGCGCTTGAAATCGATCACAGCATCCAGCGAGACCCAATAATGGCTCCATCGCCAGGCATCGAACTCTGGATGTTGGGTCGCGCGCAATCTGACGTCCGTATCACGCCCAAGCATTCTCAGCAAAAACCAGATCTGTTTTTGCCCTCTGTAATGCCCGCGCGACTCTCTACGGATAAAGGTATCCGGCACGTCGTAACGCAACCACTCTCTCGTGCGTCCCAAAATGCGGACATGGTCGGGCTTTAAGCCAACCTCTTCGTGAAGCTCGCGAAACATGGCTTGAACAGGGCTCTCGCCGTGTTTGATGCCACCCTGAGGGAACTGCCAAGCATGTTCCCTGATACGCTTACCCCAGAAGACCTCGTTTTTCTGATTAACGAGGATAATTCCAACATTGGGACGGTAGCCTTCGCGATCAAGCATGGCCACTCCCTGCGAATTCAATACAATTACGTTTAATTATACGTACCTGTCGGGCAATTTGCCCTAATAAATTTTTTAGCAAACAATGCGCGCATCCGCCTTTCACATCAGCACTCTCAAAGAAGCCCCTAACGACGCCGAAATCGCCAGCCATCAGCTCATGATGCGCTCTGGCATGATTCGCAAACTCGCCGGGGGCATCTACAACTACATGCCGCTTGGTTTGCGGGTGATTCGCAAAGTCGAACATATCATTCGTCAGGAGATGGATGCGGCCGGCGCCCTTGAGCTCTTGATGCCTGTTGTTCAGCCCGCGGAACTCTGGATCGAATCGGGTCGCTGGGAACAATATGGCCCGGAGCTGCTGCGCGTGAAAGATCGCCACGGACGCGACTTTGTCCTGCAACCAACCTCTGAAGAGGTGATTACGGACATCGCTCGCAATGAGATTCAAAGCTGGCGTCATTTACCCGTCAATTTTTATCACATCCAGACAAAATTTCGCGACGAACGCCGCCCACGTTTTGGCGTGATGCGCGGTCGCGAATTCACTATGAAGGATGCCTACTCATTTGATCGCGATGTCGCGGGTGCGCAAAAAAGCTATCAGGTCATGTTCGACGCTTATATGCGTATTTTTTCCCGTCTTGGATTGACTTTCCGCGCGGTGGCGGCGGATACAGGCTCAATTGGCGGCTCGCAAAGCCATGAGTTTCAAGTGATTGCGGATATTGGCGAGGATTTAATTGTCTACGACCCAGAATCTGATTATGCGGCCAATATTGAACTGGCGCCCGCACCTTGCCTGATCTCGCATCGCGCATCGCCGGGCGCAGCCATGCAGTTGGTCCCAACGCCCGAGGCCACGAAATGTGAGTTGGTGGCGCAGATGCTCAATATACCGTTGAGCCAAACAGTCAAATCCATCGTGCTGGCGACAGAACAAGAGGGTAAGCCCGTCGAGATCTGGTTGCTACTATTACGTGGCGATCATGATCTCAATGAGATCAAGGTTGGCAAAATTCCCGGTCTGGACAAAGGTTTCCGTTTTGCAACAGAGGCGGAAATAATCGCTCACTTTGGCTGCAAACCCGGCTACCTCGGTCCTGTTGCTACCAAACTGCCAATGCGCATAGTTGCCGATCTAACCGTTGCGAACATGCATGACTTTGTGTGCGGCGCCAATCAGGAAGGCGCGCACTTGACCGGGGTCAACTGGGCTCGCGATTTGCCTGAGCCTGGTTTGATCACCGACCTGCGCAATGTCGTCGAGGGCGACCTCGCGCCAAACGGAAAAGGCAAGCTTGCCATCCAACGTGGAATTGAGGTCGGTCACGTCTTTTACCTGGGCACGAAATACTCCGAAGCGCTCAAGGCGACGTTTCTGGATGAGAATGGAAAGCCCGCCCTGATGGAAATGGGTTGTTATGGCATTGGTGTCACACGTATTGTTGGCGCCGCCATTGAACAAAACCATGACGCAAAAGGAATAGTGTGGCCCAGAGCGATTGCCCCCTTTGAGGTCGCCATTTGCGCTGTCGGCTGGGGTAAAAGTGAAGCGGTCCGTTTGGCAAGCGAGAAACTTTACGCTGAACTCAAAGCCAAAGGGATTGATGTGATTCTCGACGATCGCGACCAGCGCCCCGGCATCATGTTTGCAGAGTGGGAGCTGATCGGTCCTCCTGTTCGCATTACTGTCGGCGAGCGCGGCCTGAACGATGGCGTGGTTGAGTTATTGGGACGCAAGCAAACAGAGGCGGCGCGTGTGTCGCTCGATTCGTGTTTGAATGAGACCCTTAAATTACTTGAATCAGCTTGAGACCAACTCAGACATCAGTGACTCAAGCATCAGCGCTTCATCAACCAATGCCTGTCGAACAGCCCGCTTTCAAACACCGCATGGATGTCCGTGTCTATTACGAGGATACGGACATGGGTGGTGTTGTTTTTTACGCAAACTACCTCAAATTCATGGAAAGGGGACGCACGGAATGGCTCCGCTCCCTGGGCGTGAACCAATCTGAGCTTGCTGCGCAGGAGCAACGTGGTTTCATGGTGGTGCGCGTCGATGTGCGTTACATTTCACCCGCTCGCCTGGACGACTGTCTGCAAATTGAAAGTGAAGTCACCCGAATGGGTCGTGCTTCGTTACACTTCGCACAGTCCGTTCTTCGTAACGGGGAACTGATTACTCAAAGTAACATCCAAGTCTGTTGCGTAGAAACCGTTAATATGCGGGTCGCTGCAATTCCAGAATCTGTACGAAATAAATTAGCCGCAATTACTCAGGAATAAGTGATGCAAACTACACCCGATATGTCGATGCTCTCGCTGGTGCTCAATGCCAGCTTGCCAGTACAGTTCATCATGCTGTTACTGATTGGCATTTCAGTTGTGTCCTGGACATTTATCTTCGCCAAACGGGCCACGATTAAAAAGACCCTCATCCAGACGCGTCGTTTCGAGGACGACTTCTGGTCGGGCGGCGATTTGGCCCTGCTGCACCAATCCATTTCCACGCGTCGTGCAGAACAAGGCGCACTGGCCCGTATTTTTGACTCTGGCATGACCGAATTCCTCAAAGCGCGCCGCAGCGGAACAGCGACAGACGTCAATGCAACGATGGATGGTGCCCGACGCGCAATGCGGGCCGCTTTTCAGCGCGAAGTTGACGAACTCGAGTCGCACCTGAACTTTCTAGCCTCGGCTGGTTCCGTGAGTCCCTACATTGGCTTGCTGGGGACCGTCTGGGGCATCATGCACGCCTTTGTCGGTCTGGCCAACGTCCAGCAAGCTACGCTTGCCTCGGTTGCACCTGGCATTGCAGAGGCGCTCATCGCGACTGCGATCGGACTGTTTGCCGCGATTCCTGCGGTGGTAGCATACAACCGCTATACCCATGATATTGATCGCCTGTCGATTCGCTTTGAAACGTTCGTCGACGAATTTCTGAATATTCTGCAGCGGCAGGTGCGCTAATGTCCTCGGTCCGATCGAGCTCCGGGCGCCCAGGTCGACGCCTGAAAAATGAGATCAACGTTGTGCCGTACATCGATGTGATGCTCGTGCTGCTCATCATCTTTATGGTGACCGCGCCTTTGATCACGCCCGGTGTGGTTGAGCTCCCTTCAGTCGGTCAGGCGGCAAATGTCCCGGCCTCACCGATAGAAGTACAAATTACCGAGGATGGCAAAGTCTCATGGCGCAAACGCGAACCCGGTGCCACCAACATTGCTGTCGAACGCAGCGCACTAGCGCAGACAATTCTTGCCGAACTTAAACCCGATCAGCCTGTTGTGATCGCTGCGGATGGAAAAGTGCCTTATGAGGTCGTAATGAAAGTCATGGACGATCTGCGCAAAAACGGTGTGACCAAACTTGGATTGCTCGTCGATCAGAAGAGCGAAGCTGCGCCGACGCCCAATGCATCGACCAGACGTGCCCCGAACAGCGCAAACAACCCCAACTCAACCAAAAAATAAAGAGGCTTCACGCACACACGCCTAGCGCCAGTTGCTTAACCCATGACTGCACCCTACGACTCAATCCCGCGCGGACCTAGCCTGCCACCAAAAGAAGCGATCAATTGGCGCGCTTTTGGGTTGGCGATGCTTGCGCACGGAGTATTGGTATTGTTTCTGGTAGTGGGACTCAACTGGAAAACAGAGGCTGAAGGTCCTTTGCAAGTCGAATTATGGATGGACGGTAACACTCCGGTCACCCCTCCTCCATCGAGAAGTGAACCCAAACCCGAACCAAAACCTGAGCCTGCGCCTGAACCAAAGCCGGAGCCCCCACCCCCACCGCCACCTCCTCCGCCGCCTCCACCTCCGCCAACTGCGAAAGCTGCGCCGGAGCCCAAACCTGTCATTGATCCTGAGATTGCCCTCGAGGAAGAGCGCAAGCGTCGCGCAGAGCTCGAGCGTGCGCAATTAGAAAAAGAGGCCGCAGAGAAAAAGGCCAAAGAAGAGGCTGCAAAGGAACAGCAGCGTATCAAGCACGAGCGTGAAAAGGCTGAAAAACAAGAGCGGGACCGTCTTGAGCAAGAGCGCAAGAAGGCCGAGCGTCTCGAGCGCGAAAAACAGGAAAAGCTGGAAAAAGAAGAAGCTGAAAAGAAAGCTGAACTAGTGAAAAAGCAGGAAGCTGCCAAAAAAGCTGCTGAAGAAAAGAAAAAGAAAGAAGAAGAAGCTAAAAAAGCCAAAGAAGAAGCTGACAAAAAGGCGAAAGCCGAGGCTGATAAAAAAGCCAAAGCGGATGCGGCAAAGAAAGCGGCGGCAGATAAGGCGCTTAAGGATGCTTTCCGCAATGACGCAATGGGTGCCGCCGGCATTCCCGGTGGCACGGCAGATCGTAATCAGGCGGGTGGTGGCAGCAATGATGGTTACGGTGCCAAGGTGCGCGCCTGCGTGCAGCCCGGCGTATCTTTCCCGACACCTCCTCGCAGCAACACCAATCCGGCTGCGCAGTATCGAGTCGACCTGCGACCTGACGGCACCATTGCGGGCGTGAAACTCACTCGCAGCTCAGGCAATCCTAACTTTGACCGCGCGGTCGAGACGGGTATCCGTCGGTGCTCGCCGTTCCCAACTCCACCATCAGGTAAGTATCCCGGCTATATCGACGTCAATTACAATATGTACGATTGACAGGAGTCCTGCAACCATGAATAGATACCCATTCCCTATGAATCGCACGTACCCGTCATCTTTTATTTTCACGTTGAGCGCCTGGCTCAAAGCCATGGTGTTGTCGCTTGCGCTTGGCCTCGGACTGAGCGCTCAAGCACAATTGCGGGTTGATATATCAGGCACTGGCGCACAACAGTATCCAGTGGCGATTGCCGACTTCAGCGGCGATGCGGCAGGCACACAGGTAGCGGAAATCATCCGTGCAGACTTGACGCGTACTGGACAGTTTCGTTTGATCAGCACGGCAGGCGCAACACTGACCTACACCACTCCTATTGCCTATGACGAGTGGCGCACACGCGGCGCAGACTTCATTGCTTATGGGACTGTGACACGCAGCGGTGATGGCCGCTACGAAATCAAATATCGCCTGGCTGATACCGTCAAGCGCGGAACACTCGACGAAATCACATTTGTTGGCTCCGATAAAGAATTACGCCGTCTCTCGCACCAGATTGCCGACCGCATCTACGAGAAAATTACCGGTATCCGTGGCGTTTTTTCAACCCGTATCGCTTATGTACTTAAGCGCGGCAAAACCTATGAGCTGCAAATAGCAGACGCAGATGGTCAAAATCCTCAGGTTGCCTTACGCTCCGGCGAGCCAATTATTTCCCCCGCCTGGTCGCCTGATGGCTCGCGCCTCGCTTATGTGAGTTTTGAATCGGGTAAGCCTGTTGTCTATGTGCATCAGCTCTCTACAAGCAAGCGCTTTCCTGTCGCTAACTACAAGGGTAACAACTCTGCACCTGCTTGGTCCCCAGATGGCAATACGCTTGCCGTGGTGCTCACACGTGACGGCTTATCTCAAATTTACTTAGTTAATGCGAATGATGGAGGCAATCTGCGCCGCCTCACGCGTTCACCTTTGATCGACACTGAACCAACATTTAGCCCTGACGGTCGCACGATTTACTTCACAAGCGACCGAAGCGGCAGTCCTCAAATTTATCAGGTTGGCATCGGCGGTGGCGAACCAAAGCGCATTACCTTCAATGGCAGTTACAATATCTCACCAAGGGTTTCCCCTGACGGAAAATCCTTAGTGACTGTGACACGTCGTGATGGGTCTTATCGGGTAGCGTCGCTTGACCTGGCCAGTGGGGCCGAATCATTACTGACACCAGGCAGGGATGATCAGTCACCAAGTTTTGCTCCAAACGGTATGCAGATACTTTACGCAGCTGTACAGGGTGGTCGTAGCGTACTCGCAGGTGTTTCCAGTGATGGTCGCGTGCGTCAGACGCTCTCTGTTCTCAACGGCGAAGTTCGAGAGCCGACCTGGGGTCCTTTCACGAATAAGTAGTTTGACTTAGTTTGCCTAAATTTTTATTTTGTTTTTGTTTCACGTTTTGAGTTTGAATTTATTTAAAACATACTTGTATTTTTCACCAAGGTAAATATCATGAGATCGCGTATCGCTAAAGTTGTGACCATTGCTGCACTGGCCGCCGGTCTGGCTGCTTGTAGCTCTGTTTCTCTGGACGATCAGGCCGGCAAGGGCGGAGCTGACGGCTCCGGCGTTCTGGATCCTTTCAACCCACAAAGCATTCTGGCTAAACAGCGTTCCGTTTATTTTGATTTCAACAGTTACACAGTCGGCGATCAATACCGCTCACTCGTTGACACACATGGCAAGTACCTTGTCAGCGCCCCACAACAGCGCGTCGTCATCGAAGGCAACACTGACGCGCGCGGCGGTTCCGAATACAACCTCGCGTTGGGTCAACGCCGTGCTGAGGCCGTCCGTCGCATGCTGACACTGATCGGCGTGCCCGACACACAGGTTGAAACAATCAGCTTTGGTAAAGAAAAGCCAAAAGCTCTCGGCGATACAGAAGCAGACTATGCTGAAAACCGTCGTGCTGATTTCAACTACAAGCGTTAAACTGACCCGTTAGTTTGGTCTGTGACAAGGCGGCCAACGGCCGCTTTGTTGTTTAAAGGAGGATATTTTTATGCGCGTCCAATCCCTTTCCTGGCGAACAGCCAGTTCATGCCTCGTTTTGATGGGTAGTTTGTTGCTCAGTCATTCTGCAACCGCCTTTACCGACGACGAGGCGCGCAAGGCGATTCTCGAACTTCGTCAGCAAGTCCGTGCGATGAACGAAGCCAATCAGCGTGCGCGTATTCAACTTTCAGACCAGATCGAAACGCTCGGACAAGAAATTGTTCGTTTGCGCGGAGAAATCGAACAGCTTGGTCGACCAGCAGGTGCGGGTGGCGCTGCAGGCGGCCGTCCAGCCGATCCACGTTCCCAAGATCCACGCGAGCAAGCTGCGTTTGATCAATCAATGGAGACATTCCGCAAGGCCCAATACAAGGAAACTGTTCAAAATCTCACCGCTTTCCTTACACTTTACCCAGATAGTAAATTGGCGCCCACGGCACAGTTTTATCTTGGCAGCAGTCGCTACGCCATGAAAGACTACAAAGGTGCGATCACAACCTTACAGTCGATGGTACAAAAATATCCAACCGAGCCACGCGCTGCGGATGCTTTGTTAATGGTGGCCAGCTGCCAGATCGAGTTGAACAATCGCGCTGGGGCTAAAACAACGCTGCAGCGAATCGTCAAGGATTACAAAGGCACTCCGGCCGCGGACACCGCAGCCAAACGTTTACCTTTACTGCAGTAAGCGCCAAACGGCGACAAGCATTCAGCCACAAAACTTAGGCTCCAGCTTTGGAGCCTATTTTTTTATGCAGTCGAAAGCAGCAAGCACGCCACGCCAAAGACGATCAATATGATGCCGAATGTTTCTTGGCGAGTGCTCTTACTCAGAAATACTCGCCAAGACAGCAGCTGCGCGAATAAAACCTCCACCAGACCAAGAGTGCGTACGTTAGCCGCAGCGGTCAAAGCAAATCCTAAAAACCAGCCCTGCGATGCCGAAGCGCCAAGCAAACCACCCCAGATCGATATCCTCCAGGCTTTGAGGCATTTGATCCAGGCCTCATAATGAAAGCTCATCATCCATACGGCAAGCAAAATCGTCTGTATGCCAAGGCCACAGGTAAGTGTCCATGAGGCGCGTACAAAAAAATGCGCATCACCCAAGGCAAGAATCCCACCTCGGAACGTCACCGCAGCAATGGCAAAGAATGCGCCCGCCAGCAAACCAAGCGCAGCAGGTTGCCAAGAGGACTCACCTGGCGCTGTCGCGCTGGGTTTTCGAGCCATGATGGTCACGCCAACCGTGGCAATAATAATCGCCACCATTGCCAGGATCGAAATCCGATCGCCCAGCACGACAAGACCGAAAATCGCGACTTGAACGGGTTCAGTTTTAGTCCATGCGGTCACAACGACAAACGCGCGCTGACGCATCGCCGCAAGCATTAACGCAGTCGCAGCGATTTGCGAGACCGCGCCCGCCACCACAAACAATGCAAAGCTCCAATCCATCTGGGGCATCACAGACCCTGTCACCATCAACGCAATTGCGGTAAAAAGCACTGCGAAGGGAAAACCATACAGGAAGCGAACCTGCGTCGCACCAAGCGTACCGAGCTGCTCAGTCAAACTTCTCTGAATCGCATTGCGCCCTGCTTGGGCTGCAGCGGCAAAGATTGTGGCGGGTATCCATAGCCAAGTCCATTCGTGCACAAAGGTCTCCTCTTATTTTTTAAACTTTGCTGCGTGATCTTGCAGTAGTTTGACGACTGCAGGGTCAAGCGTAATACCTGTCGCCTGCTGTTGAGCCATTTTTTTCAACTCAATTTCACCTGGCACGATCACGGGTCGGTCTGGGTCCGCTGGAACAGAATCATGCAAGATCGAAGCAAAGTCCATCATGCGCGCAGTCAGCCACTGTGGTGAACCCAACACTTTGGTGTTGATCAAAATGAAAAAGTGACCCAGATTTTGTGGCTCATCTGGCGCATCCACCCAGGACTTTACATGTGTCAGGTAAGCTGCGTTGGAAAGCAGGCCGGAAAACAGATCCACCATTAGAGCCAACCCATAGCCCTTATGCCCGCCAATGGGCTGCAGAAAGCCGTCAAGCGCGGCTTTCGGGTCAGTCGTGGCCCTCCCCTTGCTATCAGTTGCCCAGGTATCCGGGATGGTTTCACCACGCTTGAGAGCGTTACGAATTTTGGCGCGCGCGACCACGCTCATCGCCATATCAAGCAAAAAAGGCTGACCGCCAGGATTCGGTACACCGAACCCTAAAGGACTGTTGCCTAAACGCGCGTCGCTTCCACCCCATGGGGCAATCGTCGTTGTCGCATTACTACCGATGATGCTGGCAAAGCCCTCTTGTGCCGCAATCAGTGAGTAAGGGGAAATCGGACCGAAGTGGTTGCTGCCCCGCGCAAAAGCCATCCCAATACCGTACTGACCGGCTGCATCCATCGCCGCGCGCAAGGCATGCATACCAACTAGAGGGCCGACACCGTTATCACCATCCACCAACCTGAGGGCTGGTGCCGGAGACTCAATTTTGATATTTGGTTGGGCCCGAATGCCCTTGACCATTAAACGATCGCCATAAGACTCCACGCGAGACAAGCCATGTGTGCTCAGACCAAAGAGATCTGCGATAACCAGCACACGGACAACGTCCTGCGCGTCGGTCTGCGTCAATCCCAGACCCTGAAAAGCCCGAACAGCCAAGCTCGTGAGCTCCGACTCCGTCCACACTGTTCTTACTTGTCCGCCGTCTTGCATGCCCAACACTCCCATTAAAGTTCTTTTCAGCCATACCCATGCTTTGCACGCAAGCATACCCGGGAGCGAGCTTGCCGTCATGTCAGCCAGACACGTCCTGTGCGCGATCTGCACAAAAGTAAACGGGCCACAAAACAAAAAACCCTCGGATTGCTCCGAGGGCTTTGACTAGCGTACCCTGAGGCTAGGCTCAGGGAGAATGGTAGGGACTTAGAAGCCCATACCACCCATGCCGCCCATTCCACCCATACCGCCCATGTCACCACCAGGCATACCGCCGCCTGCTGGCTTGTCATCGGCGAGCTCGCAAACAGCTGCTTCGGTTGTCAGCAGCAAGCTGGCAACAGATGCTGCGTTTTGCAACGCTGTACGTGTGACTTTGGTTGGGTCCAGAACGCCTTGCTCAACCAGGTCACCGTACTCGCCGGTGGCGGCGTTAAAGCCGTAGTTACCTGTGCCGTTTGCAACGTTGTTGACCACAACGCTTGGCTCGTCACCAGCGTTTGCCACGATCGTGCGCAGAGGCTCTTCAATGGCACGCAAGACCAGCTTGATACCTGCGTCTTGGTCGGCATTGTCGCCCTTGACTTTAGCAACCACAGCGCGAGTGCGGATCAACGCAACGCCACCGCCAGGAACGATGCCTTCTTCGACAGCCGCACGTGTTGCATGCAGAGCGTCTTCGACACGTGCCTTCTTTTCTTTCATTTCGACTTCGGTCGATGCACCCACGCGAATCACGGCAACACCGCCAGCCAACTTGGCCACACGCTCTTGCAGTTTTTCACGATCGTAGTCGGACGTTGCTTCTTCGATCTGAACGCGGATCTGCTTGACGCGTGCTTCGATCGACTTGGCATCGCCATGACCGTCGATAATGGTGGTGTTCTCTTTGCCGACTTCGATACGCTTAGCCTGGCCGAGTTCAGCCAATGTTGCTTTCTCAAGCGACATGCCTGTCTCTTCGGAGATAACAGTACCACCGGTGAGAATGGCGATATCTTCGAGCATGGCTTTACGACGGTCACCAAAGCCTGGGGCTTTGACGGCTGTTGTCTTCAAGATGCCGCGGATGTTGTTGACGACCAGCGTGGCCAAGGCCTCGCCTTCGACGTCTTCTGCCACGATCAACAAAGGACGGCTGGACTTGGCAACTTGCTCCAATACGGGCAGCAAATCGCGAATGTTGCTGACTTTCTTGTCGTAAATCAGAACATAAGGATCGTCCAACGCTGACACTTGCTTGTCAGGGTTGTTGATAAAGTAAGGTGACAGGTAGCCACGGTCAAACTGCATGCCCTCGACCACATCGAGTTCATTTTCGAGTGACTTGCCGTCTTCGACAGTAATCACGCCTTCTTTGCCGACCTTGTCCATCGCATCAGCAATGATTTGGCCGATAGAGAGGTCGCTGTTTGCGGAAATCGAACCAACTTGAGCGATTTCTTTGGTTGTGGTGCATGGCTTGGAGAGCTTCTTGAGCTCAGCCACTGCAGCAACAACAGCCTTGTCGATGCCGCGCTTGAGGTCCATTGGATTGATGCCGGCAGCCACATACTTCAGGCCTTCAACAACGATCGACTGGGCCAACACGGTTGCGGTGGTTGTACCGTCACCGGCGTTGTCGGAGGTCTTGGAAGCAACTTCCTTGACCAGCTGTGCGCCGATGTTCTCAAATTTGTCCTTGAGTTCGATTTCTTTAGCGACCGATACGCCGTCTTTTGTGACGGTTGGGGCACCGAACGAACGCTCGAGGACAACGTTACGACCTTTTGGGCCGAGTGTTGTTTTCACTGCATTGGCGAGAATATTTACGCCACGGACGATACGCACGCGTGCGTCATCGCCGAATAGAACTTGCTTGGCAGCCATTTATGTTTCCTTCTCGTGTTCTGTTTACTGGACAACCGCGAGGATTTCTTCCTCACGGATGACGAGGACTTCTTCGCCGTCGACTTTCACTGTCTGGCCGGCATACTTGCCGAACAAGACTCTATCGCCAACTTTGACGTCCATCTTCAGGACTTTGCCATCTTCGGTTTGTTTGCCGGGACCAACAGCCAGCACCTCACCCTGATCGGGCTTTTCAGCGGCGCTCTCAGGGATAACGATGCCCGAGGCAGTTTTGCGCTCGTTGTCCAGGCGTTTGACGATCACGCGATCGTGCAGGGGACGCAGGGCCATGTAGAACTCCTGTTTAAAAATAATTAAGGGTTGTTGGAAAGACTAAGAGAGGATTGTTAGCACTCGTCTCAGTTGAGTGCTAATTATAGAGGTTGTTTTTGGGATTTCAAGTCCCAAAGTGTTTTATCAGGCGAAGCGGAAATCCGAGCGTTGAGTTTTGCTGAGCAAAACTTCAATCGCTCCGCTTTCCTGCATAAAGCTCAAACCAGAGTAATCACCCAAAGCCCAGGAAATTGGGGTGCTTTGGATTTTGCTCAGCAAAACCAAACACCTCAAGTTTCCGGGTTTAAGGGTTATACGGAAATCCGAGCGTTGAGTTTTGCTGAGCAAAACTTCAATCGCTCCGCTTTCCTGGCCGAAAAATCAAGATTTTCGGGCTGCTCGGCGAGCTGCTTTGGCCGCCATGAAGTCATTGACGATTTTTGCATGCTCAGCCGTCTTGTGGACAATCGCCTGATAGGCCGCCGACAACTCCAGCAAATTAGACAGAGAAGACGTCTGCCCCTCACGCAAGAGACGCTTAGTCATCCGGACCGCATGAGGAGAGTTGACCGCCATTTTACGAGCCAACGTCTGCGCTGTTGACAATAACTCCTCAGCAGGTACTACACGCGAAACCATGCCCCAGTCCAGAGCCGTCTTCGCATCAATCGCTTCGCCCGTGAAAGACATTTCAGCCGCACGCGCCATGCCGATCACACGCGGCAAAAACCAGGCGCCCCCGTCTCCCGCCACAATGCCGACCTTGACGAAACTCTCGGCAAACGTCGCTTGCTCAGACGCTATCCGCAAGTCACACATACACGCTAAATCACAACCTGCACCAATGGCGGGACCATTAACCGCGGCGATCGTTGGCACCTCGATTTGATGGATCGCAAGCGGCAAGCGCTGAATGCCCTGGCGATATTCTTGGCGCAAGACCTCGGAACCAAAGCCCGAGCCAATTTGACGCTCCATCTCGTCGATTTTTCCGCCTGACGAAAATATAGGTCCATTAGCAGTAATGATCACTGCACGCACACTCGGATCGTGTTCGATGCGATGACACGCCTCAAGCATCGCCTCGACAATACCTGTGCCTGTCAACGCATTACGCGTTTCAGGATGATTAAGCGTGAGCGTCACGACACCGAGATCGTCTTGGTCATAGTTCAGAACAGTGGACATAGGATAGATGCCTGAGAGTAAAAGTGAATAGAGATTAACGGCCCGCGGCCTTGGCTGTGACCCCGCCTGCGACACCAAAGTCCGTCGCGGGTCGATCAAACAAAATGACACGAATATTTTGCTTAGATACACCGATCGCCTGCTCAGTCGCCTCAAAGATCGCCGCGATCACAGCGGCTTTCTGATCTTCAGTCCTTCCGCGGATCAAGCCAACTGTAATCATGACCATTTCCTTGCCAATTTCACCCGCTACGATCACGTGCTCGGGAGGAATTTCCTGCAAGACGACCCGCACGGAAGCCAAAGGCGCACCAATGCTGTCCACAACTGATTGCGTCAACTTTTTCAACAGATCCGTTTTTTTTGCGGCGCTGTGTCCCTGCAGGATTTGAACGTTAAGCATTGGCATGGTGTGCTATCTTCCAAGATGAATGTAGAGGCCTGAATCCGTCAGGCGGCTGTTATTTATAAACCAAGTTCGCAATCATGTCCTCTCACCCCTCCCAACACAAGAGCAAAGGCGGCTTAGGTCGAGTTTTTAAGGCGGCCGGATATTCGCTGAGCGGCCTGAAAGCCGCCATGCGCTACGAAGCGGCATTTAGGCAAGAACTGTTCTTGGCACTGATTTTGACACCTGCCGCATTTTGGGTTGGGGACAGTGCTTGGCAGATCCTGCTCCTTTTGAGTTCACTCGTATTTGTCCTGATCATTGAACTGCTGAACTCCGCACTCGAAGCAGTGGCAGATGCCGTGACACTCGAAAATAACGAACTCATCGGCCGCGCCAAGGATCTGGGTAGCGCTGCGGTTTTGTTGAGTCTGTTACTAACGGGCGTGCTTTGGGTGACACTTCTGCTCAACAAGTGGTGCAATTTTATTTAGACGAGTTTTTTAGGCTCTAATAGAGCTTATTTATCTTTTCAAACATTCGTCATGTCCTTTATCCAAAAACTGAATGCTGCCTGGGCCAGCTCACAATCACTCCTGATGGTGGGACTCGACCCGGATTTATCCCGCATGCCTGCGGAACTTCAGGGCAAGCCCGATGCAATTTTTCAGTTTTGCAAACAGGTCATTGATGCAACGGCGCCTTTTGTCTGTGGATTCAAACCCCAGATCGCATACTTTGCAGCAGTGGGTGCCGAACGCCAGCTAGAGGATCTTTGCTCGTATCTCCGCGAACAATATCCTCACCTCCCCCTCGTGCTTGATGCCAAGCGGGGCGATATTGGTGCGACGGCCACCCAATACGCTAAAGAGGTGTTTGGGCGTTATGGAGCCGATGCCGTGACCGTGAGTCCGTATCTCGGTGCCGACTCGGTCGACCCCTATCTCGAATGGGAGGATCGGGGCGTGATTGTTTTATGTCGCACATCAAATCCGGGCGGCTCTGACTTACAGTTTTTAATGACGGACGGTGTGCCCTTGTATCTGCGTGTGGCTGACTTGGTCGCCAACAAGTGGAACAAAACAGGACAATGCGGTCTGGTGGTGGGTGCGACCTTTCCCAATGAGCTCGCAGCGGTTCGCAAAGCAGTTGGCGATAGCCTGCCGCTGCTGGTGCCCGGCATTGGTGCCCAAGGCGGTGACATCGCCGCGACGTGTGCCTCAGGCTGCAACACTCAAAAAACGGGCATGATGATCAACTCATCGCGTGCCATTCTGTACGCGACAGGCGCTGGTCATTGGACCGAGGCCGCTGCGGCCGTGGCGAAACAGACGCGGGACGATATCAACGCACATCGCTAATCGGCGAGCAAGGCGCAAGCTGAGCGTAATGAAAAGGCGACAGAGGCATCTCTGACTGCATCCCGGTCGCCTGTGAAAATCTGTGACGTCGCATGCACAATCACGCCAGAGGGTGCGCGCTGCGCAAAACCAAACCACACTAAACCCACTGGTTTGGTTGCTGTGCCGCCTCCTGGACCCGCCACACCGGTTGTGGTGAGCGCAAGCGTTGCTCGCGGCGCCATTGCCAAGACACCCGCAGCCATTTGACGGGCAACTTGCTCGCTCACTGCGCCAAACTCGTCAAGCGTTTCGCGTGCCACGCCGAGCTGGACATGCTTGGCTTTATTGCTATAAGTGACCCAACCCTGATCAAACCAACCACTTGAGCCCGGTATCGCTGTCACGGCGCCTGACAATAATCCACCTGTGCAAGATTCAGCTGTCGCCAACCAGGCCTGTCGAGCCAGCAGCAAGGCGCCGAGTTCGGCCGCCAACGTGCGAATATCGTTTTGCATGAAACACCTCAAACAAGTGGAACGAAGCGCACCAAGAGTGCCATCACCAAAAGCGTATAGAGTGCGGCGAGCAAGTCATCGAGCATCACACCAGTCCCGCCTTTGAAACGCGCGTCAACCTGACGAATGGGTGGTGGCTTGAGCGTATCAAAGATCCGAAAGAGGACAAAGGCGATCCCTTGTGCCAACAATGAATCAGGTATCAGCCAGAGGACTAGCCAAAGAGCCACAAACTCATCCCATACGATTCCCACATGGTCTAGCACGCCAAGCGACTGACTGACACGTTGGCTTGCCCAGCAGCCATACACAAAACTGAAGGATAAAAATAAACCAATCGCCCAGTTGTTTACACCAGGAGAAATCGCCACCCACAAAAACCAGGCGAGCAGGCTTCCCCAGGTTCCGGAACCCGGGCGAATCAAGCCAGAACCAAAACCAAACATCAGAATACGGCCAGGATCTGAAAAAACCCAGCGAAAAGTCGGCCATGTGGTGCGATGTCTGTTTGAAATGCCGGCCATATCAATCCCGAAAATGATCAAAGCCTTGCGGCAAGGATTCGATGCGCTGACCTGCTTCATCATAAACATGCAATGTTTTTTCTGAGATGATTTGACCGATGCGCGTCAATGCCACACCAGACTCCAGACCGATCCGCTCAAAATCGTCTCGCTCTGTGACGGCCGCGGTCAGGCACAACTCGTAGACATCTCCACCAGCCAGCACCGCGCGTCGTCTGTCAGCCAGCGCCAGTGATTGGAGCGCCGGATGAACAGGCAAGAGGCTTTCCTCCAAGCGTGCGCCCACACCGCTAGACTCAAGAATATGACCCAAGTCCTGAAGCAACCCGTCAGAAATATCAATCGCCGCATGGGCATGGGTACTCAGACGTCGGCCTAAAAACACCCGTGGAGTCGGTTGTTCCAAAGCAGGACGTGTCTGCTCGAGCAAACTCCCGCTCAAGCCTAATAAACCGTGTGGTTTTGGCTTGGTCGATCCGGATGACTGTTGGCGAGGGGGCAACGTGGGGTCAACCAGAGCACCTGATAACAGTTTCAGCGCTAAATCGGCAGCGCCAAGCTGACCGGACACCCAAATATCGTCGCCCACTTTCGCTCCGCTCCTATGCATGGCATGCGCGGGATCCACTTCGCCGAAAACGGTCACACTAATCGCGATGCCGTTTTCACTTCGCGTGGTATCACCACCGATCAGGGCGCAACCATGCAGGTCTGCAAGCGCATAAAAACCATCTGCAAAACGGGCAAGCCAGTCCTCGTTATAAGCAGGTAGTGCCAAGCCCAGCAAGCATGCGACGGGTTTGGCTCCCATTGCCGCCAAATCAGACAGACTCACAGCCAAGGATTTATGGCCAAGTGAGTAAGGGTCAACATCGGAAAAAAAGTGACGGCCTTCGAGCAATAAGTCTTTGCTGGTGGCCAACTGTTGGCCAGGCGTGACCTTGAATAATGCGCAATCATCTCCACCACCCAGCATGCCGGAGGGGACAGGACGCTTGAAAAAGCGGGCAATTAAATCGAATTCGTTGGACACGATTACGTACGTGCTTAGCGACGGGCGGCTGCCCGACATTCTGTTGCGCGCACTTCGGCAGCCAGTTTATCCAGGACACCATTGACGAACTTGAAACCATCCGTCCCGCCAAAAGACTTCGCAAGCTCGACAGCTTCGTTGATCGCCACGCGATAAGGCACATCAATCTGATGGATAAGTTCAAAACTGCCAATGAGCAAAATGCCATGCTCAATTGGTGAAAGCTCGGCCAAGGGGCGATCCACAAAAGGAACAAACTTTTCGCGCAATGCGGGCGCTTCCCTCATCGCGCCATGCAACAAGGTCTGAAACCACACCGCATCGGCCTGATCGAACTCGTCTTCATCGCGCAGATGCGCCTCGATCTCGCCAGCGTCCTGCAAACTTTCAGTGTCGCGGACAAGCCAGGCATACAGCCCCTGAAGCGCCAACTCGCGCGCACGGCGACGTGCGCTGCGGGGAGGCATCGCCTGTGAATTATCGTCTTGCTGGGGCTTGTTCAATATCTTCATCCTCTTCGTATTCTTCGTCGTCTGCTTCGGGCTCGAGGGCTGCGACGAGATTGGCCATTTCAACCGCGCACTGTGCGCAATCGCGGCCTTTATCTGCTGCACGCGCCTCGGCTTGCTCATCTGTCTCGGTGGTCAGTACGCCGTTCGCGACAGGGATGCCGGTCTCAAGCGCCACTCGAGCAATCGCCGAAGCGCTTTCATTGCTGACGATCTCAAAATGATAGGTTTCACCACGGATGACAGCGCCCAAGGCGATCAATGCGTCGAACTCAAATGTTTCGGCCATGCGTGCCAGCGTGACACCAAGCTCCAGCGCGCCCGGAACAGTTACCACCATGATGTCGCGCTCATCTACACCGAGGCTTTCTAGCTCTTGAAGGCAGGCATCGAGTTCGATCAAACCGATGTCCTCATTGAATCGGGCACGAACAATACCGATATGCAGGCCCTCTCCGTTCATGTCGGGGGTCAGGGTAAATGGGCTCATGATGTGCTTCCTATTTATGACTGGTGGGAGGTTGGTGATCGTAACCGGTCACGTCGAGCCCGAAACCAGGCATGATGCTTGGCATTTTCCGGGGTCGCGCTAACAAACGCATCTGACCAACGTTCAGATCGCGCAAAATTTGCGCGCCCATTCCGTAAGTACGCAGATCCATCCGGCCTGATTCACGCTTGACTGGCACAGGCGCATCGCCCTGTGAGGCAGAAATTTGTTCGAACAGCTGGCTCGAAGAGCCTTGGCAATTTAAAAATACCATCACGCCGGCTTCAGTTTCGCGAATCGCTTCAAGCGCCTGTGCGACCCCCCAACTATGGCCAGGGCTTTGTACATCCAGCAAATCGAGAATGGAGGTTGGCTCATGCACGCGCACAAGCGTCTCACGGTTCGGGTCGACATGACCATGCACCAAAGCCAAATGAGGGTGACCCGCCACAGTGTCCCGATAAGCGATCATATTAAATGTCCCCCAGGGGGTCTGCACGACTCGCTCGCTCACCCGCTCAATCACAGACTCGTGCTCGTTGCGGTATTGAATCAGGTCGGCAATGGTGCCGATTTTCAAGTTGTGCGTCCGACCATATTCAATCAAGTCCGGCAAGCGCGCCATCGTGCCATCCGGCTTAAGGATCTCGCAAATCACGGCAGCAGGAGTCAGTCCCGCCATGGCTGTCAGATCACAGCCTGCCTCGGTGTGCCCGGCACGCACGAGCACGCCCCCGGGAACTGCCCGCAAGGGAAAAATATGACCGGGCTGAACAAGGTCGGTGGGCTTGGCATCGCGGGCCACAGCAACCCGGACAGTTCTGGCGCGGTCGGCAACCGATATGCCCGTTTCCACACCTTCGGCTGCCTCGATAGACACTGTGAAATTCGTGCCGTAAGGCGTGCCGTTGCGATTGGACATCAAAGGCAACTCAAGCTGACGGCAACGCTCCTCAGTCAAGGTCAGACAAACAAGGCCGCGTCCATGGGTCACCATGAAATTAATTGCTTCGGGCGTGACGAACTCGGCGGCCATCACCAGATCGCCCTCGTTTTCACGGTCTTCTTCATCAACCAAAATCACCATGCGACCCATTTTGAGCTCGGAAATGATCTCGGAAACAGGCGATATCGCTGCCGCAAGATCAGCATCGAGAGGTGAAAGCGTTGAAGGTTTGGCAGACATGGTGGCGTTATGCAGGAGCACGTGTAAATACCTATTATAGAATCCTCGTAACAAAGCACGTACAGAACCCCTGTTCGCCCCCTCAGCAGCCAGCTGCGCATCATTTAACCACTTACCAAGCGGTCCTCAGCAACTATGCAAGCACTACAGAGCCTAACCCGCCAGCAAGCAGCCAAGATTCGCTTTGTGTTGAGCGATATTGATGACACGATTACGACAGAAGGTCGCTTAACGGGCCGTGCCTATGCCGCGCTGGAAAAGCTTTCCGCAGCCGGCCTCGTCGTGATCCCCATCACGGGTCGACCCGCTGGCTGGTGTGATCACATCGCCAGAATGTGGCCAGTTTTTGCTGTAGTTGGGGAAAACGGGGCTTTTTACATGCGGTATGACCACAGCGCCAAAAAGATGCTGACACATCACTTTACCCATCCGGCGCAGCGCCAGATTAATCGCCAAAAGTTAAATGAACTCGCTGACAAGATTTTACGGGCGGTCCCGGGGTGCGGCCTGGCGAGCGATCAAAACTATCGCGAAGCGGATTTAGCCATCGATTTTTGCGAGGATGTGACACCTCTGGATGAATCTGCGGTACAAATGATTGTGAGCATTTTTCAGCAAGCCGGTGCGCAGGCCAAGGTGAGCTCCATACATGTCAATGGCTGGTTCGGAGATTACGACAAGCTTGCCATGACTCAAACCTTGTTCACGCGTGAGTGCGGGCTCAATCTTCGCGAGCAACTGGATACCGCATTATTTATCGGCGACTCGCCTAATGACGAGCCTATGTTCAAATTTTTTGATTTGTCGGTTGGTGTGGCAAATATCCAAAGTCAACTTCACCGCTTGAAGTGTCCTCCAAAGTTTGTCACCCGTTCAAAGGGTGGAGACGGTTTTGTGGAGATGGCGGAATTCCTGCTTCGAGCAAAAAGCTCATCGGAATAACAGCCAGATGGACCGCCCTCAAGGGCTCAATTCTCTAGGAGTGGCGATGTCCGAACAAGAACTCAAGCTAAATGTGCCCGTCAACGCTCAACTGCGCGTCGAGCAGGCTGTTCGGCGCGCCAAGTTCTCTGAGATCCGCTTGCGTGCGCTTTACTTTGATACACCTTCACGCGAACTGGTGCGTGCGCGCATGGCACTCAGACTGCGTCTGGAGGGTCAGCAATGGGTGCAAACTCTCAAAATGCCTGGCGAACACAGCCTGTCGCGTATCGAAATCAATGAGAATCGACCCGAAGCCACGCTGGATCTCGGTATTTACGCAGGCACACCTGCTGGAGAGGTCATTGCGGCACTCGCAGAACCTCTGGAGGTTTGCTACGAGACAGACGTCAAGCGCCTCGTGCGCGACATACGCTCACAGACTGGCACCGTAGAGCTCGCCTATGACCGCGGCTGGTTGCGTGCAGGAGCGTTACAGCTGCCGATCTCTGAAGTCGAATTTGAACTCAAACGTGGCGCGCTCGAGTCTGTTTTCGCAGTCGGGCGACAATGGCAACAAAGGTTTGGCTTGATTCTCGATTTTCGAAGTAAAGCCGAGCGGGGAGACCGCCTGGCACAGTTGGCGCAGGCGCTACTGACTCTGGAGGCGGGGGGAGCCACTGAGCAACAAGACCTGGCGCGCGCAAGACTGATCGCGGATTTTTGGAAACCACGCAGTGCCGAGTCAATCGACCTGGTTCCTGCTGTCAAACAACGGGGGGCTGCGCAAGCGCTTGCCACTGTCACGAGCGAATGCCTGGAGCATATCGTGCGCAACGCAGCGATCTTGTGTGAAATTGACACAGCCGGGATTTGCCGCGCTTCGACACCTGAGCACCTGCATCAGCTGAGGGTGGGCATCCGCAGACTTCGCTCTGCCTGGTCATTTTTCGAGGGGCTGACGCCGCTGCCGTCGCTCGAACTCCGTCAGCAAATCCTTCATTATTTCTCGCAGTTTGGTGGGACGCGCGACGAAGATGTGCTGCAAGAGTCTGTTCTGCCTGCTCTGTATGCCGCAGGACTCCCGCCTGTTGAAATCGTTCCCTCGTCTGACTCCTGCGCCGGCAATGAGCTGATCGCCAGCCCGGCTTTTCAGGGATGGTTACTCGACATGTTGGCAACATGCACGAAGCCTGCTTTGCCAAGCGACTCTCGAGAACCATCGCTCAAACCGCTCTTGATCCAAACACTCAAAAAATGGCATCGCCAAGTTGTACGTCGAGGTTTGAACTTCTCCTCTCTGGAAATCGAGGCGCAACATGCGCTTCGCAAAAAGTCCAAGCGGCTGCGTTACGCCTTGCAGTTCTGCGAATCGTTGCTGCCTGAGTCATCGATGCGTCGCTACCGCAAACAGCTCGCGTGCGTCCAGGACATCCTGGGAGAAATGAATGACCTGTATCTCGCACTCCCGCTTTTCGATGCCATGAAAGAAAAGCACGCTCACGCCTGGTTTGCCTGCGGGTGGATCCAGGCGCGCCTGGGGATATTGACTCAGCAGGCCGCTGAGGCGTTTAAGCAGCTGGCAAACGAAAAGAGACCTTGGAATTGAGAAATTAACGGGTGCGACCCAGACGCTTAGTCGCCAACCTTAGGCTCAACCCACTACAGCTGTCTTAACCCACTACAGCTGCTGCAAACTCTGAGGCATTGAAAGGTTGCAGGTCTTCGATTTTTTCACCGACACCAACCCAATAGACCGGGACCGGACGCACACCCTGACTACCCGCCGCCACTGCAGCGAGCGTGCCGCCTTTTGCTGTCCCGTCGAGCTTGGTCACGATCAAGCCCGTCAAGCCGACCGCCGCATCAAACGCACGAATTTGCGCCAGCACGTTTTGTCCGGAATTACCGTCCACTACCAGCAAGACCTCGTGTGGCGCAGTCGGATCGGCTTTGGCAATCACACGTCGGATTTTTTTAAGCTCGTCCATCAAGTGCAATTGTGTGGGTAATCGACCCGCCGTATCAACCATCACGACATCCATACCACGCGCACGTCCGGCATGGACAGAGTCAAACGCCACGGCTGCAGGGTCGGCCCCCTCTTGGGCGATCACATCCACATTGTTGCGTGCGCCCCACTCCGCGAGCTGTTGACGCGCCGCAGCCCGAAACGTGTCGCCTGCCGCGAGCAGCACGCGCGCGCCTTGCTGCTGCAGTGAGAAGGCAAGCTTTCCGATCGATGTTGTTTTACCCGCACCATTGACGCCGGTGATCATCACGACCAGAGGCCTCACACGCCCCACATCAAAGGGTTTTTCCAGGATTTTTAAATGCTCTGTCAATACTTCTCGCAAAGCTTGTCGCACACCCTCTGCATGTTCGATACGATCGCGCTTGACGCGAAGGCGTAGAGCCTTGAGCAACTGTTCAGTCGCCTCGACCCCCGCATCAGCCATGATGAGTGCGGTCTCAAGCTCCTCAAACAAGGACTCATCGACGCGCACACCGACAAATAAACTGCCGATGCTTTGTCCCGTCTTGGCCAGACCGCTTCGCAGGCGCGCGAGCCAAGAAGCCTTTTTTTCTTCGCTTTGCTCGATCACAACCGGCGCGGGGAGCTCGGACGACGCTAAATCGACGACAACGGGTTCGGATGCCTGTGCCTCGGGCCTTGAATCAGACGAAATAGGTGCATCATCCTGTGTCTCAGGTACGATCACTTTTTCAGTAGTTTGATTCAGCCGATGCGCATCCTCGCCAGAGACAGGTGTGAGCGGCTGGTCTTCTACCGAGGACTCAGTTGGAATTGGTTTTTTCTTGAAGAAGCGAAACATAGTGAAGAAGTATATTCGTATCGTGGCCGGTCAGTTTCGTCGAACACCAATCGAGGTGATCGATGCGGAAGGGTTACGCCCGACTCCGGACCGTGTTCGGGAAACTTTGTTCAATTGGCTAAATTATTTTTGGGGCGGTGATTTTTCTGACAAACGAGTCCTGGACTTGTTTGCCGGCAGCGGAGCGCTAGGCTTTGAGGCGGCGTCACGGGGCGTTGCGCATGTCCAGATTGTGGAACAACACCCCCGCGCAGTTGCCGCGCTACGTGCGTTGCGTGACAAACTGGACGCGAAAACCGTGCGTATCCATGCGGGTGACGCCGTCCACGTCCTGGAACGACTGGAAGGCGCACGCTTCGACTTGATTTTCATTGACCCCCCATTTGGCAAAAACTGGCTAGAATCGCTCTGGCCACTTTTGCCAGATTTGTTGGAACCCAACGGTCTTGTTTATATTGAGGCTGAAAAACCGGTAGTAATACCGGACGAGTACAGGTTATTGCGCCAAGATCGCGCAGGAGCCGTACACTATCATCTTATCCAAATTGCTGCATTGCAAAAATGATCACTGCTATTTATCCTGGAACGTTCGATCCCATGACCCGTGGCCACGAAGACTTGGTTCGTCGTGCAGCCAGCCTCTTCGATCGTGTAGTGATCGGCGTGGCGCACAGCCGCAACAAAAGACCTTTTTTCTCGGTGGATGAGCGCGTCGAAATCGCGCGCGAGGTGTTGAGCCACTATCCCAATGTTAAAGTCGCGAGCTTTGCCGGCTTGCTCAAGGACTTTGTGCGCGAGCAAGAAGGTCGCGTGATTGTGCGTGGTCTGCGCGCGGTTTCAGACTTTGAATACGAGTTTCAAATGGCGGGGATGAATCGTCATCTCCTACCAGAAGTCGAAACCTTGTTCATGACGCCTTCCGACCAGTATCAGTTCATCTCAGGCACGATCGTTCGCGAGATTGCTGAACTCGGAGGTGATGTCAGCAAGTTTGTGTTCCCTTCCGTTGAACGTTGGTTGCAAGCCAAGGCTAAAGAACGACGGGAACAAACCGCGACGGCACTCAAATCCTAGACGCGCCTCTCCCTTTTGGACGCTGAATCAATATGGCTCTGCTGATTACCGAAGAATGCATCAATTGCGACGTGTGTGAACCACAATGTCCCAATGATGCAATCTCAATGGGAGAGTCGATTTACGTCATCAATCCTGATGCCTGTACGGAGTGTGTTGGACATCATGACGAGCCTCAGTGCAAAGTCGTGTGTCCTGTCGACTGCATCGAACTGCACCCCGAATGGAAAGAAGGACAAGAAGCCCTGATGGCCAAATATCGCAAGCTCACGGAAGCGAAAGCAGTCAAAGCCTAAACGACAGAAGCGCTGCCGACTGAAGCGCTGCCGACTTAAGCGCTGCCAACTTAATTGTTGCCGACTGACTGGTTGCCAAATAACTATTTCTTACGGCCAATCAACTGGCTGGGCTTCTGGATGCACTTTCACCAAACGACAAGCTTGTCCCGTCACATTTGACAGCCAGGTCGCCGCAACGTCGCCCTCATCCACAACCACAACTGATTGCTGTCCAACCTGCACGGTTCGCTTGACGCTGTCATCATCTTCAATCACATCCAGCGGAATATCGATGCGCAACATTCCTGGTGCGCGCATCACAAGAGACCCCAGCTTGAGTTCTGTCACCACCTGTGCGAGCGCAGCGCAACGCGCAGCACTCAACCAATGTCCGTTCTCGTCCACCACGAACCACCGGTTGTGATAGTCGGCAGCTTGTCGGCGGTCGAGTCCGGCACAACCCACGACGGGGAAAAAAACTGTAGGAGGCGTTGGATGATTTGTCATAGTCAATGAGTCCATTGATTCAATAGTAGTCGCACTTTAGCCTATCGCAACGCGATATGAAAATCACTTTTTCAAGCACTTGTCACTGATGTATCCTTGATCAGCATATAAAAAATCACAACATGAGGAGTTCCTGAATGAAACGACCAAACATCACTGTCGTAACGGGAGGCGCGAGTGGCATCGGTGCGGCTTGCGTGCGTCACTTGGCGCAGCGGGGCGATCAGGTCGTTTCACTTGATTTACCCGGAACATGGTCGGATGCGTCCATGCGTAAGCTGGGTGTGAGCGCTTATGCTTGTGATGTGACCGATGAACAGGCGATGCGACAGATGGCAGTCAAGATCGAGGAAAACCATGGCCCTGTCACTGCGCTGGTCAATAGCGCCGGGGTGTTGCAACATCGCCTACCGCCCGATCGACTCTCGATGACAGAGTGGGATCGTGTGGTGGATATCGATCAGCGAGGGACATATCTTGCCTGCGCAATCTACGGTTCTCGCATGGTTGAGCTTGGCGGTGGCGCGATAGTCAACATCGCCTCCATCACGTCGTTGCGCTCTTCTCCTTTGCATGCCTACGGCCCTGCCAAAGCCGCAGTCGCTGCAATGACTGCTTGCCTGGCAGCTGAATGGGGAAGATCTGGCGTCCGCGTCAATGCGATCTCACCAGGCTATGTGCTCACAGAGGCGCTTCAAGCCGCCATTGATCGCAAAGATCGCAATCCCGACGACTTGACCTCTCAAGCAGCAATGGGTCGCATGGTGACTCCGGACGAGGTCGCGGACTCTGTCGGTTTTTTATTGTCCCCTGCGGCAAAAGCCATCACGGGCATTAATTTGCCAGTCGATGCAGGTTGGTTGGCCGGATCGACTTGGCAAACCTATGGTGGCGTGCCCGGTCCGCGCGGATAATCGCTACTCGCCAAACCCTCTGGACACAATCACTTCGACCAAGTTCGGTCCGTCATGGGACATGGCGTCTTTCAGGGCGTCCGCAATCTTTGCAGGATCGGTGACCAGCTGAGAAGGCATACCCATACTCTTGGCGACGCCTGCAAAATCGATTGCCGGGTCGTTCATATCCATCGCGACAAAATCATCGGTTCCGCGCATCGCGAGCAAACGCTCCTTGATGATGCGATAGCTACGGTTATTGATGATCACATAGGTGATATTCAATTTTAAATGCGCGGCTGTCCATAAGGACTGGATGCTGTACATCGCACTGCCATCGCCAATCACGGCCACCACGGGCCGCTTAGGCTGCGCCAACGCAACGCCTACCGCTCCCGCCATGCCAAACCCCAAGCCACCGCTTGCCAAACCGTAATAGGCCTGCGGATCATCCATCGGTAGCATCGCAGCAATCGCAGGGGCCGCAGTCAAGGTCTCATCGACTACGATCACGTCTTGAGGCAATGCCTCAACCAGTCGACTCACGAAAAAACGCTGATCAATGGGCGTGGCTGACGCGCTGGCCTGCACCTCTGCAAAAACTTTCGCGCGATTGGCGGACCAGTTACGCGTCGCAAGCTCAGCGAGACGTGCCTGGGCTTGTTTGGCCTGCTCGGCTGTTCGCATACTGCGCAACACTGGAAGTAATGCCAGGAGGGTTTCCTTGATATCCGCGCGCACAGCAGTCGCTGTGGAGTAATTTTTGCCAAGTTCCCAATCACGCTCAGTAATATGCATCACAGGCATGTCAGGAGGTAATGGCTCCACCGTGCTCATAGGCGACATGCGCAACAAGTCCGCCCCAAGGCAAAGCAGAAAGTCGTATTGCTCAAGTGTCTGACGGACTTTCTTTTGGTTACGAGTCAAATCACCCATGCACGCAGGATGGGAGGAGGGATAACGGGCGTTGTAAGGCACCGACTCCTGGTAGACCGCGGCGCCTAGCAGCTCAGCCAATTCACAGGCCTCGGCAAACATGTCGGCATTGGCAATCTCACGGCCTGCGACGATGACCGGACGACTCGCAGCGAGCAGTTGTTGTGCGAGCGCGTTGAGTCCCTGATCACTGGGGCGCACACCTGCGTCGACTCTGGTGGGAAAGCCAAATTCGATTTCCGCCTCTTCGTCCAGCACGGAACCAGGCAAACTGATGAACACTGGACCCATAGGCGGAGTGAGCGCAATTTTGGCTGCTCGGCGAATCACGCGTGGCAAATCCTCAATCCGTGTCACTTCAAACGCCCACTTCACCAAGGGTGCGGCAATCGGCACCAGCGGCTCATACAACAAAGGCTCTTGCAAACCATAGCCAACTTCGTATTGACCGGCAGTGATCAACAAAGGGGAACCCGAAAACTTGGCGTTGTAAATCGCCCCCATCGCATGACCCAGACCAGGTGCGCAATGCAAATTGCAAGCGACCAACTGGTTGGAGGCGCGGGCAAAACCATCGGCCATCCCCACCACGATCGACTCCTGTAAGCCGAGCACATACTTCAGCTCTGGAAACTGGGGAACCGCCTCCATAATTGCCAGCTCGGTTGTCCCGGGGTTGCCAAACAGATGGGTCACCCCTTCATCAAGTAACAAGCGGATGAAAGCTTGCCGGCCGGTCATTTTTTGAATTGTCATGATGTTGTCCCCTTTTGATGCCCTGCATCTTTTTATTAAGCAGCGCCTACCCTTTACAGACCGGCCAGTTTTTGCATGTGTGAAGCATCCAGACCGAGTTTCTTGGCCGCATCCAGCATTTCACCCCATGTTGTTTCATCCACTGGAACGCCCTGGGCCAGTCGTTTGGCACGCATCTCACGCTCGGGATCGCCCGCCACACGCACATGGTCGTAGCCTGGCTGTGGCGGCGAAGCCTTTACCCAGTCGATGAAAGCCTTCATTTCGTGTTCAAAGATTGAACCATCGGCCAGCTTGGCAGGATCAAAGATGATCGAAAGCATGCCATTGATAATGCGTCGTTTGCCATCCGGTGGTGATTGCGTCGTCATCCCGCCCGCCAGCGCGCCGCCAAGCAGCTCACAAATGAGCGCAAGCCCAAAGCCCTTGTGTTCACCAAACGTACATAACGCGCCAAGCGGAGGTTTCACCGCATAAATCGGTTCGGTCGTTGGACGGCCCTGATCGTCAATCAGATATCCGGGGGGCAACTGCTCGCCTTTGTTGAGTGCGACGCGTGCCTTGCCTTGCGCAATCACGCTCGTCGCAAAATCAAGCAAAATCGGGTCTTGGCCGGGCACAGGGATACCAACGGTAAAGGGGTTGGTCCCAAACCGCGCATCACCGCCACCAAAGGGCGCCACGATCGGGCGGGAAATCACATTCACAAAGTGAATAGAGATCAAGCCTTGCTCAACGGTCATCTCGGCCCAGGCACCAATTCGACAAAGATGATGCGAATTGCCCAGCGCCAAGATACAGCTGCCATGCTCCTTGGCGCGTGCAATACCCAGTTCCATCGCCTGATGGCCAATCGCCTGACCAAAGCCGCACTCACCATCCAGACCAATCATGGAGCCATTATCCATACGCGTCTGAATGCGAGCGTTGGGCTTGAGACTACCCTCCAGATACGCTTCGGCATAGCGCGGCAAAATGCCGACACCGTGTGAGTCGTGACCGGTCAGGTTTGCTTGCACCAGATTTTCCGTGACGAGTTCGATTTCACGCTCGTCGCTACCAAAACCTTTAACCAAATACCGCACTGCGGCGCGCAAGCGATCGACTGGAATGAGATGCATCTGAGCCATTCAGCAAGTTCCTTTGGTGAGTCTAGAGACGTTTAAACGTTAAACAAGAAGTTCAGCACATCGCCATCTTGCACAATGTATTCCTTGCCTTCTGCGCGCATCTTGCCAGCTTCTTTAGCGCCCTGTTCGCCTTTGAAATGAATGTAGTCTTCATAGGCGATCGTCTGCGCGCGGATAAAGCCGCGTTCAAAGTCTGTGTGAATGACGCCAGCGGCCTGCGGGGCGGTCGCGCCAATGGGTACGGTCCAGGCCCGCACTTCTTTGACACCCGCGGTGAAGTATGTCTGCAAGCCCAACAATTTGAAGGCGCCACGAATCAGGCGATCGAGACCTGGCTCCTGCATGCCCATATCGGCGAGAAATACAGCCTTGTCTTCGTCAGAAAGCTCGGCGATTTCGGATTCGATGGCCGCACAGATCGCGACAACCGGTGCGTTGCGCGCAGCGGCATACTCATTCAAACGATCCAGCAGGGGATTATTGGTAAAACCGTGGTCGCTCACGTTGCCGACATACATGGCGGGCTTGGCCGTGATAAAGCAAAGTGGCGCGATCAGCGCCCGATCTTCGGGGGAGAGATCCAGCGCACGAATAGGCTTGGTCTCGTTTAACTGGGCAATCACCTGCTCAAGAATGCTCACAACTTTTTGAGCCTCTTTATCGCCTGAGCGGGCAGTCTTTTGATAACGGTGCATCGCTTTTTCAGCAGTCTGCATGTCCGCAAGAGCCAGTTCAGTTTCAATCACTTCGATATCTGCAATGGGATCGACGCGACCCGCGACATGAATCACATTGTCATCTTCGAAACAACGCACGACGTTGATGATTGCATTCGTTTCTCTAATATGTGAGAGGAACTGGTTACCCAAGCCTTCGCCTTGGCTGGCACCCGCCACCAGACCTGCAATATCCACAAACTCGACCGTCGCGTGCAGGATGCGCTCGGGCTTGACGATCTCGGCCAGAGCAGCCAGTCGCGGATCAGGGACCTCGACCACGCCGACGTTCGGCTCGATCGTACAAAAAGGGTAGTTTTCGGCAGCGATACCTGCCTTGGTGAGGGCATTAAAAAGTGTTGATTTACCGACGTTGGGCAAACCAACGATGCCACATTGCAGAGCCATGAGAATCCCGAAGTTCTTGATAAGTGAAACTGCTGTATAGAATATGAGTTTAACCGCTCCGCCCAGAGCGGTGCAGCTGACCCGGGTGCAGACGACTTTTGATCCATGCATCATTACTTTTTACCCAAAATCATGACCCTGACCGATCTTCTCGCCCGGCCGTTTGGCACCCTCCCTGAAATGATTCATTTCGCGGCGTCACAACGCCCGGGGCATCCCGCGCTGATCCTCAATGATCAACGCCTCAGCTATGCAAGCCTGGATGCCATGCTTCTGCGCGTCGCCTCTTCTTTGCAGCGAGAGGGGATTGGTCCAGGTGATGTCGTTGCAGCGTGTGCCGGCACCTCTTTAGAATATGTCGCGCTTTTCTTAGGAGCGTTACGGGCGGGGGCCATCATGACCCCGCTCCCCCCTTCAGCCACGGCGCAAAACCTAAATGGCATGCTTGCCAATTCGGGCGCCAAGCTCCTTTTTCAGGATCGCGCCTGCGCGGTCAACTGGCCGACTGATGCGCTGGTCAATCAAGGTTTGCAACGTATCTGGATCGACGAACAGCATGGTCCGAACAGCTGGGGCGAGTGGCTATCGACTGATCTGCATCCGACACCCGTTGAGCCACAACCTAACTGGGCCTTTAACCTCATCTACTCTTCGGGCACGACAGGGGTACCAAAAGGCATCGTGCAACCTTGTTCAATGCGCTGGTCTCACGTCCAGCGGGCGGCCACGAATGGTTACGGACCCGACTCGGTGACACTTGCCTCTACGCCGCTTTACTCAAACACCACCCTCGTCGCTCTTTTACCGACACTTGCTTTGGGTGGCACGGGTGTCTTGATGAGCAAATTCGATGCCCGTCGCTATCTTGAACTGGCAGAAAAACACAAAGTCACCCACACCATGCTTGTCCCCGTCCAATATCAGCGCATCATGGATGATCCTGAGTTTGACCGATTCGACCTGTCCTCATTTCAAGCGAAATTTTCAACAAGCGCGCCATTTAGCGCAGCACTCAAAGACGAAGTACTCAAACGCTGGCCAGGTCGATTGACTGAAATCTATGGTATGACCGAGGGGGGTGGCCGCTGCGAACTTGAGGCCCATCGTTTCCCCCACAAGCTGCATACAATCGGCCGTCCTGCCAGCGGACACGACATCCGTTTGATCGATGAGTCAGGCCAAGAAGTGCCACAAGGCCAGACCGGCGAAATCGTGGGCAGCTCTTCGGCCATGATGGAGGGCTACTTCGGCATGCCAGAGAAAACGCGCGAAGTTGAATGGTTTGACCCCTCTGGTAAACGCTTTATTCGAACCGGCGATATCGCCCGTCAAGACGAAGACGGTTTCTTTATTCTCGCCGATCGAAAGAAAGACATGATCATCTCGGGTGGTTTCAATGTCTACCCAAGTGATCTGGAAGCCGAGCTTGGACAGCACCCTGATGTACGCGAGTCCGCTGTGGTGGGTGTCCCCTCGCGACAATGGGGTGAAACGCCAGTCGCCTATGTGGTTCTCAAGCAAGGAGCCAACATCAAACCAGCAGACCTGCTGACTTGGGTCAATGCACGTCTTGGTAAAACACAACGTCTAGCCGACTTGTTATTAACAGACGTGTTGCCCAGAAGTGAAATTGGCAAAGTACTCAAACGCGAATTACGGGAGCGCTATGACGCGCTCGCTAAATAGCCTCGCCTGCCACCTGCAGCGCTAACCAGGCAACAGCCAGCGGACCGGCATTGAACAAGGCATGCACCAGGATGGCCGCACCGATGCCGCGCTGGACACGGATCCAGCACAAAGCCAGACCGGTCACCCATTGTGGCAGCACAAGCACCATCATCATCCACCAGGGCAGATCCACAAACTCATAGTTATGGATATGGAGCGCCGCAAACGCCAGAACAGAGCCGTGCATGACAACAGGAAATGCCCACCGATATGTTCTGAGCCATTTCCAAGCTTGACCGGTTGGCATCGCTGCATGGCGCATCGACCAGATCAGCAGCAACATCACCAGCACAATCAAACTGCTTGCCCACCAGGCAAAGCCATTGAGAAACACATAAATCAGAACAGGCACAACCAGTAACGCCATCATCGGTCGACGCAAGCCAAACCGGAAGAGCATTTCTTCGATGATGGGCGCCCACACAAGCGCCTGAAACCAGGGCAAGTTATGCACGCTGATTCGATGTGTCGCGCCACTCATTTCGAAGACCGTCAAGACAAGCGGTCCAAGTGCCACAATATTGATGAGCCACAGTGCGCCGGCCCAGGCAAACAAACGAGAAAATTTGCAACCGGGCAACCAGTCTGCCACCCAGCCGCTCACAGGCGTGGAATGTTGCACTACACGCCTTAAGTTCGGGCGACGAACAAATTTTAAAAACTGTCGAAACTCATCCCGAAAGCGTAAGACTGCTGTCATGGCGGGTTGTCGCGATGTAGCTGCTCGGTCGCGCGCACAAACTCGCCTTTCAACAAGAGCGGCATCACCGCACGACAGCGAGTCAGACACGCGTCAATTGCTGTTTGTTCATCACGTCGGGCAGGATGGAGCACAAAATCCGCAACCTCCTGAGCGAGTCCAAGGCTGCGAGGATGGCCAATGCCGAGGCGTAAGCGCCAAAAATTAGGACTCCCCAGCACAGACTGAATATCCCTCAGGCCATTGTGACCAGCATGACCCCCGCCTTGCTTGACCTTGACCTGTCCTGGCATCAGATCCAACTCATCATGCAACACTAAAATTTCTTCGGGAACGAGTTTATAAAAGCGGGCCAAGGTCCCCACACACTGACCAGAGCGATTCATAAAGGTTAGTGGCTTTGCCAGATAGATTTGCTCGCCGTTGACACGTGATTTGGCCACAGCGCCAAAGAATGACTTTTCAACAGTGAATGCGCAGCGCAAATCGTCAGCCAGCTCTTCGACCAGCCAAAAGCCAGCGTTGTG
This sequence comes from Zwartia vadi, assembly GCF_030410375.1. Classification (GTDB taxonomy): domain Bacteria; phylum Pseudomonadota; class Gammaproteobacteria; order Burkholderiales; family Burkholderiaceae_B; genus Zwartia; species Zwartia vadi. The sequence continues at coordinate 34,034 of NZ_JAUHHE010000015.1, forward strand.
ACGCGTGCGCGCATAATCCGGACCGGGATTGCCTAGGCCTACGATGAGTTTGATCGGTTGAGTCATAACGCCATTATGAAGACAAAAGCCCCATCCGCGCAAAACGGACAGGGCTTGGAAAGCATATTCACCACCTGATCTTTGCTCACTCAACGCGATAAACCACTCGCGCCGAGCCAGTCAAAAGATGATTTAGGAGGCAGGTGTTTCGCCTTCGGCGCCAGCGGCAGCTGCGCCACCTTTGACGATCGCTGTGACCAACACAGGATTTGCATCGCCACGATGCGCAACGTAGGTCACGCCTTTGGGCAAAGTAATGTCTGCAAGGTGGATCGATGCGCCACCAACCAGCTTGGACAAATCAACTTCGATAAATTGTGGCAGATTTGCTGGCAAGCAAGCGATTTCGATTTCATTCATGACATGCGAAATGATCGCAGCGCTCAGCTTGACTGCTGGTGAAATCTCAGCGTTCGTGAAGTGCAAAGGCACCTTGGTGTGGAGAGCCTGGTCAGCTGACACGCGCTGGAAATCGACGTGCATCACGATCTGCTTGTAGGGGTGCCACTGAACCGAACGCAACAGAACCTGGTGGCTCTTGCCTTCGAGTTGCATCTCCAGAATGGAGGCGTGGAACTGCTCTTTGCGCAGAGCGTGATAGATTTCGTTGTGATCGAGCTCGATGTTGACGGGCTGCTCTTTACCACCATAAACAATGGCGGGGACGCGGCTCGCACGGCGCAGGCGGCGGCTCGCACTCGTTCCCTGTACGCTACGTGGGGTTGCATTAAATTGCATGAAATACTCCAAAGGGGATGACTAGCATCCAGTTAAAACACAAGCCGGAGATCGGATTGTGGCTTTGCTGTGCACCGCGACCAGTGAACAGCAAATTTTTTGACGCCCTCTAAAACGAAGACGTCACAAATTTTTAATCAACAAACAACGAACTGACGGACTCAGCGTTAGAAATACGCAAAATAGTCTCGCCAAGCAACGCTGCACAAGAAAGCTGGCGGATCTTGCTACATGCACGTCCCTCGTCCGACAAGGGAATCGTGTCCGTCACCACCAACTCAGTCAATTCGGAACCAGCAATCCGCTCGATCGCACCACCAGAAAGCACAGCGTGCGTACAGTAGGCGTAGACCGCTCCTGCACCGCGCTCTTTCAGCGCCTGAGCGGCTTTGCAAAGCGTACCTGCCGTGTCCACCATGTCGTCCATAATCAGACATGTCCGGCCATCGACCTCGCCGATGATATTCATGACTTCGGACACGTTGGCACGTGGACGGCGCTTATCAATGATGGCCAAATCTGCCTCAAGCTGTTTGGCAAGCGCCCGCGCGCGCACCACACCACCAATGTCCGGCGAAACGACAACCAGGTTACTCAGGTTTCGGCGCCAGATATCGCCCAGCAAAATAGGACCCGCATAGATATTGTCGACGGGGATATCAAAAAAGCCCTGAATCTGATCAGCGTGGAGATCCATCGTCAACACGCGGTCAACACCGGCGACTTGCAGCATGTTGGCGACGACCTTGGCGGTGATGGCCACACGTGCGGAGCGGGGACGACGGTCCTGGCGCGCATAACCAAAATAAGGGATCGCAGCGGTGATGCGTCCGGCCGAAGCACGACGCAACGCATCCACCATCACCATGATTTCCATCAAATTATCGTTGGTGGGTGCACAGGTTGGCTGTAAAACGAAAACGTCTTTACCGCGGACGTTTTCATTGATTTCAGCCATCACCTCGCCGTCCGAGAAACGGCCAACGGTCATGCGTCCCAATGACATATCCAGATGATTAACCACATCAACTGCCAGCCGCGTATTCGCAGTACCGGTAAAGATCATGAAACTATCGTTGGGCATGATGGAGGCAGTCATGGACCGTCAGAAGCAGTTGTGGAACAAAAAAGCTGCTGAACTCAAAGCCAGGCACTCGTTTGGCAAGTTCTTCGGCAAGTTCAACAGCTCTACACAATTCGGGGCTGGGGAGGAAGGATTCGAACCTTCGCATGCCGGAATCAAAATCCGGTGCCTTAACCAGCTTGGCGACTCCCCAACTAGCTTTCACTCCAATGTCGCAGTGGGTGCTCAGCGATACCCTCGCAAACCTTAATGGCTTGTATCGGACTCACAGAGCGGGAACCAGCAGCACTCACTAATCCCGCACTAGCAACATCAGAAAAATCAACATGTATTTTAGCGAGCATTTTCTGGTATGCCACTTCGGCCTGCTCATTACTCCGGAACCCGACAAAAAAACAGGAACCAGAACCAGTCATCCGCGCATTAAAACCGGCTTGCTCTAGCCAATCAAGCGCCTGACGTACAACTGGGTAGCGGCTTAACACCACTGGTTGCAGATCGTTATGACCAAACCCCAAGCAAGCAACCGCTTGACGTCCAGAAAAGTCCATTATTTTGACTGGTTCAGTGTCTCTTGTCAAATCAGGGGCTTGGAAAATGCCTTGCGTTGGAACACCCTGCGCCGGCTGAATCACAACAAAAGCCTGACGGGGCAATTCGAGGGGCGTGAGCTGCTCGCCAACTCCCTCGGCAAAAGCGTTTTGTCCAAAAATAAAAACGGGCACATCCGCCCCGAGCTGCAGCCCCAGACGCATTAACTCCCCGCGGCTTAAACCCGTTCGCCAAAGCCTGTTCAGGGCCATCAGAACCGTGGCAGCATCACTAGACCCTCCACCCAGACCTGCACCGGAGGGGATCTGCTTACGCACCTGAATCTGCGCCCCCAGGCTGACTCCAGTACTTTTTTGCAAAAGCCGCGCCGCGCGCACAACCAAATCATCGTCATGGCTCACGCCTTGCAGGTCCGTTTCCCTGCAAATCAAGCCGTCGGCACGCACATCGATATCCAGCGTGTCGGATAAGCTGATGAGCTGAAAAACAGTTTGAAGGAGGTGATAACCGTCCGCACGCCGACCCACGACGTGCAAAAACAGATTCAGCTTGGCGGGTGCGGGCAGGTCATACAACATGATAAAGAGTCAACACCTGGAGGTATCAAGGCACGTCAACAACGAGACGGATAACGATTTGCTTGCTCCCTTCATTGCGTGACAGCACGAGCAATCGAGGGCCCTGCTCATCGAAACGCGATAACTCGACCTCCCAGCCATTTTGTTCAAAGGCAGTAATGCGCCCTTTCTCGTCGCGTTTGACCTGCTGCATGGCTGGCACAGACCGCAGAGGCACGCGCAGCCACTGTCGCAGATCGCGGACAGGCACACGCTCACCGATGGCTTGCTGAACAAGCCCATCCGGATCAGAAGCACGCAAAATCTCGCCGTTGGACTGCGTGAGAGTCGCCTGACCAGGTTCCACCGTCACGCGCGCCAGAGTGTTTCCAAAAGGATTTGCCAGGTCGAGCGTGAGGCGAGTCCCCAGATCGCGCCACACAAAGCTGCCCTGCACCGCATCCGGAACTTGATTGGGTGACTCCGCGCGCAGCGCAAACCGCCCATGGCGCACAAGGTCGTTGAGACCCGCGGTCTCTGTCGTGGTCGGGGACTGGGTGGCACAGCCAACAAGCCCCAGCACCAGTGCACAGAGCATGAGCGCACGAGGCAATCTGCGCACCGAATTTGCGCCTGAGTTCGATTGAAGCATCCTGCTCAGCCACGCCCTCAAGGCCGAACTCCAAATCGCTTGAGGGTATCTTGCAAGGTTTTATTCGAGGCATCCTGGGTCACGCCTTGCGCCCAGACTTTGCGCGCCTCGGCTTGATCGCCTAGCTGCCAAAGCGCCTCGCCAAGATGCGCGGCGATTTCAGCTTCTGGTCGCAGAGAGTACGCGCGCTGCAAATACTCCACCGCATCTTTGTAATGCCCCATTCTGAACTTGACCCAGCCCATGCTGTCAAGGATATACGGATCTCTGGGTGAAATCTCAAGCGCCCGAGTAATCAGGGCCAACGCCTCAGGAAGGCGCTGATTACGGTCGGCGAGCGAGTAGCCCAGCGCATTGTGCGCATGAGCATGACCAGGATCCAAAGCAATGACCTGTCTGAGCAAGCGTTCTGCTTCCCGCATTTGATCCGCACGCTCATGCAACATCGCAAGCTCGTACTTCACATTCACGGAGTCCGGCATCTTCAGATCAAGCGCCTGCATGCGCTTGATCGCCTCGGAAAGTCTATTCGCATCGCGCAGAATCTGCGCGCCTGCCGACGCCCCCATCATGATTTCTTCATCAGTTTGCGCATTCGCGGAATCAATCAAAGCCAGCGCTTCTTGCACCCGATTTTGTTTTGCGCGAATAATGGCTTGTCGAATGCGGGACGTATAACGCATGGAGGGGTCGTCGATCTTGGCCAGCAAACTCACCGCCTCGTCTAACTGTCCCTGCTCTTCTGCGATCCTGGATAACAGCTGATACGCCTCAGCAAGGGCTGCCGGGGCATCCGTCGCACCCGCAGCGGCAGAGGCTCGTAAGCGCTGAGCCTGAACAGCGACATACTGATCCAAAAAGCCACGCGCCTGTTCCAGTTTTTTAGCGCGGTACGCGACTTGAGCTTGCATGAACAAGAGATCGAAATCCTCAGGGTTACGCTTAAGCATGGACGTCAACTCGGCCATTGCAGCATCGAATTGGCCTCTTTCAGCCAAATGGCTGGCCAGAATCACGCGCAAACGTCGTGCATTGGGCTGCAAAGCCGCAAACTCGGTCGCATCGCGCAAAGCCCGCTCGGGATCAACGCTCAAACCATACTCAAACACCCGCATTGCCGCGTCTTCAGAACGTGGCGCGGCAGCGAGCGCAAGGCGAGACTCCTCCAGCGCGCGTTCGTTGTCTCCCGCCGCGCGAGCCATATCGGCCAAGGCCATATGTCCTGCGGCGAGATGCCTGGCATTGCTGTCGCCAATCGCCGTTGACAAAATTCTCAGCGCGGCGCGCTTGTCAGGCATCCTGCTCAACACTGCAAACGCCTGACCAATCGCAGCGGATTTATCGCTTGCGGCGTCGATCTGCTTGCGCAGCGCAGCGGCAAGCCCGCTTGTTTGCCCCGAGGCGGCAGCCAATGCCATTTCTGTCGAAGAGGCCTCGGGATCATCGGGCGTCAGACGCAACCAAACCCTCGATGCATCCAAGGCTCCGGGCAAGTTTCCACCTGCTAGATAAAACTCAAGCGCGCGTCGCGCCAAGCGGTAGTCGCCCAACTCGCGGCTCAAATCCAGCATTGTCTTGGCAGCCGGCAGGAATGTACCGCGCTGCGCAGAGATTTCAGAGGCAAGAATCCGAAAAAGAATCGTCGAAGTCAGACTGACCTCGGGCAACTCACCTGCACGCAAACGGATGATCTCAGACTCGGGCTGTCGAGGCTTGATTTGTAGCTGGGCGTTTTGCCCAAAGCTTTTCCCGGGGCTGGCTTGCGCCAGCGCGCGGGGAGCCCAAGATAGCGCGATGCCCCCGATCAGGGTCGCGATGGCAACTTCAGAAATAATGGATTTAAACGACGACTTCACTCGACCCGCCTGGTTGGTGGCACAATCTACAGACTCAGTGGACGGATGTTAGCACTCAGCCATGCCAGAACTACCAGAAGTCGAGACAACTCGCCGGGGAATTGACGCCGTTGCAACAGGTCACACGCTCCGTAACATGATCGTGCACGAATTCCGCATGCGTTGGCCGATCCCCCAAGATCTCCCCGCACAGGTCAAGGGGGAAGTGGTCCGGGCCTGTCGCCGCCGCGGAAAATACCTTTTGATCGAGTTTGATCGCGGCACGCAGCTCATACACCTGGGCATGTCAGGTTCCTTGCGTAGCGTGCCCAAAGGGGAGCTGCTGCGAAAACACGATCATGTTGAGTGGGAATTTGACCAGATCAGCCTGCGGCTGCACGACCCCAGACGCTTCGGCTCCGTGCTCTGGCACCCCAAATCGCTCGGACCCGTCGAAAACCATCCACTATTGAGCAAATTAGGCGTCGAACCCTTCGATCCAAAATTTGACGCAAATTGGCTCAAACAGGGCCTGGCCGGCCGGAAGGTCTCCATCAAACAGGCACTTTTGGCCGGGGATGTGGTCGTGGGGGCTGGAAATATCTATGCGTCGGAAAGTCTATTTCGGGCGCGCATTCATCCCAAAACACAAGCTGCCCGCGTGTCGCTTGCTCGCTGCGCGCGCTTGGTCGAGGCGCTGCAGAGCACGCTGACCGATGCGCTACAGTCTGGCGGCAGTACATTGAGAGACTATGTCAACGCCACGGGCGAAGCCGGGGCGTACTTCACACTGCATGCGGCCGTCTATGAACGACAAGGAGAGCCCTGCAGGGTCTGTGCCACCCCCATCAAGCGCATTGTCCAAGGTCAACGCGCCACCTATTTTTGTCCAAGTTGCCAAAAAATATAGACTTGGACAAAAGGGCCTAACGCGTTGTGCGCGGGGGCAAGGCGTAGCGCTGCTCACGGTACGCCCAACTTGGCCACAGGACATGGGCAAGCGCTTCACGAGACTGTTGCTCATCCACCTCAATCGGAGTGTAACGATCAGGCATTTCATAACGCATCGTCCGCGCAGGCTTGCCTGGTTCTAGTACCACGAGTTTTTCACCCTCGGGAGTGGCTTTCAAGAAGCCATAGTTGTCACCAAACTGCATCATGGCGCGGTTTGCAGGACCGCGCGTGAGATCGCGTCCCAACATCGGGTGCACGGTATCAATCCCCATCAGCGAGAGCAAGGTGGGGAGCAGATCAATCTGACTCATGATACGAGGGTCAGACTTTGGTTCAACACCCGGACCGAGGATCAAGGCAGGAATATGGAAGTGACGCACTGGCACCAGCCCACCGTAGACCCTCGCATCGTGATCGGCCACAATCACAAAAATCGTATTGTCCCAATATGCTGATTGACGTGCTTTTTTAAAGAAATCTCCAATAGCCCAGTCAGCATAACGCACGGTATTGGTCACCGAGGCGGGATCGCCGATCGGCTCGATGCGGCCCTTTGGATACTCCCATGGCGAATGGTTGGATACAGAGAAAGCCATCGTGACAGTCGGACGCGCAGTATCCTCGCGCAAAATCCGGTCAAGCTCGTTGAACATATCCTCGTCCGAGGCGCCCCAAGACCCGACAAACTTTGGTGCGACAAACTTGGGAAGATCGACCATTTCATTAAAGCCGTTCCCAAGGAAAAAACTACGCATATTGTCGAAATGACCCTCTCCGCCATAAATGAAGCGAGAGTAATAACCATGCCTGCCCAACAGTTCCGCGATCGTAAAGAAACCGGTTTGCGAACGCGGCAGTGTCAGCACGGCCTGAGCCGGAGTCGGTAAGAAGCCCGAGCTCACCGCCTCGAGACCTCGAACAGAGCGCGTGCCCGTGGCGTAGGCGCGCTCAAACCACCAGCCCTCGCTGGCCAGCTTATCAAGCTCTGGCGTCAAGTCTTGGGCACCACCCAGTTTTTTCGAATATTGGGCACCCATGCTTTCTTGCAGGATGATGACGAGGTTGAGTGGCTTGTCCCGACGCTTTGTCGCCGTCTGCGCATGAAGGGTCGGCAAATGCGGGTCAAGCACGGGATCAGGAATACCTGCGGCCTGTCGAACGATTGCGTTGATCTCTTCAATTGGCATTTTGCCGTACATATCAAATGAAGACTTCTCGTTCTTCATGAGATAGGCGGCGTTCGTCACGCTCCAGAAACCATTGAGCGGCAAAGCGTTAACCATCGCATCGTTACCGAAAGCCACTGAAGACGCGTTGATCGGTCGATGCTGAAGCGTACCGCGAATCGTTCCGACACAAAATAAAATCAACAGCACACTGACAACCGGACGCAACCACCAGCGAAGCTCTCGATCGGGCTTGCCGGCTTTAAACAGCTTGAACGCCCCCCACATCCCGATACCCAGACCCACAAACGCCGCCAACAATACCAAACGATAGCCCTCCCACAGCATTGAGAAGACTTCGCGGGGATAACCAAGATACTCGAAGTAAAGCCTGTTGGGGCGCGTATCGTATTCGGCAATAAACTGTGGTGTCGACACCTCGAGCAGTAGCAGCAGAAACCAACACACCCTAAACCACCAGGCGGTGATTTTTTCAGCGATCGCGAAATGCCCGAAAAAAGGTCCCGCTCCGGCGGGGATGGCGATCATCATGCCAATCATGACGAGATCGATGCGTAAACCGCCGATCATCACAGGCCAGAAACCATCAACAGCCTCGACTCGCGGCCATTGCCATGCAACCAGACACAAACGGAACAAGGTCAGCATCAAGAGTGCTGTCCACCAAAACCGCCATGTCAAACGAAGCATCTGTTTTCCTTAAGCCTGCAAAACTTTACCGGGGTTCATCAAACCATGCGGGTCGAGTGCCTGCTTGATTTGTTTCATCAATCTGAGTTCAAGCTCACTCTTGTATCGCGTCAACTCGTCTCGCTTGAGTTGACCCACACCATGCTCGGCGCTGATGGATCCGCCATAAGCATGCACACTGTCATGGACCAATTGATAGACATCGTATTGTTTGGCGAGCAGTTCTTGTTCAGTCTGCTCAGGCGCGCGTGCGACGTTGTAGTGCAGATTGCCATCACCCAAGTGGCCAAACACGATGTGCTGAATACCGGGAAATTTCTCCTGAAGTGCGGCGTTCGTTGTTTGGACGAACTGACCAATCAAAGAGATCGGAATCGAGACATCATGCTTGATACTCTTTCCAAGCTCTGATTCAGCCAACGGAATACTCTCTCTTAAATGCCAGATCGCCTTGCTCTGCGCAATATTTTCAGCAATCGCCGCATCCACGACCAAACCATCCTCGATCGCAGTTCCGAGCACCGATTCAAAACGCGCTTGCGCATGCTCGGCACTTTCACTGTCGGACAGTTCCAGAATCGCAAACCAGGGAGCGTCCGCGGAGGCGCCCTCGAAAGGCAGACGTTGCTGCGGATACAAACGCACAACGGCTTTGAGAACAGATCCCATCATGACCTCGAAACCGGTGAGCGAAGCACCAAAACCGGCTCGCGCACGCGACAACACGGCAATCGCGTCCTCAAGGGAGTTCAGCGCAAGCATTGCGACACGTTGCGCGACCGGCAAGGGATAGAGCTTGAGCGTGGCGGCAGTGATGATACCTAGCGTGCCTTCGCTGCCGATATAGAGATCGCGCAGGTCGTAACCGGTGTTGTCCTTGCGCAGCCCGCGTAGACCATGCCAGATTTCACCTTGAGGGGTGACGACTTCGAGACCCAAAGCCAGCTCACGCGTATTGCCATAACGCAGGACCTGCGTGCCACCCGCGTTGGTGGATAAATTGCCGCCAATCGTGCAGCTACCTTCTGCCGCGAGACTCAAGGGAAACAGGCGGCCAGCAGCCTGTGCCGCCTCTTGAACAGACTGTAGGATGCATCCCGCTTCAACGGTGATCGTGTCGTTGTCGGTGTCAATCTCCCGCACCTGGTTCATACGCGCCAGACACAACACCAAGGCTCGGCCTGTATTGTCTGGTGTCGCGCCACCGCACAGCCCCGTATTGCCACCATAAGGCACCACTGGAATCTTGTGCTCGGCACAAACTCGCACGACCGCAGCGACCTCTTCGGTCGACCCAGGACGCACGACCGCCAACGCATCACCACGATAGCGACCCCGCCAATCGACTAGATAGGGGGCCATTGCCTCACCCGTCAACAACTGGGCTGCGCCCACGATTTGTTCTAATTGCTTCAATGCGCTCATTCGACTCTCTTTAAATGGTCGGTCCAACATATAGAGATATTCTAAATTGTAGGTGAGATCCCCTTGCCCGATCACTAATATCAACTCACTCTGGTGGGAAACAAACATTTCAAATCGGCGATAATATCGAATCAAGCTGTTTTTATTCTTGGAGTCCGCTCGTGTCTGCCTCATCGACTTTTCCCTACGCAGCCTTTAAAGCCTACGACATTCGTGGCGTCGTTCCCACAGCCCTGAATGCCGAATTCGCCCGGCAACTCGGTCTGGGTTTGGCAGCGCGGGCACATGCCTGTGGGGTCACGACCATGGTGGTTGGCCGCGATGGCAGACTCAGCAGCCCGGAACTCGCAGGCGCACTCCAGCAGGGCATGCGTGAAGGTGGCATCCACACGATTGATGTGGGCGAGGTCCCGACTCCACTGGTCTATTTTGCGGCCTACACACTCAAAACCGGTTCCGGTGTGGCTGTGACCGGCAGTCACAACCCGCCCGAATACAACGGCTTCAAAATGATGATGGGTGGTCAGACGCTTCATGGCGATGCAATCCTGGGTCTGCGTGACGAAGTCGCCGCAGGACCAGCCCGTGCCGCACAACCTGGCACCGCCTCGAGCGTCGATATTCTGACACCCTACCTGGCACGGATCCTTGGCGATATCAAGCTCAGCCGACCAATGAAGATCGCGATCGATTGCGGCAACGGAGTGGCCGGCGCCGTCGCCCCCGCACTCTTTCGAGGTCTTGGCTGCGAGGTCACCGAGCTGTTTTGCCAGGTCGATGGCACCTTCCCCAACCACCACCCTGATCCGGCAGACCCCCACAACCTCGAGGATCTGATTCGCTGCGTACAAACGACTGACTGCGAAATCGGCCTGGCTTTTGATGGCGACGGTGATCGACTAGGTGTCGTGACCAAATCCGGACAAATCATCTGGCCCGATCGTCAATTGATCCTCTACGCCCGGGATGTCTTGCAGCGTTGTCCGGGTGAGACCATCATTTACGACGTCAAGTGCAGTCGTCATGTTGCCGAACAAATTCGCGCAGCGGGCGGCAAACCCCTGATGTGGCAAACTGGACATTCACTGATCAAAGCGAAACTTGCCGAAACCGGCGCACCTCTTGCTGGCGAGATGAGTGGCCACGTCTTTTTCAAGGAACGCTGGTTTGGTTTTGACGACGGCCTCTACACGGGCGCCCGTTTGCTGGAGATCCTCTCAAGAGAGGTCAATCCCTCTGCAGTACTGGAAGCCCTGCCTCAAGGCGTATCGACCCCCGAACTCAAGCTTGAAATGCGCGAGGGCGAGCCCCACGCACTCATCAAGCGACTGCAAACCGAAGGCGTTTTTGCCGGTGCGACGGAAATCTTCAAAATTGATGGTCTACGGGCGGACTATGCCGATGGCTTCGGTTTGGCACGCGCCTCCAACACGACTCCGGTTGTTGTCTTACGCTTTGAGGGCGACACCCCCGAGGCGCTTGAACGTATCAAAAAAGCATTCCGGGAACAGCTACTCTTACTTGCCCCCGCAGCCAAATTACCTTTTTAACGCTGCGCGTCTGACACTTACCTCACACTGGATCCTATGCCTTCTCTGTCAAACAGCTCCGCGTGGAAGCAGTTTTCACAAGCTGTGCTGAGCAGCCCCTCCAAGCCTGACTCACTGAGAGTGATCGAAGCAGCCGGGCTTGAAGTCGACCTCACGACACAAAGAAGCTCGGCGGCGCTGACACAGGCCGCTCAGGCGCTGCTTGAGCAACAAGGCTTTGAACAGTACCGTCGCGACCTCTTTGAGGGCGCAACGATTAATTGGACCGAACAACGCGCCGCATGGCACACCGCCTTGCGGGCTGCTGCCCCACCGGAAGCGGTGGCCGATGCCGTGCTCACCGAACGCGCGCGTCTGGCTAAATTTGTCGAGGATGTGAATGCCCGTAACCAATACCGTAACGTGGTGCATTTGGGTATAGGGGGGAGTGACTGGGGGCCCCGGCTGGCCTTTGATTCGCTTGCTGGTGCAGGGACTCGACGCAACTTGAGATTCGCCTCAAACGTCGATGCGCATGCCATTACCGCAGCACTCGAGGGACTGGATGCGCACGATACCCTGGTGATCATTTCCTCCAAATCATTCACCACAACAGAATCTCTTGCAAATGCTGCCTGTGCAATAGACTGGTTGCGTGCAAATGGGGTTGCAGATCCACTGGATCACTTCGCCGCAGTGACAGCCAATCCCAAAGCCGCGCGCGACTTTGGCATCCACGATGAACGTATTTTTCAATTTTGGGACTGGGTAGGCGGTCGCTACTCACTCTGGTCGTCCATTGGCCTGCCAATCGCTTTGGGGCTGGGGATCGAGGCGCTCAATGAATTGCGCGCGGGTGCCGCAGCCATGGATGACCACTTTCTCCACGCACCTTTTGAGCAGAACGCCCCCGTGCAGATGGCACTAAGTGCCGTCGCCAATCGCAGTGTGCTGGGTTACGGTTCTTTTGCCCTATGCCCGTACGATGCGCGCTTAGGTAGCCTCGTCCCCTGGTTACAACAGCTTGAAATGGAGTCTCTCGGCAAAGCCACGCTGCGCGATGGCTCAGCCCTGGATGTCCCCAGCAGTCCGGTTGTCTGGGGCATGCCGGGCACAGATGGCCAGCATACTTTTTTTCAATGGCTGCATCAGGATGGCAAGGGCGCACCCGTCGACTTTATTCTTTGTGCCGTACCGGATCACCGTCATTCACGACACCACAGACTATTGATCGCCAACTGTTTAGCGCAACGCTCCGCCTTACTAGAGGGCAAGTCTTTCGAGCAATCGCTTAAAGAAGTCAGCAAAACAGAAAAAGATCCCGAGAAAGCCGCAACGCTCGCCCGTCATCACGTACATCCAGGCGGGCGCCCCTCCACGCTCATCGTGCTGCCCAGGCTCGAGGCCAGACAACTCGGCGCACTGCTTGCGCTGTATGAGCACAAAGTCTTTACAGAAGGTGTGCTTTGGGGAATCAACCCTTTTGACCAGTGGGGCGTTGAGTTTGGCAAACGGCTGGCTGGCGATATCGAACGACGGCTAGATGCGCTCGGTAGCGACCCGGCAGTCAGTCCATATGATCCCTCAACTGCGTATTGGGTACGCAAACTCGCAAGTGGTTGATGTAGTCCTATAGCCTTAAGTCAGTTTGCTCTGCCGGGAAAATATATTTCAAGTCATATAACACGTGCTCAGGCTTACCCAGCGCACGGATCGCTTCGATCCCCATTTCAACAAACTGTCGATGGGCAACTGCCAGAATGATGGCATCGTAAGCACCCTTTTCCGGGATATTCACAGGATGTACGCGATGCTCATGCGCGGCCTCTTGCGGATCGATCCAAGGATCGTACACATCCACATCGACGTGATATTCCTCAAGCTCTCGCACGACGTCGACCACACGCGTATTGCGTAGGTCCGGGCAGTTTTCTTTGAAGCTGAATCCCATGACCAATACGCGCGCACCTTCAACATGAATGCGACTCCGCGTCATGGCTTTGACGAGTTGGGCGACTACATAACTACCCATACTGTCATTGATCCGGCGCCCGGCGAGAATAATTTCCGGATAGTAGCCAATCGACTGTGCCTTGTGCGTCAAATAATAAGGATCGACGCCAATGCAGGCCCACCCACCAGTCCAGGCCTGAAGGGCAGAAAGTTCCATTTAGTGCCTGCGGCAGTCAAAACATCTTCAGTGTCTATACCAAGACGATTAAAGATTCTTGCAAATTCATTGATCAAAGCAATGTTCACATCGCGCTGGGTATTCTCGATGACTTTGGCAGCCTCCGCCACCTTGATGCTGGGTGCGCAATGCGTTCCCGCCACAACAACAAGGCGATACAGCTCATCCACTAATTTCGCAATTTCGGGGGTGGAGCCAGAAGTGACCTTTTTAATCGTCGTCACCCGACGCGCTTTATCACCCGGATTGATACGCTCTGGGCTATAGCCAGCAAAAAAATCTTGATTGAATCGCAAGCCAGAGACGCGCTCCAGCACTGGCACACACACATCTTCGGTCACGCCTGGATAAACCGTCGACTCATAAATGACGAGATCACCTTTTTTCAGAGCACGGCCAATCGTTTCACTGGCAAGAATCAAAGGCGTCAGATCTGGCTGCTTGTAGGCATCGATCGGCGTTGGCATCGTCACGATAAAGGTATTCGCCTCGCGCAGCGCTTCGGGATCTGCGGTGTAGCGCAAACCCGTTGCAAGCGCCAGTTCCGCGGAATCGACCTCAAGTGTGTGATCGTGACCTTTTTTAAGCGCCTCGATGCGCGTCAAATTGATGTCAAAACCAATCACCGGAAGCTGTTTACCGAACTCAACCGCCAACGGTAGCCCCACATAGCCCAGGCCGACTACTGCCAACTTTACGTCTTGAATGTGCAAGTCACTCTCCAACTCGATCCACGCTCGCAGGCACAACACCTTTGTTTGAACGCTGAGTACGAGATCATAAAGGCTTAAGAAATAAAAAAAAGCCCACGAAAAAAAAAGCCCAAGACTTTGCAGTCTTGGGCTAAATCCACCAAAGGAGGAGGGTGGAGGAGACAACCTTGGCAAGTTCAGGAAACCTCGAGGGTCTCAGCGAATGAATCAGTGTTGGGCTAGTCAACCACTGCGTAACAGCTATGTAACCAACAAAACTAAAAACCGGCTACTGGTAAACACTAGCAATCAGATTCAACACACTCATGACTGAACTTCCATAAACAAATATTAGCTGAAAAGTTGGTGCGTTGCAAGAATATTTATCAATCCGTATAAAAAATAAGTGATTTCAATATTTTGATGCATTGCAACAACACTTAAAGATCAACAAACCTAAATCCTGTACGCGGTCCCCGTCATGACCTTTGCCATCAAGCGCATGACAGCGCGTACCGGCTGTGCAAGCGCCTCGGCACCCCGATACTCCGCGCTGACGCGATGCTTGATCTCGTCTTCTTTCATTTGCTCCACGATCGCTCTTGAGCGCGCATCTGTTGGTGGCAATTCAGTGAGATGGCTGTCTAGGTGCGCCTCAACTTGGCGTTCGGTTTCCGCCATAAATCCTAAACTTTTCGCAGCCCCCGCTCGACTGGCAAGCGCGCCCAAGGCGAAAGAGCCTGCATACCAAAGCGGATTCAAGAGGCTCGGACGGCTGTCAAGCTCTTTGAGACGCTGAGCACACCAGCCCAAATGATCAACCTCCTCTGAGGCGGCCGCCAAAAAAAACTCAGCACTCTCGACATTCTGGACCGCTGCAGCCTGACCGCGATAAAGCGCTTGCGCGCAAACCTCGCCCACGTGATTGACTCGCATCAATCCTGCCGCATGGCGCTTGGACTCGACATCCATCTGCGCATCATCGTCCTGCCTGAGCGGACCGGCGGGATTGGGGCGCGACGCGGTCACTCCCGCCCCGAGGACTTGCAAAGCGACATCGATTTCAGCAATAAACGGGTCCAGCAACCCGTGTCTGCGCATCAGGCGAGGCGCACTGATTGCGCGTGACCCGGTGGCTTCGGTCGCCGGGGGTGTTGAGGACGTTGGTATTGGGAGGCGATCCATGGTGAAACATTCCAAGCAGCAATGCCCGGTATCTTAACGCCCTTGCGCACAAAATAGCCCTAAAGCACAAAAGCAGGTTCACAAGAGCTTTCAGGCCTCTTTCCGTTTATCATTCTTGCTTCTACGCAGGGGATCAAACATGGAAGTCAGAATTGATTGGGGCGGGCCGGACGGCATGCTCTTCGTTGGCCAGACAGGCACAGGTCACATCGCCGCAATGGATGGCGCACCGGAAGGTGGCGGCCATAATCTCGCCCCAAGACCCATGGAACTGTTGCTAGTAGGGACTGGTGGCTGCACGGCTTACGATGTCGTGCTGATACTCAAGCGCGGACGACATGCAATTACCGGTTGCTCTGTGAAGCTACAAGCCGAGCGTGCGGAAACGGATCCAAAAGTCTTCACGAAGATTCACTTTGTCTTTACGGTCACGGGAAGCAATCTTCCGCGTGCCGCCGTTGAGCGCGCGATCGCGCTCTCTCATGAAAAATATTGCTCAGCCTCCGCCATGCTTGCGCACACTGCCGAGATCACCTGGTCCGCAGACATCGTAGACACTGCCCTTCCCTCATCGACTTGATCATAAAATTTCCTATGAACCAGTACGAAACCTTTATGCGCCACGTCTACACCACAGGCGTCAACAAAACCGATCGAACCGGTACCGGCACACGATCTGTCTTTGGTTATCAGATGCGCTTTGATCTTTCGAAAGGTTTTCCTCTGGTGACAACCAAAAAACTTCACACCCGAAGTATTTTTGTCGAGCTGCTCTGGTTCCTGAGGGGTGATTCAAATGTCCGATGGCTTCAGGAAAACGGCTGCACGATCTGGGATGAGTGGGCGCGCGAAGACGGCGATCTCGGGCCCGTTTATGGCGTGCAATGGCGCTCCTGGCCCACGCCTGACGGTGGCCATATCGATCAGATTTCACAAGTACTTGAACAAATTCGCAAAACGCCCGACTCGCGAAGACTAATTGTGTCCGCGTGGAATGTGGGTGAAATCAAAAATATGGCGTTGCCTCCCTGCCATGCGTTTTTTCAGTTTTATGTCGCGGAGGGCAAACTTTCTTGCCAACTCTATCAACGCAGCGCAGACATTTTCCTTGGTGTGCCTTTCAATATCGCAAGCTATGCCCTCCTGACACATATGGTCGCACAGCAGTGCAACCTCGAGGTCGGTGACTTCATTTGGACGGGTGGGGACTGCCACATTTACAGCAATCACTTCGAGCAGGTCGAGCTGCAACTGTCGCGTGAACCCCACCCTTATCCAAGGCTCGTCATTCAACGTAAACCTGATTCACTTTTTGATTATCGCTACGAAGATTTCGTGATCGAGGATTACGCGCACCATCCGCATATCAAAGCGCCCGTAGCCGTCTAACGCCTGACTTAACCAAGCCCACAAGGCCCGACTCCCATGCAGCTTTACTTGATCGTCGCCTACGCACTGAATCGTGTCATTGGACGAGACAACGCTCTGCCCTGGAAGCTGCCAAGTGACCTGGCACACTTCAAGCGCACGACGCTTGGACACCCTGTCATCATGGGGCGCAAGACATGGGAATCACTTGGCAGGCCGTTACCCGGCAGGCGTAATATCGTCATTACGAGAAATCCTGATTTTCATGCCTCTGGTGCGGAGTGTGTGAGCAGCCTTGCGCAAGCCATTGCTTGTTTACAGGACGTGGACCGGGCCTTTGTGATCGGTGGCGCGCAGATCTATCATGAGGCACTTGCATTTGCTCAAGAGATCATCGCCACAGAGGTATTAGAGAACGTTGAAGGCGACGCCCATTTTGCACCTTTAAACAAGGATCAGTGGACCGAAACCTCCAGAACACACTATCCGGAGGAAAATGGATTGCGTTTCGATGTCGTACATTATCGGCGTGTGCATCCCGAACAGTTGGAACGAACATGAAGAGAAAGCTCGTCGCAGTGACTGCTCTCGTGGCGACAGCCATTGCCGCATATTGTGGGGCAAGCCTGTGGTCAGGCTTTAAGATCCAGTCGCAATCCTATGCGGCCGTCGATGCCATCAATCTTCATCTGGCCCGCACGTGGCCAGAGCAAGTCCGCCTGTCGGCCCGCGATTACCAAAGAGGTATTTTTTCCACTGAAGCTTCCTACGTTCTCACCCTTCCAGGTCTTAAGGAATCTGATCCCCAACAAAAGCGAGAGATTCTTTTTATCAACCGTATCGCCCATGGGCCCTTTCCCTTTAAAAATTTGCTCTCCGGTGATTTCAGTCCCGTAGGCGCCATGATTGAAACAGTCAGTGCGCCAACGCCTTGGATCGAGCAATTGACAAAGGCCAACTCTGAGCAGCCACTTTTGAGCGGTCAGACGCGCGTTGGCACGAACGGTGTTGCAAGTTTGAATTGGTCAGCAACGCCTGCAGAATTCTCTCAAGATGCTTTGCGGGTCAAGTTCGGCGGTGCCACGCTTACGGCGGAAATCGGTCCGAGATTCAAAAGCAGAAGTGGGACGCTGGCACTTGAGTCACTCAACATGACCAATGGACAGACCACGCTTGATCTCAACACAGTCAAGGTCCGCCTGGAAGCGCAGCTCGATTCATCGGGATTACCTATTGGCATTCACTCCCGTGAGATCGGTCGACTGACGTGGACATCGGTCAATGCTCCCACAATTGAACTGGAAAAATTCAAATTTCGCAGTGCGCTCTCGCGCACGGATGACGAGCTGAGTGGCGCGACTGAAATCAACATTAGTGAGCTGGGGATCGCCCAGAACAAACTTGGCGCGCTTAGACTTGCGCTCACCTATGACAACCTGAGCGACCGCGACCTTTCTCCTTTGCTTGAGCTCTACAACCGCACCCTGATTCGCGTGATGCTCAATATTCTTGCTCCTGAGCCGCTCAGTACCGCCGAAATCAAAAAAATCTGGGTCTATGTTCAAGGCCTGCTCAAAAACAACCCAAGCATTCGTATCGAACCGCTTGCTTGGGAAACTTCCTCAGGAAAAAGTCAGCTCAACCTGAGCACAACTTTCCGGGGCGCTGAACTGGCTTCAGGTGGCATTGGCTTGCGCGAAAGTCCAATCGACACACTCGATGCGACGCTGACGATTTCACAATCGATGGTCAATGCTCTCATTCTGCAAAGCGTTCAAACCCCGGGCACCTCTCCTGCCAAGGCGAAAAGCCTGGCGGATCGCGAAGCGAAAAGACTCGCGGATATGGCTTTCCAGCTCAAACTCGGACGGGTTCAAAACGGCCGTCTCGTCACCCATTTCAACGTCCAAGAAGGCGAGTTGCGTATCAATGGGCAACGCACTCCTCCAGAACCCATCCTAAAGGTTCTAAGCACGCTATTGCCGTCCAAGCTTTACACCAGTCAGGCCACTTCCGGACAGGAAGGACCTGATGAGGCCTTATCTCTTCAGCATTTGGATCCTGCGGTATTAGGCGCCATCCTGAGTGACTCAGAATTCACCTACGAGGAATCCAGAGATGCCGATGGCGACCTTGTTCTTAAAGTGACGCCAGGCGACTCTGGTGCGCAGAGCATCGAGATTATTTTTAGTGGTTGCCGCAAGGATCCAACTTGCGAAGACGTCCTGCTGCGTGCAACTTACTCATCTGAACATGTGGCCGCACTCAAGTTCGTCAATGGCTGGAACCTGCGGAATCGTTGGGCGCGAGTCTATGTCAAAGAATCTGGCGCCCCCGTTTTGGAAATGGATATCAGCACCTACGGGGGTATTGGTCAAGATGCGATTGAAGGCATGGTCAGTACCTTCTTTAAACTCGTGAGGGAGTTTTCGGCAGAACTCAAGTCTGCCGAAAAGTAACCCTTTACTCCTACTCGGCGTAAGCCTCTACAGGCAAACAAGAACACACCAAGTTCCGGTCGCCCCAGGCGTTATCCACGCGCCCAACAGGCGGCCAGTACTTGGTGTCACGCAAGCTTGCCAGAGGATAGGCAGCCTGCTGACGCGGATAGTCGTGATGCCACTCCTCAGCTAGCAACATCTGAGCCGTATGTGGCGCATTTTTCAAAACGTTATCGCTCTTATCGCGCTCACCCCGTTCGACCTGAGCGATCTCCTGACGAATAGAAATCATCGCGTCGACAAAACGATCCAGCTCAGCCAGTCCCTCTGACTCAGTTGGCTCAACCATCAAGGTACCCGCAACAGGGAAGCTCATGGTCGGTGCATGGAAACCGTAATCCATCAGACGTTTTGCGATGTCCTCGGCGGAAATGCCAGAGGCCTCCTTGATCGGATTCATATCAAGAATGCACTCGTGCGCGACGCGACCATTACGACCCGTGTACAGAATAGGATAATGATCAGCCAGTCGACGAGCCACATAGTTGGCGCTCAAAATCGCCACCTCTGTTGCGCGCCTCAGACCCTGTGCCCCCATCAGCGAGATGTAGACAAACGGAATAGGCAAAATACTCGCTGAGCCGAACGGGGCCGCCGATACTGGGCCCACGGGCATGCCGTTGGCCATGACACCCTTTTCATTCACAACACCAGGCAGAAAAGGCGCGAGATGCGCACGCACACCAACAGGCCCCACACCGGGCCCGCCGCCGCCGTGCGGAATGCAGAATGTTTTATGCAAGTTCAAATGGGAAACATCGGAGCCAAACTTTCCTGGCTGTGCGACACCCACCATGGCGTTCATATTCGCACCGTCCATGTATACCTGACCACCGGCCTCATGGATCAGATCGCAAATGGTTGTGATCGACTCTTCGAAGACACCATGTGTCGAAGGATAGGTCACCATCAGAGCGGCCAGACGATCGCCAACCTTGGCGATTTTGGCTTTCAAATCATCGATATCAACGTTGCCGTGCGCATCTGAGCCGACGACCACAACATCCATGCCGACCATGTTTGCGGAAGCGGGATTGGTACCATGCGCCGATGATGGGATGAGGCAAACATCTCGCTGATGTTGTCCATTCGCACGATGGTAAGCACGGATCGCAAGCAGACCCGCATACTCGCCCTGCGCACCAGAGTTAGGCTGCAAGCTGATGGCGTCATAGCCCGTGATTTCACACAAGTCTTTTGACAGACGTTCAATCATCTTTTGATAACCGCGCGTCTGATCTGCCGGTGCAAAAGGATGAATGGCGGCAAACTCCGGCCATGTCACAGGAATCATCTCGACCGTTGCGTTGAGCTTCATTGTGCAAGAGCCAAGCGGGATCATTGTGCGATCGAGTGCGAGATCCTTGTCAGCGAGCTTTCGCAGATAACGCAACATATCCGTTTCAGACTGTATGCTGGAAAAGACGGGATGACTGAGGATGGCCTTCTTGCGCTGAACATTTGAGGGAATGCCTGGCAAGCCGTTTATCGCCGTGGACAAAGCCGGTGGCGACTGCTTGGTCGCCCGAGCAAACACGTCAAGCAGTTCTTCAAGGTCTTGGAGCGTGACTGTTTCGTCCAGGGATATACCGAGATGCGTGGCACTGACGCTGCGCAGATTGATCCGTGCCGCACGTGCGGCAGTCAGCACGGCTTCTGTTTGCGTACCCGTTTCGAGCAACAGCGTGTCAAAGAAGGTATCGTTCGCAACCTTGATACCAAGCGATGCGAGGCCCTGCTTGAGTATTGCGGTCGACTGATGTACTCGCGTGGCGATAGACCGAATACCCTTGGGACCATGCCATAGAGCATACATACTGGACATCACAGCCAACAGTACCTGTGCCGTACAGATATTGGAGGTCGCTTTCTCGCGGCGAATGTGTTGCTCACGGGTCTGAAGCGCCAAGCGCAGAGCCTGATTGCCCTGGGCATCTTTGGAGATACCGACCAAGCGGCCAGGCATATTCCGCTTGAACGCATCCTTGCAAGCCATGAAGCCAGCATGGGGACCACCAAAACCAAAGGGCACACCAAAGCGCTGAGCCGAACCGATCGCGATATCCGCACCCCAGTGTCCGGGGGGCTCAAGCAGTGCCAACGCCAACAAGTCCGTTGCACACGCCACGACACCGCCTTGGGCATGAACCTGCTCAGTGATCGCGCGATAGTCCGCGACAGCACCAAGCGAATGAGGGTATTGCAGGAGCAAACCGAAACAAGCAGGTACGCCCTTGCCCTCATCACCCACCACCACATCAATATCCAAACCATCTGCACGGGTGCGGATCACCTCGATAGTCTGTGGATGACAATGCTGTGACACAAAAAACACCTTGCTCGCGGCTTGCGAAGCGCGACGCGCGAGCGTCATCGCCTCTGCGGCAGCTGTACCTTCGTCAAGCAAAGACGCGTTAGAGATGTCAAGTCCCGTCAAATCCGCGACCATGGTTTGGTAGTTCAGGATCGCTTCAAGACGACCTTGTGAAATCTCTGGCTGGTACGGCGTGTAGGCGGTGTACCAAGCTGGATTTTCAAGAATATTACGTAACACAACGTTAGGTGTGTGCGTGCCGTAATAGCCCTGTCCGATGTAGTTGCGAAACACTTGATTTTCGCCCGCTATTTTGCGCATTTCAGCCAACACATCGGCCTCTGAGCGCGCGCCGGGAAGATCAAGCTCACGAGACATATGGATGTTCGCAGGCACAACTTCGCGCATCAAGGTGTCGAGATTCGCCGCGCCAATCGCTGCGAGCATTTTTTTCTGATCGTCCTCGCTCGGACCAATGTGGCGAGGAATAAATTCGTTCGAAGTATCCAAAGCTTGGGACATGATTTTTGCCTTAACTTGCGTCAGCGACAGCCTGATAGCCTGCTGCATCGAGCAAACCATCAATATCGGCGGGATTGTTTGCCTTGATCTTGAAGATCCAAGTGCCGTAGGGGCTGGCATTGATGGTTTCGGGCGCGTCATTGAGCGCCTCATTAAAACCAACGATCTCGCCGGCGACAGGCGCATAAATATCAGATGCCGCCTTGACAGACTCTACGACTCCGGCGGTTGCGCCTGCAGCGAGTTTGGAGCCGACTTTCACGTCGCCGACAAACACCAGATCGCCGAGCTGTTCTTGTGCGGGGCCAGTAATACCGACGATCATCACATCGCCTTCGGCCTTGATCCATTCGTGTGTTTTTGCGTATTTACGATCGCTAGGGATGCTCATGAAAGTCTCCAGAAATTTTTCAATCAGTTTGGTTGAATTGAATACGGTTTAAATAAAAAAATTACGCGTGTGTGACCACTTGTCCGTTACGCACAAAAGGCAACTTGCACACTACGGCCGGCACCCATTTGCCACGAATCTCGATTTCGACTTGATCACCTGCAGCCACTCCATGTGGAAGTCGACCAAATCCAATTGACACCCCCATCGTCGGGGACATCGTGCCGCTGGTGACCTCGCCCATGCCTTTCGCGGTGCGCACGGCCATGTGCGCGCGCATCACACCACGATCAAGTAACTTGAGACCAATAAAGGTTCGCGGATCCGCGAACTGCTCGATAGCTTTGCGTCCAATAAAATGACGCTCCGGGTCCTTGAGAGAGACCGTCCAGGTCAAGCCAGCCTGATTGGGATGGATGAGCTCATCCATGTCCTGACCGTACAGATTCATCCCCGCTTCCAGACGCAGGGTGTCACGGGCACCCAACCCACAGGGCGCCACACCCTGGGATACCAAATCCGCCCAAAGCTTTCCAACCTCTGTCGCAGGCACCACGATTTCAAAGCCGTCTTCGCCCGTATAGCCTGTGCGGGCCACCATCGTATCGCCGGGGAACTGGGCGCCAGAAAACACGCCAAGATTCTCAGTCGCCTCGAGCCAAGCGGGTCGTGCCGCCCAGACCTTGGCGCGCGCATGGGGTCCTTGCACCGCAATCATCGCCAGATCACGTCTTGGGGTGACCGTCACCTGATAGTGACCGGCCACAGCTACACGCTGCATCCAGGAGATGTCTTTGTCGGCAGTCCCGGCATTCACAACCAGGCGCCACTGTGTGGGTGTAAAAAAATAAACAATCAGATCGTCTATCACGCCACCCTGAGGATTCAACATACAGGAGTAAAGCGCTTTGCCAGATTGCGTCAGCTTGGACACGTCATTGGCAATAAGTCTGCGTAAAAATTTGGCTGCATCCTCGCCCTGAACATCGACGTTGAGCATATGAGAAACATCGAACATGCCTGCATCCCGGCGAACAGCATGGTGTTCCTCAATCTGGGAGCCATAATTGACAGGCATGTCCCAACCACCAAAATCGACCATACGTGCGCCAGCGGCAACATGGACGTCGGCAAGAGGGGTGCGCTTGAGTTCAGCAGACATGGAAAACTCCGACAAAGGGACAATAAACTAGTGAGGTGCGGCACCCGAATCGCATGCGCTGCGCGCATGAGATTTGACTGGCGATCCGCCCCTCTGTCCTTTTGCCTGAGAGTTGCCCCGCGAACATGCGGGTGTGCACCTTCGGCGCCCGTGATGACCTGACGGTCCCGGGTCTCTCCAGAGTGTTGTGCTGAAAGTTGTTTCAAGAACTTTCAATTCATCTTGCGGTATGGGGGGCCTGAGCGATTCTGGGCGAATTGCGCCTTCGGCGGCAAGCCGAGATCCCTTCAAGGGGGTCGACTGCGCTCTCCCGCAATATGCGTTCACAGCAGTAGAAGCATAACGCGAAAATCAAGCCCACCACAAGCCCAGTTCACTTGTGCCCCTTTCAAAAAGCAGGTTTAAAGGGTTTGCTACATGCTACGCGCGCAGGCTACGGCTGAGGCCCAAGCCCACTGAAAGTTATAGCCGCCCAACCAGCCCGTCACATCAACCGTTTCGCCAATGAAGTGCAGTCCTGGAACACTTCGCGCTTCCATGCTGCGCTGATCCAGCCCACGGGTATCGACTCCTCCCCGCATGACTTCGGCCTTTTTATAGCCTGCTGTGCCAGTCGGTATCAGCGACCAGCCATGAATACGCTGAGCCAGGTCCTTTAGAACGCGATCCGGGGCATCCGCCAAGCGAAGTGTTGCCTGCTCACCCAACCACTGCTCAGCGAGGCGCTTAGGCCAAAGAGAGCTGAGCAAGGTTCCAAGCTGCTGCTTGCCTCCCACTTTAGCTTGGACAAGCTTTTGGGATAAATCCTGCCCCGGCGCCAAGTTCAGCTCAATCGCCTCGCCGGGCTGCCAGTAGCTCGATATTTGTAAAATGCCGGGACCCGAAAGCCCCCGGTGGGTAAATAAAACGTCTTCCAGGAACTCCTGGGCACGCCGCCCAGGGCCCGCGCGCACCAGGGCTTGCAAGGCTACACCCGCGAGCGCACCAAAAGGAGCCCAGGCTTCTACATCAAAAGTTAGGGGCACCAGCGCCGGACGCGGTTCTATAACTTTTAATCCAAACTGCCTGGCGATTTTTAAGCCAAAATCGGTCGCACCAAGCTGCGGAATCGCCAGACCACCAGTCGCCACCACTAATCGACTCGCTTCGATCGTGCCAACCGAAGTGTGAACAGAAAATCCCGTTGCGCCGGGACGCTCTGTGCGTAAAATCTCTTTGACTTCGCAGGGCATGCGCCATTGGACACCACCTTGCTCGCACTCGACACGAAGCATCTCGATGATGTCTTCACTGCTTTTGTCGCAAAAAAGCTGTCCTTTATGTTTTTCATGCCAGGCAATGCCGTGGCGACGCATCAATTCTATGAAATCCTGCGGGGAATAACCTGCTAAGGCAGACTTGCAGAAGTGGGGATTCGCAGAGATGAAGTTCTCAGGCCCGACTTGCTTGTTGGTGAAGTTGCAGCGACCACCTCCGGAAATCCGGATTTTCTCAGCCAGAACTTTGGCGTGATCGATTAGAACGACAGAGCGCCCCCGTTGAGCGGCCACTGCAGCACACATCATGCCTGCAGCACCCGCACCAATCACCGCCACATCAAACTGCAGCATGCACCCCTCCGGGGCAGCCCGCCATAGAAAGAACCTGAATTAGCATTGCGCTTCAATCAGGCAGTCAACGTAGTAACGCTTTTCACCATTGGGCAGTACCTCTTCACCCAGACCGTGAATATACGTTTCAAAAGACGGAAACTTTTCGTTGAACTCGCGAGCGAACTCCAGATACTGCACGATCGTTTTGTTGAATCGCTCACCGGGAATCAGCAAGGGTATGCCAGGAGGGTAGGGTGTCAACAAGACCCCGGTCACGCGCCCTTCAAGCTGATCAATCGACACGCGCTCGACCTCACGGTGCGCCATTTTCGCAAACGCATCCGACGGCTTGAGTGCCGGTACCATATCACTCAAATACATTTCAGTCGTGAGGCGCGCGACATCATGTTTGCGGTATTCCGCATGGATTTGCTGACACAAATCACGCAAGCCCATGCGTTCGTAGCGACGATTTGTTTTGCAGAAGTCGGGCAAGATGCGCCACATCGGCTGATTGCGATCATAGTCGTCTTTAAACTGCTGCAAGGCAGTTAACAGCGTGTTCCAACGGCCTTTAGTAATGCCGATCGTGAACATGATGAAAAAAGAATACAGGCCTGTCTTTTCAACCACCACACCATGCTCGGTCAGATACTTCGAAACAAGCGCCGCTGGCACACCGGTCTCACCGAAACTGCCTGACATGTCCAGTCCCGGTGTCACAATAGTGGCCTTAATCGGGTCCAGCATGTTGAACCCCTCGGCGAGATCGCCGAAACCATGCCAATGATCGTTCGCCTTGAGGATCCAGTCCGACTGCTCGCCCACACCATGCGCGGCCAGATAGTCAGGCCCCCAAACGGTGAACCACCAGTCGTCATCGCCATACTCGAGATCAACCTTGCGCATCGCTCGACGGAAATCAAGGGCTTCGCGAATACTTTCCTCGACCAAGGCTGTACCACCCGGAGCTTCCATCATGGCGGCTGCCACATCACAGGACGCGATAATCGCGTACTGAGGGGAAGTGGACATATGCATCAAATAAGCTTCATTGAAAATATTGCGATCAAGCTTGCGGCTCTCAGATTCCTGCACAATGATCTGGGAGGCCTGCGAAATCCCCGCCAACAATTTATGCGTCGAATGCGTGGCAAAAACCATTGACTTGGGACTACGCGGGCGACCTGCGCCGATCGCGTGCATATTTTGATAAAACGTGTGAAACGCGGCATGAGGCAACCACGCCTCGTCAAAGTGAAGCGTATCCACAAGATTACCGAGCTTTTCCTTGATCATTTCAACGTTGTAAATGACACCGTCATAGGTGCTTTGCGTCAAGGTCAAAATTCGTGGATTCTTATTTTTAACTTTGCGTGCGAACGGATTCGCATCAATTTTTTTCTGGATGCTTTCAGGCTCGAATTCCTCAAGCGGAATCGGACCGATGATGCCCATGTGATTGCGAGTCGGACGTAAAAATACAGGAATCGCACCTGTCATCGTAATCGCGTGCAGAATAGACTTGTGACAATTGCGATCCACCACCACGATGTCATCAGCAGCCACGTTGGCGTGCCAGACAACCTTGTTCGACGTCGATGTGCCGTTAGTGACAAAATAACAGTGGTCCGCATTAAAGATTCGCGCGGCGTTCAACTCTGACTCTGCGATGGGTCCCGTGTGGTCGAGCAACTGACCGAGCTCATCGACCGCGTTACAGACGTCCGCGCGCAACATATTTTCACCAAAGAACTGGTGAAACATCTGCCCAACCGGACTCTTTAAAAAGGCGACTCCGCCCGAATGTCCCGGGCAGTGCCAAGAGTAGGAACCATCCTGGGCATAGTTGACGAGCTCGCGGAAAAATGGCGGTGCCAGGCTATCCACATAGCTGCGTGCCTCCCGAATAATGTGGCGCGCCACAAACTCAGGCGTGTCCTCAAACATGTGAATAAAACCATGCAACTCACGCAAGATATCGTTGGGAATATGTTCGGCTGTTCGCGTTTCGCCATACAGATAAATAGGTATGTCCGCGTTACGGAAACGCAACTCACCGATAAAGACACGCAGGTTTTTAATCGCGCCGGCCACATCTTCTGGCGAGTCGACATCGAACTCCTCGTCATCTATCGACAGAATAAAGGCGCTTGCGCGACTTTGCTGTTGAGCAAAGGAACTCAGGTCTCCATAACTAGTGACACCGATCACCTCCATACCTTCGGCCTCAATCGCGGTCGCTAAGGCACGCACACCAAGGCCGGACGCGTTCTCGGAACGGTAATCCTCGTCGATGATAAAGATAGGGAAGCGAAATTTCATCCGGAGGACTCCGCAAAGAATAGGTGAATAGATGAAGTCGAGCGTATCGCCCGACGCATTGCATGACTTAAATCATAAAACTCAAACGCGCAGTTGGATCGTATCAAGTGCGCGGCAAGGTCACGCCACGCTGACCCTGGTACTTGCCACCGCGATCTTTGTAAGAGGTCGAGCAAATCTCGTCGCTTTCAAAAAATAGCATTTGCGCACATCCCTCGCCTGCGTAAATTTTTGCGGGCAGTGGTGTGGTGTTGGAGAACTCGAGGGTCACGTGGCCTTCCCATTCGGGCTCCAAGGGCGTCACGTTGACGATGATGCCGCAGCGCGCATAGGTACTTTTGCCTAAACAGACCGTCAGCACGCTGCGTGGAATCCGGAAATACTCCACCGTACGGGCCAGCGCAAAAGAGTTGGGGGGAATGATACAAATATCGCCCTTGAAATCGACGAAGGATTTTTCATCGAAATTTTTGGGGTCGACAATCGTCGAGTTGATGTTGGTAAAAATCTTGAACTCGTTGGCGCAGCGCACATCGTAGCCGTAGCTGCTCGTGCCGTAGCTCACAATTCGCCCGGATTCGTTCGAACGTACCTGCCCAGGCTCGAAGGGTTCGATCATCCCATCGGATTGTGCCATGCGGCGGATCCAGTTGTCGCTTTTGATGCTCATTGCCCAAGCGCCTCAAAATTAAAAGTCGAGAGGGCGAATTTTACCCCCTGTCTGGCCCCATCTGGGCAGACAGGCGGGTAGATGTCTGAATTCAGGTCCGTTTGACCGAAATGACACCAAATTTATCGCTTAGATCCCTTGGCAACGCAGCAACCTTGGCGGCGATATTGGCGGCGATTTCTCCGTATAGTCTGGCCGCCTCGCTATTGGGCTCGGAGACCACAGTAGGCCGACCGGCGTCGGCACCGACGCGAATCGCCATGGAGAGGGGAAGCGCCCCCAACCAAGAGACCTTGTATTGGGCCGCCATGCGTTGTCCGCCGCCCTCACCAAAGATGTGCTCGGCGTGACCACACTGGCTACAAATATGAATCGCCATGTTTTCAATCACGCCCAATACCGGAACGTTGACTTTTTCGAACATTCGCAGACCCTTGCGGGCATCGAGCAACGCCAAATCCTGAGGCGTCGTCACGATCACAGCCCCGACAACAGGCACTTTTTGTGAAAGTGTCAATGCAATGTCGCCGGTTCCAGGCGGCATATCGACAATTAAATAGTCCAGATCATCCCAATTCGTGGATCGCAGCAGCTGCTCCAACGCCTGCGTGACCATCGGACCGCGCCAAATCGCAGGATTGTCTTCGCTAATCATGAAACCGATCGAGTTGGCCTGAATGCCATGGCCTATCACGGGGCTCATCGTCTTGCCATCGGTACTGTCCGGCTTTTGAGAAACACCCAGAAGAGTGGGTACACTCGGGCCATAGATGTCAGCATCAAGCAGGCCGACTCGGGCCCCTTGCGCTTGGAGCGCCAGCGCCAGGTTGACCGCCGTCGTGCTCTTGCCGACGCCCCCTTTGCCGGAGGCCACCGCAATAATATTGCGCACGCCAGGCACCAATGCCACGCCGGGCTGCACAGCATGCGCAACGATCTTTGACGATACAAAGACCTCGGCACGCGAGATCCCTGCAGCGGCGAGCGACTCGACGAGAGACTGACGCAAGGAATCAAGTCGGCTGGACGCTGGATAACCCAGGACCACCTGAATGCTGACCCCGCCATCCTTGATCTGAATCTGCGTGTCCTTCACCCAACGGCTAAGTGCTACACCTGTAACAGGGTCACGGACCTGCTCAAGCACTGCCCGCACGTCTACTAGCGCTACACTCATTGAAATTCCTTTGCTATCTTTACCATTATTCGAAACACGGTGTCACTATGATCGAACTTCTTCGCCGCATTATCCGCTTTGCCGTGGTCATTATCGTGGCCTTCGTCGGACTGGTGATGGCGCTCATCCTGACATTTTCCACCATTATCGCGATAATCTTTTTGCTCGTGATCTCGCGTCTGCGCGGAAAGCCTTTCGAAGTCAAAGAATACTGGATGGCGCGCAAAACCCGCCGCAAGCCCATGTCAGCGCAGGGTTCTTTGAATTCAAAAGATGTCACAGACGTGGAGTCCCGCGACATTCGCTAAAGAAATCAAAGCCTTGCTGACAGCTCGCTTGGCGCACGCTTCAATGGGGCTTGGCAATATACACACGCGCACTGCTTTAAAATGATCAACTTGATCTTAATGTCCACCTACGCCTCTATCACTCATGTCCCGAACCATTTTTGTCACAACAGCCCTCCCCTATGCCAATGGCTCATTCCATATCGGCCACATCATGGAATACATCCAGGCGGATATCTGGGTGCGCTCGATGCGCATGGCGGGACACACGGTACATTTTGTCGGTGCGGATGACACGCACGGCGCACCCATCATGCTTAAGGCCGAGGCAGAGGGCATCACACCCCAGCAACTGGTCGCGCGGATCGCCGCTGAGCGCCCCCAGTATCTGCAAGGCTTTCATATTGAATTTGATCACTGGCACTCGACTGACTCGCCCGAGAATGTCGAGTTGTCTCAAGGTATTTATCGCAAGTTGCGCGAAGCCGGACTGATCGAAACACGCGAGATCGAACAGTTTTTTGATCCCGTCAAAGGCATGTTTCTGCCAGACCGCTACATCAAGGGCGAGTGCCCAAAATGTCACGCCAAAGATCAGTACGGCGACTCGTGCGAGGCCTGTGGCGCCGTTTACACGCCCACCGACCTGATCGACCCCTACTCGACTCTGACCCAGGCGCGACCGATCCTCAAAACCTCGGAACATTTCTTTTTTAAGCTTTCTGATCCGCGGTGCGTACAGTTTCTGCAAGACTGGACCACAGGCTCCAATACCCAGGGTCATAAACGTTTACAGACTGAAGTACTCGCTAAAACGCGCGAATGGCTTGGACATGGGCAAGGCGATGATCAAGTCAATCTGGGTGACTGGGACATCTCGCGCGATGCGCCATATTTTGGCATTGAAATACCCGATGCGCCGGGCAAATATTTTTATGTCTGGCTCGATGCGCCAGTCGGTTACCTCGCCTCACTCAAAGCATACTGCGCCAAGCTCGGCATCGATTTCGACGCGCTGCTCGCGCCTGGAAATGCGACCGAGCAAATACATTTCATCGGCAAAGACATTGTGTATTTCCACGCATTGTTCTGGCCAGCCATGCTCAAATTCGCAGGTCGTAAAACCCCCGATCAACTCAATGTTCATGGCTTCATCACGGTCAGTGGTGAAAAAATGTCCAAAAGCCGCGGCACCGGTATTTCACCACTGCGCTACCTGCAACTCGGGATGAACGCAGAGTGGATGCGCTACTACATCGCAGCCAAACTTAACGCCCGTGTTGAAGACATCGACTTCAATCCTGATGATTTCGTCGCCCGCGTCAACAGCGACCTCGTGGGTAAATACATCAACATCGCCAGCCGGGCAGCCAACTTTATCAGCAAGTATTTTGAGGGCCATTTGGCCTACCCGGTGCAGCCTGACGCGGTCAACTCAATCCAGGCACTGTCTGCGCACTGGTCAAGCGCTGCCGAAGCTGTCCGTCACGACCTCGAGTCACGTGAATATGGTCGTGCGATCCGCGAAGTCATGGCGCATGCCGATCAGATCAACCAAGCGTTTGATGCCGCGCAACCCTGGCTCATCGCTAAAGGGCTTGCCGATGCCCCCTCCGAGCAACGCGCCGAACTTCAGCATATTTGCTCGACTGCGCTGGCAGGCTTTAAAGCATTAACCGTCATGCTCGCACCGATCTTGCCCGTTCTCGCTCAGCGTGTGGCAAAAGAGCTTTTTGGTTTATCACGCGGCTTTATCTGGTCCGACGCGGGGGATATCCCAAACCACATCCAGCCGTTTAAACATCTTATGCAACGCGTCGAACCCGCCATGCTGGACGCCTTGTTTGAGCTCCCGGCAGAGACTGCTGACAAAGGAAAAACGAAGTCAGCCGCCGAGGTAGATGTAGCCGCTAACACTTCAAACGCCCAAATCCCTGGTGGTGAGCCCATCGCAGCCACCATCACCATCGATGACTTCATGAAGGTCGATATGCGTGTGGCGCGTATCGTTGATTGCGCGCGTGTAGAAGGCTCGACTAAATTACTGCAGCTCACTCTTGATTTGGGTGAAGGCCGCCACCGCAATATCTTTTCGGGTATTCAGTCAGCCTACCAGCCCGAGCAGCTCAAGGGTCGTTTGACCGTTGTTGTCGCCAACCTTGCGCCCAGGAAAATGAAATTTGGCGTCTCAGAGGGAATGGTTCTGTCGGCCAGCCATTTTGACCCGAAAGCTCAGCCAGGCATTTACGTACTTGACCCAGAGTCAGGTGCGCAGCCCGGGATGCGCATCCGCTAAAGGTTGCGGTTTGAGTGTCGGATCGAGCGTCCGGCGCTCATCGAAAACGAAACAATTGCCTCGATAACCAATCCCGCCGGTTTCCTCAAAATACTTGAGAATGCCGCCATCGAGTTGATAGACGTGATCGATGCCGACTTCGCGCATATAAATCGCAGCTTTTTCACAGCGGATGCCGCCCGTGCAAAAGCTGATGACTGTTTTGCCTGCCAGTTCGTCTTTGTGATCAAGTACGGCTTGTGGAAACTCAGTGAACTTGGACAGATGCCAATTAATCGCGCCTTCGAACGTGCCAGCTTCGACTTCAAAATCATTGCGCGTATCAAGCAAAACCACCGGCCGGCCGGTGTCATCATGGCCTTCAGTGATCCAGCGCGCGGCTGTCTGCGCATCAACCGCTGGCGCGCGCCCCGCTTCGGGACGAATCGTCGGATGATTCATACGGATAATCTCGCGCTTGATTTTGACCAGCATCCGTTTGAACGGCACGTCAGGAGATTCGCTGTACTTGACCTCAAGGTCCATAAAAGCGGAATCTTGACGCAGCCACGTTAAAAATTGCTCAATCTTGTCCTGTGTGCCCGCCAAGAACATATTGATACCCTCAGGGGTCAGCAGGATGGTTCCCTTGAGTGCGCATGTTTCGGTTTGAGCAAGCAAGGCATGCCTGCGTTGCTCAAGATTGTCGAGAGAAACGAACTTGTAGGCGGCAATATTGAGAATAAGGGACATGATCTAGTGGTGGTGAGCAGGACTCGAACCTGGAGCGGGTGATGGGAATCGAACCCACGCTTGAGGCTTGGGAAGCCGCCGTTCTACCATTGAACTACACCCGCATTCTGGTGCAACACTTGGGATTATACCCACTACAATATCGGCATGAATATCGTACTCAATGGCCAACCCAAGATCCTGTCCGGCCCCATCTCCGTCTCTACACTCATTGATGAGCTTGGTTACACGGGCAAGCGTATCGCAGTCGAACGCAATGGCGAAATCGTGCCGAAAAGCACCTACGCGGGGGTCATCCTCGAAGCCGGTGACCGCCTGGAAATCGTTGTTGCCGTAGGAGGCGGTTAAACATGCATCCTCTTCATATCCGTAGCTTCGTCAATCGACGCAGCCATATGACCAAAGGCCAGCAGGAAGCGCTCGACGCGTTTCTCGGCAAGTGGTCGATCCCTTATCAACCCGGCAGACTGGATCTCACGCAAGCCTTTGGCCGCGCGGCACCCACGATCCTCGAAATCGGTTTCGGGATGGGTGAAACAACCGAGCAAATCGCACTAGCCAGACCACAGGATAATTTTCTGGGGGTGGAAGTCTTTAATGCAGGCGTGGGTGCCATGCTCAAGCGCATCGAGGCTTCGGGGCTGACAAACGTGCGTTTGATTCAGCACGATGCGGTCGAAGTGCTTCGCGACATGATCCCGCCCGACGCACTCGCTGGTGTGCATATTTATTTTCCGGACCCCTGGCCAAAAAAACGTCATCACAAACGTCGTTTGATTCAACCGCCTCTGGTCGAGCTGCTGGCGAGCAGGATGGCGCCTGGCGCCTACATCCACTGCGCCACAGACTGGGAGCATTATGCGCATCAGATGCTTGATGTGCTCGCAGGCGAGCACGCGCTTGAAAACACCTGTGAGGGATTCGCGCCCAGACCGGACTACCGTCCTTTGACGAAGTTTGAAAATCGCGGCTTAAGACTCGGTCACGGCGTGTGGGACGTGATTTTCAAAAAGAAAATTTAACTCCCGATGATTCAGCGCTCAGGCATGGGGGAAATATGCCTAAGCTCGCCTCGGCCTATCTGCCAAAACCACCGAGTTTTCCCAAGCCCTTCATGCTACCCATGGCACGCATCATCTTGGCCATGCCGCCTTTTTTCATCTGCTTCATCATGCCCTGCATTTGCTCAAACTGATTGAGCAGGCGATTGACCTCTTGCACGGGCACACCGGCTCCTGCAGCGATACGTCGCTTACGCGAGGCTTTAAGCAAATCGGGCTTGGCACGCTCGAGCGGCGTCATCGAATTCAGGATACCCTCGGTCCGTCTGAGCTGTTTTTCTGCCTGACCGCCTTGCAACTGGCCGGCGGCCTGTGAGAACTGAGCGGGGAGCTTTTCAAGCAAGGATCCCATATCGCCCATCTTTTTAACTTGCGCGAGCTGATCACGAAAATCGTTGAGATCGAACTTGTCGCCCGATTTCATTTTGGCGGCGAGCTTTTGCGCTTCGGCAATGTCGATATTTTTTTGAGCCTGCTCGACGAGCGACACGATGTCGCCCATACCCAGCACGCGCTGAGCCATCCTTTCAGGATGGAAGGGCTCCAAACCATCAAGTTTTTCAGATACACCAACAAACTTGAGTGGCTTACCCGTCACATGGCGGACGGACAACGCAGCTCCACCGCGCGCATCGCCATCGAGCTTGGTCAGCACCACGCCCGTCAGCGGCAACGCCTCTCCAAAGGCACGCGCCGTATTGACCGCATCTTGGCCCTGCATGGCATCCACGACAAAGAGAGTCTCAATCGGTTTTAACAAATCATGCAAGGCGCGAATCTCGCGCATCATTGCTTCATCGATACCCAATCGTCCGGCGGTATCGACAATGAGCACATCAATATGATGTTTGCGCGCGTAATCAACCGCATGACGAGCGATATCCTCTGGCTTTTGGCTCGCGTCCGAGGCGATCCACTCAACTCCCACCTGCCCGGCTACAGTCTTGAGCTGCTCGATTGCAGCCGGACGATAAACGTCGGCACTGACCACCGCCACCTTCTTTTTGCCAGTTTTGCGCCCGTTCTGAACGTGATTGCCTTCGGATAACCAACGGGCGAGCTTGCCAGTCGTTGTAGTTTTACCCGCGCCCTGCAAGCCAGCCATCAAAATAATCGCGGGGGGCTGCATGGCCAGCGACAGCTCGCTTGCGTCGGTACCCAAATCCCCGCCCATCAGAGCAGTCAGCTCCCGATGGACCACCCCGACCAAGGCCTGGCCGGGTGACAAACTACCAACGACCTCCTCGCCCAGGGCCTTTTCCTTGACTCGCGCGATGAAATCACGCACCACAGGCAAGGAGACATCGGCCTCCAGCAAAGCCAGACGGACCTCTCGCAGCATGTCTTGCGTGTTGGTTTCGGTGAGACGCGCTTCGCCCCGCATGGTCTTGACGACACGGGATAGACGTTGGGTGAGATTTTCAAGCATGGTGTCGGTTTCGCTTTACACTAGACATATGTCTTCCGGTATTGTATTTCACTCCCTCGCTGCCTTGGCCTATGCCGCCCTCGGTCTCGGTCTTTATCGCTCGCTGACTTCGGACCCTCCGATCGTCAAGGCGGGCAACCTTGCTCGCCTTGGACTGCTTTTAGCAATCGTTTTACACGGTCTCGCCTTGCGAGACACCGTCTTGCAGGAAGGCAACTTACGCGTCAGCTGGACACTTGCGCTTTCTGCCGCAGTCTGGATCGGCATGGTGGTATTTTGGCTCGAAAGCTTGGTGATTCGCATTGATGGGCTCCAACTTTTGCTTTTGCCTGTCGGCTCAATGGTTTGCCTCTTGGCAATCTTATTTCCCCAGTCTCAACTCATCGCCCGTGCGAACGATCCGGGCTTACGTATCCATTTACTGATCGCCTTATCTGCCTACGCGCTGGTGACCATCGCCGCTCTGCAGGCGATGTTGATGTCTGGCCTCGATCGGCGCCTCCATTTCCCTCGCGAAGAAGGTGCACACCCCGGCCCACTGCGCCGTGCGATCGGGCGCCTGCTGGATGTCCAACCCCCCTTGCTCGCGCAGGAACAAGTGCTGTTCCGTCTGATCTGGATCGCTTTTGCCGCCCTGACCTTGACACTGGTCTCTGGCGCTCTGATCTCAATTTCCTTGTCCGGCAAGTGGTTACCACTGGATCACAAATCAATCTTCACTCTGTTGTCCTGGCTGACCTTTGGCATCCTGATTGTTGGTCGACACCTGAGAGGTTGGCGCGGACGCACTGCACTGCGCTATACCCTCGTTGGCTTTGCCTTTGTCGTGTTAGCCTACACAGGGTCACGCTTCGTGATCGAAGTCATCCTGCAAAGGCATTGAAATGGGTAAAACGCTTTTTTGGATTGCCGTGTTTTTTGGTGTGCTGCTTGTCAGTCGCTTTCTATCGCATCAGGCGGCAAAAAAACGTTTCCGCAGTGAGCAAGACAAACAAGCTGCCCGCAACAACCCTTTACCCGGTGCAGAGGCGATGGTTCAGTGTGCGCATTGCGGCGTGTTTATACCTCGTTCAGAGGCCTTACTTAGCAACGATGAAACCTGGTGCAGCCAGGCTCATGCACAACTTGGACCGCGCCGGTCCCGTTAACGACAGATCATGAAGCTGGACCCGACAGGTTGGCTCGAACCCGGTTCCAGTATCTCGCTGCGTCCCTCTCCAAACTTTAACGCTCGGCCTGCTGGCGTCGAAATTGACTTGCTAGTCATTCACAACATCAGTTTGCCACCCGGTCGCTTCGGCACTCCATACGTTGCAGACCTTTTTCTCAACCAGCTGGACCTCAGCGCCGACCCCTGGTTTGAAGAAAATCTCAAAGGACTCACGGTCTCTGCACATTTTTTAATCGATCGCCTGGGTCACATCACGCAGTTCGTCTCCTGTGACGCACGCGCATGGCATGCAGGCGTCTCGCAGCATGACGGGCGCGAACAGTGCAATGATTTTTCTGTGGGAATTGAGCTAGAAGGTACAGATACGCTCGCCTATACCGAGGCGCAATACAGTGCGCTCGCGACACTCACTCAATGCCTGCGGTCACGCTATCGTCTGAATGCTGTCAGAGGGCACTGCGATATCGCTCCAGGACGCAAAACAGATCCAGGGCCGGTATTTGACTGGGCACGCTACGCTGTACTGGCTGGTTGGCCTGTCGCAGCGCTACCGCCGCGACAGGCCCCAAACATCGGGGCTTAACCCAGCAGTAACTGGTTCACACGACGCACAAAGGCCGTCGGGTCGGGCAAGCTCGAACCATCCGCCAACAAAGCCTGCTCAAACAACAAGCTGGCCCAATCATCGAAAGATGCATCGGAAGCCGACTGAACACGCTTGACCAACGCATGCTCAGGATTGATTTCCAGAACAGGCAGGATGTTAGGCGCCTGTTGACCTGCGGCCTTGAGCATTCTTTGCAGGTGCGGACTCAAGTCGTTTTGTCCAACCACCACGCAGGAAGGTGAGTCCACGAGACGCAGTGTGACGCGCACTTCCTTGACACGGTCTTTGAGGGACGCTTGCAAACGCTCGACCAGCGGCTTGAACTGCTCGGCCACCTCGGTTTGATGCTTCTTTTCTTCTTCGTCGGCAAGCGCCTCGAGATCCAATCCGCCTTTAGCAACCGAGACTAGTTTTTTGCCATCGAACTCTCGCAAGTGCGACAACATCCACTCATCGACGCGATCCCACATCACCAAGACTTCGATGCCTTTTTTACGGAAGATCTCCAGATGCGGGCTATTACGTCCGGCGGTGTAGCTATCAGCCGTCACATAATAAATCTTGTCCTGACCTTCTTTCATGCGAGAGACGTATTCCTCAAGCGTGACAGTCTGCGCATCGGAATCCTCTTTGGTCGAGGCAAAACGCAACAGCTTTGCAATACGCTCAAGATTCGCAGAATCCTCTCCGGTACCTTCTTTAAGGACCTGCCCAAACTCATTCCAGAAGGTCGCATAATCCTCTTTTTTGTTTTCCGCTAAATCTTCAAGCAGACTCAAGATACGTTTGGTGGAGCCCTCACGGATAGCCTTGACATCGCGACTTTCTTGCAACAACTCGCGGGAGACATTCAAAGGCAAATCAGCAGAGTCGATCACGCCACGGACAAAGCGCAAATATGAAGGCAACATCTGTTCGGCATCGTCCATGATGAAGACGCGCTTGACATAGAGCTTCACACCACGACGCGCGTCGCGATCCCACATATCGAAAGGAGCGTGCTTGGGGACATACAACAGCTGTGTGTACTCGCTGCGACCCTCGACACGGTTATGTGTCCAGGCAAGAGGATCGTCATAATCGTGAGAAACATGCTTGTAAAACTCACGATACTGCTCGTCGGTGACCTCGGATTTACTTCTCGTCCAGAGAGCGTTAGCCTGATTGACAGACTCCCACTCGTCTTTTTTAACTTGCTCGGATTTTTCCTGATCCCACTCTTCTTTGCGCATCTGAACCGGCAAAGAAATGTGATCGGAGTATCGGCGCAAGACTTCACGCAGTTTCCAGCCACTCAGAAACTCATCCTCATCGGTACGCAAGTGCAACACCACGTCCGTACCGCGGCCCGCCTTTTCAGTCGCAGCAATTGAAAACTCGCCCTGACCATCGGACTCCCAGACAACCGCCTGATCGGCAGGCAAGCCTGCGCGACGACTCCGGACCGTGACTTTATCCGCCACGATAAAAGAAGAGTAAAAGCCCACGCCAAACTGGCCAATCAGTTGTGCGTCTTTTTGCTTGTCGCCGGTGAGCTTGGAGAAAAACTCGCGCGTACCAGAGCGCGCGATCGTGCCAAGGTTGGCGATCGCTTCGTCTTTGGACAGTCCCACACCATTATCTGAAATCGTGATCGTACGCGCCGTTTTGTCGTAATCCACGCGCACATGCAAGTCACCATCGCCTTCGAAAAGTTCGGGATGATCAATTGCCTCAAATCGCAATTTATCGCAGGCATCCGAGGCGTTAGAGACCAGTTCACGCAGGAAGATTTCCTTGTTGCTATAGAGCGAATGGATCATCAGGTGCAGCAGTTGCTTAACCTCTGCCTGAAAACCCATAGTCTGAGTGGCGTCTGATGACGCTGTCGTTTGATTCATCGTACTCACCGTAAGTTATCCACAGATTGACCGGCCCGGATAGGCGCGAGAAAAACCGCGTGGAGGCGGTCGCTCAAGAGCCTCAGGCTAGCTGATAAGCTTAATCTGGGGTGTAAAACGCCCATTTCAAGGGGCTGAAGTCAACCAAATCAGCATTTGATTTCAGAAATTTACGCGACAGGGGCTAACTGTGCGATGAGTTGCCTGACATCCAGACAATTTTCAAGCTCATCGATCAGCGCAATCAAGGCCTCCGGCGACCCCATCGGCTCTGCCGACAATGCCCAGCAGCGGAAAAATTTGCTCAGCTGTGCTTCGCGGCTCAAGGGCCGAGATGGACTCGCGAGCATGGCATCGATGGAGTGCTCCAGCACAGTGCCGTCGTTGAGCCGGACGCTCACCAATTGGGGCACGAGCGCGTTTGGATTGGGATTGTCGTCCTTTTCCATCCGTACTTTGAGCGAAAGCGCGTAGGTTTCCGGATCATTGAGCAACTCCCCGCGGAAGTGCATAGGATCCAGGGCGCCATGTTGCAAAACCTTGGCAAGCACAAAAGGCATGCACAAGCGCGCGTAGTTGGGTGTGGGCTTTTCAACCCCGGGGCGATTGACCAAATGATTGAGTAAAGAAGGTCCTCTCACCACGATTTCAGCAACCTCCTGCGCAGCAAAGCCTGCTTGCTGACGCAAACACGTCACCCCCTCTATGCCACCATGCGTTGCACGCCCACTTGGGTAGGGTTTGTGGCTCAACTCCGTCAGACGCCAGCGTTCACCCAACCCCTGCATCGCGGTTTCGAGATCCCACTCAGACTCAAACATCTGCAAATAACCAAAACGACCCGTCAATGGCGTTTGCAAACTCGGAAAGCCTGCTTGCGCCAAATCGCAAGACTGGAAGGCGGCACGCGCGTTGACGCCAATCTGCAGGGGCAGCACCACACTGCCCTCTGTATGCGCCTGCATCGTGCCGCTAACCTGGGCAAGCTGGTGGCCAAAAGCCGCCAGTGTCATGTCAGCATCAAAACCACGAAGATTTGCCAAACCCGCCACCGCACCAAAACCACCCGAGGCTGCCGGACGGAAAAACCGAAGCCCGAGTTTGGACGCCATGCCCAGCGTGCAGGCCGCATCCACCCCGGCCGCCAGTGCGGTCAGCAACGCGCGTCCGGAAACAGGTCCACGCACCTCGGCCTCCGCAAGCAACACTGGCAATAAGGTTGCCATGGCGTGCAGTACGGCTCCCTCATGCAAACAATCGAACTCCTGGCAATGCACTTGGTAGGCATTGACCAATACCGCTTGCGTGGCATTGAGCCTGTTTTTACGCCCCCAGAGTGTGACATTGGCGCCTTGACCCCACTGACTCACAGCGTCGAGCAAGGGTACGATCTCCGGAGTACTGCCGCCCGCCACACCGACGCCAATGGAGTCGAGCAGGAAAATTTTGGCGGACTCAATCGCTTTTGAAGAGAGCTGTTCAAAGCGAACGCCCGCAACATGTCTAGCAAGTTTTGCATCAAGACTCGGCATTGTTTAGATCCGCTTTTGTATGAACGACGCGCTGAGGGAAAGGGATTTCTATATTGTTCGCATCAAAGGCGATTTTTAGATGACGTAAAAATTCACGACGAATCGGACCATGCCAGAGCGCGACCACTTTGATGCGCGCTTTAATCATGACTGCCGACTCCGCCCATTGCTCAACGCCGGCAATTTCAATGTCATCAAGAATTTTGTCACCGAAATCAGGGTCGTGACGCAAAGCCGCTGACACATCTCGCATGATGTCAAACACTTGATCGATATCCGTCCGGTATGACACGCCGACATCGATGACCGCGAAAGCAAAGTTACGGCTTAAATTCGTGACCGTTGTAATCACACCATTTGGCACAAAATGGACTGAGCCCTGGTAGTCACGCAACCGCACATATCTGAGCGTGACCTCTTCGACGAAACCAGCCTTGCCACCGACTTCGACAATATCGCCTTGACGAATCTGATTTTCGAGCAACATCACAATGCCCGTAAAGTAATCTTTCACGACACTTTGCGCGCCGAAACCAATCGCGATACCTGCCACACCCGCCGTCGCAAGCAAGGGGGCAATCGAGACACCCATTTCAGAGAGCGCCAGCATAATGGCCAGAACGGTGATCGTGACTGAAGTGACGTATCTGAATACACGGCCTAATGTCTGGACACGTTTTTTCTCTTCATCATCGTGGCTTGCATGACTTAATCTGCTTTGCAACATCCGGATCGATCGCATCACGAGGCTGCGAAATAACCATGCCAAACCAAGGATGATCAATACATTGATCATCGAGAGCATTGGCATTGCCCATGCTGGAACGGTGACGCCGAAATAAGTCTTGAGCAATTCGTTGAGTGTCTGCTGGAACATGCTGATCGATCCGTAGGTGAACAATGGCGACGCAACGATACAGATACCGGTTACTGCCGGGCATTGAGTATAGAGCACAGACTTAGTCTAGAATTGATGTACAAAAAGTAAAAAGCCCACTTTCATCGGAGTTCTTCTATGACCGTCCAATCACGCCTGCGCCGTGCCGGCATGCTTAGCTTGTTAAGCGCCACACTTTTGAGTGCTGCCCACTTTCCTGCGCACGCGCAAAATGCCGCCAAATATCCCTCCCAGCCCATTACCATGGTGATCCCTCAAGCACCTGGCGGCACGAATGACATCGTCGGACGTTTGATTGCCAACGAACTGGCCGAAGAACTCAAACAATCTGTCGTCGTGACCAACCGTCCTGGCGCGGGTGGAAATATTGGAACTGCGCAAACTAAATCAGCACCAGCCGATGGCTACACCCTGTTGATGACAGTCAACAGCGCCCAAGCGATCAATCCCTCTCTCTATAAAAACGTCGGCTTTGATCCCATAAAAGACTTCAGCCCAATCACGGTCGTCGGCGCTGTACCCAATGTTTTAGTTGTTCACCCAAGCTTTCCTGCCAAGACGCTCGATGAGTTCATCGCACTGATTAAAGCCAATCCCGGCAAATATCAATACGCTTCTGCCGGCAACGGCACACTGAATCACTTGCTAGGCGCCATGCTCGATCAAAAAGCCGGGCTAAAAATGGAGCACATCCCTTACAAAGGTGTGGCGCCCGCGATGATCGATGTCTTGGGCGGTCAAGTACCAATCGCTTTTGCCAGCCTGCCTTCTGCCTTGAACAATATCCGTCAGGGCAAATTGCGCGCAATCGGCGTCAGCACAGACAAGCGTTCACCAGCGCTGCCAGATGTTCCCGCCATCAATGAAAAAATCCCCGGCTTCTCCGGCGACCTCTGGATTGGTCTGTTCTCGATCGCAGGCACTCCACAAGACATCAACGATAAACTTTACGCAACGGTCGCTCGCATCATGCAGAAACCTGCCGTGCAAAAACGCCTGGCTGATCTCGGCGTAGAGTTGTACTTTGATACGCCTGCGCAGTTCAAAGAAAGACTCGCGAAAGACATCGCTCAATGGAGTGAAATCGTCAAAGTATCTGGCGCAAAAGTCGATTAATTTCCCTTTCGTTTTTGGTTTGACTGACTAATAAAAAGGCGCTGCGAATATTCGTAGCGCCTTTTTTGTACAGATGAGAAAATCTCACAAGACCATGAAAGCAAAGCCTCGTTAAACAATCGCTTGAACAATCACTACTCCAAATCACCACTCGCTATCCGAACACCTTATGCCCAAGACACTTTCTCCGCGCATAATTTTGTCCTGTGCCTTGGCCTTGGGAGTTTCAGCTTCCCAAGCTTCTAGCACCCCTCATGTCATCACGTCATCAACGCCTTGGTACTCAACAGCCTGGAATCACGTGCGTGACACTTGGCGTGAAGGCGACATAGAGGCCTATGTGCCCTTTTGGAGCTACCACCTTCCCTTTGCCTACACGCCCGAGCAACGAGCGCAATACGTTGAATATCCGGCCGGATTTGGTCTGGGCAAAGGTCGCTACAACAATAGTGGTAACTGGGAGGGTATCTATGCGATGGGCTTTCGCGACTCACATGGGGATCCATCTTATATGGTGGGTTACGGCTGGATCCCTACATGGAACATGGGTAGAAGTGAAGTAAAAGCCGGAATCGGCTTGACGGGTTTTTTTATGTCTCGGAGAGATTATTTTGGGGGCATTCCCTTTCCGGGTGTTTTACCAATCGCCTCGATTGGCTATAAAAACCTCTCTGCTCAAGCAGCCTATATCCCTGGCGGGCAGGGTTATGGCAATGTTTTATTCATGTGGGGGAAATGGACATTCAAATAGTTTGACCAGTTCATAGCACCCCTGACTACTCAGATGCCCAATCACGGGCAAAAATTTAAAAGCTCGGCTATACTTATATGCTTAATGCGTTGCCCGGGTGGTGAAATTGGTAGACGCAGGGGACTCAAAATCCCCCGCCGCAAGGCGTGCCGGTTCGATTCCGGCCCCGGGCACCAGAGTCTAGCTAAAAATTGACATTCAAGTTATTGATTTATAACGGTTTTTAGCCGATTCTGAGCCGCTCCCTTTGGGGAACGACAAAACGCTTTTCCCCGGTTTTTCCCGGGCTACACCACTATCTTTTCCCCAAGATGTTCCCCATACTTTTCCCCATGACGGAGAAAAGCAATGGCATCTTTTGAGAAGCGAGGTAGTTCAATCAGGGCAATCGTCAGTTTTCCCGACGGCAAACGATCGGGGACTTTTGACACCATGGCCGAGGCTCGAGCCTGGGCGACCAACCTGGAAAAACAAAAGCAACTTGGCGCAATCAAAAACGCCAAGGTACGCACTGTTCAGGACCTGATTCTAGATTACATGCCCCGGGCCGAGATGACCGACTCGGGCAGATGGAAC
This sequence comes from Zwartia vadi, assembly GCF_030410375.1. GTDB lineage: Bacteria > Pseudomonadota > Gammaproteobacteria > Burkholderiales > Burkholderiaceae_B > Zwartia > Zwartia vadi. The sequence goes on from NZ_JAUHHE010000015.1 coordinate 77,723, forward strand.
AAATTGCGCCTGCTGAAGTTCTGCGAGGCGCCGCTGGCCGAGGTCAAACTCGACGAAGTGACTCCACATCACATCAATGAGTGGATCACCAACCGGTTGACTGAAGTAAAGCCAGGCACCGTCAACCGTGAACTGAATCTCTGGCGCAGCGTGTTCACTCATGGGGTGCACACCCGTAAATGGCTAGAAAGCAACCCCTGCAGAGACTCGATAAAGCCACCAGCAGGCGCTCGCCGAGACCGAACGTTGCTGACGCAAGCAGAAATAGAGGCCATTGCGGTGGCCACCGGCTATCACGAGCACTCCGACCTATCGACAAAATTGTCCCGCGTAGGCGCCTGCTTCTTCCTGGCCATGGAAACCGCGCTGCGATCCGGTGAAATCCTGCGTATGCGTCCACAGGACTACAACCGTAACGATCGCACACTGTATGTGCATGCTTTGGAACGCGGTGGACGCAAGGGTACTAAAAGTGGCACGCTCCAAGGGTCACGCTGGGTACCCTTGACCAATCGTGCCATCGAATTGCTGGATCAGTTGGTCGCCACCATGCCTAAAAACCAGCAACCAAAACCAGATTTTTCAATGCCACCCTACGTTGTCGGCATGACCGATGGTCAGCGAGACGCTCTATGGCGCAAGGCTCGCGACCGGTCAGGCGTTGAAGACCTGCATTTTCATGATTTAAAACACGAGGCCGCAACGCGGTTAGCCAAATTTATCGATGTGATTGCACTGTCACACGCGATCGGCACCAAAGACCTTAAGTTATTAAGAGACACGTATTACAACAACGATGCCACCCGCATCGCCCACTCCCTGCCAGCATCACTAAACGCCCACCATTCACGCGACCACGCTAAGCCAATCCGTGTCGATGAGCCTGTCAGAAGCGGTGGCCGTGTTGAAACTGCAAACGCCCGGTCTGGTGCGTCCTGGGGACAGCGGCCAGGCCTTTGACCCTGTCCCTATCCCTGCACCTTAAGGAACTTCAGCATGGACGACCCTCTTTCCGAACTCGTGCGGGTTCGGTTATCACGCAACCAGTATCGCAAGTTATCTGAAGCTGCCGCAATCTCCGGCCAAAATCTGTCAACCTATATTCGGCACAGATTGGCTGCGATAGACACCCTGGCCGAGGAATTGTCACTGCTACGCCAGGCTGTGAACCGGTTAAGCCAGATTTCTGAGGCTCACGCGGCTTCTATCGAATCTGTCTTGCTTGCCCGCGCACTGGCACGACCCGAGCAAATTGCCATTGCCCATGCCTCCATGAAGCGCCTAGGTATCGCTTCATTTCCCGCCTAGGCTTTCCCTACCTGATCTTTCCCTTGGAGTTTTCTCATGACCCATCGATCCGCCAAGATCGGTGCAGTGGCGCTCGCCTGCGCGTGCGGCACCGCCCTAGCCACACCCACTGCGGTTTCGTCCGTTGTTCCCTCTGTCATTCCCTCCGGTCAAACCCTTGAAGGACTGCCCGGTCTGGCCTGCCAGGCAGTGCTTTGCCTATCAAGCAGTCTGCAGCCGTCCGAATGCGCACCGTCGCTGAGTCACTACTTCGGTATCCAGATATTTAACAAGTTCGGCCTGGACTGGGGCGCAACCGTCGCTGCCCGACGGATGTTTCTAGGCATGTGCCCAGCTGCTGATACGCAAGGCATGCCAGCTCGCCTTGATGCGATCGCCAATGGTGCCGGCAAGTGCGATCCCGCCAGTCTGAACAGTGCGTTTGCAGACACCGCTTACCGGTACCGATCGAGAACAACCGGTTTTGGTGACTCTGGTGAAACCACCACCTACGATGTGCAGCCCATCAGCACCGTCCGTCAAAACACCCTGCCGGGCTACTGCGTGACTTATAACGACCACGAATGGACTTACGACTTAAGCGTGAAATACGTGGGTGATCCCCTCAAAGGCGGTTACTGGGTTAAAGCCAAGGACTTCGATACAGCTCAGTCACGCTGGCAAGCCGAGCACAGCGGCCAATGGGCCAGAGGCTGGTCCTACTCGTGGGACGACCCTAGATACCCGCAGGATACCCACAATGGCAACTGAGAACCTACACCTTGAAACCCAAAACCCAGGCGAGGCTCAGCCATGATTAGCGAACTGGCTGTTCTGGTTATGACCTGCGCGGCCAACGTGCACCCAACCACCATGGATGCATTGGTCAAGCATGAGTCACAACGGCACCCCTATGCCATCGGAGTGAACAGCCGTGATCGCCTAAGCCAACAACCGAGCACCCGCGAAGAAGCCATCGCTTTGGCTAAAACACTGTTGTCCAAAGGCATCGACTTTGATGCGGGCCTTGGCCAAATCAACGTTCGCAACTGGGAATGGCTAAATCTCACGCCTGAGACGGTGTTTGATCCTTGCCTGAATCTTCAGGCAGCGCAAACAGTGCTGACACAGTGTTATGAGCGAGCTACCGGTCGATATTCAGATGAACAGCAAGCCTTGCACGCAGCTTTGTCCTGCTACAACACCGGCCATTTCGAGCGTGGCTTCAAAAATGGTTACGTCGGCAAGGTGTTAGCCCAAGCTGGCATCAAGATCCCTGCCCTGCAGCCTCCTAAATCCAAAGAGGTTGGGAAAGGGGACCAGGCTAGCCAAGAGAGCCAGGGTGGCAATGCCAACAAAGACGAGAAAGCAGAGTCAACGCCAACCACGCAAGGTGATCGTGACGGCTTCGTCATCAATCCAACACCGGACGGCTTTACGCGTCCACCCGAGCCAACTGGCTCATCAACGAGTTCCTGACCTAGAGACCTTCTGATTAACGTCAAAGTTAACGTCTTTGACGAACCAAGGATCCGTAATACCGAGGGCTGACTGAAAGAGTGCGGCGTGCATGACTAACAAACTTGAAGCAGAGATCAAACAGGATTCGCTGATGAGTTCGGCAAGGCCGGACGCAGCAGTCTACTGCCTCCAGCCATGCCACCAGCGTACTCACTGATCCGATGGCATCTAGGGCTCTCTTCGTCAGGCTACGCCTGCCCTTGACCCCATCGGATCAATCCTGTGAAATCTACACCGAGCCCACTCAAATTTCAAAAGAGGCACAAATGCCAAGCCCAGCAACTCTGCACCATGGTGCGCTCGCCGATTACTGCGAAGGTTTTGCCCAAAGCTACGAATGCAACGCAATTTTGGTGAAGCTGTTTTCCAAATGGATACAGTTTGATCTCTTGGTGTCACTGCTGACCGCTGATGCCGAGCATCGACTCGGTGCACGCACCACGCCCATGACGGTAGGCGAAATCAAGGAAGAAAGTGGTTTAAGCGAAAGGGCCATACAGATCTTTCTGCCCACGTTGGCGTTTTACCGCCTGATTGAAATCCATCCCTCGCCCAACGATCGTCGTGCACGCACTGTCACGCCCTTGCCCAAGATCGAGAAGATCCTCACCGATTGGCTGACGCAGGCATTTCGGTTTATCGATCGCTGCGAATTTAATGATGCGGTCAAGCTATCGCCTATGCTGCAAGACCCTGACTGGTTCTTGCGCTTTAAAGCACAGGCCGGTCGTGCAAGTCTTTCAGGAGAGTTTGCTTGGCGAGACTACCCATTGGTGGCCTTCTTTTCTGATCGCCATGCCGGGTTTCAGTTGCTGGCTGTGATCATGGCCTGCCACTACCGTGGCAGACCATGCAAAGACCTGAGCAAATACAAGAGCCTCTTTGGTGTATCACGCTCGCACTTATACAAACTACTGCAAGACGCAAAGGCCCACGGCTGGATTGAACAAGACGCCGGACTATCAACCTACATGCCAACTGCGGCCATGCTCAATGCCTTTGAAGGATTTGTGATTGATGAGGCTCAGTTTTTGCTTGGCCACGCCACTGCCTCACGAACAGACTCACTGAATGCGGCGGAAATTAGCGGCAATTTTTGGACTTCTGCTGCGTAGCGGTTCAAGATAAGCTACTTTCGTATCCCAACGCGGAAGCTTGCCATGACTCATTCGGACCTGCGCTTGGCCACTCGATATGTGGCAATTCTGGTAGCCACTTGGCTAGTGGGCACAGCCCTGGTGCTAATGGCATCAGCTCAAGGGTCCACTGTGCCAACCTCACCCATGACTGCAGCCCACCTAGAGCAATTGCACAATGCCTGGGGCTGGTATGCCTCAGCCTACGGCGTACTCTTTGTGACCGATGGCAGCATCGCGTTGCTCGGCGTCATGCTTTGGGCATGGCTTAAGCCCACCTCAGCATTGGTGTCTGGCATGGTGGTCGCCCTATTTGTGCTTTCAGGCGTGTTTGGTCTGATGGATGATGTTGCGATGGTGGCAGCGGCTCAAGTGTTTCGCGATGGCTCGGCCATGCTTTCGCCCGAGTTAGCTGGCGCGTTTCTCGATGGCCTGAATGTCAGCACCAACTGGGTATCAGCAGCGAGCATTTTTCCTGGAGGAATTGCGGCGCTCATCATCGTGTCTGCCGCACGCGATGGCGGCATGGGCGTGACGCTAAACCCTCGCTGGATTCGTTACACCCGGGTGCTGGGCATCTACCAAATTGTCTTGGGGTTTGTGTGTGTATTTGCGCTCCTCTCACAAAACCCAATGGCCTTGAACCTGGCTGTCGGCGGTGCAGCGCTTTTGTTGCCAGTCTTGTGCATACCGTGGTTACTTTGGACTTTGCGGGAAATGCACAAGCACCCAGCCTCGAGCATGTAAACCTCACCACACAAGGAACTGTCATGAAAGTCACAATCGTTGGTGCTGGCATGGGTGGTCTAGCAGTGGCAGCCCTGTTGTCGCGAACCGGCCAACACGAGGTTACTGTCCTTGAGCAAGCGTCCGGGTTTCATGAGGCAGGCTACGGCATTGGCCTCTACCCCCTTGGTGCCATGGTCTTTAACGCCATTGGCCGGGGCCAGGCACTGCGCGACAAAGCCGTGGTTTTAAAGACCTACGAAGTGCATGGGCCAGACGGCAAGTTGCTGCAGTCGATTGACTTAAGTGGCTTGCTTGCTGCCTACGGCCCACTGCTTGGCGTGACGCGCACCGACATGGTATCCATCTTGCAAAGCGCTGTTCCAGAGGGCGTTATCCGGTTTGATTGCCGTGTCCAAGGTGTCAGAAAAGACGACAACCAAGTCATTGTCGCCCTGGAAAACGGCCAGGCGCTTGAGTCCGACATCGTGGTTGCTGCCGATGGCATGCACAGTACGGTCAGGCAGTCACTGTTTGGCGAGGTTGCACCCCATGAGACCGGGTTTGACGCCTGGATGTGGTGGGCACCACTGAGCCTGAACCAGCCTGACACCGTCTCGGAGTACTGGGGGCCTTCAGCCTTTGTGGGCCTATACCCCATGTGCGAATTCATCAACGTGGCTGTTGCTGTGCCCACGGAACTATCACCAGACCCCAAAGCAGCGCCTGCAGACATTCTGCAGGCGCTGCGAACCTGTGTCGCGCAACACGCACCAAAAGTTGCCGACATGCCACATCTTTGGGAGATCGCTGCTGGCAAACCGTTTCGGTGGCCAATGTTTGATGTCAGGTCGCCGGCGATCACGGCTCTGGATAACCGGGTGGCACTCGTTGGCGATGCTGGCGTGGGTTTTTTGCCGACGGCGGGTGTGGGTGCCAGCAATGCGCTTAGAAGCGGTGCAGCACTGGCCTACGAGCTGTCGTTGTCTGACCAGGACAGCGCGCAAGCTGGCGTCAAGCGCTGGAGCAAACGCGTAGAAAAGATTGTGCACGGCAACCAGAATGACTCGCGCCAGCTTGCGAAGTTAATGATGGTCAAGCACGCCAGTGCCTCTGCGCTCATCAATCTGTTGATGAAGTACATGCCAGTCACGGCGACCACCAACAGCATCATCAAGAGCATGGAAGAGCCGTTTTAGTGCCTGAGATCAAAACAAAATACAACCCGAGGTCAAACGCCACCCACAGAACCCGGACACCCAGCAGCAAAACACACAAAACACATGGCCACTGAAACAACCACACCGCTTGCGCTAGATCCCTACATTGCCACGCAACGCCCGATAGTGTCTCGCGGTGACCAGCGGCTAAAAGAAATGCTCGCCTGGGCGCTTTTGTCCCCATCGCCACACAACACCCAGCCGTGGCGATGGTCGGTCAAAGACGGGGTCGTTCGACTGTATGCTGATTACTCCAAACAGCTCAGTGTTTGTGACCCGGATGCCCGTGAACTCATCATCGGTTGCGGCTCGTCTTTAGAGCACTATCTGCTGCGCTTAGGCGTAGATGGCGACGCCGTCACAATCAATCTGCTGCCAGACACAAGCAAGCCCGACCTCTTGGCCGAGATTGCGGTCGGCCAAGGCAAGCCCTACGACAGGCGCGAAGATTTGGTTGATGCGATGCAGCTGCGACGCACCAACCGCACCGCCTACCACGGCGAACCGATGAACGCCGAGCTGCGCGCATCGCTTACTCAAGCCTGTAGTGAATTCGGTGTGCAGGCAGTATGGGTGGATGCGGCCTCAACCCGGTCTGCGCTAGTTGAACTCATCATGCAGTCCGACAGGCAACAGATGGCATCACCTGCGTTTCGCAAAGAACTTTCGCAATGGATGCGAATTAGCGGCTTTGCAAGGTCCACCCATCACGATGGCATACCAACCGACCTGCTTGGGCAGCACGGCATTGCAGCCTATGTTGCGCCCCTAATTGTGCGCACGTTCGATGTTGGCGCCATGCAGGCAGCAGCTGATCGAAAGCTGACTGAAGGCTCGCCAGACATCGTGGTGTTCACAACGACTGCTGACACCACCGCAGCATGGCTAGCCACCGGCCGGGCATTGGCACGGTTTACGCTGACCGCCATGGCCGCTGGCCGCTATTCGGCGTACATGAACCAGCCTTGTGAAGTGCCAAGTTCACGCAAAAAACTAGCCAACCTGCTTCAGACCGAGGGCTCACCCGAACTCATTATTCGTCTTGGGTTGGCTAAGCCGGTACAACGCGCGCCGCGGATCACGGTGGCAGAGGTTTTAGACGACAACGACGGTAACAGTCGCTCGCTAGGCTAGTGGGAACTGTTTTGACTGTGGTTTGGGCTGTGGTTTGGGCCTTTCTTGTCACCGCCAAAATTCGCAAGACAGCAACGATTGGTTAACGGGCATTGACGGCCGGTTACTCATTGCCCTCAGAGGTACATGCTATCGCGGGATATCCGTCCAGATTGGCCAAAACAGTAAACATTCTTTGATCAATAAATTCTGAGCGCGAAAAGCTCCGCTTTAAACCGACTTATCCGGACCATCCTTAGGTCGCGACTAGGTTGCTAGCTCGTCCTGTTCGGTCGATTCACTTTCCATTTTTTTTCAACACTGCTGCGCCCGGGCTTTGCTCTAGCGCATGGAGATTCGTCATGCCTTCAATTCGCAACCATCTTGCCCAACTCAACAATCGACTGATTCAACGCGCTGGTGCCGCCAGCATGCTGATGGTGCTGGCCACACCGGCCATGGCAGCCGGTGGCCTGGCCAAAGCACAATCCACTCTGCAGATGATCAAAGACAACCTTGAACTGATCCTGCCGATCGCGGCAGTCATCATTGGCCTGATCATCGTTGTGCTCTACATGGCTGAAATCATGCGCAAGGACGACATGGTGCGCTGGCTCATTGGTCTGGTGATCGCCGGGTCCATCGGTGAAATCGTGGTTCTGCTCTGGAAATAAGCCATGGCAACCGAGCCGCAAACATCTTCGGGCTATCCCGTCTTCAAAGGCTTGGGACGTAAGCCCACGTTTCTTGGCGTGCCCACCACCCTTCTGTTTGGAGCCTTTCTGGCGGTGGCCTTTATCGCCATGCTAGCAGGCCTTGCCTGGTGGGGACTCCTAATTGTCGTGCTTCCTACTATTGCTGTGCTCACTCGCCATGACGACAAAGCGTTTGATGTGCTGTGGCTAGAACTTCAGACTCGTACACGCAACCGCCACAAAACGTTCTGGAATGGCTCGAGCTATGCCCCAAGTGGCTACTCATCACGTCGCCCCTGGATGCAGCTTGAAGATCAGGTCGACCAGCAGGATGACGATTCCGTAAACCAACACGGAACTACAAACCGATGACTCAAACACCAACTCTCGGGTCAGAGCGGCTTATCGCCCGCTATCTGCCCTACTCGCATCACGTCACCGAGCAAATCGTCGCCTGCGACAACTTGCAATACCTAGCCGTCATTCGTGTGGCGGGCCGCTCACCAGATGCCCACAGCACCCAGGAACGTCACGATTGGATCGAGGCCCTGCACAACGTTCTTCGTGGGTTGCCGTTAGGCACCGTGGGTTTGTATTCCCACATTGTCCGCAGACGTGTCACTGAATACCCACAAAGTCGTTTTGCGCAAGCATTCGCCGAGCAGTTCGATCACGCCTACCGGGCTACCTTCGATGCCAAGGGTCTTATGGTCAACGACTTGTATCTGAGCCTGCTGGTTCACCCCGTGGCAGATCCGGTGATGGGTACGTTTGCCAACCTAGAGAAGGCTGACACGAAGCGCTTGACCCAATGGCAGGCGGAATCCATTGATCGGTTACAGAACCTCTTGCGAGCCATGACGGCGGCGCTCAGTCGCTACGATCCAACTGTGCTGGGTATCGTGGACCGCAATGGATACGCGTTTAGCGAGATCGCGGAGTTTCTCGGTCTGCTGTGCAATGGCTCACATCACGCCATGCCCATCACCCGGGACCGCTTGGGAACCAGCATTTGCAGGGCACGCCCTGTTTTTTCTCGTTATGGTGAATTGGGTGAACTGCGCACAGTGACAGGCTCACGCCTTTTTGGAATGATAGAACTGCGTGACTACCCGGAGCAAACCCGACCCGGCCACTTGGACGTGTTGCTGGGTCAACCCTACGAGTTCGTGCTGACACAGTCCTGGGGCAGTTTTACCGGCGCTGCTGCCAAAGGTTTGGTGCGCAAACACCGCAAGCTCTTGGCTGACTCAAATGATGCAGCCCACAGTCAACTGACTCAACTGGATCAGGCCATGGATGATCTCACCTCTGGCCGCTTAGGCCTAGGCGATCACCATGCCACCTTGCTTTTGTTTGGCAGTGATACCAATTCGGTGCGCCAAAGCATGGCCAACACCATCAGTGCGTTGGCAGAAGTAGCACTCGTGGCCAAACCACTGGAACGTGCCTTAGAAGCAGGTTTCTGGGCGCAACTGCCAGGCAACTGGGCGTGGCGTCCACGTCCAGTGCCGATCACGTCATACAACTTGCTGTGCTTATCTAGTCTGCACAATCAAATGACTGGCAAACCGGCAGGCAACCCGTGGGGACCCGCTGTGACCATGCTCAAGACCCGAACCGGTAGTCCGTTTTTCTTTAACTTCCATGCATCCACCGACGATGTGGACGAATTGGGCAAACGTCGGCCGGGCAACACCATGCTGATTGGCATGACAGGGACCGGTAAAACGGTCTTGCAAGGCATGTTGCTCACCCAAGCCCAGAAATTCAATGCCACTTGTGTGGTGTGGGACAAGGATCAGGGCATGCAAGTGCTCATCATGGCCTTGGGCGGTCGGTACTTCAAACTCCGTTTGGGTGAAAGCACTGGCTGGAACCCGTTTCAAATGCCGCCCACCAAGGGTAACGTCGCATTCATGCGACGCCTGGTGGTGTTTTTGGCTGAACGCCGGGGTGAGCCGCTAACCACTGCCCAACACGGTGAAGTGACCCGGGCTGTCGAGCAAATGACCACAGGCATTGACTTGCAAAGCCGCGGTCTTTCCATGCTGACCACGCTCTTACCTAACCCCTACTCTGAGGACAGCGCAGGCAGCGTGCACGCTCGACTGCTACCTTGGTGTCATGGTGGTGAATACGGCTGGGTATTCGACAACCCACAGGATGCCTTGAATCTGGATGGCACGAGTGTCAAAGCCGCGATTCTTGGGTTTGATTTAACTGAACTGTTAGACGATGACGATGCACGTGGCGCAGCCACGCTTTATCTGCGCCATCGGATCAATGCGTTACACGATGGACGACGCATCATCAATCTTTTCGATGAGTGCCAACACCCGCTCAAAGACGCTCACTTCCAGGCGGACATGCAAGACGCCAGTCGCACGATCCGCAAGAAAAACGGCGTTCTGGCATTTGCCACTCAAGAACCGGGTGCCATCCTTACCAATCCAGTGGGGCCATCACTGATCCAACAGGCTGCGACCTTGATCTTTCTGCCGAACCCTCAAGCCAAGCGCGAGGACTACGTCGAGGGCTTTGGTCTGACGCCTGCCGAGTTTGAATTGATTCGCCAACTCGGTGAGGCTAGCCGCCAGTTCGTGATCAAGCAAGGTGGCAATGTCACTGTCGCTTCACTGGATCTGTCTGGCTGCGAAGACGAACTGCTGGTGTTCTCAGGCAGTACCGACATGGCTGAGGCTGCCGAGCAGGCAGTTGCGAAGGCTGGCTCAGATCCTGCCGACTGGCTTCCCGTCTACCTCAATACGGTCAAGAGCAACCGACGACTGGTGGAACCATCGCTACCGATCCAGCCAACCGAGCCAGTGCACGCAATGTAACAAACCAAACACGATGAAGGAGTCAGCATGGACGCCAAAGCCATTGCCCGTCAGTGGGCAACAGGGGAAGAGCCCTTACAGGAACCAACCCCAGAAGAGAACACCCACCGCTATCTGATCTCGATCTACAGCGAGGCACGTACAGTGGGTGACGATATTGTCAATGACATTGCCAACGAAACTGCCCACACCCAAGTCGAGATCGATCGGGAAACTGTGGATGCTGACACCCTGCAGCGATATGGCCAAGACTACGCCATCAGTGAGGCTTCAAGCAGCCATCTAAGTCCGAATCGCCAGTCACTGTGGTTCTACTCAGTCACGCCCAGAGAGGACCGAGCCTATTTCGAGCACGGTGTTGAGACCTACTACAGCCTGCATCTGCATGCCGTTGATGACAGAAACCCGGATGCAAAGGACTACCAGGCAGTAGCTGAACTGATCAACGTTCGGATTGATCTGGCACCCGCACTGGCAAGACCTGATTTGGGGATTAGCCATCACGACCCGAGCCATGACCGCAGCCATGAGTTCTAAACAGGAGGGAACCAAGCATGTACAACCGCATTCTGATTCCGTTGTTCGCCACCATCGCCGCTCTTTTTATGGCGGGCTGCGAACAAGCAACCACTGCACCGGCGGTTACCGGTTACTGGTTGCAACAAACCGCCAAACGTCCGATGTCGCTGCACATCAAACCCGATGGAAATGAATACCTGGTGAATGTGGGACGACTGAACTTTGGTCACTACGACATTAGTGCGCAACCGGCAAAGCTGAATTCAACCGACATTCTGACGATTGACCAACGCAAGCAATTGCGGCTAGACCCAGCCACTGACATCCTCACTGATATTGACCATCCAACCATCCGCTTTATTCGGATTACGCAAGCTCAGTACGAGAAAGTAATCCAACTGACGACCGCATCGACGAGTCGCTAAACCGTATCGAGATCGTCTTCGCTGTGTCCCCACGAGGTATTTCCAGCGTCTCTCTGGATACCAAAATCCGTCTGACAACCATCCTCACGGAGTCTTCATCATGTCTCATAAACGTCTGATGGCGATCAGCCTTGTGCTGGCCGCCCATGCACCCCTGCCTGCTTACGCGGTGGGTGGCATTCCCACGCTCGACATCAATTCGATTGAACAACTGAACCAGTTAGTCAATCAGGTTGAGACCGCCAAAAGCCAACTCGATCAGGCCAAAGCTCAACTTGCTGCACTGACTCAGTCATCGGGCTTTGGGTACGTGCTGGCGAACCCGAGCGTTAAAGATCAGTTACGCGGTTCTCTGCCCTCTAATGCACAGTCCCTGTTGAATCGACTAGAAAATCCGGACAACAACCTCTCCAGTGCGGTCAACGACGTGGTACGTGACGTCAAAGCGCCTGTGAACTTCCCTCAAGATCGGGAAGTGCTGGCTGAGCGAAAGCTGAACATTGAAGCCACGGCCAAAGCCATGGCTGAACGCGCGTACAACGCCATGACACAGCGTTTAGAAGTGATTGACGGTTTGCAGTCCAAGATTAACGAAACCACCAATCCTAAAGAGATTGCTGAACTGCAAGCACGTATCGCGATTGAGCAGGCCAACATCCAGACCGACCAGACCCGCATTCAACTAGCCCAGCAGCAACTACAAGCCGAACGCGCCCTGCTCGATGCCCGTGCCGAACGGGTCTATGGCGGGTGGTTCGGCACCCGCCAGAAGCCATAAGAGAGACCATCATGCCAACCGGATTCTCCAGCACCCAGGTCTCTGCACCCCAAGACCCGGAAAGCATTGCCCAATGGATCACCACCCAAACGGAAGCCGTGCTGCAGTCGGCAGTCAATCAGCCGATTGCAGAACTAACCAGTGCTCTGACCCCAGTCATTACGCTTGGACTCACCTTGCAGTTCATGGCGTATGCCTTTGCCATCATGCACGGGCAAGGCAATATGACTGTGACCGAGTTTTTTAAGAAAGCAGTGGGTGTGGCGATTATCGCCATGATTGCCACGGCTGGCGGTCTGTACCAAAGTGAGATTGCTCAAACCATGCTGGGGTTACCAGATGCCCTGACTTCTGTGGTGATTGGTGAAACCACGGTTGCGGCACAGGTTGACAGGCTGCAACAGGAAACGTCAGTGGCAACCAGCAGCATGGGCAATGCGGGTGACTCAGGTTGGTTCGACTTTGTGCCCGATACTCGCCAGATCATTATTACGTTACTGACGTTTGGCGTCACCGTGAGCTCAGCGGTGGTGGGCGGCATCATCGCTGTCATCACCATCGTGATCAAGGTGGGCATGGCACTGATTGTGGCAACTGGTCCCTTGTTCATTACTTTCTTGCTGTTTGAGCCAACTCGCAAGATGTTCGATAGCTGGGTGGCGCAAGCCTTGAACTTTGTCTTTCTCGCACTCTTGGCTGGGCTGATCTTCGCCGTACTGCTGCAACTGAACCTGCAGTTTGTGCGCGCCATGGCCCAATGGCTAGATGGCGGCAACGTGAGCTTGATGGCCCTGTTTGCGGGGCAGGTGCTCGTGGCGATTGCTAGCATCGTCATCATGACTATGCTACCCGGCATGGCTGCAGGCCTCTCGTCTGGTTTTGGGGCTCAGTTTGGGATCGGTGCGGCCAGCCGAGGAGCATTTACTGCCTTGCGTCTACGGAGCTTAATGAAACCCGGTCTGCCTGGTTCAGGTGGAAAGTAGCCTGGCATCTAAGTACATAGGCTTACAGATTCCGAGAGCAGTTCGCCCATCAAGCAATCAACGGCTTACTCAATCCTTCTCTCATCACCCACTTCCCTCATCTCGCGTATCAGCCAATAGGCTCGTACGCAAAGGACCATCTTACCTATGAAGTCTCTTATCGCATCCCTCATGGCGAGCTTGCTTTTAGCTGGCTGCGCCTTTCATGCACCGCAACCACCCATGCCACCTGACGAACCACGCGTGCCCGTCAATGCCACTGAACCCTTGACACAAGGACGCTAAGCCATGAGTGCACAACCCATTCAATCTGATGAGCTCGCTGAACACCTGGAACGATCCCGTGGGCTGGAACGCGACTATTTGGGAGAACTGATCCGAAGTCGACGCTGGGCTTGGCGCTGTGCAACCGGTGCCGCCATATTGGCGCTTGCTGGTGTCGGTGCGGTCGCGGGGCTCACACCCCTGAAGGAGCCGCCCGAGATGTATGTGGTGCGGGTAGACAACGCCACCGGCGCGATCGACCACGTCAGCCGCTTGGGCGAACCGCTGCAGGACTATGGCAGCCGCATCGCAAAGTACTTTCTGAACAGTTACGTCTTGAATTGCGAAGGCTACAGCTGGCAAACCATTCAGGAGCAGTTTGACACCTGCGCTCTGCTGAGCAGCCCAGCAATCCAGACACAGTACGGCAAACGCTTTGAAGGTCCAAATGCACCAACAACACGCTTAACCGATCTAGCCACCATTGACGTCAAGGTGCATTCCATCACGCTTGGTGCCAATGAATCAGCAACCGTCCGGTTCACCACCACAGAAAAAGACGTCGGCACGGGCCAGATACGACAACAACGTCACCTGATTGCCTCCATTGCATACGAGTACATCAACGTGCCGCTCACCGAAGCGGTCGCCAGGCGTAACCCCTTGGGATTCCAGGTGGTGCGCTATGACCTCGCCAATGACCTGTCGCGCTAAACGGAACCTTTATGAGACACCGCCATGATTATGTCCAACCACCTGTTTAACCAAATGTTGTTCCTACCACGTGCACGACGCATTGCTTTGCAAGCACTGACCTTGCTTGCTGGATTTATGTTGACTGCACCTGCTTTGGCTCTGGAGCTACCCAAACCGTCACGCGCCGATCATCGCGTCCGCTATGCCACCTACAACCCAGCTAATGTGATTCAGCTTGATGCTGTGATCGGTGTGGCTACTTTGATCGTGCTCGAAGAAGGTGAAATCTACAGCTATCACGTCTTTGGTGACAGTGCCGCCTACGCATTTACCTACAAAGACAACAACCTGTTCTTTAAGCCGATTGCCCAGCAAGCCAACACCAACTTGATTGTGGTGACCGATCGGCGCAGTTATGCCTTCCGACTCTCATACTCAGACACCCACGATGCGCGTGCCCTCTACAAACTCGTCATCCGGTACCCGGATAGCGCGGCCAAGCAAGCGCAAGCCGCTCGTGAAGAGTCCGCTATTCGGACCGCCTTTGCGCAGTCCGGCACGCCGATTAACTGGCGCAGTTACACCCAGTCAGGTGACCGAACACTGGCTCCCGTGCATGCCTGGGATGATGGCCGTCAGACGTGGCTGCAATTCCCACGACAGGCTGACATTCCTGCTGTGTATCGCGTAACGCCTGAAGGTCAGGAAGTCATCACCAACTTCCACATGGCTGATGACCGCACGATGGTCCTGCACCGAACGGCTGCAAAGTGGCATCTGCGATTAGGCAACGAAGTGCTTGCCATACACAACGAAGACTATGGAAAGACCGAAGCTCCGTCTCACACCGGCACGGTCTCACCGAACGTGGTGCGCGTGGTCAATGGGGCGCAACCCCAGACATTGCCGCCCGCGAACGCCATCAAGGAACGCCCATGACAACCGACATGAACCCTGCCGACGACGGCTCTGCTGGTCTCTCTTCCGAGCACCGATCGGCAGCTGCAAACCAAAGCATTGACCTTGAACGTGGACCGGCTGATTTTGGGGATACACGTAAAAGTGCGCCGAGAGGGGCACGGGCTTTTTTGTGGATCACGGGATTGCTCGCCACGGCCATCACACTGGGGTTTATGTACCACCGCTACGGGCCCAGCGAAGAGGCCGTAGCAAGCTCAGACATCAACACCACACAAAGCGGTATCACCAACCGCCTTGAAACCCCGCAACTTCGCAAACCCTTGCCCACACGAGCACCTGAGCCAGCCACAAAGCCCGTACCTGCACCTTTGCCCATCATCGTGCAAGCCACGCCGGCGACCCCATCAGCGGCTGACGTCATTACCGAACGTCGTCTGGCCAGCCCCTTGCAAGCTGGTGGCAATGAGCAGGCGGCTGCCAATCAGAGGGTGCGGGCCCAAACCATATCTTCTCCCATGCAAGACGCAGGGCCACTGGCCGACAAACTCCGCCCGCTTGAATTGGCCCCTTCAGTGGCCGGGCAACTGGGCGACCGAAATTTCCTGATCACTCAGGGCACCATGATCGAATGTGCTTTGCAAACCCGATTGGTGACGACACAACCGGGGTTGCTAACGTGTCTGGCTACTCACGACATCATGAGCGCCAACGGTATGGTCAAGTTAATCGACCGAGGCACCAAGTTCACGGGTTACCAGTCAAACGGCATTACACAAGGTCAAGCCCGTGCGTTTGTTACCTGGAACCGTCTGGAAACACCCACTGGCGTCATTCTGAATCTTGGTTCACCTGGCACCGGCCCACTGGGTGAAGCCGGTGTAGATGGCTACGTCGACAACCATTTCTGGGATCGATTTGGTAACGCGATTCTGTTGAGCTTAATCGGAGACCTCGGCGTCTGGGCCACCAATCAAAGCCAACGCGGTGACAACAACGTCACCTTTGACACCACACTAAACGGTGGGCAAGAAGTGATCACCACGATCTTGGAACGATCACTCGATATTCCACCTACCCTCTACAAAAACCAGGGCGAACGCATCGGCATTATGGTCGCCCGTGATCTGGATTTCAGCCAAGTCTATGACCTCAAACCCACACACCTCGCCAATACCGTTCGATAGGTCACTGGCCGTTCGTACTTTCTTGGGTCCACTGCAGCCCTATCTCGATGATCCTGCGATCACAGAACTAGCCATTGTTCGTGCCCACAGCCTCTTTGCCCGCACCGCTGGCCAATGGGTAGCGCACAACTGCAACGCACTCACCCCGTCCATGCTGGCCGCCCTGATCAACGCCCTGGTCGTGTTTAACGGCTTGGGTACGGCACCAATCATCTCGGCCATCTTGCCAGACGGCCAGCGTTGCCAGATCGTGCAGCCGCCGGCATGCCTCGATGGCAGCGTGGCAATCAACATTCGCAAACATGCGGTCGCAGCTTTAAGTCTTGAAGAACTTCAAGCACAAGGCGCGCTGTCTGAGGTGACGTTGTCCGAAGACGACTACAACGCTGATGGCATTTCGCATGAGGATGCCTACCTGCTCGATTTGAAACAATCTGGTGACATCACCGAATTTCTACATGAAGCCATCCAACGCAGACGCAATATCGTGGTCGCAGGTGCCACGGGTTCCGGTAAAACCACCTTTGCCCGATCCCTCATTGCCCGCGTGCCCACTGATGAACGACTGATCACCATTGAAGATGTGCATGAACTAGCCTTGCCAGATCATGCCAACCGCGTGCATCTCATGTATGGCTCAGGCAGCGGCCGGGTCAGTGCCACCGAGTGCATCGGTGCCTGCATGCGCTTGTCACCTGACCGGATATTCCTCACCGAACTTCGTGGCCCAGAAACCTGGGACTACCTGGCAGCACTCAACACGGGTCACCCGGGATCAGTCACCACCACCCACGCCAATAGCGCAGCTGATGCGTTTGACCGTCTCGCAGTACTGATCAAACAGTCACCTTCGGGCAGTCGTTTGGATCTCACCACGATTCAGCACTTTCTGGCTCACACCGTGGATGTGGTTGTGTTTCTCGAGCATTTCCGGCTCAAGCAACTATGGTTTACACCGCGAAGGCGAACAGCAATGGCAACTTAGCCAGCAAAGCCCAGCGAGGCCTAGCAATGCCTCCGGTACGCCTGCCCTAACCCTCTCATCTTCAGCAACAGGCGTGCCAACCGGGGCTAAAGATGAGCCTCACTGGTGGTGGCCTGCGTGCTGACTTTGCGTCTTCACTTCAGGTCACACCATGATGACATCTTCACAAACACATGCCATTGGCGTGACACGCCCATCCAACCTTAAAAGGCTGGATCAGGTCATGGAACGCATCTCCCAGCGAGCGGCTCAAGCCCATGAGACCCAGATCGACAATTCCGCCGGCACTGCAGCCATGGTGTTGCCCGGACTAACTGACGCCGCGCGAGCCATCCCGAACTACATTGCTCGCTCAGGGCTCTTTGCACCAGTTCGCCGGGGTTGGCGGACGTATCACGATGACACCACATTTCTGACCGGCAAGAACATCCTGCTCAAAGGCACGGGCAAACAACTGACCGAAGACCATGCCGACATCTGGATGCACGCCATGTTTCTGCAGACCACCATGCAGACCGGGCAGGCACCGCGTGTTAATCGTGCTGATTTCTTGCGTGCACTGGGCCGTCCAACAGGCGGCAGCGCCTACGAGTGGTTACACACCGGCATGCAGGACCTGGCGCAGTTTTGTTTACGCATTGAAGCCAAGCGCGCAGATGGGTCAATCAAGTACAGCCTGGGTCACCATCCCGCCACTCGGGTCTTGCCCATGATTGGCGGCTTTGACTATGAGAACGGTGAATACCAACTCTTTATTGATCCACGCTGGTCTCAAATCTTTGCTAATCGCGAGTACACCCTGGTTGACTGGGAAAAGCGCCTGAGAATGCGCCATGAACTATCCAAGAGCCTGCAACGACTCATCGGCACCTCGTCGGATCAGGAACAACGCTACAGCCTCGAGATCCTGAAAGAGCGTGCGGTCTATACCGGACCAATGCATAAGTTTTGTGGGGTGCTGGAGAAATCGCTGCTGGAACTCGAGGCACTGAACATCATTGCTGCCCCGCGCATTGAAACGGCATCAAAGGGTAATAAGCAGGCTGTTTGGCATCGCGTTGAGAAGTAGCACTTCAAGACAGATTTTTCGCCTAATCAAACGGTCGAGATCAGCCAAAAACCACCAACCCACCAGCCTCAAAAATACAGATGTCATCGTCATAAGAAGCCGTTTTTGAGTACGCCGTTAACGTCAATTTGATCATCAAAAGAAACCGTTTTGTCGTCATTTCGTCGTCATAACAAGCCGTTTTCAGGTCTATTCAGGCCTGTGGATAAGTCACGTTTGGCATCGTCATAAGAAGCCGTGGCCATCGTCATAAGAAACCTAAATGTCGTCATAACAAACCGTTTTCTCGTCATAACAAGCCGTGACGATTTTGCAGACCCGCATGAATAAACGTTTTCCGGCGGATTTTTTTCCTTCTACCTTATTTCTACCTTTTATCTACCAGCATGGCCTGTGGATAAGTCTATCCAGCGACCGTGGTTTTTTACTTTGCCATTTCAGGATGCCGCTTATGAACCCGAGCTTTTACGCATCGCAAATCCGTACTCGCCTGAACACCACTGATCCGCGTGCCAGCACCTCGGCTCGACTACGCTCACTGATGCCATACATCGAAACGCGTTTAGCAGAGGGAGTGCCTCACAGCGCCATCGTGGAAGATCTTCGAGAAGCTGGTTTGCCAGTGCCCATCAAAACCTTCCGTGCAGCTTTGTATCGGTACCGCAAGCAATCGCGTAGGCATTCCAACGGATTTGCCACACCAGCATTTAACGGAGGGCAACCATGAACGACGAACCCTACGTCGAAGAACTGCGTCTGCTGCTGGCCCAGGGTGAACCGCTGGCACCCAAAGCCGCCAAGCTCCGGCCTCTGTTGCCACGGATCGTTCAGCGACTAGCTGCTGGTGCCCCGCGCAAAGTCATCGTTGAACAGTTAAACCGAGCCGGTCTAGACATCAGTCTGCATGATCTGGCCAAGCAACTACAGCGGTATCGCAAAACGCAGCGAGAAAGCAACTCAAGCGCCAATCCGGCGCCGACTGTGCCTGCCGGCAATACGCTGCACCCAACACCTTCCCAGCCTTCCGTTCGTGGTCAATCCAATCGTATCGAAAACCCGGCGGATCTTCGCAGGATCCGAAGCATGGAAGTCGACCTTGATGCACTACGCCGCGAGGGCGAGGCTATGCGCCGCCATGCTCGAGACACCAACAAAGCCACTGACTAACCCAACCATTAAATCCCCCAGGAGTGAACCCCATGAAAGTCGCCGTTTTGAACTACAGCGGATCCGTCGGCAAAACCATCGTTGCCTCGCATCTGTTAGCCCCACGCATGAACCATGCGCCCATCTTTGCCGTCGAAACCACCAATGAAACGGCTGCCGACCTTGGACTGGACATTGACCAGTTACGAGGTGAGCAGTTTGGCAAGCTGTTCCGTGACCTGTTGCGACTGCACGATGCCATCGTTG
Organism: Zwartia vadi; assembly: GCF_030410375.1. GTDB lineage: Bacteria > Pseudomonadota > Gammaproteobacteria > Burkholderiales > Burkholderiaceae_B > Zwartia > Zwartia vadi. The sequence goes on from NZ_JAUHHE010000015.1 coordinate 97,501, forward strand.
ACGTAGGTGCAAGCAATATCGAAGATTTTCTCTCGGCCATGACCCGCTACGAAGGCGCCTACGAAGAAATTGATTTCTTTGTGCTACCCGTCATTGGTACCGGCAAAGCCCAGCGCGAAACCATCAAAACCATCACAGCCCTATCCAACCTAGGGGTCGCGTCCGATCGAATTCGGGTGCTTTTTAACCGTGTCGAAAGCGATGTGGAAGAAGAGTTCCTGCCGGTGCTGACCTATGCCAAGAAAACTGAGGCATTTGTCGCCAACCCGCAAGCCCTCATCTATGAGAACGAAGTGTTTGAACTGCTTGCAGATGCACGGACCAGCATCGCTGATGTCCTGGCAGACCAGACCGATTACCGCAGCCTGCTGCGTCAATCTGACCCAAGTGATCCCGGGCGCATTAATCATTTGACCAATCGCCACGCACTGCGTGCGCTGGCCAAACCCGTGGATAGACAACTGAACACCGCCTTTGCAGCACTCTTTGAGGACTAGAGCCATGAATCAGGAACGGCACCCCAACCGCAGCAAACTGGATTTTCTGTACCACGAGGTGCTGGGTGAGGTGGCTGACCTGACCAAGCGCATCGAGGGAGTCAACACCCGCCAGGCCGAAACCGTGAACGATCTGGTGAAACTCGCTACTCGCCTGGAGACGGCCTCCCAGACAATCACCAACCTGCCCACAGAACTAGGCCTTCAGGTCCAACAAAGCCTGCAAGCTGGCAGCCAGTTCTTGCAGGATGAGTTGCAACACCGCATGCAGCAGACACTGGCACCGACACAAACCCGTTTGCAGTCACTAGCCCACGACAGTGCGCTTTATGCTCGCCTGGCTCATCACTCAGCCAAGCGAATTGCACTACTGGCCATCGTCACCGGTGGGATCGCCGGTGCCTTGGGTGGTGTGCTGGCTGGCGTGGCGCTGGCGCGTTATCTGAATTGACGGACACGTGACGCGATCGATAGACTAATCCAGCACATCTTCGAGCAAACGATTGAGGCGAATCAGTTGCTTGAAGTCCTCTGCCACCGCAGGCACCAGGTCGGGAGAGGTGAACTCGGTATTGCTGAGTTTCTTCACCACCAAAAACCTCTTGAGCTTTAACCACTCCATATCCGGATGATCGGGGTCGAACCCTCGTGGTGGACGAGAAGCTATTTCCTCGCGTGAAAAGTCGCTCTTAAAGCGTGCCTTGAATGCAGGATCGGCAAACAACGCGTGAAAAGGTTGTGAATCCCGTGCAATGGCATTTCTGACCTTTTTTAACTGCGGGCCAGATGGCATGAAAAGCCCTCCCGCCACCACGACACCCATGTAAGGCGGGATATTGGGAAGAATGCCGAAGAACAAATGGGGGTTGCGTTCAAAGCGGGAGTCCGAGGGTTTCGAAATAGAAATGGATAGCCAGTCTTTGTAGCAAGGGCCACCACTGACCGTATAGTTCGCAGCCTTTTTGATTCTACCGATTCCTTTGACGGGGAAGTGGTAGTCCGGAACGCTTGGCTGAAGTTCTGTCTTGAGCCTTTGGGCCAGGTCAATGAACGGCCCCCTGACATGGGCTT
>NZ_JAUHHE010000016.1 GCF_030410375.1 Zwartia vadi
ATATTCACTATTACAACAACGACCGGATCAAGACAAAACTCAAAGGGCTGAGTCCTGTGCAATACAGAACTCAACCCTTGAGGCCCTAATCCGCTTTTAAACTGTCCAACTTTATGGGGTCAGTTCAATCCACTGCTTTTTTATTTTCCCAAAGCTTTTCGAGGCGCAGCTGGATAAAACCGAAATTACCCAATACATAGCCGATCATGATGCAAAAAATACCGATGTATTGATCTGCCCCCTTTTCAAACACACCCAAACCACCCATCTCAGAGGTGTAACCAATCATTCTCACAAGCAGGCCCAGCAAAATGAATATCGCCATCCAAGCGATGAGCTTTCCACCTTTATTCTTATGTTCGGTATAAATAGACTGACTGATCAGCAAAAGATCCAAAGACATCAAGACAAGGTAAGCGTGTACCCAGTTCAACCGAAAAAACTCACTGGCATTAGAGTAAAAGAGAGCTGAAAAAACTGCCAGGTAAACGACCCCAATCGCAGCGTAAACATAGGCTGTTCGGTAGATGTTTTTTGATATTTCCAGCCTGAGAGACAGTGAGCGAAAACTAAAACCGATCACAAAGAAAATATGCGCGAACAAAAAACTGAACAAGTCCGGAATGGCCCCTCTCAGACCGACAAACATAAACCCAAGGCTTGTACCCAGACCGCCTATGCACCACCAATAGACCTGTCGATCCCGTAGCTCGGACGTCGCAAAAAAAACTGCTGCAGGCAACAAAAAGAAAAAAAGTGCCAATATTAAAAATAGCGAAGCAATGTCGATATTCAAAATGGATTCCTAGACACGATGTATTTCTAAACTCGACGTGTTTCCATACCGGAAGTATTGGTAAAGTAATACGCATACAGTAATTGAAATAAACTGATATTGCAGCATCTCTGACGACTTAGCCGGAAAAGTCGCGAACAAGCATTAAATGCCACAGGACAACACGCAACAAATGAATGCCTACCTGATAGATCCCTCAAGCAGAGAAATTACAAAGATTGAATTAACCGATGGCGCGCAGCAAATCGCCTCACTCCTAGGGGCAAAAAGCGTTGATTTTGATGAAATTGACGATGGTGGAGACCGCTTGTACTTTGATGAAGACTGCTTCATTAAAGCCAAACCAGGAGATGCGCGATTCAAGGTTGACAACTTGGCTCCGGTCTCTGGTGCCGGAATAATCTGTGGAGCAGAGTCGCCAAATGGCGTACTGCAACCAGTACGAACAGACTTGGCTACCTTGAATAAACGTCTACAGTTTATTTGATGATTAAACTAGCCGTTCTGGTGCAAATCTGAGCTTAAATGTACTGCCCTCACCTAAAACACTAGTAATCAAAAGCTGGGCGTTGTGGCGGGTGGCGATATGCTTGACAATCGCTAAACCAAGGCCGGTCCCCCCAGTATCGCGTGAACGGCTGCCATCAACGCGATAAAACCGCTCAGTGATGCGTGGCAGATGAACTGGATCAATACCGGGACCCGTATCGGTTACAGAAAAAATACCGTGATGGCTGGGACTCAAGCTCCAAGACACAGTAATTTGACCACCCTCAGGCGTATAACGAATCGCATTAGAAATCAAATTGCTGAACGCTGAATGCAACTCACGACGCTCACCATAGACGGCCGTATCTGTCAGCACTTCAAAAACTATTTGATGACGACCCGCTGAAAGTGCTTCAGCGTCAATTTTCAAACTCGCCATCTCGGCCACAACATCAAACTCTTGCATGGGGGCAAACGATGTGTTGGCCTCCAGGTTGGCTAATGTCAACAAGTCCTCAACCAGACTTTTCATCCGAGATGATTGCTTCATCATCAGACCGAGATAACGGTTGCGCTGCTCAGCTGACAGCTCAATTGACTGCATCGTTTCAAGAAAACCGATCAATACCGTCAGGGGTGTCCGTATTTCATGTGATACGTTCGCCACAAAATCACGTCTCATCGCTTCTGTCTTTTGGAGATCAGTAACATCCTGAGCAATCAAGAGTAGTTGATCATCACCAAATGGAAAAACCTGAACTGAGATCGAAAGCTCATGGGCAAAACCCATTTTTGGAATAACAATTGGAAGCTCAAAACGACGCAGCGAGAGATAACTCACAAAATCGGGATTGCGTACCAAATAGCGAATGTCTTGAAGGCTGTCTTTGCGAAAATTTATCCCAAAGAAATTTTCAGCGCTTGCATTACACCACTCGATGTGCAGCTCATCGTCCAACATCACCACACCATTCGGCGATGCCTGAAAACCTTGAATAAAGCGATTGTGACGCGTTTCAAGCAAGTTGATCTGCGCGTGAGCGTCCTTCATGATGCGATCGATTTTTGAGAACGCATCTCCCCAAGCACCAGACGGTTGCGATGAAAATTGATTGCTATTGCTTAAAGATAATTTTTGTATTTTTTCAAGGAAAAAATATCCTCTCGCCAACGGAAATGCCATGACACCAATACCGGTAAGTAAACCAACATGCGTACCTGCAAATAATCCCAGTAACCAACCAAGAATAATTGCGATCAATACCCATACCAAAAATCTACCGAAATAAAGCTTCATGCATCCTTACCATCTAAAGAGCGATCAACAGCGATTATTCGCTGTCAATGCTCACAGCCGTTGGATTTCTTGTGGCCCGATACCCGACCCCCCTAACCGTTTCAATATACACATCGCACTTGGCTACAGCCAAGGCAACACGCAGTCGTCTAATATGCACATCAACCGTGCGCTCTTCGATAAAGACTTCGTTACCCCAAACCTGATCAAGCAACTGAGTGCGTGAGTGAACTCTTTCGGGAGCGCCCATCAAAAACTGCAAGAGACGAAATTCAGTCGGACCAATGATAATCTCTCGACGAGGCGATTGGGGCCACTCGGCAGTGACTCGATGCGTCACCGGATCCAACCTCAAGGCACCCAAAACCATCAAATCAGCATTAGTCGGCACACGACTATGACGTCTAAGGAGCGCATTGACTCTAGCGACTAGCTCTTTAGTCGAGAACGGCTTAGTCATGTAGTCGTCCGCTCCCGCATCCAGCCCCTGGACTTTATCCGCCTCTTCGCTCTTGGCAGTCAACATCAAAATTGGGATTACAGCGGTACGTTCGTTGGCGCGTAGCTCTTTGGCATATTGAACACCGGACTTACCAGGCAGCATCCAATCCAAAATCATCAAGTCTGGTAATGAGTCTCTCATTGTGAGGTTCGCTTCCTCAGTCTGAAAAGCTTGTAAGACCTCGTATCCAGCATGCGTTAAATTAACAGCGATCAGTTCAGAAATGGAAAGTTCGTCTTCAACAATCAAGATGCGATGTGACATGTCCGAATTATTCCTCAGCGGCACGTTTATGCAACTCGTTTTTGGGTGAGTGCCTGACATCGTAACCACCCACCACGTAAATCACGAATTCGGCGATATTTTTTGCATGATCGCCAATGCGCTCGATTGACTTTGCAATGGTCAGCATATCCAGACCAGTCGCGATCGTCTGAGGATCCTCTGTCATATAGGATGTGAGCTTACGTACAAAAGCTCGGAATTCTTCATCGATTTGCCTGTCATCAAGCACAATCTCAACCGCGGCATCTCTGTCCAATCGTGCGAACGAATCCAAACTCTGACGCAGCTGCTTGAGGGCAAGCTGTCCGGAAATAATAATTTCTGCTACGTTGATTTTATGTTCGGCACCGCTTCGAATAATCCGTCGCGTGCGTTTAGCTACCTTTTCCGCCTCATCACCGGCACGCTCAAGATTAGTGATGGCTTTGGATACTGCCATGACTAAACGCAGGTCTCTGGCTGTAGGCTGTCTTCTCGCGATGATTTCGGTACATGCCGAATCAATCTCGATTTCCTTCGTGTTAATCGTTTTCTCACGATCAATCACCACTTTGCACAATTCGATATCCATTTCCGCAAACGCCCGGGTCGCATCCAGGATCTGAGACTCAACCATGCCACCCATTTCAAGCAGACTGCTGCAAAGAGCTTTGAGTTCAGAATCGAACTGAGATGAAAGGTGTTTATCAGCCATGAAATTTCCTGTTAACTGAAACCGCTATAGAAGCGATTAAGAAATGAAGTAAATGTAAAAGACACATTAACTTCTCAATATTTCAATTTGATGACGGACGCATTCCCCTACAGTCCGATCACCCCTCCATCCACTCGCTGTATCATAATCGTAGCTGAGCGTGGCCGGCCAGGCGGACCGTAGCCTCGGTTACCGGGCCATGCACTTTGCAGGTCAAACTGCCCAGCGTTTCCTAAAGGAGCTGTTTTCTCTCCGGGATGTTGAATATTTACAAACAGCGTCCTTCCATCAGCAGTTTCTGCCAAACCGGTTACCTCGGCTCCCTTTGGAGCAACTAAGAATCGCTTTAGCCTCGCATCGCCGAGCGTAGAACCGATAAAAGTTTCCTGTTGACCCTCTAACTTTTTATCTTCAATCAGCATCGAGTTAGCGACTGTCACCTTATTGCCGTCTCCTACGGATCCCGGAATGGCAGCCAACATCATGCAATTCGATTCATCGGTCATCGCACTGTCGTCCGTCTGAATCCAACAAATGCCTGTTGCACGACTAAACCATACTCCGTCTGGAGACGAAAAACTATTCATTGATGATAATTTTGAAATATTCGAGACTGGGTCGTCGTCCTCCGCTCCGAAAAGAAAGATATCCCACGAAAACATCTTTGCGCTGGCACGCAAATCATGCTCGCGAAAACGAATAATGTGTCCATTTGGATTGCCTGATCCCATTTTCCCATCTGTATCTTTATACGCCCGTGGGTTGGCCGCATTTACCTTAGAAGGGGTGCGATTCTTAGCATTGTTATTTGTTAGCGCAAAGTACACATCTCCGTTCCGGTGATTCACCGCCCCCCACTCAGGCCGATCCATGGGTGTCGCGCCAACAGCATCCGCTGCGAACCGTGCATGCACGAGAACGTCTGCCTGATTAGCGAAATGGTAAATATCAAATGCTCGAATCTTGGGATCTTGGAAATCAAGCTCCAACCATTCGCCCCTCCCGTCATCATTAAATCGAGCAGCATATAGTTTCCCGGCGTTCAAATACTTGTCACCCACACGTGTCCCACCACCAATATCTGCAGGATCCCATACTGCTTCAGTCACAAACTTGTAAATGTACTCGTTACGAGAATCACAGCCCATGTAAAAAGCAATAGGTTCGCCTGGCTTTGGCTCGCTACAAACCGCAGCCTCATGCGCAAAACGTCCCATCGAAGTGCGCTTGACCGGCATCGAGTTTGGATCAATAGGATCAATTTCCAAATTAAAACCAAACGTGTTGATCTCCTGACGGAAATCATTTTCAGGTCTGTCACTCAACGCTGCGATGTTCCAACGAGAAAATCGGTTGTTTTCATCAGAAACAGTGTGCCAACCTTGGCTAAAAGCCTTGTTAAGAGATGTATTCAAAGGCTGAGAAGCGGCACCATAGCGCCTGAGAGCAGCGACTTGCTTTGGCAGCAGGGGTAACGATTCAGAACTAATTTGAAAATACTTTGCCCAGTTTTCCTCACAAGTCAGGTATGTACCCCATGGCGTTTTGCCATGGCCGCAATTATTCAACGTACCACGACTGGATCGACCAGTAGGGTCAAATGCAGTTTTCATGAAATGATGAATTTGATTTTGATGCGAGGCGGAAGCACCGATCAATACAGTCGTCTCGGGTGTGATGCGCCGATTGAGATGACTATCCACTCGATACTTCCAGTTATTTTCCTCAAGCACCAACTCGACGATCGACACACCATGTAAATTCATTTCCTTAATGACCTCATCCCGGGGTCTTTTGCCTAGATCCCATGAGCCAAATTGGTCAAACTTTTTTCCCTGTACGCTAGCTGATGTTTGACCTTTTGAATGGATGAAATGTGCGTCCGCAGAGCTTTCATGATTGACGCAAAGAACAGCTCGATTCGTAGCTTCGACCGAATAACGTCCTTTTTCGTCGATATAAAACAACTCCATGCCATCGTGATGATCGCCGATCCGACCTGACCAGTCGTCCTTTTCAGTGCCCTGATTAGAATATGCGGGCACATCCGACCGTATCGAATCGCCCGTTGCATGCAAAATCGTGTAACGGTATCCCGGCGGTAACAACACATCGTCAAGCAAACTTTTTTGTACTGCATCAAACTCAAGAGATGCGCGCAAGCCAACAGCATCACTCGATGCCCATGCGGTTTTCAAGGAATCCGGGAGCACGGCGAGAGCACTCAGGCCCAACCCGCCTTTTATAAAATGACGACGAGTCGGGCTCTTCAATGCAGTATTTAATATCGACTGGAAGCACGCATTCCGGCGTATTTTTCTCATCACTGAATCCTTATTTTTAACCGATCACACTGCATATTTGATCACTTAGTAAACGTGAAAAAAATGACAAACGCGTGACAACATATCGTCATGAATTCTTCATGAGATCGTCATAGGATTGACATCTGAATATTTGATCATCCTGATATTCACGGGAGATCAAAAAGAATGCTGATTCAAGTCCACGTTGAAAGAAATTCGACCGTACACGCGCCGAAAATAAGTAAAAATTTATCTGTGAAGCTTGCGCAAACAGACACAGAAATTGAAGAAGCGCAACGACTCAGACACACTGTATTCAGCGGGGAATATGGTGCAATTTTTAGCTGCCAAAGTACGGACATCGACGAGGACAAATATGACCGCTGGTGCGATCACTTGATCGTACGCGATCACACAACAAATCGAGTAGTAGGAACCTATAGAGTGCTTAGACCAGAGCAGGCTATTCACGCAGGTGGATACTATTCGGAATCGGAGTTCGATCTAACAGATCTAAACCCCATCCGCGATCAGATTGTTGAGTTTGGGCGCGCATGCATCGACTCCGCATACAGGAACGGTCCCACTCTGATGATGCTGTGGTCCGGGCTATCAGAAATCATCAGATCGAAAAATTATCAATATGTTTTAGGTTGCGCAAGCGTCAGCTTGCGAGATGACGGAGTAACCGCATCAGAAGTATGGCGAAGTGTGCGCGACACTTTAACGATCGATCAACAATGGAGCGTCACACCTCACTATCCATACCCAGTTGAACAGGTCAACCCAGAACTTCCTGCAAAGATTCCACCTCTTATTGAAGGCTACCTCAAACTGGGTGTCAAAGTTTGTGGCAATCCTGCCTGGGACCCCGATTTCAATACCGCAGATTTTCCGATGCTTCTGAATGTTAAGCAGATGAACGCTCGCTACAAAAAACGTCTTGGTTTCGAACCATAAACTTAGAAATTCGGAAGAGGAATCTACCGCATGCAATCCAATCTTCTTAATATCAGTCATGTGTCAAAGACATTCAAAACTCACTCTCTGAATCATTCGCAAAAATTTCTGGCCGTTGATGATGTGAGTTTATCAATTGATAAAGGAGAGGCTGTCGCACTACTCGGAGCTTCTGGTTCGGGTAAATCGACTCTCATTCGCTTACTTTGCGGACTTGAAAAAATTGATCCAGACCGGGGTTCAATCCTTGTCAATGGTAGATCCTTTTACAAAGGAAGCACTTTTTCACCTGATATTCGGTCGATCAGAAATACGATAGGCGTTGTCTTTCAGCAATTCAATTTAGTCGGTCAACTCGATGTCATTACCAATGTTTTAATTGGCTGTTTAGCCAACAAGTCAAATCTTGATATCGCTTTCAAACGTTTCACAGAAGCGGAAAGAGTCGCCGCACTCGAATGTCTCGACAAAGTCGGACTCGGACCTCAAGCCTATCAGCGCGCATCGACGCTGTCAGGTGGGCAGCAGCAAAGGGTTGCTGTAGCTCGTGCACTTCTCAAGGGATCTGAAGTTCTTCTGGCTGACGAGCCTGTGGCCTCTCTAGATCCAACTTCTGCGAAAAAAGTCATGGATATTCTATTTGGGCTCACAAAAGATCTTGGCATGACATTGCTGGTTAGCCTCCATCAAATTTCAATAGCAAAAGCTTACTGTCACAGAGCTTTGGGGATGAAAAAAGGAAAGCTGATCTATGACGGACCATCTTCTGAGCTGTCTGCTCAGCGACTTGAAAATTTATATGGCGCAGATGCAGAAGAAATAATCACAGACGCATACCCTATCGCCTTCACGGCGCCAAGGTTACACCCCTCATTAATTAATGCTTAATCATGGAGAAATTATGAAGATACGAAACATTATCATCACCGCCTGTTTGGCGTTATCTAGCGCCATAGCCATCGCTCAAGACATTTCCTTCGGCATTATTGCGACTGACTCAGCTTCAGCGCAACGTGAGAAATGGGAGCCATTTTTCAAGGATATGGAACTTAAAACAGGCTTGAAGATTAAGTCGTTTTACTCAACCGACTATGCCGGAGTGATTGAAGCGATGCGATTCAACAAGGTTCAAGTCGCCTGGTACGGCAACAAAGCGGCAATGGAAGCTGTTGATCGCGCCAATGGTGAAATTTTCGCTCAATTGATGTATGCGGACGGCAGCTTCGGTTATGAGGCCCTTTTAATTACTCATAAAGACTCTCCCTATAAATCCTTGGATGACGTCTTTAAAAATTCAAAAAATGTAAATTTTGGTATAGGTGATCCAAACTCAACATCCGGATTTCTCGTTCCGACCTACTATATTTTTTCAGAGCGGAAAGTTGAGCCACGTTCGATTTTCAAATCAGTTCGAAATGGAAGTCATGGTGCAAATATTCAAGCGATCCTTGCCAAGCAGCTTGATGTAGCGACCAACAACACAGAGGACATGGGACGGCTCAAATCTACCCGACCAGAATTGTATGAACAAATTCGCGTGATATGGACAAGTCCGCTTATCCCGAGTGACCCCTTTGTGTGGCGCAAAGATCTCGATCCGGTTATTAAAGAAAAATTACGTACATTTGTTTTGGGATACGCAAAAACCGATCCGAAAGAAAAGGAAATTTTGAAGAATATTTACAACTATGGTGGGTTTAGAGAGTCTAGCAATGATCAATTAAAACCGATCCGTCAACTTGAACTATTCAAGGATCGTCAAAAAGTTTTATCTTCGCAAGGTATGAGTCAAGTTGAAAAAGACTCAAAACTTAAAGAGATTGATCAAGCACTCGCCAAACTGCAATGACAACCAATTCACTCACGATGAGTGCACTCGAGCGGGTCAAAGCTCGCGCGAGTGCTGAACGTCCTCGCCTAAGTTATTACTTAGGTTGGATTTTTGCATTTCTTCTTCTTGGATGGGCTTGGCATGGCGCAGAGATTCGTCCAATTGACCTGATCCGTGACTCAGGAAACATCCTCACTTTGACCAAGGACTTCTTTCCGCCTAATTTCCATGACTGGCGCATCTATCTCAAGGAAATGATAGTAACCATTCATATTGCATTGTGGGGGACACTACTCGCGATCTTGGTCTCAGTACCTCTTGGATTTCTCTGCGCTTCAAATGTAGTTCGTCCTTGGGTTTATCAACCTCTTCGTCGCGTAATGGATGCATTACGTGCGGTCAATGAAATGGTGTTCGCTCTACTTTTTATTGTCGCTGTTGGTCTCGGTCCATTCGCAGGCGTACTTGCTTTGTTTGTTCACACAACGGGAACTCTCAGTAAATTATTTTCTGAAGCCGTGGAAGCTATTGATCCAAGACCTGTCGAGGGTATACGCGCCGCGGGGGGCTCTAAATTTTCTGAAATCATTTTTGGGATTCTTCCGCAAGTTCTTCCTATGTGGATTTCATTTTGTCTTTACCGCTTTGAGTCTAATGTTCGTTCAGCTTCAGTAGTGGGAATGGTAGGCGCTGGCGGAATCGGTGTGATTTTGTACGAGGTGATCCGCGGTTTTCAATATGCTGAAACATGTGCTGTGCTAATCATCCTGGTGGGTACCGTCACGGCAATTGACATCATCTCTGCCTATCTAAGGAATCGCGTAACATGAACGAATTCAAACCTGAAATCACATTTAGTATCGGCGCACGTCATAATTTAACGACGTTAACGGGTAATAGACCTGTTGTCATCTTGTTGCATGCACATGCAAGCAGAACACTCATCGATGAGTTGCGAAACATGTTTGGTTCGCGCCTAAAGGAAATTTTATATTGCCCGGATGGACTTTTAGCAATTGAACATGTGGATCGCTTACGGCAGCATTTTTGGACTCGCCATGCCGGTAGAGACCTTCCCACACTCATCGCAATTGGAGGAGGAAGCACCCTGGATCTCGCTAAATCGATGCGTATTGCCCTGCCCTCAAACATGTCCATCGCAAGTGTATTAGATAGGGTTAGTGATATTGGCGACTTCGTCACCAGTCCGCTCCTGCTCATGCCCACTACAGCCGGGACCGGGAGCGAGGTTTCTTCTACCGCAACAATCTGGGACTTGCAGCGCGGCTCTAAACACTCATTTTTTGGAAGTGCCGCCACGGCTGACTGGGCTGTTATTGATCCTGAGCTTTGTCTAACCACCCCTTGGACTGTTACACGCGATAGCGGAGTCGATGCGCTTGCGCATGCGCTGGAGTCAATTTGGAATCGGCAGCGCGTGCCCAAAGCATTTGCCTTTGCGATGTCAGCTGCACAACAAATTACCCGTGTTTTACCTAGTCTGATTGATCATCCTCACGATATCTCGCTCAGAGCCGAAATGAGTCAAGCGGCGCTATGGGCAGGACAAGCGATGGCACTGACTGAAACAGCCCTTGTTCACGCTCTTTCATATCAAGATACTCTTCAACTAGGCATTTCTCATGGCCAAGCTTGTGCCAAGTGGTTGCCACGCGTTTATAAAATCGCGCGCGAATCATCTGAAGAGCTGAGCATTTACCTAAGAGCATCGATGGAGCCCATCATTAGCGATGAATGGGAACTTCAAGAATGGCTGATTGGACTCGGATTGCAGCCAGTGTTACTGAATGACAAGAATCCTGAAATTGATGCGAGGATTAAAGCAGCTTTGAACTCAACACGGGGAAAAAATTTTGTCGCGGCGGAGCCTGTTCATGCCCTCCAGTAATTACGATGTAGTTGTTGTTGGTGCTGGAATAGTCGGTTTAGCTCATGCATGGATGGCTGCTAAACGCGGTTTGCGGGTTGCAGTTTTAGAGAAAAATGATCGCTGTATTGGTGCATCTGTTCGGAATTTTGGTTTTATAACTGTCACTGGTCAACGCTCAGGAGATACTTGGCGGCGTGCCTTGCGTTCCAGAGACTTATGGGCTGAAATCGCTCCTCAAGCTGGCATTCCAATCTGTCATCAAGGTCTGATAGTTATTGGTCAACGTGAAGAAGCTGTTGAAATACTTGAAACATTTCAACAGTCTGAAATGGGCGAAGATTGCAAACTCCTTACGGCGGATTCTATTCGCAAACAATATCCAGAAATTCGAGGCGAAAACGTCATTGGCGGACTCTACAGCCCACACGAATTACGCGTTGAGTCAAAGGATGCAATTGGTCAGATCACCCAATTTCTCAATAAGGAGATGTGTGTTGATTTTTATTTCAATCAAGAGCTGCTTGAGATCAATCTGCCTCAGTTACGTACCGCTAGCAAAATATTTCAGACTGAACATTTGATTTTGTGTCCTGGAACAGAACTTCACGGAGTTGCTGAGCCATACTTGGCGCCTTACCGATTGACTCACACCCAGCTTCAGATGTTGCGCATCAAGCCTATTCACCCCTTACATCTACGTTCAGCAGTCATGTCGGATCTCAGTCTGGTTCGATATGCCGGATACACGGGATTGAATTGCCATCAAAATCTTTTGAATAGACTTATTCAGGAGGAAAAGTCATGCATGGATGCCGGGATTCATTTGATTGTTGTACAGAGCCAGGACGGTACTTTTATAGTAGGCGACTCTCATCACCCCGCGCATGAGGTCGAGCCATTCGCACAAGACACTGTCGATATGCTCATTCTGAATCAGCTTGAACGCACACTTTGTATCGATCAATATCAAGTCGTACAACGTTGGACTGGAAAGTATCCAATTACTCGCTCAGACACAGATGCGCTAATCATATCTCCAAACAGTCAAATTAGAGTGGTGAGCGTTGTTAGCGGAACAGGTGCAAGCACCGCCTTTGGTCTTGCCGAAGAAGTCATGAATCAGTGGGGAATATAAATTGAGTAATCACGTTTATAAAAATCCGAGTATCAGTGCTGTGATATTCGATTGGGCAGGCACAATCGTCGATTTTGGAAGCCATGCTCCCATGCATGCGTTTGTTCGTCTGTTCGCGCAATACGGCATCGATCTTAGCATTGAAGATGCTCGCGGCCCGATGGGACTTCCCAAATGGAAACATATCAACGCGCTTGGGAACTTACCTCACATCATTAAGCAGTGGCAACAAAAATATAAACGTCCGTTTACAGATTCGGATACTGATGAGCTTTACGCTATTTTTACTCCAATGAATGCCGCGACCGTTGCAGATCACGCTCAGCTTATTCCTGGATTTTTATCGACACTCGATATTTTGCGTAGTCAAGGGATCAAAATCGGCACCACCACTGGCTACAATCGACAAATCATGAACACTCTGCTGCCCCTTGTTAAACAACAGGGCTTCATTCCGGACAATCTAGTATGCGCTGACGATCTTCATGAGTCCCGCCCAAGTCCGCTCGGGATGTATAGATGCTTTTTGGATCTTAATGTTTGGCCCGCGACATCTGTCATCAAAGTTGACGATACAGTTCCAGGATTACTTGAGGGATATAACAGTGGCTGCTGGACAGTCGGTGTGATCGCGAGCGGTAATGAAGCAGGCCTGACTCATTCAGAATGGACCGACTTGGATGACTACGAAAAGGATTTGATTCGCGCACGGGTTTCTGAAAAATTGTCTGTCGCTAAGCCAAATTTTCTTATTGACACTGTCGCTGACCTGCCTAAAGTTTTACAGCAAATTGACAAATTGCGTTTAAAGTCTCAGTACGAGTCTGCAGCCTAGAAAGCGGTGTTCGAGCGCACCAATCATTCAAAAAAAACGCCCTTGAATTATTCAAGGGCGTTTTGTTACACAGCGAGACAACTGTGCATTCAAACTGACATCTTGGATTAATCAGGCTTGATGTTGTTTTCCTTGATGACCTTTGACCAGCGATCCATTTCGGATGCTGTGAACTTGCCGAGCGCCTCGGGTGTGCTAGCCTTTAAGTTCATCCCTTGGACTTCTGTCAACTGCTTGTAGACATCTGGCTGCTTGGTGATTTTGACCATTTCGGCATTGAGCTTGTCAATAATCGCCTTGGGTGTGCCAGCGGGAGCATAGACAGCCCACCATGCTTCGGCTGAAAAGCCTTTGAAGCCTAATTCCGCCATCGTGGGGACGTCAGGCAAGGATGCGGCACGCGTCTCGCCCGTTACAGCCAACGCGCGCATCTTACCGCTGCGGATGTGGTTACCCAACACGGCGATGGAACCAATACCACCATCGATCTGTCCGCCCATAATGTCAATAGACATTGGTCCGCCGCCTTTGTAGGGAACGTGCACCACCTTGAAACCACCGTCTTTCTGAAGCAAGGTCATCGCCAGGTGACCAAGGCTGCCACTACCGACCGAGCCATAGCTCACTGTATCAGGCTTGGCTTTGGCTGCCTTCACGTAGTCGCCAAAAGTTTTGTAAGGTTTGGAAGGTGCTGTCGCAAATGCCATCGGTGCGGTACCGACCAGCATGACAGGTGCCAGATCCTTGACAGTGTCATAGGGTAATTTGGGCAACAAATATGGGTTGGTCGCATGCGTATCAAACACAAAGACAAAGGTGTAGCCATCAGCAGGAGCTTTCGCAACGTAACCTGTTCCGATTGAACCCGATGCACCGGTGCGGTTCTCAACGATAAACTGCTGACCCAACGCTTCAGACAGCTTGGCTGCGAACAAGCGCGCAAGCGGGTCAACTGAACCACCAGGAGGGAATGGCGAAACAAAAGTCACAGGCTTCACAGGCCACTGCTGGGCCGAAGCGATCGGTGAAGCGGCAACCGCTAGTACACCAAGGGCCAAGCCGACATTACGAATGAGTTTATTCACCACGTTGAACTCCTTGCTTAAATTTATTTGAAAACACTATCAGCTTTCACGACTCATTAGTTTAAACCGATTGCAAGCCCTCTGCCTCCCGATAAACCCTAGGTTTAAACGGTTATCCTTATAGAGGTTACGGATATTTTTTCTCTGAGGCTTCTTTTGACTACATCCACTCCACTGATTGGTCTTGCGTTGGGCAGCGGTGCTGCACGCGGCTGGGCACACATCGGCGTATTACGTGTCCTTGAGCGAGAAGGAATCTCTGCGCCCATCGTCTGCGGAACGTCAATTGGAGCATTAGTGGGAGCTGCTTATGCAGCCGGGCAACTTGAGGGTATGCACGACTGGGTCAAGACACTGAACTGGCAAGCGGTGATTAACCTCATTGATCTCAGAATGGGCGGTGGGTTAATCGAAGGCGGTAAGCTCATCGATTTTTTTAGCAAACAGTTTAAAGATGAGGGGATCGAACACCTGCCCAAAAAGTTCGGTTGCGTCGCGACCGACCTTGGAAACGGCAATGAGGTCTGGTTAAAAGAGGGAAAAGTCATCGAGGCGGTTCGCGCATCGATTGCTTTGCCAGGCCTCTTCACCCCTCAAATGAAAGAAGGCCGACTGCTTGTCGATGGCGGACTCGTCAATCCGATCCCCGTCTCGCTTTGCAGGGCCATGGGTGCTCAAATCGTAATAGCAGTCGATCTGAACTGGAATCTTGTCGGTCGTCGCAACAGGATTTCAGGCGATGAAATAACTGAAGCCTCTGGATTGGGTGGATCCGACATCCCACCCTCGCTGTCCAGCAGCGTCATAGAAGCTATTCTCAGCAGGTTTCGGCCCTCAAGCAGAGGTCCCCTGTCTGCAAGCAATGGCTCAGATTTACCCTCCATGCTGGACGTGCTCACGACAAGTCTCAACATCATGCAAGTCCAGATCTCAGAGACCAGACTGCTGCATGAACCCGCAGACTTAATGATCCGACCGGATCTTGCCGACACCGCAGCGATGGATTTTCATCGCGGCGCACATGCGATCAAAGCGGGAGAGCAAGCCGCGCTTGAAATGCTCCCCGCTATCCGCTTGTTAATGAAAAATTACGAAACGGCCTAAACAAGCTTCTCAAGACTTTTGGCGTACACAACAGTCTTGTTTACAAACGCCTCGTGATTATTTTCCACCTCGTCCAGTTCATAGAGATAGTTCACCATCAAGCTACTTGACTGCGCCACCCCTTTTTTAGACAGATCCGCAGCCCAATTGATGTTGTAGAGTTGCGCGCCGTTCGAAAGGTGAAATTTCGCCACCGCATCACCGTCCTTGTTGCAAGTCTCCTGAGTGAGGTAAATAAAACATAAGCGCATCAAGGCAGCCTTTTCCTCATCGCTTGCATGCAAGCTGGACCAGCCGCCCGCAAGAGTCTTGGCCCAAGGCTGCCCTTTTGCACGCAAAAGCTTGAAAGCCTCTTCAACTTTGACCCGTTTAGCTGACGGTAGCTCAAACTGTTCTGTTTTAACGCCTGAGTCCAGCCATTTTGTAAAACCTGGGATTGGAGATAATGTGCAAAAAGTTTTAACAGAAGGGATTTCCTGCTGAATCTTTTCAGCGACGCGCTTGATCAGAAAGTTTCCAAGAGAAACGCCCTTTAAGCCGGGCTGGCAATTACTGATCGAATAAAAAATCGCTGTTTTAAATTTCTTTGCCTCAAGTGGTACTGCCTTTTTATCCAATAGAGGGCCCACTTCACGGGCAATCGTTGGAACAAGCGCCACTTCGACAAAAATCAAAGGTTCCCCGGGCAACTGGGGGTGGAAAAAAGCGAAACACCGGCGATCGGGTTGGAGTCGGCGTCGCAAATCGTCCCAACCATCTATGGCGTGAACCGATTCATGCTTGATGATTTTTTCCAGCAAGATGGCAGGCGAAGACCAGGTGATTTCATGAAGCTCTAAAAACCCAGGGTTGAACCAAGAGCTAAACACGTGCTGGATGTCTGAATCAACCGATTTGAGCCCAGGGTGCGCTTTCAGGTGACTCAGTAAACGTTCGCGCATTTGCACAATCGCGTGCGTCCCCCCTACCGCTCGATTTAAACGCCGCATTAACTCCTGACGGGCGGGCTCAACCGTACGGAATAAATTATTCAAGCTTGCATGATCCGGACGATCGGCATAGCGTTGTGCGGCCGCTAATACGGCTGTGGGATCCGGACTAAAACTTACAGCCATAAATTCAAAAAAACTCAACTGATCCGAACGGTCTAGAGAGTGAAAGGACTCCAAAAGCTTGGCCGCCATACTTTGAGCATTCGCCTCGCCTTTCTCGGAAAGAAGACTCAGGGCTGTTTTTTTTGCGGCCTCAAGCGACCGTCCTCTGATAAACCGTTCAAACATAAGGAATTTCTCCATTTTCTTGCGTGCAAATCAAGTTAACATGATTCTTTATGATCTGTGTTTGCATCGACTATGCGTGTCAATGATCACGCCACCATGACACCCCGAGAGACTGAATCATGATCTCAACAAGAAATGCCTTGCTCAAGTTATCAAGGCAAGCGATTTTTTATTTGTTGATGGGCTTTGCGTTTCTGACAACGTCTCAGGCTCAAAACTCTCCCCCTCAACAAGCACCTTCGCCTTCACCCGCGGCACAACCCACCCCAGCCGATCCGAACGCCCCTCCAATCTATCTGGGTTTCGACGGTGCTTATGGTCAAAAAACCAATACTGCAGCCAAAGCGATTGAATTTGGTCTGCTTCAAGCCATCGAAGATATCAATGCGGCAGGAGGTGTTTTAGGCGGGCGGCCCGTCAAACTCCTGACAACTGATAACAAAGGGGTCACCGCACGAGGCAAAGACAACTTCATCGAACTTGCGCAGCACAAGGATATGGTGACAGTATTTGGAGGCAAATACAGCCCTGTCACAGTTGAATCGCTCGTTGAGGCACAGCGTCTTCAAATGCCAATCATCAGTGTATGGGGATCGGCAGATCAAATCACTGAAATCAGTTACAACCCTTCCTATGCGTTTAGGGTTTCTCTCAAAGACAGCTGGGGCGTCACAGCAATGCTTCGACGCATTGCTGATGAATTCAACGTTTCCGCCGCATGCGCCATCTTGCCCAATACAGCATGGGGCCGGTCCTCTGATTCCGTGATCAAAAATCAAGCTGGCGAACTCGGTCTCGCATTTCCTGTTATTCGCTGGTACAACTGGGGCGACACAAGCTTTGAAGCCTCATACACACAATGTTTGAAAAATGATGCTCGAGCGCTGCTTTTTGTGGGCAATGAGAGAGAAGCCGCCATCCTGATCAAGGAAATTGCCCGTCGACCCGTCAATGAGCGTCTCCCTGTCGTCGCCCACTGGGGGACTGTCGGCGGTATCCTGCATGAATTAGTCGGTGAAGACCTGAATGCTGTCCGATTTGACGTGATTCAAACCTTTAGCTTCGTGAACAACTCTCGACCCTTGGCGGTCAAACTTGCTCAGGCCGCACTCAAGTCCGGTGGATATGCTCAGGTTGCAGACATTCCAAGTCCTGTTGGTATTGCTCAGGCCTATGATGCCGCTCGACTCGTTGCCATGGCGGTCGAAATCGCGCAAAGCTCGCGCGGCCCGGATATTCGAGCAGCATTGGAGCGACTGCCAAACTATCAGGGCGCCATCAAGGATTATGCCCCGGCCTTTACACCGACTCGCCATGATGCTTTGGATGCGTCTTCTGTCTTGTTCGTCAAGCTCACGCCGCAAGGTGCTTTGATTCCACTCAACTGATATGACGCAACCCAAGGATTCACTCCAGTATCAAATTGAAAAAAAGCTAATCGGCATTGTCGGTTGGTCTTTGACGCTTATGGCCCTCGCAGTCTTGGTCATTGCCGTCGTCAGTTTGTACATCTACCGCGTGAACAAACTTGATCACGTCCAGGATCTGGTTCAAACAAAAATCAGCACAGAGATTTCTGGAACATTACGTGAAGCTTCGGCATTGGCCGGATCTTCCTTGTTATGGACTGCTCTGACTGATTCAGTTGGGCGTGAAGCCTACCTCGAGCCGCTTTTACTGAAAATCAATCAAAGTGCCATTCACAAAATTGAATTACTGGACTACAAAGGTCGACCCGTTGTGGATAGTCGATCCATTGACCTTAACAAAGCAGGTCTCCAGCAACTCATTAACAAAACAGTCAAAACCAATCAAGCCCAGTACTTCGTTGAAAAAGGTCAAAATGACCAAACAGCGCTTTATACGACACTGGTTGTCAATGCCCCGTTTGCTGACACGCCGCTTGGTTTTCTACTGATTAGTTTTGATCTGAACAAACTCATCACGGGCATGGGATTACCCACCGATGTATTTGTTCACCTAGGCACACCCGATTCACCCTCAAGCCCCACTCGTAAAGGCTTTTGGATACAACATGTTTACAGCAACTTTATCGTACCAGCCGGTAACCAGAGACTTGCCCTGCACGTAACGGTCGAACAATCTGCCGTCTACTCCCAACTCATCATCGTTTTCGGTTTTTTGCTGATGGTGACAGCGGGCTGGCTACTGTTGCAGCGTTTAAAAAAATGGTCACTCAGCTTTGCACGCTCCACCACCCTCAGACTCAATTCCCTGCTGGATCGCGCACGTGAGATTGTCGCGGGCAAAGAGGTTACGATTGTCAATGATGGCTACGATGACGAAATCTCTAACCTGTTTCAGTCGCTGCAACAAATACTCAGTGCACAACAATCTCTCAATCAACAATTATTGACCTTCTCGCGAATTTTTGATCACGCAGCTGAGGCCATCATGGTGACGGATATGAACGGCCACATCATTGATGTCAATCCAGCCCTGCTTAAAATGACAGGGCATCGCAAAGAGGATTTGCTGGGTCAACAGTCGGGCATGCTCTACAGAGATATTCACAACACGGCCATGACTGAAGGATCTGCCCAAAGCGTGATCGCCAAGAGTATTGATCGTTATGGCGAATGGCGAGGCGAGACTTATTTTAAGGGGGCCCGCGGCCAGCTCATCCCTGTCATGCTGTCAGCCTCCAGGTTGCGTGCTGAAAATGGTAAAGATCTGGGTAACGTGGCGCTTTTTTCGGATATCAGCAAGATTAAAGACGCTGAAAATCAATTACGTGAACTGAGTTATAACGATCAGCTCACTGGTCTGCCAAATTATCGTTCCTTTGTCGATCACATCACGCCTCTCTTTTCTCATCCCGACAAAGACTTTTCCTGCGCGCTGATCTTCATCGATCTCGACAATCTGAAGATCATCAATGACAAGTTCGGACACGAGGAAGGTGATCTTGCAATCATCAAGCTGAGCGAACACTTGCGCGCATCGTTACCTGAGGGAACATTCTTGTGTCGTCGCTCTGGAGACGAGTTTATCGCCCTGATTCAGAACACACAAAAAATACCCCACCTAGTTCGTGATCTGCGACAAATGTCGCACGCGTTCACGCTCGATGCGGGAATCAGTGAACCCCGACTGATTCAGACAAGTTTTAGCGCCGGGGCCGCCATGTACCCAGTCGATGCACAGGATCTCAACGGCATCTTGACCGCTGCGGATATGGCCCTACGTCTGGCCAAGCAGATCGGGCGTTCACAACTCGTCTGGTACAGTAAAAATATTCAGGCCAAAGCCCAAAGACTGAATACGGTTCATGAAAAACTCACCTACGCACTCAAGCGCGGCCTCATCATCCCCCACTACCAACCTTGTGTCGATCTCGTCACGGGGCGCATTATCGGCTTTGAAGCGCTCGCCCGATGGAGTGATGCCGAGCTTGGACCGATCTCGCCCGAGGAATTCATTGCGATCGCCGAACAAACCAATTTAATCAACGAAATCACCGTGGCCATTCTCGAAAAAGTGATCGAGGACAAGAAATCAATCAGATCCATCTTCAAAGATGTGACAATCGCAGTCAATATTTCGCCACATTTTTTTGTTAAACGCGAAATTACAAACTTCTTCTCGAACAAACTTGAAAATGACGAAGATTCACTCGAAGGGATCGTACTCGAACTCACCGAATCAGACCTCTCGCACAACACCCAAACAATCCAGTTACATCTTCAACTACAGACGCTGATAGGAATGGGCTTAAGGTTAGCGATTGATGATTTTGGTAAAGGCTACTCTTCTCTTTCAAGACTGGGAAATTTGCCTTTTCATAAGCTCAAAATCGATCGCTCTTTTGTGCGTGACATCGAAGAAAAAGCAAACCAGAAAATCATTAAAAGCATCATCGCCTTGGGGACTTCTCTCGGGCTAGAGACGATCGCAGAGGGTGTAGAGACGATGACTCAACGCGAAGAGCTGCTTAAAAACGGATGCGAAATTGCGCAGGGTTTTCTGTATGCACGAGCCATGCCCCTAGTTGAAATCCTCAAGCTACCTCAGTTTATTGAACCCAAAGAAGAAGATATCTAACCCTCTATCGTCCGGCTTCGTACGCAGTTGCGCCCGTAATGTTTAGCCTCATACAACGCATTATCAGCTGCCCTGAACATCTGTTTAAGCTCTGCGCCCTTCAATTGGCTACTTAACGCGATACCAATACTAACTGTGATCGGCACAGTGAGCTGCGTGCCGTCCCGATGAATAATGACAGGCTTTTGCTGCGTCACACGGCGGATTTTTTCAGCAACGATTTCAGCGCCTTGTTGATCGGTACGACTCAATACAGCGATAAACTCCTCCCCCCCAAAACGTGCCAGCATGTCAGAAGATCTGATCTGAGAGGCCCAACGATGCGTGACCTCCTTGAGGACCTCATCGCCGACGTCATGCCCCCAAGTGTCGTTGACATGCTTGAAATGATCCAAATCAAGCATCAACATTGCAAAGGGGGCATCCGAATATTCCGGTTGACGCTCCAACTCTTCGAGAAACTGATCCAAGCCCCTTCGATTAGCCAGACTAGTCAGATGGTCAAGGTTTAGATCAGTACGCAGCGCATGATTCATCTGCTCCAAGGACTCACGCTGTTTGCGCTCACGTTCAAACCGCTCAGAAATCTGGATTGCTTTAGTGATATCGCTAAATAGTGCGGTGTAGTGAAGCACTTGACCCCACTGATCACGATAGGGAATGATTGTCGCATTGACCCAAATGGGTTCACCACTTTTGGTTTTATTACGAAAAGTACCCTTCCAGATATCTCCCTTCGTAATAGTCTCCCAAAGCGTGCGATAAAAATCCATGGACTGGGTGCCGCTACTGAAGATTCGGTGATTTTGACCGATCACCTCGTCTAGCGTGTATCCCGTAACCGTCAGAAATGGTTCATTGGCCTCAACGATGGAGCCCTCGAGATCGGAGCGGGTCATCATCACGTGCGCAGTAATGCCTCGCAAGAGATTGCTCGAATACGTCACCGCCTTTTCGTAGCGGCGATACCAAATATAAATCAGCCAGAACAATACAGAGAACAGCACCGTCAAACCCGAGGCGAGTTGTCGTAGATCTTTCTCCTCCTCGCGCAACGGTCCACTCAATGCATCGCGATTGGTGATCGTGACGAATATTTTGGGGTGCTGGCTAGTCGCCCGATACACCACCAAATATTGATCACTCTCACCAAAATAAAAATGACCGATTTGTCTGGATTCGATTCGCTTGAGTAAGTCCGCACTCAGCCGTTGATGATCGATCTTCTGGGTGTCATGAGAAAATAAGATCTCCCCATTGAAGCCCATCAAGGCGATTTCAGTGGCTTCGTTATGGCCAATGCGTTCCCAGAGGTTTTCAAATAAGCCTATGTTGATCGTGGCCATTAGTAAATATGGCACATTATTTTTTTTAAAAGGTAAAGAAGCAAACATCAAACTTTGTGTTTTTGATGGGCGTTGCCCCGCAAGATCGGATAGATCGCGGTAGGGTTGAACAGCATGCAACTGAGGAACAGGCACTTCGATTTCAGCCGCTTGTGCAACAGTTTGACCGAGCATCGAGACCGGCACACTCAAACCAATATTTTCGGGATTCGAACTTGCAATGACTTTTGCATCTTTGTCGAGCAACGACACACTGCGAACTGAGAGATCATCTGCTATCAATTTTCCTAGCTCGTGTGAGTCAAGCTGAGACAAGTTGATCGGCATCAATTGAGCCAATGCCTGAACAGACAAAAGACTATTGAAAACACCTGCAACCGAGCGTTCGATATGATCGTCAAGCACGATTGCTTCCGTTACCGTCGTGCGAATCAAATTTCGCTCAAACGCGGTAGTCGCCCGGTGATCGGCAAAGAAATAAAAGCCCCATAACAAGACTATGAGCGTGAACCAACCCAGCAAGAACAGCTTTCTAGCAACACGCGGGCTCAGCGCTAGCGTCTGGTTGGGTTCCAACGATTAATCCTTGACGAGTATTGGCAGCAAATTGTTTCGCTTGGCCGCACGCTCAAGAGTACCGTTTGACTTCGCCTGTGCCAGGAAGGTATTGATCTCGGCGAGCCATTTCTTTTCGTCCTTTTTCACAGCATAGGCATAGTCTGTCAGTTCCCACGGTTGCGAGGGAGCAATCACACGGGCCCAGTCGGTATTAAGCAGCATGCGCTGACTGTAAGGAAAATCAGTCGCAAAGGCATCCGCCCGGCCAAGCTCGACTTCCTTTTCACGCTCACCCGGCGCCGTGGTGACCTTCAAGGTTGCTTGCTTGAGTTTGTTGGCGAGAAAGTTTTCCATCAAGGTGCCTTTTTGCACGGCGATCACTATCCCTGCCTGATCGACATCCTCAATTTTATTCAGCGCCTTATTGGAACGGGTGGTGACGAACATAATGTCGCTTCGCAAATAAGGCGCAGAGAAATCAACCCTCTTTTGACGATCAGGTGTGATGCCCACACCCATCATTGCGATTTGGCAGACACCCGACTCAACATCGTGCATCACCTTGGCAAAATTTGTCAGTACATACTTGAGCTTGACCTTCAGATGAGCGGCCAAGGCCTCAGACATATCGATATCGATTCCTTGCAGGCTACGTGTCTTGGGATTTTGATAGCTGATACCGAAATACTCCGGCCAAATGCAAACCTTTAATTCACCTGATTTTTGGATATCAGATAAAACATCGGCATGTGCCTGACCGAACAGACACGCTCCCATCAGCAGCGAAGACGCCAAACCTTTCAGAATCATTTTCATATAAGAGTCAGGTGTTGATGATCAGTCCAGGCGCAGGTCGCTGGTGTAGACGGTTAAACGATCTTTAATCGCCAAACCTTTTAAAAGCTTGCTCTCGGCGATCGATAGGAGTTTGAGTTTGTGAGATTCAAATTGCTGGAGCGGGTCAATTTGGAGCGTGTCAGGATCGATATCCTCCAGAGCCTCAAAGGTGAAGTGACACTGAACGTGGCGACCGTCGACTTTCGCTAAAAACATCACACCATCGTCTTCGGCCTTCACAGCAGGTCCGATAAATTCGATTTTCATGCTCCCTTCCTCAGAAATGAGTATTTTTAAACTTTTGTTGTGCGACATTTTGACTAGCCAGCACAAAAACGCCTATTAACCCAGGCATCAATAAGAACACTAAATAAAACTGAGAAGATTGTAACTAAGTTAATACCCGCGGTATTTTATGAAAAAAGTTATAACGGTTTTACTTAAGACAAAGGACGTGTTTGTCGGAATTGAATCGATTTAATCTAAAATCCCGCTTTGAGAGAAATACACACCTTAACTCCCTTGATAACAATGATAACGACTACATTCCGCAGACAAATCGCCCTGTTGCTTTTGACGCTCACCTCCACAATAGGTTCCTACGCGCAATCTCCTGCCCCGGCGCCCATTCAAAATCAAGCGCCCACACAAACGTCCCCCGTGCAAGCCATGACGCCTGCACAACTGCACGATATGGCGTTGCTCCTGACCGGCAAGGAACCTGCGACTGGTTTACCCAGCCCGATACGCGATAACTTGAAATGGAAAATCTACACAAAAGAAGTTGAAAATAACTGGGCGGAATACACCAAAAAAATTGGTGTGCCGATGATGGACTGGGCCAAGCAAAACATTGGCATCGCAACAGAGACCGTTTTCTATCCTTTTTCGGGACCGGACTTCACCACCGTTTACCAACTGTTTCCCGAGGCTAAACGCTACGTCATGGTGGCCATGCAGCATGCGGGCAAACCAATGGATCTCGGAGCGTACTCCCCACTGATTACAGATCAAAGCCTCGAACAACTCACTTCAGCTTGGCAGCTTTATGGCACGCATGGCTTTTTTGTGACGTCCTATCTTGAGCGTTATTACTACGCAAGCAAAGGGAAAATTGGCGCAAGCACCTTCCTCGCGATTTTCCTGAAGCTGCAAGGCTTTGACATTGAGCGGGTCACCCCAATCAAAGTTGGACAAAATGGCGAAATCGAAGAGCTGCCTCAGAACACTCCACTCTGGAACTCGGTGCGTTTCAATGCCACTAAGAATGGCCGCCCGATTATCCTGGACTATCTCAGAATTGACCTCTCCAACGAAGGTTTGCAAGCTGCGCCTGATCACCTCAAGTTCATCCAGCAGATTTCAGCGAACCCCACCCTTTTCAAAGCAGCATCGCACCTTCCACAAAACACCAATTTCAATCTAATTGCCCGTGCAGTGTTAGACAACGCGCCTTTTGTTGTTCAAGATGAAACCGGAATCAACTACACGGCTTTGAGCAAAAACTTTGACACGGCACTCTTTGGAAAATTTGTCATTGCCCATCACGCTTTTCTGAACTACCACGGCGATCTGGTCCAGGCTTACGCACAACGTAAGGATGTCCAACCTTTAAACTTTCGCGTGGGCTACTACAAAGATGGTAACTATGTGCTGATGGTGGCGCGACGCAAGTAGCCAGAATGCACTAGCGAGGAAATGCCAGCGTAAAGCTGGTATTTTTTTGATCAGAACGCACGCGCACGGAACCACCATGCGCAACCATCAGCGATTGTGTGATGGCTAAACCGAGGCCTGTGCCACTATGCGCAGGATGTGGTCGGGATTTTTCGGTTCTAAAAAAACGATCAAACAAGCGCGGCATATCCAGAGGATCGATGGGCGAGCCTTGGTTCATGACCGATAGCTCAATCACATCGGACAAGCACTCGATTTTGACAGAGACCTGCGACTCCGTACGCGCATGACGCAGCGCGTTGGAAAGAAGATTGCCAATCGCGCGCTGAATCATCAGACGATCACCGGCTATGGTTGCCTCGCCGGACAACGACAGCCCGACACCAGCTTCTTCCGCAACGGCTTCATAGAAATCAAAGAGCGCCCGGACCTCTCGCCCAAGATCAACTGACTCGCGATTCGGTAACTCAAGTCCGTGCTCAGTTTTAGCTAGATAGAGCATATCTGACACCATACGCGCCAAACGCTGAAACTCTTCTGCATTCGAAGCCAAAATGTCGCGATACGCCTCGACATCCCGATCGCGCGTCAGCGTCACCTGCGTCTGCGTCAACAGGTTAGTGATGGGCGTACGCAACTCGTGCGCCAGGTCGCTAGAAAACTCCGAGAGTCGCTCAAAGTCTTTCTCCAGCCGCTCGAGCATCAAATTCAAGCCTTGGCCGAGTTCAGCCAATTCGACTGAACTGTCCGTTGTCGGCATGCGGACATTCAACTGACGTGAATCAATTTCACGCACGCGCTCATGCATCACGCGCAGCGGCGCCAAACCGCGTCGTGCAGCCCACCACCCTAAGCAGCCACTCAGAAGCGTAGCGAACAATAAATATCCGGCAAGCGTGATGTGCAATTGCGTCATAAAGTGAGTATGGTGATGCGTATCCAATGCCAAGAGCAAAGATTCACCGTTTGCCAGCGAAACTTTGATGCCACGCAATGCCAAATTGCCAGTCTGCCAGTCAAAGGGCTGATCGCCTCGGATATTGGCTTTCTGCAGAGGTGAGAAATCCACACCATTCACCTTCAACGCATGCGACTGACCGGGATCCAGGCCGATATACAAACCCTCATGACTGTCCATTTGCTGGGCGAGTAAGCGCTGAGTCATGCTGGCATCGGATGTCTGGGAAAGTGAGCTTTGCAGAAGACTCGCCTTGCCCTGCAAATACGCTAAATCAAGGTCGACAAAATGTGAATAAGTTGCTCGCGCCACCATCACGCCCAGTCCGCAAAGAACGAGAGCGGAAATCAGCGCATACAAAATCGTCAAGCGTGAAACGAGTGTCAAACGTCTCAGCATGAAGATCCCTTGTTTGCCTCAAGGACATAACCCATGCCTCGCACCGTCTGGATCAGGCGAACATCGAAACCCTCATCGACCTTGGCGCGCAATCGGCGCATCGCCACCTCGATCACATTAGTGTCGCTGTCAAAATTCATATCCCATACAAGCGAAGCAATGAGCGATCGGGGTAAAACCTCGCCCTGTCGGCGCACGAGCAACTCGAGCAAGCCAAATTCCTTTGGGGTGAGGTCGATTCTGCGTCCTCCACGCGTGACGCGACGTCGCAACAGATCTACCTCAAGATCTGCAACCTGCAACGTGGCATTCTCGACAGAGGCGGGTCCGCGTCGCAACACATTGCGCACGCGGGCTAACAACTCCGCGAATGAAAACGGTTTCACAAGATAATCAGCCGCCCCCAGCTCGAGGCCTCGAACACGTTCTTCAACTTGGTCTTTCGCAGTCAGGAATATGACTGGTGTATTGATCCCTGCCTGCGTCAAGGCCTGAAGAATGCCCCAACCATCCATACGCGGAAGCATGACATCCAGAATAATCAAATCCTGGTCACCCTCAATCCCGAGATGCAAACCATCCAGACCATCCTGGACAAGATCCACGGTAAAGCCCGCTTCGCGCAAGCCTTGGCGAAGGTAATCACCCGTTTTAGGCTCATCTTCGACGATCAAAATCTTCAAGCCCGACGACTCCTCAATGCCGTTACATGTAGAGCAAGACTCTCGCCCCCCAATTCTTCAGTGACTATAACTGAGCACCCGGTCCAGATAACCCCTTCCAGCTGAAAAATAACAATTTTGTAATGTAGCAGTCACCAAAGAATTGCCAGCCAACCGCTACAGTCACACATACCCTCTGGATCCTGCGTGGCACAAGCAAAGATGCGCTTAAAAATTCTCCTCTTTCCAAATCTAACGGCATGCGTCGCAAAGCCTGAAAAGCTCACGAGGCTGAAAACATTCTCGATACTCGTCGCGATCACAGCGGCAATCGCAAATCCGGATTTTGCCCATGCGCAAGCTCAGGCTCCGCTTCAAAATGATGCCCGTCAGTGGCGCAATGCAAATTCAGATATCGGCCGCTACACCCGAGGACATATCGATCTGCTCAAGGCAGAGCGCGGAAAAATCGCGGTCGATCCAAATTTAGCACTCAAGACGTACAAAGAAGATCCGGCAGCTCCGGTCCTATCCGAGCAGGCTGCCCGCAAAGCTGTTCTGACACTGCACGCCGATCTTCTCTCCGGTCTTGCGATTAGTGGCCCGGAAAAATTCGCCAGGGATTCTCAGCTATTAAACGTTCTACAGACTACTCAAAAACTCTGGATTGAAGCGGTCGCCGCCAAAGAGCAGCTGAAGATTCAACAACGCATCGCTGACGCTTCGAGCGTCTCGCTTGAGCTCGCCAGACGCATGGAAAAGGTGGGCAACTGGGGCCGCAACCGACTCGTGGATATCGAGATCACTTATCAGACTTCCCGTAACCAACTATTGCTCGCCGAACAAGCCGCATTAAATGCTCGACAAAAACTGTTCTCACAAATCGGATCGGAACAATGGCGTTTACCTGACGAGTTGCCTAAACCGCTCAGCGCGGACGCCCTCTCCGAACTATTGACGCCTTTTGAGCAGCAACTTTCCGAATTGCTTGCCCGTCATCCACAATACAGTCTAGTGGAGAAAGAGGCTCAATATTATGAGCGCATCGTGGGTCCCGGCATGCTCGAACAATGGAACCATCAGCTTGACTCAATTCTGAGTGAAAGCACGAGTTGGACGGCCAGAATCCCGACACTCGATCGCACCAAAATACTTTGGAATCATGATCTGGACAAAGCCATCAAAGCACGCGCCGAAGCGCTGCGTATGCACATCAAAACTAAATCTGATCTCCAGCAAGCGCGCGCCCATTTGCGCGCGGCCCACACACAAGCTACTGACATTTTTCACAAGTTGCAGCAGCTCTTTGCGAATGCTGAGGATGAGGCACTGATGCGTTACAACGGCATGTTCATCAGCACGTGGGATTTGATTGCAAAAGCCCAAGCAAAAATGCAGTCCGAACTCGCCGTATCACAAGCCAAGCAATCATTCTGGATCGCCTTGGCAGATATGCGCGCCTTTCTGGCTGGCGCACCCTATGCAGGCCCAGGGAGCAATATTGGCGGTCCGGAAAGCAACACATCCCCAGGCAAAGGCCATTAGAAATCATGGAACGTAGAGACTTTATTCATCAAGCCCTGCTGGGTCTGGCCGGCACCGTCACCGCCACGACAGTTGGAAAACATGCGCTTGCGAGCGTGCCTGAACCGATTTACCAACCCAGCGCAGCGACCGCCCCACCTTGGCGCGGACCAGAAACCGAGGGATCTGAAGCGCGCTACCGCCCTGTCGTCACACTCAACGGTTGGACACTTCCTTATCGAATGAACGAGGGTGTCAAAGAGTTCCACCTTGTCGCTGAGCCCGTCGTCAGGGAAATGTCGCCGGGCTTTAAGGTCAACATGTGGGGCTATAACGGACAAAGCCCGGGTCCCACGATCGAAGTTGTCGAAGGCGATCGGGTCCGTATTTTTGTCACCAACCGTTTACCCGAAAAAACCACGATTCACTGGCACGGTCAGAGGCTTCCGAATGGCATGGATGGCGTTAGTGGTTTGAATCAGCCCCCTATTCCAGTGGGCAAAACCTTTGTGTATGAATTTGTCGCCAAACGGCCGGGGACATTTATGTATCACCCCCATGCCGATGAGATGACACAAATGGCCATGGGGATGATGGGCTTTTGGGTCACGCACCCCAAAGCGCCACATCCGCTCATTAATGAAGTCGATCGCGACTATTGCATTCTGCTCAATGCCTTTGATGTTGAGCCTGGCAGCAAAACGCCCAAAGTCAACACCATGCTCGACTTCAATATCTGGGCTTTCAACAGCAGAGTGTACCCAGGCCTGTCTCCAATGGTGGCAAAACTTGGCGACCGCGTGCGCATCAGGATTGGCAACCTGACCATGACAAACCACCCTTTCCATGTGCACGGGATAGAGTTTGAAGTCACGGGGACAGACGGGGGGCCTGTCCCAGTGACAGCCCGCTGGCCGGAAGTGACCGCCGATATCGCGGTGGGCCAAATGCGTCAGATCGAATTTATCGCCGATGAACCAGGCGACTGGGCTGTGCATTGTCACAAAAGTCACCACACTATGGGCGCGATGGGTCACGACGTTCCCACCATGATTGGCATCAACCATCAAGGCTTAGTCGGCCGTCTGCAAAAAGTAGTACCGGACTACATGGTGATGGGTGAGCGCGGTATGTACGATATGAAAGAGATGGAAATGGAGCTTCCGCCCAACACGATTCCCATGATGACAGGCACGGGGCCTTATGGCCCAATCGGCATGGGCGGAATGTTCACGACACTCAAAGTGCGCGAAGATCTCAAACCCGATGACTACTCAGACCCGGGCTGGTACAAACAGCCCGCTGGCACGCAAGCATATGAATACAAAGGTCCGACGCCTCCAGTCACGAGAGGCAATCCCCCGCAGTCGGGCTCTTCATCACCCGGCATGCAGCCCTCTGTTTCTTCACCCGACCCAAACAATGCCCAGGTGCGCAAACCCAATCCATCCGGAAACGGCACACACAAACACTGATTCATCTCGCTTATCGAGGCTTAACATCATGATAAAAATCTTCGCTCCACTCCTCATCGGCCTATCTGTTTCATCCATCACGCTTCCCGCACTGGCTCATCAGGCCGGCCACAAGGGCCATCACGCCATGCCGAAAGAGCAAAAAGAATGGGGCATCGGAGGCGATGCGCAAGCTGTCACGCGTACGATCGAAATCACTATGCTCGACACCATGCGTTTTGTTCCTGACCAGATTACAGTCAAGCAAGGCGAGACTGTGCGACTGACCGTCAAAAACGTCGGTAAAGTCATGCATGAATTGGTGATTGGCACCAAACAAGAACTCGACACACATGCTGAAATGATGAAAAAACACCCGAACATGGAACATGATGAGCCTTATATGGCACACGTTTCTCCCGGCAAAAGTGCTGACATCATCTGGAACTTTAATCGCGCAGGTCAATTCGATTTTGCTTGCCTGTTACCCGGTCATTATGAAGCGGGCATGGTAGGCAAGATCACCGTTCTTGCAGGAGCTCAAAAATGAACGTCAATGAATCGATAATTAAATTGTCCTTTTTCCTCGGCGCGCTGGCTGTCAGTGGCAGTGCATTTGCTCAAGCAATGGCGGAGGGAGTCGTCAGGCGTATCGATTTGGACAATAACAAAATCACCATTCGACATGGTGAAATTAAAGCGCTCGACATGCCTCCGATGACAATGGTGTTTGTGGCGAAACAACCCGCTGAACTCAAAAAAGTCGCTCCCGGGGACACGATAATGTTTGAGGCGTTTGAAGCAAATGGTCAATATTCCGTGGGGAAAATACAGAAAAAATAAATTTCCCCCACGCTACTCAGACAGTCACGACTGGATCGAGTCGGGATCATCGAGAAAGGACTGAGCCCGTAGCGTCACAACTAAAGTGTCACGCCAGCCATTTTGTCCATCGGGCTGGATCGGTGTTGTTTCGTGAATCACGCGCTCGTCATCAAGTATCAACACAGACCATGGCTCTGTCAATGTAAAGCGCTGTCCGAAAGGCGTCGCCATGTCGAACACCCGAGTCTCTCCGCCTTTAATGTGATGGCGCCCGACCAAAAACACTGCGACGAGGTGCACACCATCGCGGTGCGCACCCTCGGGAGTAGGACGACCGATGCCATCTGCCGTATCTATTCGAAACTGATGCGCCTCGGCGAACCAAGTCTGCTCACCATACAATTCGCTCGCCACGCGACCGAGAAAACGCAGCAAAGCCTGCCAGGCAGATGACTGCGAAACTTGCGTCTCTACAGGCTCAAACCAGCGATGCATGCCTCCATGCAAAGCGTTATATGAGAGCGGTTGCCAGTGCGCACGATGTGCGACAGTTGAAATCTGCTCGCCATGGATGATGTAGCTGCTGTGACGCCGGTAACGATAACGACCACCATCTTTGAGATATTCGTCCGGCGCCAAATTCGTCCAAGTCTGCTCGAGAGAATCCAATGCATCCAAGCTCGCGCCGCTGAGCTGCGCCACACTCTGAGGGCTCAAGACAGCAAAACCCTGTTTTTTAATTGTTTCGGTGAGCGCAGATGCCGCAGTGAGCGGCGGTTGTAATGTTTGAATGGACATTTTACTCTCGGTCAAGAGAGCCTAGTTGTCTGAACCGGGCTCTTGGGGGGTGGGCGCCGGGGTGTCAAAACACATTTTTTCACCATCCCAACGCTGACCACACCAGCATACCCCTTCCTCGTTAATGATACAGGTCCCTGACCCGCAACACCTATGATCTTCTTGCATCATTTTTCCAATATATTGATTTGAATCAACGCCGTCTGGCAGGCTGACCCAGCGAAGCAGTGTGTCGATCACCTGCATTCATCTCTGCAGGACGCCGGGAGGCATGTTTCGTTACGCGTCCGGTTACCCGGACACGCCACATCTTATAAGAAGAATACTTTAGATGTGCTCGCATCAGAGCCTTGACTGCAGACTCGTTGAGTCCGAACTGACGCTTGATCGCCTCAAAGGGCGTACGATCTTCCCACGCCATCTCGATGATTCTTGAGATTTCGCTCTGTGTCTGCGTAGTCATTCTCTTGCCCCAGCGCTTGAAGCGCTAACGTATCCAATACAGGCTTGAAGTCTTCCGCGGCCAACTCCAAATCGAGTAGGAAATCGATTTCGCCGGGACGACCAAGCAACTTCACGAGTGGTACGGACTTCAAAAATTCATTCTTAATGTGCTCGTATTCGGCTTCAAGCCAAGCCGTCACATGGCCATTCTCGCTGGGCTCAGCAGGTGGCAAATCAGAACCGCCAAAAATCGAAACAACATCCCAAACACTCAAACCCGTTAAATCTCCATCAAAACGATGACCACCGCGAGGTCCGCGGTTCGATTTCAACAATTGGCGAGTACGCAAACCTTTCAGCAAATTCTCTACATAGGAGACCGACAAGTCGAGATGTCGGGCAAGGTCTTGTGTAGTCAGAGCCTCACCGTTAGGCAACCCGGCGAGCAGTACGACAAGGCTCAGAGCATGCTTGGATTCGTTGGCGCTCATAATGCATCCTTTATCATTTGACGAGTAGGTTTGAAACAATAATATACGTTAATTTCTATTCATTTCCTGTTCATTTTAATAAAAAACTATTTAAATAAGATAAAAATATGCTGTAATCTATTCAATATCTATTCAATTATTCAAATTTCGTCTCGTTCATGACATCAGACTCAAAAAAGCATCATTACCGAATCGGTGCAATCTCCAAACTCGCAGGCATTCCTGTACCGACGCTTCGTGTCTGGGAATCTCGTTACGCCGCCTTTACTCCAGTCAAAACCGAGGGGCAGCACAGGCTCTATGGCGAGGAGGATCTGCTGCGCGCGACGCTCATCAAACAACTTTGCGACGAAGGCCATGCGATCAGCACGATCGCAAACCTCAACGCACAGGCCTTGAGCCAACTCCACAACAAACATCGACTAGTCAATCCCCCAGAGACGATCCTGCAGCGCGCTCAAACGGTCAAAATCGCTGTTATTGGTCTGGGGCTGGCAGGGCGTGTTGAAGCGAAAGGTTTTGCGCTCAATTTGCCCGACAAGGGCATTGAGGTGGTCCATATCTTTAATGACCTGGAAAGTGCCAAAACAGGCGATTTTGAGCATCCTGCCGAGATTCTCCTGATCAAGGTCAATACACTGCATGAAATCGTCCTGCGCGATATTGAAACCATTGCAAATAAAAATCGCGCAACCAACCAAAACCTCAACACGCAGATCATCGTGCTATATAACTACGGACGAGAGCACGTTGCACATACGATGCGCGCGGCTGGCATGCTTGTTCGACGAGAGCCCATCACCGACTTTGATCTCGCGGAACTGATCAGCTCCGTGCTGATGGTGGATGCCAAGCACTCCCTTCGCGATGTCACACCAGGCGCGATGATTCCGGCTCGAAAATATTCCGATGAGACACTCAGCAGAGTCGCGGGCATCTCAACCAATGTATTGTGCGAGTGCCCTCGCCACGTTGCGGAGATCATCACACAACTTGCAAGCTTTGAGCAGTACAGTCAAGAATGTCTGAATAAAAGTGCCGAGGATTCACAACTGCACGCTTACCTGACTGCCGTGTCTGGATCGGCCCGGGCCTTGTTTGAACATGCACTGGAAAAAGTCGCGCAACATGAGGGAATTGAATTATGAATGTATTGGGAACTGAACTCATCGCCTGCTCCTACGACCCGCTAACAGGCTATTTCAGGGACGGCTGTTGCAATACTCAAGCAGATGATGTGGGCTCCCACGTCATTTGCGCAAAAATGACTCAGGAGTTTCTTGAGTTTTCTAAACAGCGTGGCAACGATTTGACGACGCCGATGCCCCACTATCGCTTTCCGGGCCTCAAGCCGGGAGATCGTTGGTGTCTTTGCGCGCTCAGATGGAAAGAGGCCTTCGAGGCCGGCGTGGCGCCACAGGTCTTTCTAGAGTCCACACACAAACGCGCGCTGGATTTCGTTTCTCTAGAATGGTTGCAGTCTTGTGCAGCGCCAAGCCGAACATAGCGTTTTGATTTTCGTTCGATTACTTTGCTTGTGAGTCCTTGACTAGCGACATAAACCGGTCAAAGATCGCACCGAGCTGTTCGTTCTCCTCAGCGCCCGCGATAAGTGCATCAACGTCCTTGCCCTCGGCTAGAAACCAATCGCGATTTTTTTCAAGAAACTGACAGATTTGAGTGCGATCCATTTCCGGATGGG
Organism: Zwartia vadi; assembly: GCF_030410375.1. Taxonomy (GTDB): domain Bacteria; phylum Pseudomonadota; class Gammaproteobacteria; order Burkholderiales; family Burkholderiaceae_B; genus Zwartia; species Zwartia vadi. Next base: position 34,231 of record NZ_JAUHHE010000016.1, read on the forward strand.
GTTGAATCCCCCAAACTGGACCATGCTTCCATTTCCAAATCTGATTGCCACAATCACCATTGCGGGCCAAGATCAGCATATCGGGGTGATCAGCCTTGATTTCATCTCCATGCCAATGAAAAGTCCGAACAAGTTTAGGAAAGTCTTTGGTCAAAGGATCGTTTTTGGCAGCCTCTGTAAATTCAACCTCCGAATACCCTGTATTCCGTGATCCGCGTTTAAACACTTGATCACGCCCCATCAGGGCCGAGGCCAGCAGCTGACTCCCAAAGCACAAGCCCAGCATCGGCACCTGTGCATGAGCCAGTTGACGCACCGAGTCATGGGCTCGATCCACCCACTCTTCCTGGTCGTAGGCCCCCGCCACGCTTGCACCGACGAAGACGCCAGAGAAATCTGTCGTTTCAGGAAACTCGCCTACATTCGTTCGGAATTCCACCAAAGGCAAGCCGCTATTACGAATGGCGCGATCAAAGCGAGTCGCAGGTTGTTGGATATGCCAGTTGTTAAGATAGGCGAAAGGCTTCATGCCAAAGTGCTCCGGAAATCTATGATCGGGTATGGAAAGACTGCGCCTGAATCATAGCGCGGTTGATACCCGCCCTCAGAGCCTTGTCATGAATTTGCAATCTGCATGGTTTATAAATTTATTCACGGTTATTTGAATAGATTGCTAAATACATGCAAATGAGGAATCAAAAATGAAAGTCGGAATCAACGGAATGGGTCGAATCGGGCGCCTGGCCCTGCGCGCAGCCTTTGGAGCTGCTCATCGCCCGGACGACGATCCACGCCGCAGCAACCGACTCGAGGTAGTCCACCTGAATGAACTCAAGGGTGGCATTGCTGCAACTGCCCACTTACTCACGTTTGACTCTGTACAAGGCCGCTGGAGAGAGCTGATCGAAGTCGAAGCAGACGATACCATTCGCGTAGGTCAACACCGCGTTTCATTCTCGTCTCACGCCAACCCGGGCGACATCCCCTGGAGCGACCTGGGTGTCGAGGTCGTTTTGGAATGCACGGGTAAGTTTCTGACACCAGAAAGTATCCAGGGACATTTCGATAGAGGCGCCAAGCGCGTGATTGTGGCCGCCCCTGTCAAAGTCGGGGAGGTGCTCAATGTCGTGGTGGGTGTTAATGAACACTTATACGATCCAGCTGTGAACAAAATCGTGACGGCTGCGTCCTGCACGACAAACTGTCTGGCACCCGTTGTCAAAGTAATCCATGAAAGCATTGGCATTCGTCACGGTCAGATTACGACTATTCATGACCCCACCAATACCAATCTTGTCGTGGATGCACCGCACAAAGACCTGCGTCGTGCGCGCAGCGCCATGCAAAGCCTGGCCCCGACCACCACAGGCAGCGCCACGGCCATTACTCTGATCTATCCCGATCTAAAGGGCAAGCTGAACGGTCACGCAGTCCGCGCTCCCGTCCTGAACGCCTCCCTGACGGATTGCGTGTTTGAACTCAAGCGCGAAACAAGCGTCGAAGAGGTCAATAATCTGTTCATCAAAGCTGCAACAGGTGCTCTAGCGGGCATTTTGGGCGTTGAAACACGCCCTCTGGTCAGTGCCGATTTTGCAGGAGATACGCGCAGCTCTATTATTGATGCACCCTCAACAATGGTAACGGACGGCACCTTGCTGAAAGTCTACGCTTGGTATGACAATGAAATGGGTTATGCCTGCCGGATGATCGATCTTGCTTGCCACATGCGAGCACGAGGTATTTAAGTCGATGTCTACACATGCCGCCCGCAATTACGCCATCGTAACCTCCGCCTATTGGGGGTTCACACTCACCGATGGCGCGTTGCGTATGTTGGTTCTACTTCATTTTTATCGGCTTGGTTATTCGCCCTTCACGCTTGCATTTCTGTTTTTGCTGTACGAAGCCGCGGGGGTTGTTGCTAACCTGCTCGGCGGCTGGCTCGCCACACGATTTGGTATTTCACGAATGCTGATGGTGGGTCTGATCACTCAAATCGCAGGGTTTTTATTGCTTTCAGCCCTGTCGCCAGCTTGGACGGCTACGATGTCGGTCGCTTGGGTCGTATTGGCTCAGGGGGTTTGCGGAGTGGCCAAAGACCTCACCAAGACCGCAAGCAAGTCCGCCATCAAGATCACAGCGGGACAAGCCTCCGGTCAATTATTCAAGTGGGTGGCGTGGTTCACTGGCAGTAAAAACGCCATGAAAGGGGTCGGCTTCTTTTTGGGCGGACTCCTATTGGATCAGCTTGGCTTCCAAGGTGCGTTGTGGGTGATGGCTGGACTCTTGGCACTGATACTTTTGGGTGTCGTGACCGCACTGCCCCCCATGATGGGTAAAAGTAAAGCTTCAAAATCTGCCAAAGAGCTTTTTGCGAAAAATCGGGGCATCAATCTATTGGCTGCCGCCCGTGTTGTTCTTTTCGGAGCTCGCGACGTATGGTTTGTCGTGGGCGTTCCGGTGTTTCTCTATGCATCGGGCTGGACCTTCACGATGGTGGGTGGTTTTCTTGCAGCCTGGACAATTGGTTATGGCTTTGTACAGGCCATTGCACCTTCCTTGGTCCGTCGCAGCGACGATGGTTTGAGTCAGGAAGTCCCCGCCGCGCGACTCTGGTCTGCGATCCTTGTGGGTGTCACCGTCGCACTTTGCATGCTGGTTTGGCTGGATGTCAGCCACTTGGAATGGATCGTGGTCGCAGGCTTAGGGGTGTTTGGCTTTGCCTTTGCAGTGAACTCCTCTGTCCACTCGTATTTGATTCTGGCTTACGCAGGCTCAGAAAAAGCCGCCGAGGACGTTGGCTTTTACTATGCCGCCAACGCCTTGGGGCGCTTTATAGGCACCCTGCTATCAGGTTTACTCTATCAATGGGGCGGCCTGCTGTATGCGCTCGCTGGCTCGGCACTCATGTTGATCATTTGCTGGCTGGTAACGTTGGCGCTGCCGCTTGCGCGTGCTGATTCAAAAACAACGTAAAGTAACCATGCTTGCCCAAACGCTCTAGCCTTTCTAAAAGCGGTTTCGGCATGTAGTCAAGATCAGATGTGCGGATGGCCACATAAGCCGGCGTCGTTTCCAGTCTCTTCAGCAGACCCTCAGGTGTTTTTTCGATCTGTGCAGTGCCCTGGCTGTAAAAGGCAGCGGAAAACGGACGATGTCCCAGATAGATCAAGGGCAAACCTTGAGGCTGCCGGGATCGGTAGTCCTGGATCAGAGTCTTGGCTGCGAGATCATTGCTGCGTCCAGTAAACGGCATGCTGACATTGAAACCCACCGCCAACAGCATTGTGATCGACAGACCCAACGCGAGATTCGTGCGCACAAGGGATTGATTCGCACGGGTGGTGAGCCAGCCACCAGTCAATAGAGCCAAGGCGGGCAATCCTGGCATCACATAGGGCCAAATAATGTTGCCCGCCATGGTGAAAAAGACAGCAGGCATGAAAGCCCAAAGAAGCAAATAATTACGCCAGGATGCAGGGGTCGCGTCATCGACGGGCGTTGTGTGCGTGACCTCGGCGCGGGCACCCCGTGTTTGCCAAGCCAAAATAGGGAACAGAATTGTCCAGGGCAACACATCGGCCATCATGAATAACCAAATCGTGCCATAGGGATAGTTATGGGCTGTGCCGTACAGGTCACCCTCCCATCCGGGCTTCACAAAGCGGTAAAAATGCTCGCCAACGATGAAATAATTCAGAAAGCCAGGCGAACGTAACTCGGCAATCACATACCAGGGTAAAGCAATGGCCAAGGTGACCAAGAAACCTCTTACCCAAGGCAAGTCGCGCCAGATCGTACGCAAATTACCAGATACCAAGGCCCAAATTCCGCATGGTAGCCCGGTGAGCACCACCCCAACAGGGCCCTTGGCCAGCAAGGCGATCCCCAAACCAATAAAAAGCAACCATCTTTCAGAGCCGCGTCTGGAGAGATCGCCATGCAAACCGTTCCAGAAGCCGCGCATCGCCAATGTCGTACCAATCACCAAGGCCATGTCCATCATCACCATGCCCGAGGCGACAAAGAACATCACTGAGCCAAGCAACAGCGCAACCGCATAGGTGGCACCCGTTGGGCCGCTACGCGGTCGCATCCCCCAGAGAATCCAGAGCACCACCATGCCCGCCAGCCAGTGGGGAAAACGCGCGGCGAACTCATTGATGCCGAAGATCTTGAAGCTAATGGCCGACATCCAGAACGCCAGAGGCGGCTTGCCCCAAAATGGCACATCGTAAGTAAACCAAGGTGTGACCCAGTCATTGAGCTCAACCATGATGCGCGAAATCTCGCCATAGCGCGCCTCGGTCGTATCCATGAGAGGCGAAAAGCCAAGCAACGCCAGTCGCACACATGCCGCCGCAACAATGAACCACAAAAAATTTCGATATGTCATAGCCAAAAAGGGAAAAACATCAGATCTGACGAAACCACAATGCTCTGTGGTGTTTGGAGGATTTAGAGCATTTTAAGCGGATACTATGTCGCATGCGTCCTCACAGTATTTTTGAGCTTCTCTTGCTTTCCTTTTTTTGGGGGAGCTCTTTTCTCCTGATTCAAGTCGGCGTGGTCGAGTTCGGGCCCGCTGCGCTAATATTTTTGAGAACAATGCTGGCAGGTCTAGTACTGTTTTTCATTCTGGCGTTTCGTGGCGAGGTCTGGATTCTCCTGAAGCATTGGAAAAATTTTGTCCCGCTGGGTCTTCTGGATTCGAGCTTTCCTTACCTTCTCTCTGCCTATGCCGCACTGCACATTCCATCCGGAACCATCTCGGTCATCAACGCCGTCACCCCTCTTTGGGGCGCACTTGTTGCCTGGCTGTGGCTAGGCATGCGCCTGACCATCACAAGCGCTTTAGGCCTATTAATCGGACTATTGGGCATCACCTTTCTCGTGTGGGATCGTATCGAGCTTGCACTGAGTGACTCTACACTTGCTTTGATCGCTGCGGTCTGCGGTCCGATTTGCTACGGCTTATCTGCGTGTTATGCCAAAAAATACCTTTCCTCGTTTAGTCCGTTTGTGAACGCAACGGGCTCCTCTTTGACGAGTGGGGTATTGCTCTTACCATTGGCCTGGTACTGGTGGCCGGATGAGCCAGTCAGCACGACGGCATGGATGGCTGCCCTCGTACTTGCGGTGTTCTGCTCAGCAATCGCTTATGTGTTGTATTACAGGCTAATTCAGCATATCGGTCCAGCCCGGGCGATGACCGTCTCCTATTTAGTACCGGTCGTCGGACTGTTCTGGGGCTGGACGCTTCTAGACGAGAATTTCACCTTACGCACCCTTTCGGGTGTGTTGCTGATATTTACCGGTTTGGCGCTAGCCAATGGTCTCCTGGGGCGCAGCATCGCTCAGCGCGGCACGATTCACCAGCCAGACAAGCGATAGCATCACGGGTACCTCAACGAGCACCCCCACCACTGTCGCCAACGCAGCACCTGAATTCAACCCAAAAAGTGAAATGGCTACTGCAACCGCCAACTCGAAAAAGTTGGAGGTTCCGATCAAACATGCCGGACCCGCGATATCTCTTGGAAGCTTCAACCAACGTGCCCCGAACCAGCCAATGACAAAAATCCCGTAAGTCTGCAAAATAAGGGGAATGGCAATCATGCCGATGACCAGTGGCTGCTCAACGATTGTGCGTGCCTGAAAGCCAAATAGCAACACCACGGTTGCGATCAAGCCCACAATGGACCAGGGTTTGAGCGCTGAGACAAATGAAGCGACAGCAGTCGACGATCGACGCAACAACCATTCCCGCGTCAACACCCCCGCGATGAGCGGCAACACCACATACAAAATGGTCGAGAGCAACAGTGTTTCCCAGGGAACGATCAGATCGGTCACGCCCAACAAAAAAGCCGCGATTGGGGCAAAGGCAAACACCATGACCAGATCATTGATGGAGACTTGGACCAGAGTGTAATTGGCATCACCTTTGACAAGCTGGCTCCAGACAAACACCATCGCTGTGCAAGGTGCCACGCCCAACAAAATCATGCCTGCAATATATTGGCTCGCCGTCTGCGGATCCACCCAAGGGGCAAAAATATATTCAAAGAATAAGATCCCGAGTGCGGCCATCGTGAAAGGCTTGATCAGCCAATTAATCACAAGCGTCAAAAACAAACCCCGCGGACGTGTGCCGACTTGTTTGATCGAGGACCAGTCGATTTGAATCATCATCGGGTAAATCATGACCCAGATCAGCACCGCCACAACGAGATTGACATGCGCAAACTCGAGCCTCGCAATCAAAGCAAAAGCCTCTGGGCTCAGCAACCCGAGCCCGACCCCTGCCAAAATGCCCAACCCCACCCAAACAGTCAAAAAACGTTCAAACAAGCCCACAACATAGCCTCTTTCAGACAGACAGGCCCCCGGGAGAGCCGAAACGGACGTCAATCACGCGTACGGTGAGCTTACTTTAAAAAGACCGAATCCCCTTGCGGCAAGGGCACAGCGATTACAATAGCAAGATTGGACTTTAATTAAGCTTTGAAATCAATGACCTATAGCGTCAAAGAAATTTTTTACACGCTGCAAGGCGAAGGACTGCGGGCCGGCCGGCCGGCGGTTTTTTGTCGTTTTGCCGGATGCAACCTGTGGACCGGACGCGAAGAGGATCGCGCAAGCGCGATCTGTCAGTTTTGCGACACAGATTTTGTTGGCACGGATGGCACGCTCGGAGGCAAGTTTCCAGACGCTGAGGCTCTCGCTGCACAAATCGCCGCGCTGTGGCCCAACGGGTATGCACACCGTTACGTTGTTCTGACAGGTGGCGAACCCCTTCTTCAAGTCGATCCAGATTTGATTCAGGCTCTACATGCCAAGGGGTTTGAAATAGCAGTGGAAACAAATGGCACGATCGAGGCGCCCGAGGGCATTGACTGGATTTGCGTCAGCCCCAAGGCGGGCGCAGCATGGGTCCAACGCACGGGACACGAACTCAAGCTTGTTTATCCCCAACCCGCCCTCATGCCGGATGCCTTGGGTCCCAGCCAGTTCGAACACTATTTGCTCCAGGCGATGGATGGACCTGACAGACTGGCCAACACTCGCGCCGCGATCGCCTACTGTCAGAGTCATCCCATGTGGCGACTCTCGGTTCAAACACATAAAGTCTTAGAGATTCGTTGATGCGCGCGCCCCCTTCACAAGACACAAACCAAGCCGGCGAAACACCTTGGTGCGAGCTCTCACAACGGTTTTATTTCGAAGCTGCGCATACGCTCAGACGCAGTATCGAAACCGAAGGAAGTTTACGGATCCATGGACACACCTACGAAGCTGAAGTGACCGTGTCCGGCTATGCGGATGCCAAGACAGGCATGCTGGTGGATCTTGGTTACCTGCGACAGGAAGTCGCCCGTGTCCGCGAGATGTTGGATCATCGCTTTCTGGACGAAGTTGAAAATCTTGGTCCCGCAACACTTGAAAATCTCTGTGGCTTTATCAGAAAACAGCTTAAACCAAGCTTGCCACAGCTATCTGCCGTGATGGTTGAACGCAAGGCCAGCGGTGATCGGTGTGTTCTCAGAGAAAAGTCTAACTAAGTAGATCTCAAGCTCTGTAGTTCTTTAGTCCTGACTCACTGTTTCGCCGAGTTCACGAAGGACGTTCTGACGCTTGTGTGCGATCTGAAAGACAGTACACGCACCACCTCAAGCCATAGGGCGCAAGTCATCAAGATACCTAAAATCACCCCAATCTCTTTGAGACTCAAGGGAGCAACCCTGAGCGCCTCACGCACCCAGGGAATGAAAAATACCGCTGCCATGATGAACATGAGTGCGATGGTGAGGCGTTTCAACCAGCGATTAGGAATTGAAAATCCTACAAATAAAGAACGTGCATGATCGCGATTCGCGAGGATCAGCAGCAGCACACTCACCAATAAGCCGGACATGACTATTGTCCTCATGACCTCTTGTCCCCAGCCTATTGAAACGAACCAGGCATAGGTTGAGACAAGTGCGACGGCCACACCCAGACCCTGCAATATTGGCGGAAACACTGAGGCGAGGGAAAATGGCGAGTCACTCATCTCACGCGGAGGGCGGGCCATCAAATCGCCCTCTTCTGGCTCGGACTCAAACACAAGTGTACAAGCAGGATCGATCAGCAACTCCAGCAAGACAATATGCGCAGGCATTAATAGCATGGGCCAATGCATGATTGGCGGAATCAGTGCCAACGCGATGATTGGCATATGAACAGAAAAAATAAATCCAGTCGCTTTGCGAATATTGTCATCTATCCTTCTGCCCTGTTCGATTGCGGCAACGATGCTCGCAAAACTATCGTCAAGCAAAACGAGCGCAGCGGATTCGCGCGCCACATCTGTTCCACGCTCACCCATCGCCACGCCGACATCTGCCGCCTTCAAAGCAGGTGCATCATTCACGCCATCACCCGTCATGCCCACCACCTCGCCCGAGGCTTGCAACAACCTCACGAGCCTGAGCTTTTGAGTAGGCTTGAGGCGGGCACATAGATTGACCTCTTTTAATCGCAAGCCAAGTTCCTCATCGCTCATTCGATCGAGCTCAGGCCCGGTCAAACTATCAGGCCTGTCAGACAAACCGATCTTGCGCGCAATCGCAATCGCCGTTGCAAGATGATCCCCAGTCATCATAATGACTCGCACCCCGGCCTGCTTACAGCGCATGAGCGCCTCGGGTACTTCGGCTCGAGGGGGGTCTTCGAAACCGACCAAGCCAAGATATTCATAGGTAAAGTCTCGTTGACTCTTCGGCCAAGCGGGTGAGTCGATATCAAGTTGATCAACAGGTCCTTGCCAACGTGCACGCGCAACACCCAGCACTCGCAGGCCTTGCGAGGCCATTTCTGCCAAACGCGTCTGCGCGTCCGCTTTCTCATCCGGCGACAAGTGACAGAGATCAATGACAGCCTCGGGAGCACCTTTGGTGGCCAACAGATATTGCTGCGACCCCTCTTCTTTATACACACGCGTCATTGCGAGTAAATCTGCCGACAACTCGTATTGATGGACCGCTGATTGAGCGATATTTTTCCAATAGCCAGATTTCATATCCTCTGAATCATGCATTTGATCCCAATGCATTTTCAACGCGCGCTCCATCGGATCCACTGAGCCGGGCGGGCTCGCAAAAAGAGCGCAGGATATTACCTGCCTGACATCTCCAGCCACTCGCGCAACCGTCATGCGATTCATGGTGAGCGTGCCAGTTTTGTCTACGGCGAGAACAGTAATGCCACCCAAACCTTCCACTGCAGAGACGCGTCTGGTTAACACTTTTTTCTGAGCAAGCCGCCACGCCCCCAACGCAAGAAAAACAGTCAATACAACAGGGATCTCCTCCGGCAAAATTGCCATGGCAAAAGCGATGCCTGACAAAATACCGGGCAACAAAGGAACCTGATTCCACCAAACATTCAAGGCAATTAAAACCAGAGCCAACAAAACCGCCAGAGCACCCACCCATCGAATCAGCTTACGTGCGCGACGTTGTAAAACCGAGGGCAACTCTTTCGTTTGCGCCAAATCAGTACTAATCTTTCCAACCGCGGTATCTTCTGCGACGGCGAAGACTCGAGCCACGCCAGCCCCTTTTGTCACCAAGGTGCTGGCGTAAAGCTGACTATCCGCCGAATCTTTATTATTTTGCGAGTGTTTGGTCACCACAACCGATTCACCGGTGAGCAAGGACTCATCCACCTCCAGACTCCCCTCGATGAGGTTTGCATCTGCAGGAATACGATCGCCTTCTCGTAAGATGAGCAAGTCATCCAGGACCACATCCACTCCGGCAATACGTTTCTCGACACCATCTCTAATCACCAATGCGCGCGGGGCAGAGAGCTCTCGCAACGCCTCAAGCTGACGTTGCGTTCGACTATGTTGAAACAGCGTCATTCCGATAATGACAAACACAACGCTCAACAGGAATATCGCTTCACCGCGATCACCAAGGACAAGATACAACCCTCCGGCCGCAAGCAGCATCAAGAACATGGGCTCGGTGAGCACTTCAAAAACAAGTCTGATCGTTCGGATCGGAACGCTACCAGGTAAAATATTTTGACCATCGCGCTTAATACGCTCTGCTGCTTGAGTCGAAGTCAATCCAACATGTTGCGTTCCCGCGGAAGAACCTTCTGAATTGTCAACAGCGTGCTTGGAACGACTATTCATGATGATGCGCGCCAATGGATAAAGCGTTGAATGGTCTATCTCACAGGTAGTCTAGGCATGGTCATCGACTCGGGCTTTAAAATCTCGTCGAGTTTTTCTGCAGTCAACAGTCCGCGCGCCAGCACGATGTCATATACCCTGCGGCCTGTGACGAGTGCCTCTTGAGCGACCTCGGTGGCATGTTGATAGCCGATGTAGGGATTCAGTGCCGTTACCAGAACAATCGATCGATCAAGCAGTTCTTTGATTCGAGACTCATTGGCGGTAATCCCTCTCACACATTTATTTTCCAAGGTGCTGAAAGCATTTGTTAAATGCGTCACGCTTCGAAACATTGAATATGCGATGACAGGTTCAAAAGCATTCAGTTGCAACTGTCCGGCCTCAGCGGCGAAGCTAATCGTGACATCGTTGCCGATGACTTCATAGGCGACTTGATTCACGACCTCAGGGATGACAGGATTGACCTTGCCTGGCATGATACTGGAACCGGCTTGTACGGCAGGTAAATTGATTTCACCGATTCCGGCACGCGGACCGCTGGAAAGCAGCCTCAGATCATGGCAAATCTTGGAAATTTTCACTGCGATTCGCTTAAGAACACCCGAGAGCTGAACAAACGCACCACAATCTTGTGTGGCTTCAATCAAATTTGGAGCTGTCTCTAATGGCAAACCCGTGACTGACACGAGATGCTGACGCACTGTACGCGCGTAATCAGGATGCGTATTGATGCCAGTTCCGATTGCGGTTGCACCTAAATTGATCTCGCATATCAATGGCAATGCTTCACGCAAACGTAAGACATCCTCCCCCAACATCACCGCATAGGTGCGAAACTCCTGACCCAGGGTCATCGGAACAGCATCCTGCAATTGCGTCCGCCCGACTTTGATGATGTCCTTGAACTCGACCGCCTTAAGTTCAAACGCCTCTTGCAAACTGATCATTCTGGTTAAAAGCCTCTGACAACCCCGATAGGTGGCCAGTTTGAGCGAAGTCGGATAGACATCGTTGGTCGACTGACTCATATTGACATCTTCATTGGGGTGCAAAAACTCATACTGACCACGCTTGTGTCCCATCAACTCAAGCGCGCGATTTGCAATCACCTCGTTGGCATTCATATTGGTCGATGTGCCAGCCCCGCCCTGGATCAAATCAACAACGAACTGCTCATGAAGATTACCTTGGAGAATTTCCTCTGCTGCAGCGACAATCACCTTGCATTTCGATGCCTCCAGCATGCCGAGTTCATGATTGGTTTTTGCCGCGGCAATTTTGATCTCTGCAAGCGCACGAACCAGATCCGGATATTGCGAAATAGGCAAGCCCGTAATTGGAAAATTTTCTATCGCGCGAAGCGTGTGCACCCCGTAATAGGCATGGAAAGGAACATTCCGGTTCCCGAGCAAGTCGTGTTCGACACGGGTATCATTGGAATCAATGCTTGTTATGCTCATAAGAGGCTCTCCGCAAAGCGATCATGCGAGCGAGTACGCCCGCTATGTCACTATGCTACCTCAGTCGTTTGCATTTCTCTCAAGAAATTGCAACAGTAAGTGACAGACTTTTTCAGGCTGCTCTTGCTGCACCCAGTGGCCTGCGCCTTCCACTAGAAATGTTCCTTGATACCTTTTTGTCAGCGCGCCTTCCACACGCTCGAGTCCGCCAGGAGTTTGATAGACACCCCAATCATGCTGACCACCGATAAACATGGCGGGCACATCAATTGTTTTACCTGCAAACACAGCGAGATCTTTATCGCCCGGATTGACGCGATAACCTTGCAAACCACCTTGAAATCCCGTGCGCGCATACTCCTCGACATAAAAGCCGAGTTCCACCTCCGTGAGCCATGTGCAAGCTGCGATCTGCTGGGGCGACGGCATGTCCGGCTCAACAGTTTCAGCCATGCCCTTGTCAAGATCCATGACGTAATAGCGAGGCAGTTTTTCCCACTCGCTTGCCGTGAGCCCTTTCAACCTAAAAGGGTTGTTAGGGGCCCAGTCCGCACTTTTAACATGATAATAGGCACGCAAAAAATCATGCAAACCCTGTTTGGCATGCCACATGTTTTCATTTGCGGGCTCAGTAGCGTAGTAACGCATGTAATATTTTCTGGGTGGATTCAGGAGTTTAAGCTCCTCGTCAATACGGCTCGGTGGCTCCGGCTTGACGACCTCGTTCGCCGTATTGAATGGCAAGGCAACAGGTCCGCCTCGAAAAGGCGAGCTCATCATGACGACCGAACGGAATACGTCCGGCCGCATCAAGGCACACCACCCCGCCAGAGGTGAACCTTGATCATGACCAACCACTGCGGCGACCTCACGATAACCTAGCGCTGCAACCAGAGCCAACACATCATGCGCCTTGTTGAGCGTGCTAAAGGGTCGCAAATCGTCGTGATATGAGACCCCCGCGCCACCGCTTCGCCCGTAGCCGCGTACATCTGGCGCTACAACGTGATAGCCCTGAGCAGCAAGCGGCAGCAAGACTTTGCGCCAACTGTAGGCAAGTTCAGGAAACCCATGCAACAGCACGACCAAAGGACGTCCGGGCACATCGTAACCAGACTCCAAAATGTGAAGGGTGATGCCGTTGACATCGTGGATCAACCTGGAACGTATGCCCGCTTCAAACATATTAATTACGTTCTAGATTGATCGCATCAGCTGTTTTTTTCCAGATTTCAAGTTGCGACTTGTTGAAATCTCCCATTTCTTTGGGTGTTGAACTTTGCAATTCGAACGCAATCTTTCCGAGCTGGTCACGCACATCCTTGCGCTCTGCGACCTCTTTCATAGCCTTGGCCACACGATCCACAACGTCTTTGGGCAAGCCAGCCGGTCCAAACAATCCAGCCCAAGGAACAATCGTCATACCCTTGATGCCCAGCTCATCTGCGGTAGGTACATCAGGCACCAAAGGACTGCGGCTGGGCAACAAAGCCATCAGCACCCGTAAACGTCCTTCCTGCACCATCTGCAGCGCGTTACCGGGAGTTGCAAGCAGCACCTGAATCCGTCCAGCGATGAGATCGGCTGTCGCAGGCGCATCACCTTTGTAGGGGACATGCACCATATTGAGCTTGGACTCCTGAGCGAATTGAGCAGTCGTCAAAATACTGGTGCCATTACCGCTACCGTAGTTCAGTTTTCCAGGATTGGCTTGAGCATAAGCAATCAGCTCTTTCATGTTTTTTGCAGGAACATCTGCATTCACAAACATGAAAAATCCAAATTTCCCAACCAAAGAAATAGGTGTAAAGGCAGTCAAGGGGTCGTAAGGCGGCACTTTTCGCATCGTTGGCGCGCCGTTCAAGCCCGTAGTCGTCGCGAACAACAAGGTGTAACCATCCGCTGGCGCATTCATCGCAGCCAATCCGGCAATTGCACCGTCCGCTCCAGCCTTATTGTCAATAATGATGGGCTGGCCAAGACTCTCAGATAAAGCCTTCATCACAATACGCGCAGTCTGGTCGGCCGCGCCGGCAGGAGGAAAGGGCACAATCATGCGAATGGGTTTGTTTGGATAGCTTTGCGCCAAGGCGCCAACGCTCATTCCCAACATACAGGCTCCCAGTACTAACGACTTAAGAAGTTTTTTCATTTTTTCCTCATTTGGGTTCAGAAAATCACCATTCTCATTGATAAACCGCCGCATTCAGGTTGTCTACGAGGGTTATCCCCTGAAAAATCCTGAGCCAGGGCTGCACAAATGAGTGAAACCCCTAAAATAAGGACCCAATTCCCCTCCACTTTTTCGGAAACACCACACCTTATGTCTCAGTCGCGCACGATTGCCATCATTGGCGCAGGCATGGCGGGCTTGAGCTGCGCCCAAGTACTCATCAGTCAAGGACATCATGTCCAGCTCTTTGAAAAGAGTCGAGGCGTTGGAGGAAGAATGAGCACGCGCAGCTATGAGCAATGGGCTTGCGATCACGGCGCTCAATACTTCACTGCATCTGACTCCGCCTTTCAGCGTCAGGTCGAAACCTGGCAAACAGCCGGTGCCGCCGCACTCTGGGAGGCTCAAATCACAAGCTTCGAGGCGGATGGATGGCAACCCATTAAGCCGTCTAGCGGACGTTTCGTCGGCACCCCATCAATGACAGCCCCAGCAAAATTATTGGCGAAAAATCTAGATATCCGGTTTTCAACCACCATCGATCAGCTCCTTCGCCATGACAATCGCTGGCAACTGCACACTAAAGAAAACGGCCTGATTGATGCTACTTTCGATACGGTCGTTCTGGCTATTCCGTCAAAACAAGCCGAACCTCTTGTCTTATCCCACTCGACCGCCCTCTACGACCGCTGTCGGGATGCGGTCATGGCTCCCACATGGGCCTTGATGGTATATGCCCGCGAGCGCATGAATCTTGATTTTGATGGAGCCTTCATCAACCAAGGCATGTTCAGCTGGATCGCCAGAAGCTCAAGCAAACCGATGCGTCCGTCTGCCGAGGCGTGGATCGCCCATGCAACCACCGAATGGAGTCGGACACACGAAAACCTCTCCAAAGAAGATGCGGCACCTCTTTTGATCGCTGGCTTTGAAGCGCTCACAGGCATACGACCCGAAACATATCAAACGCATCTCTGGCGTTTCGCAAGGCTAGGACACGCCACGCAACATGGTCATGTCTTCGATCAAACGCTTCGGCTCGGATTATGTGGCGACTGGACCAGTACGGAAAAAGTTGAAGGAGCATGGCTCAGCGGTCGGGCAGTCGCACTCGATATCTGCAAACACTCTAACAAAACCTGACGATGAAACGTTCTGAACACTCTCTCAAAGATCGCATGTATACGCTGATCTTTACGAATGAAACGCCTGCGGGTCGCCATTTTGATAAAACGCTAATCGCACTGATTTTGTTATCGCTCGTTGTCGTCGTACTGGACAGCGTTGAGCAAATCGCCCGCTCCTTTCACTCCTTGTTATTTATTCTAGAGTGGATCTTCACGCTTATCTTCACCGTTGAATACATCGCACGTTTGTATTGCGCCAAAAATCGTAGGAAATATGCGACCAGTTTTTTTGGGGTGATTGATCTGCTGGCGGTTCTACCAACCTATCTGGCGCTATTCTTCCCGGAGCTGCACGCTCTAATTGACGTACGTATCTTGAGGTTGATTCGGATTTTTCGGGTGTTTAAGCTGACAGCCTACATGCAGGAATACTCCCATCTCGCGAACGCACTCAGTGCCAGCCGAAAAAAAATACTGGTTTTTCTCTCTTTCGTGTTGATGATTGTTTTAGTGATGGGCACGCTCATGTATGTCGTGGAGGGCCCCGAACATGGTTTCACAAGCATACCCATCGCAACCTACTGGGCCATCACAACCATGACGACAGTCGGCTTTGGCGATCTCACGCCCCAGACCGATCTCGGCAAGCTGATCGCCTCAACGATGATGCTAATGGGATGGGGTACCCTGGCCGTTCCGACAGGAATCGTCACGGCAGAAATGTCTCGTGCGCGAGGTCGGGGTGTCAATACCCACATTTCCTGCCCCGAGTGCGAAGCTGATCATCTGGAAAAACAGGATCGCTTCTGTAGGGACTGTGGCGCCAAGCTTTGAACGACAAGCTCTAGTCGAGTCCAAACCTCTCAATTACTCGCATTTAAGAGAATGTTTAAGCATATAGCCCTCTTGATCTGAATAGATACGGGAAAATGACAGGTGAATTAAACGCACCTGCCACCCCAATATTTATCGAGAAGAGCAACATGTTTAAGAAACTTATTTTGGTACCACTTGCTGCAATCGTGACCCTGTCAGGATGCGCGCCGACTGGTTCATCAACATTCAGGCAAATGTCTTCGGCCTATCGCGAGGTCCTCGAAGAGTATGCGAACGATAACGTCTTGCTCAACATCATTCGCTCTTCAAAAAATATGCCAGTCAGTTTCCTCGACATGCCTTCCGTAATTGGTACTGGGAACGTAGGTGTCAACGCTGGTCTGAACACCAGTATCTTTAGCAATGCGCCTGGATCAGTCACTGGCTTTTTCTCAGCCGAACCCATCGCAGGAGCATCAAGCTTTGCGCCAAGCGTTGGCTTAAGCGTAAACAGTGGCTTTAACTTTACACAATCCTCTTTGGATAACTCGCAATTCATGAGCTCCTTCCTAAGCGATATCCGCCCGGAGGTTGTAGCAAGTCTGACCAATAACCAGGTAGGCCCCAAATCAATTCTCTACTCCTTAGTCATTGACACCATCGAATTGCGTGACAAAAACAACGTCATCATTTCGAAATATTTTAATAATCCCTATCTCCCCAATTACGAAGAGTTTCAAAAAGCACTCTACACCTTGATTGAAGCAGGGCTGAGCACTGAGATCGTGATGGAAAAGCAAGTCGTGTCGGCGCCTATGAGTGCTGAAGCGCTTAACCGGAATCTGGTCGCGGCGGTCGCTGCGCAAGCGCAACCTGGCACAATGGTCGTACCTGTCAAAACCGGTGGTGTCACAAACTATCAGATTGTGCGCATGATGCCCACCACGCGCATGTGCTTGAACAAACAATCCGAACAATTAGTGCTCGGACAAACATTTGCGGAATCAGCTTTCTGTAATAGCGATGCGGTTGGCATTTTGCCCAAGCAAGCGCTGTTACCTGAAACTGCAGCGTCACTTCGCAAGGCTGGCGTTGGCAAGGACAGCCGACTCGTCATCAAGCTGCGTTCCACTCGAAACGTATTTGATTTCCTCGGCACACTCGTCAAACTGCAAAATGGCGACCCACCGCGCCAGATTAAAGTCATGAATTCAGATGCGATCGCCCTCAATCCCAATCTGATCAATGACACGTCTTCCGCCATCCCGCTTTTCATTGTTGAAAAAGGGCGCGGCGTTGGCAAAGCCATGGCAAGTGTGAGCTATCAAGGCGAGACCTACTATGTTCCTGCCGAATCCAATAGCTACACACGCGAAGTGCTGACCTTGCTCTCTCAGCTACTGACACTCAATAAGGTACCGGGCTCCATTCCACCCTCTCCGGCAGTCTTGATTAAGTAACATGACTTCGACACAGAGCAAACCCTCCTCTTGGCTAGTGCCACTCTCCCGTCATACGAATAGTAAATTGACGATCTTTTGTTTTCCGTATGCGGGAGCAGGCGCTTCGATCTATCGAAATTGGGGGAAACTCTTTCCTGATCATGTTGATATGTACGCGATTCAGGCACCGGGAAGGGAAACACGATTTTCTGAACCCTTTGTGCGCGACATCGCAGAGTTCGCCATAGAAACAGCTGCGGCGATTCAAAAAACAACTGAGCAACCCGTTGTTTTGTTTGGCCACAGCCTTGGGGCTGCCTGCGCATATGAAACGGCCCGAGCACTCGAGCGTGCTGGCCAAACGCCCGAACTACTGATCGTCTCAGGCCGACAATGCCCAGGAACTGCCTCTAAACGGGCGCCGATCGCGCACTTATCAGACAAGCAATTTCTCGCGCATGTTCTGGCCTATAAAGGCACGCCCGCGGCCGTTTTAGAAAATGAAGAGTTAATTGAATTATTGTTACCGCTATTACGCGCGGACTTTGGATTGGCTGAAAATTATCGTCCCAGCATCGAGCCGTTATTAACCTGTCCTATTATTGGACTAGGCTCGACAGAAGATGAGTGGCTAGATCGCGAGACTCTGGAAAAATGGGGAGAGCTAACTAAAGGAAATTTTGAAACGCACTGGTTTGAAGGCGACCATTTCTACCTGAACCATCAAACGAAAGAACTGGTCACGTTTTTGAGAGAAAAAATAAGTGTTCGCTCACAACACATGGATTATTTAGCCTGACGAGAGAATCGATCGATGATCTTGCTGGCTGGCGCAGTCAAAGGTCTTGACCGGTCACTCAAAAACAGGATACATAAACCTGTGATTGCTGGAGTGACTGCAAGTGATACGAGCACGACGCCCCAGTAACCCAGTCGGCTCCAGCGCCCGAGGAAGCCAACCATCAAGCAGAGTAAAACATAGAGAGCAGCGGTGTAAAACATTTATGCCTCAGTCATCAAATGTTAAGATCAAAACCAGATGTCGAATTACTTAAAAACAATATTATCCAAGTTTAACCAGAGAAAGACAGATCGCATGCAACTGTTAAAAAAAATAAGTCGCATCACCGTTTTATCGCTGCTGTGCAACACGATTGTGCCGCAAATGGCGATTGCACAGACATCCTTGCATACGAAAAAAATACTGGTAACCGAACCCATTCCAGAAAATAGACTCGCGCAAGATCAACTCAAACTCAACGCAGATTACGATCCCTCAGTCAAGTATGCAGTGAATTGCACGATTTACTTGATCAACTACAGCTTATTGGGCGTTTCGATCAAAGTTCTTTCCACATACAAAGTCAATGCATGCGATCCCGACTTGTTCCGCTCAACAACAGCGGCCTCTGCCAAGGCCCAACTTAATACGTATCAATCAATCGATAGAATTATTCCGGTAGGACCCCACATCCAACTCATGGACAGAAATACAAGTACAGTCTCGAAACCTTATTTATCCATCGGATTGCTTAATTTTTCTGAAGTTGGTAGTGCGCATATTGGTGTTAAAGAACTATTCACCAATTTAAGTTCATGGAGAAAATGGCTCGGTAAAGTCACCACTTACAATCCGATCAATATGGCTGAAAATACTGATTATGTTTGGCTTCCCGGATCTAAGGTTTACACGCTCACAACAGATAAAGGCCAAGTATTTGTCATGTCGCATTTTTTACCGAGTGGCGTCGGCACTGCGGTCAAGGGTATAGAAAATACCGCTGAAAATCTTGGGCAATACCTCAACTTGCCAAGTGGGTGGCGCTATGAAGTCAAGACCTTGACTAAAGTCTTGACTGTAAAGCGCCAACAAGAAGTTGGCCATACCACCCTGCGAATCATCGACGAATATAGTAATGCTTACATTGGTATCGACTCCAAGCTCGAATAGATATTGGCGTCACTACCGCGCGATAAGAGCTATCACGATTACTTTCTAATTAATGCTCCCGGCTCGGACTGAGAGCCTCCGAGTATCAAAGGCAATCCACCTGAGGAGGTGCCAAACATGATAATTTTTGAATTTTCAGACTTGGCCAGACTTTCACTCGCCTCAATACCGCGATAACGCAAATAGTTTTCCGTCATCCCTGCGTTAACGATATCCTGAAAGTCTTTAATACCTCTCGCCTCGAGCACCTTGCGCTGAGCTTCTTTCTCAGCAGTTTGAAGCTTATAAACATAAGATTCTGATACTTGAGCCTGAGTCAGTTTGTCCTCAATGGCTTTCTGAATCTCTTCTGGAAAGGTAATCGACTCTAACTGAACGGCACTGATACGCACTAAACGGACTTCGTTAAGACCGGGAGGACTGAGTTTATCAATGATCACCCGGTCAGCCGTAATCGCAATATCCCGCACGACCTGATTGATCCCTGCGGTAAAAGCCTGCGTCGAGCTCAATCTTCCAAACATTTCTCTTGTCACAGAGGTCACCTCAGGAATGACCATTGTCTTGACATAATTGGGGCCCACGAATTTATGCAATAGCGGTACGGTCAAGCGATTGACCTCGAATTGAAAATTGAGTTTGACTTTTGATTTAAGCAAGTCAGAGGTCAATACATCGAGCTCCAGACTCTGAACCTGTATACGGCTGTTGTACTGTGAGACTGAATTCCAAGGCATGATCAGGGTGACCCCCTCGGGAATGAGCTCGTCCAACGCCACACCTCCATCAAGCGCGCGATACATTACGCCCACTGAACCGGCAGGTACCAAAATAACGATACGAGGATAAAGGATGACAATGCCGCCAATGAACAAAAACAAAACAATTAGCATCGGGATGAGATTGGTCACCATCCAGTCAGCAAATTTATGATAAATGTTTCTAACAAATCGCATCTTGATTCCGTCTATCAGGTATGGATGGGTTTGCCATTGGCCATGAACAAGACGTGATCCGCCCGATCATAGTAATGGTCGTCATGGGTGATTGCGATGACAGTCTTACCCATGGCACGCAACTTCGGAATAATGTTTTCGTAAAACTCCTGACGGAACTCGGGGTCTTGATCCGCCGCCCATTCATCCAAAATAACAAAGGGACGATCCTCTAACAAAGCCACAATCAAAGCCAAGCGCTTGCGTTGACCGGTCGAAAACTGAAGAGAGCTAAATTGACCATCTTTGATGCTGACTTTACCTTCCATCTGAAAGACTTTGAGCAAATCGTCCATTCGTCGGACATCATCGGCGGGTAAGCCATAAAGCGATTTGAAAAGATGGAAATCGCTAAACACCACGGAAAACATATCCCGATAAGCGCCAGTCGTTGGTTCGGAAATTGAGTGTCCATTGACTAGGATTCTGCCAGCGCTTGGCTGATACAAGCCAATCAAAATACGCATCAACGTGGTCTTGCCCGAGCCATTATTGCCCCGAATAAAATAAACCTTACCCGCGTCGAACTGATAGTCGATCGGGCCTAAAACAAAACCTGCGCGTTTTTCCTGACCGGGATGCTGATAGCAGACTCCCTCGAGGGTGATCGAGCGAATCTGATCATATATTTCTTCCCGATCAACGGGTGACTCTTGAGCGCTTTCAGCCAGTCTTTTCGCCAAATTCTGCAGCGTTCTCGCCGCAACGTTTGCTTGAGAAAGATTAGGAATGCTGACGATGATGCCAGAAAGCGATCCCGCTAAAAACAATGCTGTCGTTGCGGCAGTTGTGACATGTGGTGCAAAATCGGTGGAAATGGCGGGAACGACAAACACCATAATGCCAACAATCACATAAAGCAGAATCTGCAAATTATTAAAAAAGTTGGTGATTGTGACGACGAGCTTACCCTTTTGCTCATTGACTGCCTTTGACTCCTTGACCATATGCCGAGTGATCTCGTAGGCGCGGTCGGAGTTCATCTTGATCTCCTTGTACCCGCTAAGATAGTCCGCATAAATCGCATTCACCTGACCTTCGCGTTCAGCGACGGTCTGAAGCTGTCCGGTTACTTTGAACAACTCAGCCACACCAACAATGAGAATCAGTGCAGTGGAGGATAAGATGATCAGAAACGCGGTCATGGAAACCGTCGCCATGTACAGCGTCAAAAATATCAGTGTCGCAATGGCTTGACATGTCGTCACAGTGACACCGACAGCTGAGGACACAGACTGTGTATCACGCGCGAGAACTTCCATGATGTAATTTCGACCGATTTCGTCGATCTTGCCGAGATTGGACTTGAATACATCACTCATGATCTTGATCTTGAAGCGATAAATCAAAGTCTGCGCGCTGCGAATATTTTCATCGTTCGAGCGACGGGTCACCAACAAAAGTAATACCAATAAAGCAGCGAAAGCAAAAAATTGCCATGTCACTGAATCGCCATTGGATACGTCGGTCGCAGCCATGTTGATCAGTCCGATCAGTGCGGTATTTGTAATACCGACAAAGACGGACAACCAAATCATGCGCCTGAGCTCGCGCGGACTCTCACGACTTAAAAAGTCGAAAAGATCGGACTTCATTAGACTGCGCATATAACCTTCACATCAGATCCGTAAAAGTGGGTAGTTGAATTTAAGCGGAAACAGTCGAGTTCTTTTTACTAAAAAATAAGTTTTTACCTTTCTGATACTGTTCGGCGGCGTAATCTTTCATTTGCTCGCCTTTAAAGCTCATCAAATTGCCGTTTGCCTCGAAATGCCGCACAAAAGTGGCTCCTATGGCATAAGTCGATCCAAAGGACAGCGCAGGTTCAACTGTCCAATTAAATATCTGCCCTGCGATGGGAACATTTCTCATCAGCGCCCGAGTCACCCCGCCGGCAATCGTTGAAGTAGCTGTACCACCCACCAGACCGGTCGCCACCGCGATCGCGACTTTGCGTTCGAACGGAATGTTGTAGTGCTTGCATAGCAGTTGTATGAGCTTGATTTGTGTCCCTGATAAAGCGATGGTGTCCAATATGGGCAATGGTGTCATACCTGCCACAACAGCCCACTGAGACCACGTTTTGACAATAGCCATTGCTTCGCGATGACGATCGCTGACCGGAGCATTTGCGGCCGGGTCAACTGTCTGGACTTGAGCTTGAGTCTGCTCAATTGGCGCAGGCGCATCGGCCTCAGGGCGCTTGAGCTGCTCATCGAACAAGGCTTCAGTTTCTTTTGCTGAACGTCGTACCCTTGCTCTCGTACCAGGTGTTTGCTGGGGTAATTGAGCGGACTCAGGCGCCTCTCGCGTCTCTTGCACCTCTTGCGCAGGCACGACTTCAGGTTGCTCGGGACTCGAACTTTTGGAAACCTTTGATTTCAAAGGATTTGATCCGATTGTGTTAGGACGTTTGCTAGCCATACATAAACCTTTTTACCGCGTCAGCGACAAGACTTCTTGTGCGAGGGCGCGATAATCATCAGCCGCCCCGGATTTTGGACGATATTGAAAAATACTTTCTTTGAATGACGGTGCTTCAGCAAGCCGTATATTTTCTCGGATACGTGTTTGAAGAAGTTTTTCCCCAAAACTTTCAGTAAGCGCGCCGATCACGTCTTGAGCATGTAGCGTTCTCATATCGACCCGGCAGGCTACTAAACCAAGTAATTCAAGCTGTGGATTTAACCCCTCACGCACTTGATCAACGGTTTGCATCAATTGAGCAACGCCAGATAGAGACATCACTTGCGTCGTCACTGGAACCAATAATCGATCCGCGGCTGTCAAAGCATTCAAAGTCAGCAAGCCCAATGTGGGCGGCGTATCCAGAATGACCTCGTCCCAACGATCTTTCGAAAGACTCGACAAGCGCCTCTTAAGGAATTCTTCAGGTGCAGCATCATTTAACAGCATTCGATCCAAACCAGCCAGCGCTCCTGATCCCGCAATCACCGAAATTCCGCTTAAAACAGAGGGACTGATCAGCCCATCGATCGGTTGAGTGGTCGTAAATATTTCATAGCTGCCATACGTCGGTTCGGAAACACCCAACCAGTCGCTCGCATTTCCCTGAGGATCAAGGTCGATCAACAGGACTCTGCGACCCGCCTGGGCCAGCCCAGCTGCCAGATTGACCGCCGTCGTGGTTTTGGCACAACCACCTTTTTGATTGGAAATTGCGATTATCTGCATGTCGTTTAATAGAAAAAATCACGGTCGCTCAGGTACCGTGATTTTTTAAGCTCCCAAAAGAACAGCTGAACTATTTTCCAGAAGCAGCTTTCACAAACTCTTTTTTAAGCTCGGCCTGAAGCTTGGCCTCGCCGAGATTGGCCATCGTGCCGCCGTTTTCGAAGTGCCGAACAAAGACCTTGCCGACGGCGTAAGTTGCTGTCGCACCAAAAGCGGCTAGCGAAACAGAGCCGACTATCGTACCAATGCCGGGAAAAAATTTAGCAGTGGCTCCGACGGTGGCATGGGCAGCACCCACGGGCAACAACGTGCCAAGCAATACCGAAATCGCACCAGAAACGACCTCTTTAGACGCTTTCTGGTCATACAACTCTGCTAAATCCATCACCAATTTAGTTTGCACGCCAGCCAAAGCTGCCATATCCAGATATGGGACGGGAATCAGCGCGGCAGCAAGACTCCACCTGGACGCAGAAGCGATGAGCTTACCGGCGTTATCCAGTCTGAGTGTTTGCTCCGTATCCGGAAAGACTTCTATGGCTTCTGTATCAATAGTGATTGTCATCGTGAACCTTGTAAAAAATCACATATTCACATTGTCACCGCGTATCGATAATAACTCTCGCAATTCCTCACAATAGCTCACAAGCAATCACTTAAAAACCCACCACCTTCGCACGTGATTCACGTGCGAGGTTTAACGAGGATTATTCAACCTCGTCGAACAGGCTTGCGCCATACTTCACGCCTACCGCGCGCCTGCTTTCATGCATGCGATCGCTCTGCAAAATCACTCGTTTTATACATTATTCGGAATCCTTCTTATGACCTCACAAACCACGTCTACCATCAACGCTTACACAATTGATGGCGATCTTTTCAAAGTCATTAAAAATGACGAAGGACAATATTCGCTCTGGCCAGAAAAGAAAGTCACCCCGGCAGGCTGGACGGAAACTGGATTTACCGGATCTAAAGCCGAAGCGACAGCATATGTCGATCGTGAATGGACTGACATGCGCCCACTCAGCCTTCAAAAGGCGATGGCTGCGCATCAGTGAGGCCGGAAACACTCATGCAAGAATCAGTGATGCAAGAGACAATGATGCAAGAAACCCTCGCAAGCGCCCAGCGTTTTATCTGGTATCACCAGTTAATCAATCCAAACTGCCCCGCTTACAACGTTGCCCAATTCATTCGCATCAAGGGTCCTATCGATATCACTGCGATGAATCAAGCGCACAATTGCATTGTGCGCGGGACTGAAATTTTTCGCCTACGTTTTGGAAACGAACAAGGCCAACCTTTTCAACGTGTCATTCCAGCGAAAGATTTGGAACTTGAGCTATGGGACATGCGTGAAGCAAAAGATCCGGTATCAGAGGCCTATACGCTGTTAAACCAGCTTGAACTCGAGCACATCGATCTTGAAAACGGTCCGCAATGCCGTTTTGGAATGATACGACTGGCTGAACAGGATTGGCTTTACTACTCACTCTTTCATCATCTGATCATTGATGCAGCTGGAGCAGCTTACTTTACAGAGGCTTTAGCTGAGTGCTATCGGACACGCGCAACTACATTTAACGACCGCAATATCAGCTGGTTTGCAGCAGTTGCCCAAGACTCAGCCTACCAGGCAAGCGACACATGGAATGAGGATAAAGCTTTTTGGAAAGAGAAGCTTGCGGGCGTTCCGTCACCAGCCACGCTATCCACAAAACCCTTCAAGCGCCTGGATCTCTCCAGGCCTTTATCAGTTTCGATGGATATGCCCCGTTCGCTCTACACTGACATCACGCAATGGGGTGTCAATACCAGTCGCAGCGCCTATGCGACCTTCGCGACTGCCGTCATTCTTTATCTATCAAAATTAACTGGCAAAACGGATATTTGTGTCGGAACCCCCACAGCCGGACGTGTCAAAAACACTCGGACACTGATTGGCATGCTAGCCAATGCCGTACCGCTACGAATCCCTGTTGAGGCAAATGAAACAGTATCGGATCTCACGAAACGCATTGCACGCGAAACACGTGTTGGCTTGAGGCACAATCGATTTCCATACGGTGAAATCGCGGCCATGCATCGCCAGATGAATTTGGATCCGCCCTTTTCCTTTTTGATTAATCACTTGGTTTTTAATCAACAAGTGGACTTTGGAGATGCAACAGGTCTGGTGGAAACGAGGGGGGCAGGCGCGATTACTGACCTCGAACTGCAAATATTCGACCGTTCCGATAATGGTCCTGTTCAAATCAGACTGGATTACAACGGCGATCGCTACAGCGAAGAACAAGCGCGAGAGCACCTCACCCGTCTCTATCATCTCTTGTTGAGACTCCCTTCTCTGAGCGAAACACCCATCGCGTCGTTCGGCGTCCTCGATATTGAGGAGCAAACACGCATAATTGAAAAATCTTCTGGTGCGTCTCTTCGACTCGACCCCGCAATAGAACATCTACCCGCGTTGTTCGAGGCTCAAGTTGCCAAACATCCTGAGTTGGCGGCTCTGCTTTATGAAGACCAAGGAAGACCCACCGCACTCACCTACTCAGAGCTGGATGAAAGAGCCAATCAACTCGCTCGTTATCTCATTAGACAAGGCGTGGGTACCGAACAAACAGTCAGTATTCTGCTGAGGAGATCTCCAGAGCTGATTGTTTCCATGCTCGCTATTCTGAAGACTGGTGCTGCCTACTTACCACTGGATCCGGATTATCCCGCAGCACGACTTCAATATTTGATTGAGGACAGCAACTCTCAACATCTCATTTCTATTTCCGAACACCTGCAATCTCCGGAAATCGAAAAAGTTCTAGGTCAACAAAAACGTATTGATCTCGAAGACTTTGCTGTCAGTCTAAACATTCAGACGCTTGATGCAAGCACCATTACAGACACACAGAGAATCCGTCCTCTTCTGCCAGATAATCTGGCCTATATCATCTACACCTCCGGTTCGACAGGCAACCCAAAACCCGTAGGTGTTCCCCATCGCGGCGTGTTGAATATGGCGCACGCTAAAGATCAGTACCTGAATATTCATTCTGGCGACAGAGTCCTTCAATTTGCCTCCCACGCCTTTGATGGCAGCGTACAAGAGATCTGGTCAGCCTTTGCGGCGGGAGCCACACTTGTATTACCCGCCAATGCGATGCGCATGAATTCCGCGGCCAATATCGCTGAGCACCTTGCAAAATTTGAGGTGACTCACGCGACGCTACCCCCTGCTCTAGTCAAACTCTTGGATGAAAGTGCGCTTGCCCCCCTGAAAACGCTTTGTGTTGCGGGTGAAGTCTGTCCGCCCGAGTTAGTTGAAAGATTTGCTGCGAATCGACGCATGGTCAACGCATACGGACCAACTGAAGTCACCGTTTGCGCAGCAATGAGCCCGCCCCTCCAGCCCCGACTTGCGCTGACCCTTGAAGAACCAGTAAGCATCGGCAAGCAGATTCACAACGTTGATGACTACATTCTGGACGATTCACTGGAACTGGTTCCTGATGAAACAATTGGAGAACTCTATGTAGCCGGTGTGGGTGTCACACGCGGCTACCTGAGCCGCCCGGGACTCACTGCCGAGCGCTTTATCGCCTGCCCATTTGGGACGCCCGGACGCCGGATGTATCGCACCGGTGATCTTGTCATGCGCAAGAAGAATGGCCTGATGGTGTATGTGGGCCGCGCCGACACACAAGTCAAGATCCGAGGATTCAGGATTGAACTCGGTGAAATTGAAAAGACCATACTCGCAAAATTTGAGACGATTTCACACGTCGCAGTCGTTGCGAAAGACTTTTCTGGAGAGCTGAGGCTTGTCGCATATTTGATCAGTCAAAAGGGTGTTGAGCAGCCAGACCAAAGTCGCTTGCGTGCGGAGCTGTCTGCGGCACTTCCTGAGTATATGGTTCCTGCATACTTTCATTATCTGGAAGCCTTTCCCCTGACCGTGCACGGAAAACTCGATGTTCGCGCACTTCCCGAGCCCGGGACTCAAACTGATCAACACTCCTATCAAGCACCAAGAAACCC
This sequence comes from Zwartia vadi, assembly GCF_030410375.1. Lineage (GTDB taxonomy): Bacteria > Pseudomonadota > Gammaproteobacteria > Burkholderiales > Burkholderiaceae_B > Zwartia > Zwartia vadi. The sequence continues at coordinate 61,617 of NZ_JAUHHE010000016.1, forward strand.
ACTCGAAACAGTCATTTGCGGTTTATTCGAGTCGCTAACCGGCACATCTCGGGTCGGAATTGATGACGACTTTTTTACAATTGGGGGACACTCACTTCTCGCAATCAGCCTTGTCACCCAGCTCAGGGAACAGCTTGGTTGCGATATCACACTCGATAAGATCTTTGAGTATCCAACGCCGCAAGCACTTGCACTGCAAATCGTTTCTCTTGAGCATGCATCTCAATTGACTCAGTCCGAACTCAAGCCCGGGATGGGCCAGCTTGCAGATGGACGAATTGCTCTGTCTCTGGGTCAGAAACGTTTCTGGACCTTGGGACAGTTGGATCATGCCAAATCAGCCTACAACCTGCCCTTTGCCGTCCGTCTCCAAGGTTCTGTTCGTGTTGAAGCCCTGAAACTCGCACTGATATCCCTCTTGGAACGTCACCAGCCTCTGCGTACACTGATGAAACAAGCTGGAGACGGAGAAATATATGGTGTGTTGCATCCAATCGACTCAACAATCAATATTCTTCAAATCTTTACACCCGAATCATTTTTAAAACACACGGGCAGAGAAGTAAGCACCTGCGATCGTTCAATCGTCGATGCCTTTATCACTTACGCAAACAATTTAGCGTTTGATCTGGAAAGAGACCTATCGATTAGGGCCATGTTGCTTGAAATATCGCCAACTGATTCGGTATTGGTTATCACGCTCCACCATCAGGCTGGCGACGGACTTTCTAGCGTACAGCTGTTTGATGAGCTCGGGAAGGCATATCAAGCCTATGCCTTGGGTCAAGCACCTGAATGGGCGCCATTAAACGTTGAATACAGTGACTGGGCCGTCTGGCACACCGCCAAGATCGAAAATCGTATTCAAGAAAAAATCGAACGCGCAAAGGCACGTTTAGCTGATGCACCTGAATATCTGAGCTTGCCCTTGGACTTCCCGCGTGACAACAGCCGTGAAAAGCGCGCAGGCTATGTTCGCCAACAAGTTGAAAGCAAAATCGTTCAAGGACTTGAAAAGTTTGCGCGTATAGAGCAAACAACACTTTTCACAGCGATATTAGCGGGATATGCAACATTGTTATCGCGATTGTCACGTCAACAGAGCGTCGTCATTGGTTCACCGGTGGGCGGTAGAACAACACGCGAAGCAGAATCGCTCGTAGGTTATTTTGTCAACACGATTGTGACTCCCGTAACAATCGGCCATGAAACAAGCGGGTCAGATCTTCTGAGACAGACGCATCAGCAGCTTACCGCAGCGCTGAGTGATCAAGACATGCCTTTTGAGCGGCTAGTCGAGGAATTGAACATCCCGCGCTCGCTCGGTCAAACACCTATATTCCAGGCAATGCTGGCCTATCAGACTGATCGGCCACTCGCTCTTGATTTACCTGGACTGCAATGCGCGATACAACCCGTGACACTGGCGCACGCAAAGTTCGACTTAACACTTTATCTGACCCCGCTCGAATCTGGTGCAATGGAGTGCGTCTTTGAATATGACGCAGACCTGTTCGAACAGGATAGCGTTCAGCGATGGGCTGACGCGTTCGTTCAATTACTGGATGCCTTGCAAGACACGCCAGAGCAGCCCATTGCCCAGCTCAGCTGGATGACCGAAGATCAAGTTCAGGAAACGATCAAGAACAGTTCAGGTCTTTTATGTGAACGATCTCCTGAGCCACTCACACTGGTTGAGAGATTTGAGGCGCAAGTCAAACGCACGCCTGAGGGTTGCGCGCTCATGTTTGAAATCACAGACAATGACTCCGTTGCGCTCAATGATCACTTAATCGACACTGTGACTTATAGGCAATTAGATGAACGCTCCAATCAATTCGCACGCCATCTGCTCGCCCAGGGGATTCGAGGCGATGATGTTGTTGCGATATTGCTTGAACGCGGTCCGGATACGATCATCGCAATGTTGGGTGCACTCAAGGCTGGGGCAGCCTATCTACCTCTGGATCCAGAGGTGCCTATAGAACGTTTATCGTTTATGGTCGACGATAGCAAAACGCGTGCTCTCGTTACAACGACCAAACAGCAACAACGTTTTGAATCGAAAGTATTAACGGCTACAGTCCTCGTGATCGATGATCCATCTGTCGACGCAGTGATTCGCTCAAGACATCACTCAAGCATTCGCGAAGAAGAACGTGCAAGCCCATTGCTACCCGAACAGCTTGCGTACTTGATTTACACATCCGGTTCAACAGGTACGCCAAAGGGTGCCGGCAATACTCACCGAGCAATCGTCAATCACATGGACTGGATTCAGTCTGAGATGCGGCTACGGCCCAACGATCGGGTACTACAAAAAACTGCCATTGGTTTTGATGTTGCGGTGTGGGAGTGGTTCGCACCTCTCATGACTGGTGCAACGCTAGTCATTGCTCGACCTGGTGGGCACAAAGATGCTGCCTACCTTCATCAAGCGATTGATGCTTACAGCATCACAATGATTCACTTTGTTGCCTCCATGCTTGAGCTCTTTCTCGAGGAAAAACATGCTCTCAAACATGAATCACTGCGCTTGATCGTCACAAGCGGTGAAGCATTGAGCGGAACCCTTCAGAGTAAAACCCTGCAAGCTTTCCCTCAGATCGAATTTTGGGATTTGTATGGTCCGACTGAGGCAGCTATTCACGTATCAGCCTGGCGCTGTCGTTTGGAAGATGGTTTAACTCCACCTCCTATTGGTCTCCCTATCTGGAATACACATTTATTTATTTTGGATCCATCACTTGAACCTGTTCCTGAAGGCGTTGTAGGCGAACTTTATATTGCGGGGGAAGGATTGGCGAGAGGCTACCTTGGTCGTGCTGCACTGACTGCGGAGAGATTCATTGCTTGCCCCTGGCTCAGCCCGGGTGCACGAATGTATCGATCGGGTGATTTAGCACGTAGACGCAAAGACGGTGCAATCGAATATCTCGGTCGCGCCGACGATCAAGTGAAGATTAGGGGTTTCAGAATCGAACTTGGTGAAATCGAAGCCGCCTTGCTCATGACCTCGCCTGAAATCAGCCAGGCAGCAGTGATCGCGACATCTAACGGATCAGAAACTCGACTGGCTGCCTATCTGGTCGGACATCAACAACAAACCATTCCATCTGCTAACGTACTACGCACGAGGCTTAATGGGCGATTACCAGACTATATGGTGCCCACATACCTGATCGTTCTTGACGCATTACCGCTCAATGCGAATGGCAAGCTCGACAGACGCGCCTTGCCTGCACCAGACCTGACGACTGAATTAAATGATTATGTTGAGCCCTCCACACCGACAGAGTCATTACTTTGCCGCTTATTTAGTGAGGTTACAGGTCTGGATACCGTCAGCGTTGATGCAAGTTTTTTTGCCATTGGCGGACAATCACTTTCAGCGATGCGACTCGTTGCAAGACTGCGCAAAGAGCTTGGCGTCACCCTGCCTTTGCGTGTGTTGTTCGAGCACACAACGCCTCAGGCCTTGGCACCTCATATAGACATACTGACAAATGAGTCGGACACGCCCTTGCGAGCTGGCTCAGGGCTTGGTACGAATGGCACAGTGACTCTTTCCTTCGGCCAGCGACGCTTGGGAACGTTGGATCGTATCGATGGACCTTCCTCTGCATACAACATGTCAGTGCTCATGACCTTGAGTGCGGCTCCCTCAATCGAGGCATTGGGCCAAGCTCTTGTAAGCGTGATCGAGCGTCATCAGCCTTTGCGCACCGTAATGAAAGAGGACAACGACGGTTTGCTATATGGCCTTGTTTTACCCCTTCCAAGACCCAGTGACTTACTGACTGTAGAGAACATATCTGAAAATGAAGCGTACTCGATACACGCGGACTCCATACGTTCAAAGTTTGAAAGAGAAGCGGCTCGTCCTTTTAAACTCGACCAAGACTATTCTCTTCGGGCGTTACTTCTCATCGATCACTCAGACAACGCTCAATTATTGATTTCAGTGCATCATCAAGCAGCAGATGCGGCTTCAGTTGGAATCTTGGCGCGCGAACTCAACGAAGCTTATGTGTCTCATCTGGCCGGTCATGCCCCGCAATGGGATACGTTACCTGTGGCCTATGCAGATTGGGCAGCATGGCAGCAATCAAATTTTCAAACCGGTACAAAAGTCCGTATCGATCAGATCAAGCAACGCTTGGCTGATTTTCCTGAATGTCTGACATTGCCTTTGGATCGTCAAAGACAAACGAACAGTTCGCGACCCGCGCGTCATGTTCCGATCCGCATTCAATCTGAAGTCATTGATAAATTACGCATTCTTGCTGCAGAACACGACACAACGATGTTTGCAGTGTTGTTGGCAATTTATGCAGCCACACTAAGCCGTATTTCGGGACAAAACGATATCGTTGTGGGCTCACCTGTGGCCGGACGTCAGCATATTGAAACTGAAGGATTGATTGGTTTTCTGCTCAATACTCTTGCTATTCCCATTCACGCACCTGGATTGATGACAGGAGCCGAATTGATCGAACACACTAAAAACAGTGTTAATACAGCATTGAGCGATCAGGACATCCCGTTTGAAAAGCTGATAGAAGAGCTTGGTGTCACGCGCTCACTGCACCACAGTCCCTTGTTTCAGGCAATGTTTGCCTATCAAGCCGATACGGCCGAGCCATTTGCCTTGGGAAGTTTAGTGACTCAGCACGAAATACTTGGCTCTGCAGCGGCCAAGTATGACTTGACCTTACACTTGCGACCAGAAGCAAACGGCACGATAAGTGGTTCATTTGAGTACGATTGCGATCTGTTCAACGTTCAAAGCATCCAACGCTGGGCACGGGCATTTGAATCTTTAACGCATGCGCTTGCCAATCGACCTGACGAGCCGATACAGACGTTTACTCTCATGGATACCGCCACCTGCCAGAATACTCTTGCTAGCGGACGCGGAATATCTGTCATTCTGGATGAAAGTGAACTCACTCTGCCAGATGTTTTTGAAAAACAAGTTTTACTGACCCCCCAAGCAATCGCGATCGAGTGGCAACACCAGCAAATCTCTTATCAAGACCTCAACAATCGGGTTAATCAGCTCTCTCACTATTTGATTCACTGTGGCATACGCTGCGACGACGTCGTGGCAATGATGCTGGATCGCACACCGGATCTGATTATTGCCCTACTTGCCATCAATAAAGCGGGTGCAGCCTATTTACCGCTTGATGTTGATTATCCTGAAAGTCGTCTGGCCTTCATGCTATCCGACAGCCGGGCAAATATCGTTTTGAGTCACACTTGTCATCAGGAATTGATCGATCGCATCATCAGTAAACATGGACTTTCTACACGTGTCCTGAGTCTCGATCAAAAAAATATCATCGATGATGTCACCAAACAACCAAAGCGTGACGTGACCAATCTCGATCGGAGTTCTCCCCTGACTCCCGATCATTTGGTTTACCTTATGTACACTTCAGGCAGCACAGGAAATCCCAAAGGGGTTGGATTTTTACATCGCTCCCTGATGAATCTCGTCAAGTGGCAACATGCGACGATACCTAGTCAGGCTCAACGCGTCTTACAGTACTCACCCATTAGCTTTGATGCATCAGCGCAAGAGATTGCATGGGCTTATTCAAAAGGTGCAACGCTTGTCCTGGTGGATAACGAGACCAGACGAGACAGCCGCTTACTCGCGCAATATATTCAAGACCATCATGTCGACCACTTGTATGCCCCTTTTGTTGTTCTCAACAACCTTGCAGATGCCAAGCATACTTTCGAAATTGACGGATGGCCTGAAGCAGTCTTTACAGCTGGAGAACAGCTACAAATCACGCCAGCAATCCGCGCGGCCTATCAGTCTCACCCGACAGCCAGACTGCACAATCTATACGGGCCAACCGAAGCGCACGTTGTCAGTTATTACACGATGGACGAGGACCTGACCAAATGGGAGGAGTTCCCGCCAATTGGCTATCCGATCTGGAATAACGATCTTTATATTTTGGACTCAACACTTGAACCTCTTCCTGATGGGGTTCTTGGAGAACTTTACCTGGCCGGGACAGGTCTCGCACGGGGTTACTTTAATCGTCCGGGTTTAACAGCACAAAAATTTATCGCTAATCCCTTTGGTGAACCCGGAGCGCGCATGTATCGCACGGGTGATATCGCTTTACGACTACCCAGCGGTGCTATTCAGTTCCTGGGACGGGCAGATGATCAAGTCAAAATTCGAGGTTTCCGCATCGAACTGGGAGAGGTCGAATCCACACTTTTAAGTGAATGCCCGACTTTAAGTAAAGTAGCCGTTATAGCCAGGCAGGTTGGACAGGCATCGGCAGACAAAAGACTCGTGGCATACCTTGTCGCTCAGCCAGGACAAATACTGCCTGATACAGCACAACTCAGAAATACACTCCTGAAGAAACTGCCAGACTACATGGTACCTGCGTATTTTGTCACACTGGACTCGCTGCCACTCAGTCCTGCAGGAAAACTGGATCGGCGGGCATTGCCTGACCCTATCGCTCTGGCAAAGGGGGATTCAATCGAAAAAATTTGTATCCCTCCCAATACTGAGAGTGAACGTCTACTCGTTCGTTTATTTATGGAAATCACTGAGAGCACTGAAATCAGTGCAGATGACAGTTTTTTTGCAATTGGTGGTCATTCGCTGCTGGCAATGAAACTCGTCGCCCGAGTACGTCAGGTAACTGAAAAAACATTACCACTTCGAGCAATTTTTGAACATCCTACCCCGCAACAATTAGCGGTCTACCTGGATGGTATCAGCAAACAATCAAGACGCCGCATTCAGTCAGGCATGGGAAGAATTCGCAATGACAACTAAGCTCACATTGTCATATGGTCAACGTCGCTTATGGGCTCTGGATCGTCTGGAAGGCAACTCCTCTAGCTACAACATGCCTTTGGCTATTCGCGTCAAAGGTGAACTGAATGTCGACGCACTCAAAAATTCGCTTGTCGCACTATGCACCCGTCACGAAGCAATTCGTACAGTTATGCGCGCATCAGACAGTGGCGAGCCAGTTGGTTATCTGCTGGATTCTCCCGCCGTTGATGATATCTTGCACAGCATTGATTTAAGTCAGACTTATGAGGCTAATCCTGAAGAATGTGAACGACTGATTACGCAACACATCAGGACCGAGGCTGCGAAACCTTTCGATTTAGAAAAGGATTTGTCTTTACGCGCGAGCCTCATTTCACTGAGTCAGCGTGAGTCGGTTTTGATGCTTACGATGCACCATCAGGCCGCGGATGGTGTTTCACGAAATATTATCGCGCGTGAATTGGATGAAGCTTATCGAGCTTTTCTCAACGGAAATCAGCCAGCCTGGGCAGATCTCGAGATCCAATATAGTGACTGGGCGGCTTGGCAACAAGACAATCTGCAAGAAGGACTTGCACCAGCAGTCGAACGTGCCAAATCACGCTTGACTGATGTGCCTGAGCTACTTGCCTTACCACTCGACCATCCACGTGATCCAGACCGCAGTCGTCTCGCGAAAGAAGTCTCTTTGAACATTGACGCCTCTACAGTCGCTGCACTCGAAGCACTTTCACGCAAGCAAAATACAACGCTCTACACCGCACTGCTTGCCATATATGGCACGACTCTTGCAAAAATCTCCAGACAACATTCTGTCGCGATTGGTTCACCTGTTTCTGGTAGAGATGATATCGATACTGAGGCCTTGGTGGGATTTTTGTTGAATACGGTTGTCATGCCAGTCACACCGAAAGACACTCAAACACCGCTTGAATTAATCTCACAAACACATCAGATCGTACAGGATTGTCTCGCAGACCAGGATCTTCCGTTTGAACAATTGGTCGAACACTTAGGCGTCACGCGCTCGCTCTCTCATTCGCCCGTTTTTCAAGCCATGCTTTCGTTGCAAACACAAGGCGAAACGCAATTTAAACTAGGCGATTTAGAATGCACACCGGAATCAGTCGGTTTACCAACAGCCAAACTTGATCTCACTCTTTATTTGACCAAACAATCAAATGGAGAACTGACTGGAAGCTTTGAATTTGACGCTGATTTATTTGAAACTACCACTGTAGAAAACTGGGCTCAAGCTTTTGTTCATACGCTGAAAGGATTTGTTGATCAGCCCAATGCTCCGCTGGTTACCCTGCCAGTCATGAGTCAGGCCACACGAGAAGCTGTCCTTTTGCAATCAGCGGGTATGCGAGTCAATGTCGATGCTTCTCAAATTTCATTGATGGAGCGCTTTTCGGCTCAAGCTTGCCTGACCCCTGATGCGCCAGCACTTATTTATGGCCTGGGTTCAGATATACAGTCCATGCGTTACGACGAGCTTGATCGTGCATCCAGTCGCCTCGCAAGGTTATTAATCTCTCAAGGGTTGGGAGCCGACCAAATCGCCGCAGTGCTGCTCAATCGCGGCCCTGAAATGATCGTAGCGATGTTAGCCATCCTCAAGGCCGGCGCTGCGTATTTGCCACTCGACCCTGAGTATCCTCAACAACGCTTGGAGTTTATGCTCAGCGATAGTCAAGCGAGTATTCTGCTGACTACAAAAGATGGCGCGGCGTCCCTCAGCCGGGATGCCAAACCTGACCTCGTCATTGAGATGGACTCGGCCGGGTGGCATGAACACTTGGCACAGCACTCAGATGTGACACTGTCTGTTGCTGAAATGAATCGTCCCTATCATCCAGAGCAACTTGCTTATTTAATCTACACCTCTGGCTCAACAGGTACACCAAAAGGAGCGGGCAATACGCATCATGCCCTGACGAACAGACTAGACTGGATGCAGGACATCCTGAAGCTCAATGCCTCTGACCGGATTCTGCAAAAGACCGGTATTGGCTTTGATGTGGCGGTGTGGGAATGGCTACTTCCTCTTTTGACAGGCTCTGCGCTCGTGATCGCCCGTCCAGGTGGGCAAAAAGAGCCTGAATATATTGAACAAATGATTGACACCCACAAGGTTTCAGTCATGCACTTTGTCCCTTCGATGCTGGCAGTTTTCTTGCAAAGCATCAGTCTCACGACTTGCTCAAGCCTTAAACAAGTTGTGATGAGTGGCGAAGCACTCAGCGCGACACTTCAAAATCAATATCTCAATCGCTTTCCTCAAGCAACGCTCTGGAACCTGTATGGACCGACGGAAGCGGCGATTGATGTTTCGTTCTGGAAATGTCTACGAAACGATGAAACACTCGCCCCGCCTATCGGTCATCCAATCTGGAATACTCAACTTTATATTTTGGATGCGGGACTCGAGCCCGTTACTCCCGGCACTGTTGGCGAGCTCTACATTGCAGGTGAAGGCCTTGCCCGCGGCTACCTCAGTCGTCCAGGCCTGACAGCTGAACGCTTTATCGCCAATCCATTTGCATTAGCTGGCACGTCCGGCATGCGCATGTATCGAACCGGCGATCTTGCGCGCTATCGTCCTGATGGAGCGATTGAGTATTTAGGCCGCGCCGACGATCAAGTCAAAATTCGCGGATTCCGCATTGAGCTCGGAGAAATTGAAGCTGCACTTTTAAAGCATGTCAAAGATATTTCACAAGTTGCCGTCCTGGCGCGAGAAATACACGGCGACAAACGACTTATCGCTTACTTAGTCGCCCGATCGGGAGACAAGGTTCCGAACGATATAACAATTCGTGGCGCATTGGCATCCAGTTTGCCCGACTACATGGTGCCCAGTTATTTTGTATCAATGGATGCTTTGCCAATTAATGCTAACGGCAAACTCGATCGCAAAGCTCTACCACTTCCTGACACACAGACGTCCACCCAACACTTCCGCGCCCCTCAGTCTGACAAAGAAAAGTTAGTCTGCTCATTATTTTCAGAGGTAACCGGGCTGGCTCAAACCGGTCTGGATGACGGTTTCTTCAGTATAGGAGGCGATAGTATTTCTGCCATTCGCCTTGTGAGTCGCGCACGCGCGCAAGGTCTAGTGTTTAGTGTCCGAGATGTCTTTAAACATCAAACTCCTGAAGCCCTCGCTGCCGCGGCCACCCTCGCCTCCACCGAGACGCTGCAAACCGCCTGGGTCGAAGAAGGCGAGATGCCGCCTTTGCCAATCGCCCAAGACTATCTCGCTCTCAAGGGCTCGCTCCAGCGCTTTAACCAGGCCGTTTGCCTGCGCGTGCCCGCTGGCCTGAGCCACGCCAATGTGCTCCAGGCGCTTGAGCGCCTGCGCAACCACCATGGAGCGCTGCGCTTGCGCACAGTCACCGATCGCAGCTCCGGCACCCTCATGGTGATCGACCCTGCCTCGGCGCTCCCCCCACTCAAGCTGCCTGCCCTCGACCTCAGCCACCTGAGCCCTGAGGCTGCCCAGCAGTCGATGCTCGAAGCTTTCCAGAACCTGAGCGCCGAGCTCGATCCACAGCAGCCCGGTGGCATCATGACAG
>NZ_JAUHHE010000017.1 GCF_030410375.1 Zwartia vadi
TATTCACTATTACAACAACGACCGGATCAAGACAAAACTCAAAGGGCTGAGTCCTGTGCAATACAGAACTCAACCCTTGAGGCCCTAATCCGCTTTTAAACTGTCCAACTTTATGGGGTCAGTTCACTAGGCTGCGTTTTTTTACGTGCGCGAGCTTAAATTCCGCCGAGACATACGTATTTCATTTCCATGAAATCGTCCATTCCGTAGACAGAGCCCTCGCGTCCGAGACCGGATTGTTTGACGCCACCAAAAGGCGCCATTTCGTTTGAGATCAGTCCTGTGTTGACGCCGACCATACCGTACTCGAGCGCTTCAGCCACACGGAAAATACGACCGATATCCCGACTGTAAAAGTAGGACGCCAAACCATAGTCCGTGTTGTTGGCCAGGCGAATGACCTCGGCTTCGTCGGTAAATTTGACGATTGGCGCGAGGGGACCAAAGGTTTCCTCTCTCATGCAAAGCATATCTTCACTGACTTGCGTGATGACGGTAGGCTGGTAGAAACGACCGCCGCGCGCGTGCTTGGCGCCGCCACACAAAATCTTGGCGCCTTTGGCGACTGCGTCCTGAACATGCTCTTCGACTTTGGCGACTGCGGCCTCGTCAATCAGAGGGCCTGTCGTCACTTTATCTTCGAAACCTTCGCCCACAGAAAGGGCGCTTGAGACGCGTGCAGCCAGTTTTGCAGCAAAGTTGTCATAGACGTTGGCGTGAACATAAAAACGGTTGGTACACACGCATGTTTGACCCGCATTGCGGTATTTGGAAATCATTGCGCCTTCGATCGCTGCGTCAATGTCCGCATCCTCAAAAACGATAAAGGGAGCATGGCCACCGAGTTCGAGTGACATTTTTTTGATACTCGGGGCGCATTGCTGCATCAAGATACGTCCCACTGGAGTCGAGCCGGTAAAAGTCAGTTTACGCACGGTTGGACTGGTGCACAGAACTTTACCCACAGCAATAGATTGTTCGCTATCCGCTGTGATGATGTTCAACACACCAGCCGGGATACCTGCTTGCTCAGCCAGGACTGCTAAGGCCAGCGCTGACAGGGGGGTTTGTTCGGCGGGCTTGAGGACGATCGTGCAACCGGCAGCAAGCGCTGGCGCAACTTTACGTGTGATCATAGCGGTAGGAAAGTTCCAGGGCGTGATCGCGGCGCAGACGCCAATCGGTTCGCGCAAGACCAGCATACGGTTGGTCGCGATCGGGGCCGCAATCGTATCGCCCATCACGCGTTTAGCTTGCTCTGCAAACCATTCTACAAAAGAGGCGCCATAGGCGATTTCGCCTTTTGCTTCAGGGAAGGGTTTGCCTTGTTCGACTGTCATGATGCGCGCCAAATCATCAGTATTGGCATTGATCAAATCGAACCATTTGCGCAGAATGATTGAGCGCTCCTTGGCTGTGCGTGCCCGCCATGCGGGAAAGGCAGCACTGGCCGCATCAATAGCCACCTGAGCCTGATCAGCACCCAGGTTGGCAACATGGGCAATATGGGCACCGGTTGCAGGGTTGTCGACTGCAAAAGCATTCCCATCCTTGGCATCCACCCAATTCCCGTTGATGTAGGACTGCGAGCGCAGCAGGTCAGGGTTGTTCAATTTCATAGGAAATACAGCGCGATCCATGTTTGCTCCAACTATCAATGATTAACAATTTGTAAAGATAACTTCATTCTAGTATCTAACGATTTTAAACGGGCGCGTTCGGCTGCCGGGCGACAATTCCCGGGTGATCCTGATAAAAGTCGACCAGGTGTTGCACGACACGCTGCGGGTCATCCTCGATGATCAGTGTATGACGATCAAGGGGGTTGATCAGGGCGGATTGTTCGAGCTGCGTCCGAATCCAATCCATCAGTCCACACCAAAAATCGGTTCCTACCAAAATCACGGGTCCGGGAGGTATTTTGCCGGTTTGCATTAGAGTGACCGCTTCAAAGAGCTCGTCCAGCGTCCCGAAGCCACCAGGCAGCACAACATAGGCCAGGCTGTGCATGAAAAAAGTCGCTTTTCTGGACACAAAATGCTGAAAAGGCAGGCTAATTGTCTGAAATTCGTTGTGTTTGGACTCTTTCGGCAATTTGATGTGCAAGCCAACGCTTGTTCCGCCAGCCTCAAAGGCCCCTTTATTGGCCGCTTCCATGATCCCTGGACCGCCGCCCGCGATGACAGTAAACCCCGCGTGCGCTAATCTGCGGGCAATTTCCTCGCTTATGGCGTAATGTGACGAATCTTTTTTGATCCTGGCACTACCAAAAATGCTGATTGCGGGCCCAATCTTGGCCAGAGTGTCGGCTGCGTGCAGCATCTCTGACATAATTTGGGTTGTTTGCTGAAGTGCCGGCGAAACTATTTCTTCTTTGTGGCCCATGAAAAAAACCTTGTTGCTAGTAGATGGATCGAGTTATTTGTATCGTGCCTTTCACGCGATGCCTGATTTGCGCAATGCGCAAGGAGAGCCGACGGGTGCAATCTACGGCGTCGTCAACATGATGCGCAAAATGCTGCATGAATATCAAGCGCAGTATGCCGCATGTGTGTTCGATGTGCGAGGTAAGACCTTTCGCGAAGACCTCTATCCTGAATATAAGTCACATCGCCCCCCGATGCCAGAGGATCTCGCTGCCCAGATCGAGCCGATCCACGAGGCGATTCGTGCCATGGGGTGGCCCGTTCTGGGTATCGAAGGCGTGGAGGCCGATGACGTGATCGGCACGTTGGCACACTGGGCAACCGATCATGATGTTCACACCATCATTTCGACTGGCGATAAGGATCTGGCCCAGCTCGTGACGCCGCATGTCACGCTTGTTAACACCATGTCTAACGAAAAACTTGACCCTGCAGGGGTCGTGCGTAAATTCGGCGTGAGTCCCGAGCGAATTGTTGACTATCTGATGCTTGTAGGCGATACGGTCGATAATGTGCCGGGTGTTCAAAAAGTCGGTCCTAAAACTGCGGCCAAGTGGATCGAAGAGTATGGCTCTGTTGAGGCGCTCATCGAGCGCGCGGACGATATCAAGGGTGTGGCAGGGCAAAATCTGCGCGCAGCAATTCCCCAGTTTGCGCTGACCCGCGAGTTGTTGACAGTCAAAATTGACTGCGATTTGAGCCGGGAGGTCCCCAGTATCGAGACGCTGTGCCCTAAAAGTCCTGACAGGGATGCACTCGTCAAGCTTTACGAGCGTTATGGATTCCGCTCCTGGTTAAGGGAGTTGACGGGCGAGCAAGAGCGTGTGCCCAAGGGTGATGCACGTGTGCCAGTCGAAGCCGTCAAACCACTTGCACCCGCACACAAAAAGTATGAGATGGTGACGGACTGGTCCCTGCTTGATGACTGGCTTCAGAAAGTTCGGCTATCTGATTGTGTGGCGCTTGATACCGAGACTACTTCCCTAGAGCCCATGCAGGCGAGTTTGGTGGGGATTTCCCTGTCCATTGAGGCTGGAAGCGCGTGTTACATCCCTGTTGGGCATCACAGTACAGACTCTCAGGCGCAACTGCCAAAACAAGAGGTTTTGGCGCGTCTGAAACCATGGCTTGAGGATGAGCGTGCCATCAAGCTGTTGCACCATGCCAAATACGACGCCCACGTCTTTGCCAACGAGGGTATTGATTTGCGCGGCGTTGCCGATGACACCATGTTGCAGGCCTATGTCTTAGAGTCTCATCGAGGCGTGGGACTGGAGGATTTGTGTCAGCGTTATCTCGGTCTCAAGGGCGTGTCTTTCGAAGAGCTTTGCGGCAAAGGCGCCCATCAGATCTGTTTTGATCAAGTCGATCTTGAGCGCGCAACAGAATATGCCTGCGAGGATGCAGACTTTACCCTGCGTTTGCATCAGGTACTACGCCCAAAGATTCAGCAAGAGCCAAAGCTTGAATACATTTATAAGCTTGAGATGCAAACATCGCGTGTGTTGTTTGAAATTGAACGAACAGGGGTGGGCATTGATTCAGCCGAGCTAGGTCGCCAAAGCCATGTTCTTGGGCAAGAGCTTTTGGAGCTGGAAAAACGTGCGTATGAATTGGCGGGGCAGCCTTTTAATCTCAACTCGCCTAAACAGTTGGGCGAGATTTTGTTTGGCAAAATGCAACTGCCTGTGGTGCGTAAAACAGCAGGTGGTGCCCCGTCGACTGACGAAGAGGTGTTGACCAAACTCGCTGAGGACTACCCTTTGCCTAAGGTGTTGTTGGAGTATCGGGGGCTTGCCAAGCTCAAGTCTACCTATACCGATAAACTTCCTAAAATGGTGAATCCTGCCACAGGAAGAGTCCATACGCATTACTCTCAGGCCTCCGTGATTACAGGCCGTCTGGCATCTTCGGATCCGAACTTGCAAAATATCCCGGTACGTTCCGAGGCAGGTCGACGCGTGCGCGAAGCCTTTATCGCCACTAAGGGAAAAATTGTTTCAGCAGACTATTCGCAAATTGAATTGCGTGTGATGGCACATGTGTCCAATGATGCAAATTTGCAAAAAGCCTTTGCGGCTGGCGAGGACATACACCGCGCAACAGCCTCCGAAGTTTTTGGCGTTCCCTTGGCGGATGTCACGAGTGAACAGCGACGCGCAGCCAAGGCGATTAATTTTGGCTTGATCTATGGCATGGGCGCTTTTGGCTTGGCAAGCAATCTCGGCATAACGCGAGATGCTGCCCAGACTTACATTGATCGCTATTTCATGCGATATCCGGGTGTTGCGCAGTTCATGGCTGAGACCAAGACGCTTGCTCATGCTCAGGGTTTTGTGGAGACTGTTTTTGGCAGACGGTTATGGCTAGCCGATATCAATGCTGCTGGCGCTCGACGGGCTGGTGCGGAACGGGCTGCTATTAATGCGCCGATGCAAGGGACCGCCGCTGATTTGATCAAGCTTGCAATGGTGGCTGTACAAAACTGGCTGCACGAGCAGGGGCTAAAAAGCAAAATCGTCATGCAGGTTCATGACGAATTGGTATTGGATGTGCCGGATGAAGAAATCGAGCAGATCAAGCTCAATCTTCCTCGCCTGATGTGCGAGGTCGCCACGTTGCGCGTACCGCTGGTAGCCGAAGTAGGCGTCGGACCCAACTGGGAGCAGGCTCACTAGTTGTATCCGACGGTCCTGAAAGCATCCGTCATTAACGTACAGGCATTTGCTGCAAGGCCTGGATGCGCGCAGGAATAGGGGGGTGCGTGGCAAACATCGCACTGATACCTTTTCCGCCTGAAATGCCCGAGGCCTCAAAGCTCTTGGGCAACACACCTGGCTCCAGTCCTCCTAGGCGAGCTAGCGCACGAATCATGGGCTCGCGCGAGCTGAGCAGCTGGGCAGAGCCAGCGTCTGCACGATACTCTCGTTGGCGTGAGAACCATGCCACAATCAGGCTGGCAATGATGCCAAAGGCGATTTCACAGACAACAACAGTAATGTAGTAACCCGCCCCAAGACCTTTGTCGTTCTTCAGAATGACACGATCCACAAAATAGCCAACAATCCGCGCAAAGAACACCACGAACGTGTTCACTACCCCTTGAATGAGGGTTAGTGTGATCATGTCGCCATTGGCGATGTGAGCAACCTCGTGTGCCAGAACCGCTGAGATTTCTTCCTCTGTCATGCTATCGAGCAGGCCCGTAGAAACGGCGACCAAGGAGTCGTTGCGGAAAGCCCCAGTTGCAAAGGCGTTTGGTTCGCCTTCGTATATGGCAACCTCGGGGCGGCCAATCCCCGCACGATCAGCGAGTTGGTGCACGGTGTCAACCAGCCACGCTTCGCGCGGACCACCGGGGGCCTGTGGGTCGATGACTTGTGCGTGGGTGCTCCACTTGGCCATGGGCTTGCTGATCAGCAAAGAAATGATCGAGCCCGTGAAGCCGACAATCAATGAAAAGATCAACAGCATCTGGACGTTCAGACCCTGTTCGGTGATAAAGCGATTGACGCCCAAAATGCTGAGGGTCACGCTCAATACAAGCATGACCGCTAAGTTTGTCACCAGGAATAAAACAATTCTCTTCATGTTTTTCGATTAGCTTAAAGCGTTAAAGGGAGAAAACTCGACAAACAAATGAAAGTGTATCTGTGACACAAACAGATTTAAAGAGTTCCCTGGATATTCTGATAGCGCGCTCCTAGAATTGCGCGCTATTCTTTCAGGTTTTGACCCATTGCGGCCCGGTACCACTCGTGGAAGTGCTGCATGCCGTCTTCCATCGGGGACTGATAGGGTCCAGTTTCGGATACGCCACGCTCCAGAAGGGCTCGCCGGCCTGCGTCCATGCGTTCAGCGATTTCGTCATCTTCAATCGCTGTTTCCATATAGGCTTCGCGTTGTGCTTCGACAAACTCGCGTTCAAAGAGAGCGATTTCCTCTGGGTAGTAAAACTCGACGATATTGACCGTTTCCTGGGGAGACTTGGGGTAAAGCGTCGATAAAACCAGCACGTGCGGGTAAAGCTCGATCATGTGGGTCGGAAAGTAGGTGACCCAGACTGCGCCAAAATCGGGCGCCTGGCCTTGCCGGAACTGCATGAGTTTTTCATGCCACGTTTTGTAAGCGGGCGAACCGGGCTGGGAGAGTGCTTGATGCACGCCCACGCGCTGCATGCTGTATTGCGCTCCAAACTCCCAGGACAAGTCGTCACAGGTCACAAAGTGACCAAGGCCCGGATGAAAGGGGGCGACGTGGTAATCCTCGAGGTAGACCTCGATAAATGTTTTCCAGTTGTAGTTGCACTGGTGAACTTCAACATGGTCAAGCACATAGTCAGAAAAATCAAACTCGGGGCGTTTGAACAGGCTGCCGATATCGGTCAGAGGATTGCGAGGGCCTTCAAAAAGAAGTCCGTGGCAATCCTTCAGGGCGAAACGCTCGAGGTTCAGGCATGGCTTGTCGTCAAACTGCGGGGCACCAAGTAGCTGGCCTTTTTTGTCATAAGTCCAACGGTGCAAGGGGCAGACGATGTTTCCACCGGTACCCACAAGATTGCCATGGGTATTGACATGGCCTGCGACATTTCCGGTTTGGCCGCCAAGCATCAGTGCCTGACGGTGGCGACAGACGTTGGAAAGCAACTCGATGCCGTTTTCACCGCGCACGAGTACTCTCCCATTGTTTTCATGGGACAAACTTCTCCAGTCTCCTAGGTTGGGCACACTTTTTTCGTGCCCGACATACAGGGAGGACTGCTTAAAAATGCTAGCTTGCTCGCGGGCAAAAAGAGCTTCGTCAAAATAGGTGTTGACGTGCAGCTGGGTGCGAGCTGGGGCTAAATGCACCATCCGACCAATGTCGGTCATGATTCCCTCCGCATGGAAGCATGCCAGTACGTTTATTGTCGCGCTGGCGCGAAGAAAAATCGGTTTGGCCGATCACCATAATAAAGACCTGATTGTAACCCATGCAATCAAGGCCTTAACCCTCCATGATCTCGTACAATTACCTATTATTTGAGATATGGCCTTCTCACGTCTTTTCGTGTCGTGATTCGGCCTACGATGGAGTTTCGTTTGACCAAGCCAACTAAAAAGGCCCCCGGCGCCGATCGGGCACAACCTGCGATGACAGAGGCTGAGGTCGATGCAGACCTGCCCCAGGATTTTGAAACGGCACTGGCTCAGCTAGAAGAACTGGTAGCGAAAATGGAGAGCGGCGCGATGCCTCTTGAGGAGTCTTTGGCCGCCTATCGACGGGGTGTTGCGCTTACGCGTGTCTGTCAGGAGCGTTTGGCGCATGCCGAGCAGCAGATCAGTGTCCTGGAGGCCGGCTTGTTGCGCCCTTTCGATGAGACGGACCGCTCCGCGCAATGAGTGCCATGATGAGAGTCGCTCCACCTCCTTTTGCAGAGTGGCTGGGTCAGCGGGCCACGCACATTGAGCAGGTACTGCATTTGGGGATGCCCAGCTCTGATGCGGTGCCCCAGCGCTTGCATGAGGCGATGCGTTACGCTGTGCTCGGAGGAGGCAAGCGCGTGCGCGCGGCACTTGTTTACGCCGCGGGGTATGCCTGCGCCGCGAGTCAAGAGGGCCGTGCCGATTTTGAGCGTGGTCTGGACTGCGCCGCCGCCGCCGTTGAGCTTGTTCACGCTTATTCATTGGTCCATGATGATTTACCCTGCATGGATGACGACACGTTGCGACGCGGGCAACCAACTGTTCATGTGCGGTTTGATGAGGCGACTGCCTTGTTGGCCGGGGACGCGTTGCAGCCACTGGCGTTTGAGTTTCTCGTTCAAATGCCGATTGCATCCGAGCGTATTGCCATGGCGACACGCGTATTGGCCAAGGCTGCCGGAAGCCTTGGCATGGCAGGTGGTCAAGCGATCGATTTGGCGAGCGTTGGACAGACCCTCTCCCAGGATGCGCTCCAACACATGCATCAACTCAAGACTGGCGCCTTGCTTTGCGCAAGTGTGGCGCTCGGCGGTTTGGCTGCCGGGGCCGACCGATCTCAACAAGACGCGCTCGATCATTACGGTCGTGCGATGGGTTTGGCATTTCAGGTAGTAGATGATGTGCTGGATGTGACGATTGAAACGTCGAAACTGGGTAAAACTGCAGGTAAAGATGCGGTGGCTAACAAACCAACGTACGTCACCTTAATGGGGCTGACTGGTGCCCAGGCATTTGCCCGGGCGCTACATCGGGAGGCTGTTGCTGCCATCGCCCCCTTGGGCGAATCTGGTCGTTATTTGACCGGATTGGCGGACTTTATTGTGTTGCGTGATCATTGACGAGAGATATGTCTACAGATTTGCTTAATCGTATTCAACAACCAGCGGACCTCAAGGCGTTGGATCGTCGCGAGCTTAAAAAGCTTGCTGACGAGCTTCGGGCCTTTATCTTGCAATCGGTCTCTCGCACGGGCGGGCATCTTTCCTCCAACCTCGGAACGGTCGAATTGACTGTCGCCCTCCATCACGTCTACGACACGCCCCATGACAGAATCATCTGGGACGTTGGCCATCAGTCATATCCACACAAGATTTTGACTGGCCGCAAAGACGCCATGGCGTCGCTGCGACAATTTGGCGGGATCTCCGGCTTTCCCAAGCGCTCCGAGTCTGAATACGATGCCTTTGGTACCGCTCACTCGTCGACCTCGATTTCCGCAGCACTCGGCATGGCGGTTGCTTCTCGTAACGCCGGGGTTTCCCGTCAACACATTGCAGTCATTGGCGACGGTGCGATGTCTGCCGGGATGGCTTTTGAGGCAATGAATAATGCGGGTGTGACACCAGATATTAATTTGCTGGTGATTCTCAACGACAACGATATGTCGATTTCACCGCCTGTTGGTGCGCTGAATCGTTATTTCGCCAGGCTGTTGTCCGGACAGTTTTATGCGGCGGCTAAAAACGTAGGTCGCGCGGTGTTGCAGCATGTGCCGCCTGTGCTTGAGCTGGCTCGTCGCCTCGAGGAGCATGCCAAGGGAATGGTGACACCTGCCACCTTATTTGAGGAAATGGGTTTTAACTACGTCGGACCGATCGATGGTCACGATTTAGATGCGCTTGTTCCGACCTTGCAAAATATGCGTGCGCTCAAAGGACCGCAGTTTTTGCATGTGGTGACTAAAAAAGGACAGGGCTATAAACTCGCCGAGGCGGATCCCGTGCTTTATCACGGTCCCGGCAAGTTTGATCTGGCCCTCGGGATTCAAAAACCGACCGCTGCGCCCAAGCTCACCTTTACTCAAGTCTTTGGCCGCTGGCTCTGTGACATGGCTGAACATGACCCGCGTCTGAACGGCGTAACGCCGGCGATGCGTGAGGGCAGCGGCATGGTGGAATTTGAACGCCGTTTCCCGACGCGCTATTTTGACGTGGGTATTGCCGAGCAGCATGCCGTGACATTTGCCGCGGGAATGGCCTGCGAGGGTCAAAAACCCGTGCTGGCGATTTACTCGACATTTTTACAACGCGGTTATGACCAATTGATCCATGACGTCGCCCTACAAAATCTGGATGTCACCTTCGCCCTGGATCGAGCAGGACTCGTTGGAGCCGATGGAGCAACCCATGCTGGAAATTACGACATTGCGTTTTTACGCTGCATTCCCAATATGGTGGTTGCAACCCCTTCAGATGAAAATGAAACACGCTTATTACTGACAACGTGTTACCAGCACCCCGGTCCAGCCTCAGTCCGTTACCCCAGGGGTTCCGGAGCGGGTACGCCCGTTGGTTCGGACCTGGAGACGGTGCCGCTTGGTCGTGGGATTGTGCGCAGGCGAGGGCGCGGTATTGCTGTTCTGGTGTTCGGTACCTTGCTACCGGCGGCGCTGCAGGCAGCTCAGGCCCTAGACCTGACTGTTGTGGATATGCGTTTTGTTAAACCGCTCGATACCGAGCTTGTGCTGCAGATGGCTGCAGAGCATCCGCTTGGCCTAGTGACTCTTGAAGAAGGATGCATCATGGGGGGCGCTGGCAGTGCAGTGTCTGAAGCTCTTGCTGCCCATGCCGTCGTGACGCCCATTTTGCACTTGGGCTTGCCTGACAGATTCATCGATCACGGCGAGCAGGGGGCCTTGCTCGCGAGCGTGGGGCTTGATGCCGCGGGGATCGAGTCCTCCATTCGTTCGCGTTTTCTGGCGGCTTGAGCCAGTTTTGTGGACAGCGTCATGCTCAGGCACGGCACTGGTTTGCAAAAAAGGGCTAAATGCGCGAAAATAATAGACTTTCTTGCTCGATTGTCATGGATTTGATGCTTTTTTAAAGCGATTTCCAGATCAACGGGCTGCCCCCGGATCAGGTTGGTTACTTGGTTCGGATATCCACAGGAGTGCATTGCATGCGCCATTATGAAGTTGTTTTTATTGTCCATCCGGACCAGAGCGAGCAAGTGCCCGCCATGGTTGAGCGCTATCAGGCGTTGGTCACCACACAGGGCGGTAAAGTCCACCGCACCGAAGACTGGGGCCGCCGTCAGTTGGCATATCCTATTCAAAAACTTGTTAAGGCGCATTACTTGTGCTTCAACATTGAGTGCAGCCAGGCAACGCTTGACGAGTTAGAGCATTCTTTCCGTTACAACGATGCTGTGTTGCGTCACTTGGTCATCAAGACAAAAGCTGCTGAGACAGAGCCTTCAATCATGATGAAACAAGTCGAACGCGAAGAAGCCCGTAAAGCATCCGCTGAATCAATACCAGACGACACCGAGTAAACCGGAGTTGTCGTGGATCGGCCAGAGGTCAGTCGGAACGAAGTCAACCGGCTAGAAGTGAATCGGCACGAAGCGAATCGGTACGAAGTCCAGGGAATCATCTCTGAGCTTTCTCCTCTTAGGTACACACCTGCAGGCGTTCCGGTTTTAGAGTTTTTACTCTCGCATGAGTCCGAGGTCACAGAAGCAAATCAACCGCGTCGCATCGCATTTATGTTGACTGTTGTTGCGATGGGAGATTTGGCCCAAATGGCTGGAACAATGAGTTTAGGTTGCAAGGTCCGGCTTCAGGGATTTCTGGCTCCGGTTCGAAAAGATTCTCAAAAATATCGGCTGCATGCGCAGCATATTCAACAAATTTGAACAAGGCATATCATGGCTTTCTTCGGTAAACGTAAAGAAAAAAAGAAGTTCACCCAACAAAATCCGCTTTTTAAGCGTCGTAAATTCTGCCGCTTCAGCGCGGCGGGTGTTGAGCAGATCGATTACAAAGATCTCGATACGCTGCGTGACTTTATTCAGGAAAACGGCAAGATCATTCCTGCTCGTCTGACTGGTACAAAAGCAATTTATCAGCGTCAGCTCGACTCAGCGATCAAGCGTGCGCGCTTTTTGGCTTTGTTGCCCTTCACTGATAACCACAATTAATCCCGGGGCATATTATGCAAATCATTCTGCTCGAAAAAGTTGTTAACGTTGGAAACCTCGGTGAAGTTGTTCGTGTGCGCGACGGCTATGCCCGTAATTTCCTGATTCCTCAGAAAAAAGCGCGTCGTGCCACTGAAGCAGCTCTCAAAGAGTTCGAAATGCGTCGTGCAGAGCTCGAGAAAGCTCAGGCCGAGAAGCTCGCCGCTTGTCAGGCGATGGGCGAGCGACTGGAGAACTTCTCTCTCAGCATCAAGCAAAAAGCTGGTGTGGATGGACGCTTGTTTGGCTCCGTGACCAACATGGATATCGCGCAAGGACTGGTTGCGGCCGGTTTTGCCGGTATTGAGAAGGCGCAGATCCGTTTGCCAGAGGGTCCGCTCAAGGCAGTCGGCGAAACATCCATTCAGGTTGCTTTGCATCCTGACGTCGTCAGCACGATCACTGTTGTTGTCGTGGGTGATTTGGTCTGATCGCGATCCGATCCTGATCATGTTTCACAAAAAAGCCGGCTGATGCCGGCTTTTTTGACTGCGTGACCCCAGGCGTGCAATCAACCACAGCGTAGTCAACAGGTAATTCAATTAATGAACGATCCATCCGTGTCCTTTCAGCAAGCTTTAACCGCCTGGCTTGAGGATCATAAGCGTGCTAATGGCGTGCATATGGCTGTGCTTGATGGACAAACCTGTGTCATTAAAATCAAAAGGCCATCTGCGCTTGGTGCCATGAGTTATGTTGTTCGGTATCTGCGGGCCTCAATCATTTCGCTTTTTTGCTGGTGGGGATTTAAGGAGCGGCCATCCGCTCGTGTATTACTTCGTAATGGTGTGGAAGCTGAGACGCAGAGACTGCTTGCGTTGCATGCCCAAGGCTATCCTGCGCCCGAGGTTTTGTATCATGCACCTGGCTTGCTTGTACTGGCATTCGTCGGCGAAAATCTCCCAACAGAAATCAGAGAGTCTACGGCACAACAGAGACTTGAATGGATGGATCTTGCCGCGCGCGACCTTGCCAAATTTCATCAAGCAGGCTTTGTGCATGGTGGTGCCCAGTTGCGTAATCTGATGGTGCAACAAGGTCAGCTGACGCGTATCGATTTTGAGGAAAACATTGGCGAGGCGCTTTCAAAACCCCTTGGCCAGGCCTACGATGTGTATCAGATGATGTCTTCAATGGCGGGCTTGCGCGGAGAACAGTTTTCCGAGCAGGAACGCAGGCTCTTGTGCGCAAGGTTGCTGTCGACCTATTTACAAGCCAACCCTGACCCGGCTGTTCGCGCCCGGCTCGTTAGATTTGGACAGCTTTTTTCTGATGTCAAACGCCATATTGGCTGGTTGTTACAGCGTTTGCCGGGGCGGGATGTTCGAGGATTTTTGTATGTCACGGATGCCTTAAGGTTATGATCTCAGCATGAATAATCCCCCCGATCCACAGCTAGACTATCTGCGCGTTCCCCCACACTCCGTCGAGGCGGAGCAATCCGTTTTGGGCGGCTTGCTGCTCGACAATGGTGCTTGGGAGCGTGTGACCGATGTTGTCAACGAGGATGACTTTTATCGCTACGATCATCGTTTGATTTGGCATCATATTTCCCGTTTGATCAATCTCTCGCGTCCCGCTGATGTCGTCACCGTTCACGAATCGATCTCCAGCGTGGGCAAGTCCGAAGAAGTGGGAGGGCTGGGATATTTGAATGCGCTTGCGCACAACACCCCCTCAGCCGCCAATATTCGTCGCTATGCCGAAATCGTCCGTGAGCGCTCCATGTTGCGTAAGTTGGTCACAGTGGCCGATGAGATTGCTGCGGCAGCCTTCAATCCTCAGGGAAAAGAGGCGCGCCAGCTGCTAGATGAAGCTGAATCCAAGGTGTTCAAAATTGCGCAGGAGGGCGCCAAAGCCAGCGCAGGGTTTAGAGAAATTCAGCCTTTGCTCTCGGAGGTGGTCGAGCGCATTGATGAGCTCTATCATCGCGAGGGTGACACGGATGTGACGGGCGTGCCGACCGGTTTTACAGATCTGGATCGAATGACTTCTGGATTGCAGCCAGGTGATTTGGTGATTGTGGCAGGTCGTCCTTCAATGGGGAAAACATCACTTGCCATGAACGTGGCCGAGCATGTCGCGATCGAACAAGGTTTACCGGTAGCCGTTTTTTCCATGGAAATGGGTGCGGTCCAACTTGCTATGCGTATGCTTGGTTCAGTCGGAATGTTGGATCAGCATCGTATGCGAACGGGCAAGCTGCTGGCCGATGACTGGCCGCGTGTGACCCACGCGGTGCAACGCATGCAGGACGCGCAGATGTACATCGATGAGACCCCGGCACTCAGTTCGGTTGAGGTGCGCGCACGCGCCCGTCGTCTGGCGCGGCAGTGCGGCAAGCTTGGATTGATTGTGATTGACTACTTGCAATTGATGGGCGCGAGCTCAGCGGGTGAGAACCGTGCAACAGAGATCTCCGAGATTAGCCGTTCTTTGAAAGCCTTGGGTAAAGAGCTTGAGTGTCCAGTGATTGCGCTGTCGCAGCTGAATCGAAGTCTTGAGCAACGCCCAAATAAACGACCCGTGATGAGTGATTTGCGAGAGTCCGGCGCAATCGAGCAAGATGCTGATTTGATTTTATTTATTTATCGCGACGAGGTGTACAACCCCGATTCGCCAGATAAGGGAACTGCCGAAATCATTATCGGCAAGCAGCGTAACGGCCCGATAGGAACGGTGCGTCTGACGTTCCAGGGGTCTAGTACACGCTTCTTGAATTTTGCGGGCGGCGGAGCAAGTTACTAGTTCAGATCCGTGCGTGACATGGCAACAGCCTGGCGATTTTGTACGAGCTGTCTGATTTTGACAGCATCTCCAATACGTGTGCCCTTGCCATCGGCATTGAGTAAGACGATGGCGGTGTCGCGATTGTTGATGCGTGCAACCATCACAAGACATTGACCCGCTTCGTTGATAAAGCCAGTCTTGGAGACTCGGATGTCCCAATTCGGATTTGTGACCAACATGTTGGTGTTTCTGAACAGGGTAGCGTGTCCACGCGTTGAGATTTCGTGTTGCTGGTTGGTTGAGTAGTAGCGGATGCTTGGTCTGGCTGCTGTGGCTTGCATCAACTTGACCAGATCCCGGGGCGTCGCGACATTGGCACTGGACAGTCCCGTGGGTTCTACAAAACGACTGTTAGTCATGCCAAGCTCGCGCGCTTTGTTGTTCATGGCTGCGACAAAAGCGGGCATGCCACCGGGATAATGACGACCTAAAGCGTTGGCGGCACGATTCTCTGAGGACATGAGGGCAAGGTGCAACATGTCTGCGCGTGAAAGTTTGACGCCAACTGCTAGACGCGAACGGCTGAACTTGACGACGTCCACATCATCCTGTGTGATTTGCAGGATTTCATCAAGCGGTTGTTTGGCATCGATGACGACCAGGGCAGTCATGAGCTTGGTAATCGAGGCGATTGGACGGGCGACATCATCATTGCGTGAAAACAGTACCGCTTTGCTGTTAAGGTCCTGAACGAACACCACATGCGAGCGTAGGCCGCTCGCAGGATTGCCTGATTTTTTTTCCGCTTGTGCGCGCTGTGCATTGGCTGCACTGGCAACCGCTGCGGTTGTCGCACCCGCTGCAAGTGCTTTACCTGTATTTGAGCTGGACTTCACGCCGCGAGTGCCTTGAGGCGTGCCAGCAGGTGCGGCTTTCTTTCTGTTTGCGTTTGCCGAAGTTGATTTAGGCTTTGACTTGGATTTTGTTGAGGCTTTTGTGCTGTTTTTGGCCGTGCTTGATTTTTGGGCCGTTTTGCTGGACGACGTCGCTTTAGTTTTAGAGGCTTGCGAACTGGTCGTTGTCGTGCTTTGCGCAAAACTCGAGGCTCCAGCGAGAGCCAAGCTCAGACTAACTAAGCCTGCTAAACCAGCCTTGCGAAGGGGTAAAAAAATTCCTGCACGCATTCCCAGCGCCCTTATAAGTATAAAAACTATTCAAATTATATACTTAGCAAGGATAGTTAAACCGTTTATTTATTAACATTGTTAAAAACAAGGGTTTACCCCTAAAAAACTAACTAAATTTTGCTGCAGTCAGGCTTAAGGCAAGATCAAAAGCTGCGCGTAAGGAACTCGGATTGGCGATCCCTTGGCCGGCGATATCAAAGGCCGTGCCGTGATCAACACTTGTTCTGACAAAAGGTAGACCGACTGTGACATTCACGCCCTCGTCAATGCCCAGGTATTTAATCGGAATGAGTCCTTGATCGTGATATTGGGCCACGCAAATATCAAACTCGCCTTGACGTGCCCGCATGAATACAGTGTCGCCAGGCCAGGGACCCGTAGCATCAATCCCCTTTTGTCTGGCCAGTGCGATAGCAGGGGCGATGATATCGAGGTCTTCTCGTCCGAATTTGCCCTGCTCGCCGGCGTGAGGGTTCAGGCCTGCAACGGCCACGCGTGGCGACGTGATTCCCATTGCACGGCAGGCGAGACTGGCCAGCTCGATCGTCCGATACTCCAGCTCTGTTGTAAGGGTGGTAGACACCTCGGAGAGCGCGATGTGGATGGTGGCCAGGATGACACGCAGCTGATCGTTCACCAGCATCATCGCGACATGTGGTGTGTTTGAGCGTTGGGCAAGAATTTCTGTATGCCCGGGAAAGTCAATACCGGCTGCATGCATGGACTCTTTGTTTAAGGGAGCTGTGACGATTGCGCGCACTCGTCCGGCCAGCGCGTCATCAATCGCTGCGTGCAAAGCTTGAACCGCGGCATGACCTGCGCGTGCATCGACCTTTCCATAGGGAAGGTCTGGCGGCAGAGCAGGCGAGGAGGGGCGAACAAACAGGTATCCGGGACGGTGAAAATCGTCTGTCAGAGGATCTTGTACAGAGAGCTCAACGATCTGCAAGGAGACAGCTAGCTTGTCGCAGGCGCGTTTCAATGCGCCGGAGTCACCATAAACAATACAAGGTGCAGAAAGACCCTGAGCATGCAGCTTGACAATGATCTCAGGGCCGATGCCCGCGGCATCTCCCAAGGTCATTGCCAAAGGCGTGCGTGCACCGGAAGAGGCTTGAGTTGTCGTCATAGTCTTTTGCGTTACAGCACTTCGCCCGCGTAGTCAGCCAGGCGTGAGCGTTCTCCTCGTTGCAAGGTGATGTGTCCGGCATGCGGCCAGCCCTTGAAACGATCAACCACAAAGGTCAGTCCAGAGCTCCCCTCTGTCAGGTAGGGCGTATCAATCTGCGCAATATTGCCCAGACAGATCACTTTGGTACCGGGACCCGCACGCGTGATCAAGGTCTTCATTTGCTTGGGCGTGAGGTTTTGGGCCTCGTCGATGATCAAATACTTGTTCAGGAATGTGCGGCCACGCATAAAGTTGAGAGACTTCACCTTGATGCGGGAGCGAATCAAATCCATCGCCCCTGTCCGACCCCAGTCATGCGTCTGACCGTTGCCAACAGATGAGCCGCCGTCTGTTTCACCCATTGTGAGCACTTCGAGGTTGTCTTCAAGCGCACCCATCCAAGGTTGCATCTTTTCTTCTTCGGTTCCGGGTAAAAAGCCAATATCTTCTCCCACTGGAACCGTCACGCGGGTAATGATGATCTCGGTGTAACGCTTGGTTTCCAATACTTGTGCCAGACCTGCGGCGAGAGTCAAAAGAGTTTTACCTGTTCCGGCTTGACCGAGAAGCGAAACAAAATCACAGTCCGGGTCCATCAACAGATTCATGGCGAAGTTTTGCTCGCGATTGCGAGCCGTCACACCCCATACGTTATTTTTTCCATGCGTAAAGTCACGCAGTGTGGCGAGCACTGCAGTCTTGCCACTGACTTCGCGCACTTGCGCATACAGCGGCATCGGACCTTCAAAATATACGAACTGATTCACCATGAACTGATGGCAAAGCGGGCCGGTGATTCGATAGTAAGTTGTACCGCCCTGTTGCCAGGACTCCACGCCTTTGCCGTGCTTGTTCCAGAAGTTGTCGGGCAACGCAAGCATGCCGCTGTACAACAAGTCCGAGTCTTCAAGCACTTGATCGTTAAAGTAATCTTC
The DNA here is from genome assembly GCF_030410375.1 of Zwartia vadi. Lineage (GTDB taxonomy): Bacteria > Pseudomonadota > Gammaproteobacteria > Burkholderiales > Burkholderiaceae_B > Zwartia > Zwartia vadi. The sequence continues at coordinate 17,875 of NZ_JAUHHE010000017.1, forward strand.
TGCCGAAAGTGAAAGCGTTCGTGCCTTCAGGCGCATATTGATGTCTTTGGAAACAAGCACGACCTCGCGGTCAGTAAACTTGTCGTGCAAAGCTCTCACCACGCCGAGTATTTGATTGTCCGCTTTTCCCATCGGCAGATCAGGCGGCAGGGCGCTTGCCATCGCAGTGGTCTGGAAGAACAATCGACCCGTTGCATCTTTGTGTCCAAGGCCGTCGAGCGGGAGGCCCAGATCAAGGTCACGATGCTCACCCACCAAGGTGTCAAGCGAGCGACTGACCTGGCGAGCGTTGCGCGCAACCTCCGACATGCCCTTTTTTTGATGATCAAGCTCTTCGAGCGTCATCATCGGCAAAAAGACATCATGCTCCTCGAATCTGAAAAGAGAGCTCGGGTCGTGAAGCAACACATTTGTATCCAGTACAAACAATTTACGCAAAGATTGAGTTGTCTGAACGGTTGCGGGATGCGCACGCTCCGTTTTTGGGAGCTTTTGACGACTTGTGCGCTTTGTTTTGGTTTGCGACAAACTCGACAAGTCCAGCGTGATGGATTTGGAGGGTTTTTCGGTAACCACTGGTGTGGGGGGGGCGTCGAGCGTTTCAATAATTTCCTCTGCGGTGCTCTCTTCGCGAATCAGGGAAGCTACTTTTGGCTCGAGCTTGTGGTCGGCGATATCCAGAATCGCGGCAGGGCGTGTAGGCAACTTTGGCAACGGCATACGAGAGTTCTCTAAAGGGACCAGCGATTAAATGAGTGAGTGGCGCTTTGAATGGACGCTTCGAATTATGTGAGGCTGCGTGCGGCTTGAAGCACCTCCTGGGCATGTCCTGGGACTTTGACTCCGCGCCAGGCTTGCACAAGTTTGCCGCGGGCATCGATTAAAAAAGTGCTGCGCTCGATGCCACGCACTTGTTTGCCATACATTTGTTTGAGTTTCATCACGTCATAGGCCTGACAGACCGTTTCTTCAGTATCCGCGATGAGGGGAAAAGGAAGCTCAAGTTTCTTGGAAAAATTCTCATGTGATTTGAGCGAGTCCCGAGAGACACCGATCACAACACAACCTATGGCTAAAAATTCATCGTGCAAGTCTCTGAAGTCCTGCGTTTCTGTTGTGCAACCCGGCGTGTTGTCTTTAGGATAAAAATAAATAATGACGCCACGACCCAGGCATCTTTCGAGAGAAATCTCTCCAAAAGTACTATTAGCTGAAAAAGCGGGGGCGGGTTTGCCAATCAGGACACTACTCATTTATTGTTCTCCGGTAAAAGAGCGGCGATAACTTGTCTGCCTTCAGCCATCAGGATGTTATAGGTACGGGCGGCCGCTTTGGTTGTCATGCATTCCACACCAATGCCCGCCCGCAAGAGCGGTTGCACAACGGCGTGGCTTAGCATGCGTTGGCGTGAGCCCGTCCCGACCAAGAGCACCTCCGGTCGCACACCCTCTACTTCGGGTTGGGGGGGCTCGACAGAGTCCAAAAAGGCAAGTGGATCGATCGGCTTGAGGATCAGTCCGGCAGCCTGCAGCAGCGATGCGGTGGAAATGCTTTCAGGATTGTCGACTGGCCAAGTTCGCACAGAACCCTCCGGGCCGAAGGCAATTGCATGGTGAAAGCTGACTTTGTTGATTTCGACGTAGCCATGACCGTAACCGGTGACGGTGTTGAGCGCCGCGTTGGTGTCTGTATGAAGCTTCAATCAATACTCCAGCTATTTCGTTCGATGATAGCGCAATCACTTCTCAATTGTGATGACATCATTTGTCGAGATTGGCCGAAAAAACAGATGTTCGGTGGATAACAATCGATTTGCGACAACGGTCCCGATGCGCTAGATTACAGTGTTTTGCTGCGCTGCAAATAAACCAATATTAAGTTTTTTTTACAAAAGGACTGACTGTGAGGAAATTCTCCCGCATCGAGCGTCTGCCTCCGTATGTTTTTAACATCACCGCAGAGCTCAAAATGGCTGCGCGTCGCCGAGGCGAAGACATCATCGACATGTCCATGGGAAACCCTGATGGGGCGACGCCTCCTCACATTGTGAGCAAGCTCGTTGAGGCCTCTGAACGGCCGACCACGCACGGCTATTCAGTCTCAAAGGGCATCCCGCGTCTACGCAAGGCAATCACCGACTGGTACGCGCGCCGTTATCACGTCCAGTTTGATCCCGATTCCGAAGCCATCGTGACCATTGGTTCAAAAGAGGGTTTGGCGCATCTGATGCTAGCCACGCTCGATACGGGTGACACGGTGCTGGTGCCCAATCCCAGCTATCCTATTCACATCTACGGGGCAGTGATCGCTGGAGCGAATATCCGCTCCGTGCGCATGACACCCGGAAGTGATTTTTTCGAAGAGCTCGAGCGGGCCGTTCGTGAGTCGATTCCAAAACCTAAGATGATGATTCTCGGCTTTCCGAGCAACCCCACTGCGCAGTGTGTCGAGCTTTCTTTTTTCGAACGCGTGATTAAACTGGCCAAAGAGCACGACATCATTGTGGTGCATGATCTCGCTTACGCCGATATCTGTTTTGATGGTTATCAGGCGCCTTCCATCATGCAGGTGCCGGGTGCGCGCGACGTGGCGGTTGAGTTCTTTACAATGAGTAAAAGCTACAACATGGCGGGCTGGAGAATTGGTTTCATGGTCGGTAATGCCGAGCTGGTCAATGCGTTGGCGCGTATAAAGAGTTATCACGACTACGGAACATTCACACCGATCCAAGTTGCCGCGATCGCCGCACTCGAGGGGCCGCAGGATTGTGTTGCCGAGGTGGTTGAGAAATATCAGAGCCGTCGTGATGTTCTGGTCAAAGGGTTGCATGAAGCGGGCTGGATGGTGGATAACCCGAAGGCTTCAATGTATATCTGGGCGCGTATTCCTGAGCCTTATCGGGCCGCGGGTTCTTTGGAGTTTGCCAAACGCATCCTCGAAGAAGCCAAGGTCGCCGTATCGCCAGGCATTGGTTTCGGTGATTATGGCGACGACTATGTGCGCTTTGCTCTGATTGAAAATGAGCAACGAACCCGTCAAGCGGTTCGGGGTATCAAAGAAATGTTTCGCAAGGATGGATTGTTGTAATGGAATCAATCAAGGTTGGTCTACTAGGTTTGGGCGTTGTTGGTGGCGGCACCTGGAAGGTGTTGGCGCGCAACGCGGGCGAAATCTCGCGTCGTGCAGGTCGAAATATAGAGGTGACCCGTGTGGCGGTTCGCGATATTGCTAAAGCTCGCGGGCTTCTCGGTCAAGCAGTCGAGCTCGGTACGGATCCTTTTGCCGTCGTGCGCGATCCCAAGATCGACATTGTGGTGGAGCTGATTGGTGGCGACACCTTGGCGCGCGAACTAGTACTCGAGGCGATCGCACAAGGCAAGCATGTCGTGACGGCAAACAAAGCCCTGCTTGCAAAACATGGAACGGAAATTTTTGCCGCGGCCTCAGCCAAAGGCGTGATGGTTGCTTTCGAGGCTGCTGTCGCCGGCGGTATACCAATCATCAAGGCGATGCGCGAGGGCTTGACAGCCAACCGCATCGAATGGGTGGCAGGTATCATCAACGGCACGACTAATTTCATCTTGTCAGAAATGCGTTCACGCGGCTTGCCGTTCGCAACTGTTCTGGCGGAGGCGCAAAAGCTTGGCTACGCCGAGGCTGATCCTACTTTTGACATTGAGGGCGTGGATGCCGCACACAAGCTCACTTTGCTGGCCTCTCTTGCCTTTGGTATCCCTGTTCAGTTTGACAAGGCGCACATAGAGGGCATCTCGAAGCTCGCCTCTGAGGATATCAAGCTCGCAGAGCGCCTGGGCTATCGCATCAAACTCCTCGGTATCACCAAACGCCGTCCCAACGGTATCGAGTTGCGCGTGCATCCCGCCCTGGTTCCGAGCGCTTCTTTGCTGGCGAACGTCGAGGGTGCGATGAATGCTGTGCTTGTGCGCGGCGATGCAGTCGGGCAGACGCTTTATTATGGAAAAGGCGCGGGCGAAGAGCCGACCGCCTCGGCTGTCGTCGCAGACATTGTCGACGTGACCCGTCTTCACACAGCGGATCCCGAACATCGCGTGCCACACCTGGCCTTTCAGCCAGACGCTATGGCCGATACGCCGATTCTGTCCATCGATGAAGTGGTGACTTCCTATTACCTCAGAATGACGGTGGCGGATCGTCCGGGTGTGTTGGCCGATATCGCCAGACTGTTCGCTGATGCAGGTATCTCGATCGGATCCATGATTCAGCAGCCCTCCGATGCGGATGGCAGCGCGGATTTGATTTTCTTGACCCACCAGGCTTTGGAAAAAAATATAAACGCTGCGATCACGCGCATTGAAGCGCTTGAGTTCGTGCGTTCAAATGTGACCCGGTTAAGAGTGGAAAGCTTGACATGAAATATGTATCAACACGCGGCGGGATGGCGCCTCTGGAGTTTTCGGATATTTTGCTGGAAGGTCTGGCTCCGGATGGCGGTTTGGCTGTTCCGCAATCAATCCCTAAAGTTTCAGCTCAGACGCTCGAGTCCTGGCGCGCCTTGCCTTATCACGCTCTGGCAACAGAGGTTTTATCCTTGTTTGTCGGTGATATCGATCGTCCGACGCTTGCTTCGATGACGTCTGCCGCGTATTGCAAAGCATCCTTCCAAACCGAAGCGATTGTCCCGGTGAAGCCTTTGTATGACGGCATGTCTTTGTTGTGTTTGTCTGAAGGGCCGACGCTGGCCTTTAAGGACATGGCGATGCAGTTTCTTGGCCAAGTATTCCCGCATGTTCTGAAACAGCGTGGTAGCACCTTGAATATTTTAGGGGCCACCTCGGGTGACACAGGTTCGGCTGCAGAGTATGCGATGCGCGGCAAGGACGCTGTCGCGGTATTTATGCTCTCGCCCCACGGTCGTATGAGTGCGTTTCAGCGTGCACAGATGTATTCGCTGCAAGATGCGAACATTCACAATATCGCCGTCAAGGGTAATTTTGATGAGGCGCAGGACGTGGTCAAGGCGCTGGCGGGTGATTTGCCCTTCAAGTCCAAATATCGCCTGGGCGCGGTGAACTCAATCAATTGGGCGCGAATCGCTGCGCAGATCGTTTATTACTTCCATGGGTGGTTGCGCTCGACTTCCGCACCCGGACAAGAGGTCTCCTTTACCGTGCCGTCTGGGAATTTTGGCAACATTCTGGCTGGACATATTGCGCGCTCGATGGGTTTGCCCGTCCGCAGGCTGGTGTTGGCGACCAATGAAAACAACGTCCTCGAAGAGTTTTTCCGAACGGGCATCTATCGTCCGCGTGGAGCCGCTCAAACTTTCGCGACTTCGAGTCCTTCAATGGATATTTCTCGTGCCTCTAATTTCGAACGCTTTGTGTTTGATTTGGTCGGACGTGATGCGCAGCGCGTTGCGGGTCTTTGGCGCGAGCTTTCGCAAGAAGGCTTTTTCGATTTATCCGATATGAAGCCTGAACTTGAGCGTCAGTATGGTTTTGTCGCTGGCTGCAGTACGCACCAAGACCGTCTGGCAACGATTCGAGGTGTCCATGCGCGCACAGGTGTCCTGATTGATCCGCATACTGCGGACGGGATCAAGGTCGCCGCGGCGTTCGTCGAACCAGGCATCCCGATGCTAGTCCTTGAAACAGCCTTGCCTGCTAAATTCTCTGAGGTGATCGAGGAAGCGCTTGGCATTCCTGCCCCCGTTCCCGCAGGGCTTGAAAATCTCGAGTCTTTGCCGCAACGCTTCACGGTACTGCCCTGCGACGTCGCAAGCGTACGATCCTACATCACTGAACACGCTGGCACCTGACAGTTATGGAGATGCTCACCTCTATGCACTTTCTGGCTGTTGCAATCGGTGCAACGGCAGGGGCGTGGTTGAGGTGGCTGCTGAGTTTATGGCTCAATCGACATGCTGAAATGTTGCCTTGGGGGACCTTTGCCGCCAATATGATTGGCGGTTACTTAGTCGGACTGATTCTGGGACTGGTCGCTGCCCATCCTGAGTGGCCGCAGTTCTGGCGTTTACTGCTTATTACGGGTTTTCTCGGCGCACTGACGACTTTTTCAACTTTTTCAGCCGAGGTTGTGGCTTTTGTTGAGGAGGGGCGCTTGGGTATGGCCTTATCCTACGCAGGAATGAGCCTGGTGGGGTCGTTGATCCTGACCTTTTTAGGGCTGATGACCGCCCATAGTTTCAGAAGCTGAGTGTCAGAGCGGTTGCCACTCAGCACTTAAGTGTTTTTCCAGCACATACGCAGCGGCGATACCGCTGCGCACGGCGCCTTCAAGCACAGCGGGGTAGCCCGTATCCGTCCAGTCTCCAGCCAGTGCGATCCGCGCCCAGGGACTTTGATTCGAGGGGCGCCCGAGACCCGGCACGGCATCAAAAGTCGCTCGCTTCTCGACGATGAGTCGCTGGTGCTTCACCGCAGGCATCGGTCCGTTGCTCTCAGGATGTTTCGCACACTGTTCGCGGATTTGTCTCGCGATGGCCTCAACGAATGCTTCTCTGTCGAGTTTTAAAAAATCAGTCGCATCGCTGACAACCACTGTCAGTTGGCGATTTTGATCGGTTCGATTAAATACCCATTGTCCAACGTGTCCTCGGTGCGCATCTTCATCAAGCATCATCATTGTGCGCGGAAGTCGCCAAGGGGACTCAAGCTCGAGCGCAAGCGTCGCAATTGAGCGATATTCAAAGGATTGCAGAATTCTCAGCAATGCCGATTCAGATTGAGCAAGCGGTGTGAGTGGTGCGGTCTGTGTCGTTTGATTGACGGGATCGAACAGGATGCGCGCAGCGGCATAGGGCGGCGTCGCAACAATACAGGCGTCATAGCGTTCACCATCGACCTCGACGTATTGTGCATGCGCACGTACAGCGCGCACAATGTGTCGAGCCCGCATCGTGAAACACTCTGCCGCGGCAGCGGGCCACAGTTGTGTGAGATCGACTCGGGGAATGAGCAGATCGCTTGCTTGGCGCTTGCCGGCCAGACTATCGCGTAAAACATTGAGAAAAAGTTGTGCGCAAGCGTTGTGTATTGGGGTGTTGAGCGCAGCCAGACAAAGCGGTGTCCACAGTTTACGGGCGAGTTGTTCTGATTGATTGTGGCGCAAAAGCAGTGCGTGAACAGTTTCGTTTTCTTTCGCACACCAGCCGGAGAGTCTGCACTGCAGCATGAAACGAAAAGCTTTGTAACGATCCTTCATACCCAGCCCCTTGGCTGACCAGATCGCAGCCAGGGTATTGAGCGGGGCAGGTAGTGCGGGAGCATGTAGCCTGAAGCTACCATCAGCACTTTCAAGAAGGAGCGGCTCACGAACGAGTAATTGCGAAAGAGACAGGCGAGGATGGAGGCTTTCAATGATCTTGAGCGACTCCGTGTAGGCGCCGAGCATGAGATGTTGTCCGTTATCGATGCGCCCCATGTGGATGTCATCGACACCTCGCGCGCGCCCACCTGTCACTGGAGCGGCTTCAAAGACCGTGACGTGTGCGCCAAGATCCTTTAGGGTGAGCGCCGCGGCCAAGCCTGCCCAACCGGCGCCGATGAGTGCAACATTCACGGCGTCTCAGGCGCGCGTCGAATTTGTCGCAACACGCTGCGGCCGGCGCCCACAAAGTTTTTCCATGCAAGCCAAAACTTCCGCAAAGGCGTCAGCGAGATTCTTTGATCCAATACCTGCCATTTCTCATGCTCAATCTCGCCTAACAGCGCATAGTAGATCGCCGCCATCATGAGCCCGGGACGCTGTGCGCGTCGATCGCTTTCAGGTAGCGCATCGACTGCTTCCCGGTAAAGCGCGCGCGCGCGTTTTGCCTCAAAAGCCATCAGTGCAGAAAAGTTCTCTGAATACTGACTATTTAGAACATCTGCAGCGCGAACCCCAAACTGCTGGAGGTCACTAATCGGAAGATAAATGCGTCCGCGTCGCGCGTCATCACCAACATCGCGGATGATATTGGTGAGTTGAAAAGCAATCCCCAGCTTGCTTGCGTAGCGAAGTGTCGCAGCATCGCTATAGCCAAAAATGCCTGCAGAGAGCTCGCCCACCACGCCGGCAACATGCCAGCAATATTTTTCAAGTCCGGGCCAGTCTAGATAGCGTGTTTGATCCAGGTCCATTTCCATACCGTCGATCACAGCCAGCAGACGCGCCTGAGTGATATCGAAAGGCTTGAGGTGTGGGGCGAGGGCGAGCGTAACCGGATGTTCAGACTTGCCCTGATACATGGCCTCTATCTGAGTGCGCCACCAGGCGAGCTTAATGCGGGCGATGGAGGCATCCGAGCATTCGTCGACCACATCATCGACCTCCCTGCAAAAAGCGTAGAGTGCTGTGATGGCTTGGCGACGCTCGGGTGGCAAAAACAAAAAAGCGTAATAAAAGCTAGAGCCACTTTTCGCCGCTTTTTCCTGGCAATATTCGTTAGGGGTCATCTTATCAAGCTCTAAACGCACGCCAACACATCAAGACCCAATCCTTGGGGCGTAATATCGGGCGATGTCGGAAAACATCAAAATCTACATGCTCGATTTTTTCGAGAATTCTCAGGCCACCCTGGACGATGAGCCTGAGCTCAAGACCAATTCTGCCTGAAAGTGTTCGACCAAGCGGAAGCCCGGAGTTTAACAAGCTCCGCGCGCGATCGACCTGAAACTGCATCAGATTGCGCCAGGCTTGGTCAACTTGAGCATGGGCAATGTGCTGTTCCGTCACACCAAATCGCTCGAGATCGTCTTGAGGCAGATAAATGCGGGCTTTTTCCCAGTCGATTGCGACGTCTTGCAAAAAATTAATCAGTTGCAGCGCGGAACAGATCGAGGCCGATTGGGCTAGGGAGACAGAATCCGTGGTTTTGTACAAATGCAGCATCAGCGTACCGACTGGATCTGCGGAGCGTCTGCAATAGTCTAAAAGGGTGTCAAAGTTCTCATAGCGTTTTTTTTGAATGTCCTGGTCAAACGCGGAGAGCAGATCTAAAAAGGGTTGAACAGGTAGCGCGTGCTCAGAGATCGTCTGTGCCAGAGCGCGGAAAGGTGCTTCTGGCTGTTGGCCCCTGGCAATGTCCAGAATGGCTGCCCGGTAGGACTGTAAGGCATTGAGCCGCTCTGCGCTTGTGGCATCCCCTTCGTCGGCCAAATCGTCTGCGCCCCGAGCAAAACGATAGATATCAGTGACCGCACGGCGCAGATGTCTGGGCAGCAGAATAGAGGCAACGGGAAAGTTTTCGTAGTGGTCAACGGCCATATCAAAAAATGCTTAATTCAGATGCGCTGAAGTGCAAAAAACAAAGTGTAGTGGTTCACCCCGTCAATACTGTGGGTTTAGTGGACTATTTTCAGGTCTTTTAGGGTTTGCCCCTGCGTTAGACTAGCGTTATGCGGTGCATCATGCGCCAGAGACTTACATGGCCAAAATCAAAACAATCTTTACTTGCTCCGAATGTGGTGGCATCAGCCCGAAATGGCTGGGTCAGTGTCCGCATTGCCAAGCTTGGAATACGCTCGAAGAGTCCAGAGACGCAGGTTTTGCCGCCCAGGCAGAACAGCATCGCTATGCGCCGTTGACCGCCTCCAGCGCGCTGCGCAGTCTTTCTGACGTTGAGGCGCTCGAATTGCCGCGGATCACCACAGGCATTGCTGAGTTTGACCGAGTGCTTGGCGGCGGTTTGGTCGCCGGGGCAGTCGTTTTGATCGGGGGCGATCCTGGTATTGGTAAATCGACGCTTTTGCTGCAGGCGCTGGTTGCCATGTCGGGCGAGCGCAGGGTTTTGTATGTAACGGGTGAAGAATCCGCCGAGCAAGTGGCCTTGCGGGCAAGACGCTTGGGCTTATCGGGCGATGGTGTGGATCTTTTCGCTGAGATTCGTCTCGAAGCCATTCAGACGGCACTTCTTGAGCAAAAGCCGGCTGTTGCCGTGATCGATTCGATTCAAACAATGTACTCCAGCGAGCTCACCGCCGCGCCGGGTTCAGTGTCGCAAGTCAAAGAGTGCGCCGCCCAGCTGACCAGGCTCGCGAAACAAGCAGGCATTCCCATCGTGATGATTGGTCATGTGACCAAAGATGGTGCGCTTGCCGGCCCCCGGGTGCTTGAGCATATTGTGGATACCGTCCTATATTTCGAGGGCGATACGCATTCATCTTTTCGTCTGATTCGTGCCTTCAAAAATCGTTTTGGCGCGGTCAATGAGCTGGGTGTTTTTGCCATGACCGACCGGGGTTTGCGTGGCGTGGCCAATCCCTCAGCACTATTTTTATCGCAGCATTCAGCCCAAGTCTCCGGTTCCTGCGTCATGGCGACCCAGGAAGGCACCCGTCCTTTGCTGGTTGAGATCCAAGCCTTGGTTGACACGGCACATGTCCCAAATCCCCGACGTTTATCGGTTGGTCTCGAGGGCAATCGCCTGGCCATGTTGTTGGCCGTGTTGAATCGGCATGCCGGGGTCTCTACTTCGGATCAGGATGTTTTTGTGAATGCAGTAGGTGGAGTACGGATTACTGAGCCAGCAGCCGATCTTGCTGTGTTGCTGGCGATTTTGTCCTCGTTGCGTGATCGTCCTCTGCCCAAGGGTTTATTTGCGTTTGGCGAGGTTGGACTGGCCGGAGAGGTCAGGCCCGCGCCGCGTGGTCAGGAAAGATTGCGTGAGGCTGCCAAGCTGGGCTTTTCTGTCGCGATTATTCCCAAAGCCAATGCACCCAGGCAGCCTATAGAAGGGCTTGAGGTGTGGGCGGTTGATCGCCTCCAAGATGCTCTGGACAGGTTGCGCGCATGAATATTCTGAAGATCATTTTTAGACAAACCTGGCGGGATGCGCGGGCTGGAGATTTGCGTTTGCTGGGCCTGGCAGTGGTGATCGCGGTAGCCGCTGTGACCAGTGTTGGATTTTTAGCGGATCGAGTGGGAAGGGCGCTTGAGCGAGATGCTGCGCAAATGCTGGGTGCTGACCTTGTTCTGGAGTCCTCTCAACCCATTCCCCCTCAGTTTGTCGAGCGCGCGCGAAACCAGGGTTTGCGCACTGTCTTAGGCTGGCAGTTTCCTTCAATGGTTGGCAGTAATGGTCGCCTAGTGCTCGCTTCGATCAAAGGTGTCGAAGCAGGCTATCCGTTGCGGGGCGGTTTGCGCACCACGAATGTATTGGGCGGTCCTGAGCAACAAACGACTGTGTCCCCTGAGGTGGGACAGGCATGGGTGGATGCACAGGTTTTGAGTCAAACAGGCCTGAAAATCGGGGACTCAATCAATGTGGGTGACTTGAGCCTTAACATTGCACGCGTCATTACCTATGAGCCCGATCGCGGCGCGCAGTTTGTCAATCTTGCCCCGCGCGTCATGGTCCGGGCAGAGGACTTGGCCCGTTCGGGTCTGATCACCCGTGGCAGTCGGATTGGCTACAACTTTTTAGTCGCCGGCGATGGACCGGCCATCGATATGTATCGTGAATGGCTCAAGGGCGTCATGACTGCCGGTCAAAAAATCGTAACGGTCGAAACCGGTCGTCCCGAAATCAGACGTTCACTTGATCGTGCGCAGGAGTTCCTGGCGTTGGTGGCAATGTTGGCCGTGCTGATTGCGGCTGTCGCTGTTGCATTGGGCGCGAGACGATTTGGCCAGCGCCATCGTAATAGTGTGGCCGTGATGCGCTGCCTTGGAGCAACTCAAACAAAAGTCACGACTATTTTGTTGGGCGAGTTTATCCTGACGGGCGTCTTGGCTTCTTTGGTTGGTGTGGCCTTGGGCTGGGGTGGACAAGCTTTGATGGTTCAGGCGCTGGGTGGTTTGCTGGGGGCGGACCTACCTCAGGCCAGTGTTGAGCCCGCTTTGCAGGGTTTGTTCGCAGGTCTTTGGCTATTGTTAGCCTTTTCCTGGCCGCCTTTGAACGGGCTGCGTCATGTTCCCCCTTCACAAATATTACGCGCACAGGAAAATGGCATACCTCTTCAGAGTCTGGTAGGTTACGTGTTGGGTTTAGCCGGGTTTTCGGTGCTGATGTGGTGGGTTGCCAATGATGTCAAACTTGGAGTCGGGTTGGCCGCGGGTTTTTTTGCCGCGGCTGCGCTCTTTGCAGGTTTGGGTCTGTTGGTATTGTGGGCGCTTTCCGGCCTTAGAGCGAAGCTCAAATCATTTCCTGTTCTGCGGTTTGCCTTGGCTGGCGTCGTGCGCAGGCGCGGTGCCACCATCGCTCAAACTAGCGCGCTAGCTGTGGGCATGATGGCAATTCTTTTGCTAACGATCGTGCGGACCGACTTGCTGGCCGGTTGGCAAAGAACCTTGCCGGCCGATGCGCCAAACCGTTTTTTAATCAATATCCAGAACGATCAAGTCCAGAGTATCGAGCAAACCCTCAATGCAGCAGGGTTGACGCAAGTCAGGCTCTCACCGATGGTAAGGGGGCGATTTGTCGCCCTAAATAATCGTACCGTCTCGGCTGCGGATTATGAAGATGCGCGTGCCCAAAGGCTGGTCGAACGCGAGTTCAATTTGTCTTATGCAGATCGTCTGGCAGAGCCAGGCCAGATCGTCGTCGGACGGGACTTAAACGCTGCGCGCCCGGAGGTCTCGCTCGAAATCGGTTTGGCCAAGTCGCTTGGGCTCAAGGTCGGAGATATGATGGACTTTGATGTGGCAGGTGAAAAAATTCGCATGGAAGTCACGAGCCTCAGGCGGGTGGACTGGGATTCGATGCGCGCGAACTTCTTTGCCATTACGACGCCCGCTGCCTTGAAAGAGGCCCCACAAACGTGGATGACTGCTTTTTACCTCCCTCCTGATCGGCTCACTGTCACGCAGGATCTGGTCAAACAGTTTCCTAATTTGACTGTTTTCGATGTGGGTGCGATATTGAGTCAATTACAAAATATTCTTGATAAGGTCTCGGTAGCGGTTCAAGGTTTGTTTTTGTTCTCCGTTTTTGCCGGCGCCATTGTGTTGGCCGCCGCGCTTTCAGCCACCCGTGATGAACGCGTCAGAGAGGCCGCTTTGCTTCGCTCCTTTGGGGCCACCCGGCGTCAACTAGCAGGTGCCCAGCGCATTGAGTTGCTCGCGGTGGGTGCGTTGGCAGGTTTACTTGCCTCGGGCGGTGCGACGTTGGCCGCTTGGGCTTTATCGCACTGGGTGTTTGAGTTTGATATGCGCCTATCGCTTTGGCCCTGGTTGCTTGGTCTTTCCGTTTGTATGCTGGGTGCCTGGTTAGCGGGCGCGATTGCGTTAAGAGGTGTGCTAAATACGCCTCCGCTCACTATTTTGCGACATCATGCCTAAGACGCTGACATGTGCCTCACACTAATATCCTTTAGACAGAAAGACGAATGAGTCAAACCGAGCAGCAAGCCAAGCCGCAAGGCCCCACCATGTTTGAGATTTTAGGTGGCGAATCTGGCATTCGACAGTTAGTCGATCGTTTTTATGATTTGATGGATGTGGACGCTGACCTTAAACTTCTGCGTGATGTCCATGGTGCGAGTTTGGACCAGGCCCGGGATAAGTTGTTTTGGTATTTGTGTGGTTATTTTGGTGGGCCACAACATTACATCGAGCGTTTTGGTCATCCGCGTCTGCGAGCCCGTCATTTGCCGTTTTCCATTGGTATCGCTGAACGGGATCAGTGGCTGCTTTGCATGGGGCGTGCCATGAAAGAGCTTGGTTATCCAGAGCCTCTGCTTGACCGAATGCTGGAAATTTTCTTTGGTGTCGCCGACTGGATGCGTAATCGAGAAGGTTAGGGGTTCAAGTGGTCGATCAAAGTAGTCGATCAATACTGCCGATGGGATGCTGTCTGAATGAGCAATACGATGAACGAGGCGATGTTTGAGCAAACAGTTGATCAGTTGACTCTTGCTGATCGCTGGTTCCGCGTGGATCATGCGTTAAGTGAACGTTGCGGCCCAGAATTGACGATTTGGGATTATTTCGATCCTCATACGCCAGCTTTGCACGCGCGTCCGGTCGCAGCGGGTGGACGGGCAGCGGCATGGTTTGTTCGTGCGGGTGCGTTTGATGCGGTTTTACGTCATTATCGTCGTGGCGGTTTAGTTGCCAAATTTGTTCAGAATCGTTACCTGTGGTCAGGTTTTGAAAAGACGCGTTCGAGCGTTGAGTTTGATTTGATTCGTACGCTTTGGAGAGCAGGTTTGCCTGTGCCCCGTCCACTTGGTGCTGCGGCATGGCGTCATGGTCTAACGTACCGGGCCGCCTTACTGACCGAACAGATTCCAGATGCGCAGCCATTGGCGTACACCAGTGATGCGTTGCTCTGGAAGCATGCAGGTCAAGTGATTGCCGCGATGCATCGCTTTGGTGTGTGGCACGCCGATTTGAATGTCTTTAATATCTTGTTTGATCCGCTTGGAAAGATATGGCTCATTGATTTCGATCGGGGTCGGCTTGGTAAGCTCACGCCTGGCCAGCGCGCTGAAAACCTCTCGCGTTTGTTGCGTTCCTTGAAGAAGCTTTCTCTTGTCCAGCATCATGATTGCTGGCGAGCATTCAATGAGGGCTACCAAGAAATTTGGTTCGCTCAGAGCAACTAAAATAACCCGATGAAAGTCGAGTTCTTATGCAAATAGCAAAACAGGAATGATGATGACGGTCAAACTTTATGGATTAGCCAAGTGTAGTACCTGCATCAAGGCGCAGGCTTGGCTCGCTTCCCACGATGTTTCCTACCAGTTTCAGGACTACCGCGATCAGCCTCTGCCTGCAGCGACCCTCAAAGCTTGGTCCTTGGCGCTGGGCGGCTGGGAGAAGCTCGTCAACCGTGCCTCAATGACTTGGCGTCATCTTGACGAATATCGTAAATCACCCGTATCGGAAAAAGAGTGGTTATCTTTGATCGCAGACTATCCTGCTTTGATTCGTCGCCCAGTCGCGGTCTATCCGGATCAATCCGTGACCGTTGGTTTTAATGAAAAACGTTTCGCCGAAAAACTAGGTGCCCATTGATTGATTTGACCGCGCTGACTGCGCAAGAAATTTTCCTGCTGCTCATCGCGGTTGCTGCCTGTTTGGCAGTATTGTTTTCTTTTCTTGGATGGTTGCGGGCAGGGCGGCAACCCTCTGCTGTCGTCGATCCGCGTCTCGAACAAATCATAGCGGGACAAGAGCGACTTGAACGCGGCTTGCGGACCGAGCAAGCTGAGACGCATCGCCAATTACGTGCCGAGCTTGCGGAGTCTTCGCGCGCACTGAGAGTGGAGCTTGCGCAAAGCGATGCGGAGTTTCGTGCTGCTATGGCGCGTGATGCTGCAGCGGGCCGTGTGGAGAGCGCAGAGTCGCTCAATCGTTTTGCTGCAGGTTTTTCTGAACAGCTTCAAACGCTCATCCAAACGAATGAGCGCAGAATCGCAGAATTACGTGTGGCGGTCGAGGACCGGTTGCTCTCTCTGCAAACTGACAACTCGGCCAAGCTCGATGAGATGCGCAGGACCGTTGATGAAAAGCTTCATGCAACGCTTGAGACCCGTTTGACGCAATCCTTCAAGCAAGTTTCCGATCGGCTGGAGTCTGTACAGAAAGGTCTTGGGGAAATGCAAAGTCTGGCTGCGGGCGTGGGTGATCTCAAACGCGTGTTGACCAATGTTAAAACCCGGGGCACATGGGGGGAGGTTCAACTGGCGCGCTTGATCGAGGACAGTATGACGCCTGATCAGTACGCTCAAAATATCAAAACGGTACCGGGTAGCGATGCGCAAGTCGAATTCGCGATCAAATTACCTGGTCAGGGCGTGATGGATCAACCTGTATGGTTGCCAATTGATGCCAAGTTTCCAAAAGAGGAGTATGAGCGTCTCATGGACGCGCATGACTCGGCGGATCGCGATGGGATCAAGGCTGCAGGCGCAGCGCTGGCCCGGGCCGTCGAGTTACAAGCTAAAACGATTGTGGCTAAATATGTCTCGCCCCCTCACACGACAGATTTTGCAATTATGTTTTTGCCCAGCGAGAGTTTGTATGCTGAGGTGCTTCGCCAATCGGGTCTATTGGACAAATTGCATGACTTACGCGTCAATGTCGCGGGCCCGGCTAATCTGGCTGCATTGCTAAATAGTTTACAGATGGGTTTCCGTACGCTTGCGATTCAGGAGCGCTCCTCTGAGGTTTGGCAAGTGCTGCGTGCTGTGAAGACCGAGTTTGGTAAATTCGGTGATGCGCTAGCTAACGTCAAAAAGTCTCTCGATACTGCCAGCAATAAAATTGGACAGACTGAATCGCGCACTCGCGTGATGCTTCGCAGCCTGAAAAGCGTCGAGGCCATGCCTGAAGACCAGGCGCGCGCCATTTTTTCCTCTGAAGCAAACGAATTAGAAGGACTTGGTGTCGATACCCCGGCGTCAGATACGCTGGCCGATCCTGATACTAGTCGCTAAGCCTCTTGTGGCCTCTCATCTCTCAACAGGAACTAAATATGCTTTCCCAGCAAGATCTTAAACAACAGGCCGCAGAGGCTGCGCTGTCATTTATCGAACCCCTGTTGACGCCTCAGGCAGTGATTGGCGTCGGAACGGGTTCCACGGCGGATTTATTTATCGACGGTTTAGCTAAGTATCGTGGACGCTTTCGCGGTGCTGTTGCAAGCTCGGAACGCAGTGCAAAGCGTCTGGCAGGATTGGGTATCCTCGTTTTGGATCTCAACGATGTGGAGACCATGCCTGTTTATGTGGACGGTGCGGATGAGATTAACAGCCACCTGCATATGATTAAGGGAGGAGGGGGCGCGCTGACGCGTGAAAAAATCGTTGCATCAGTCGCTAAACAGTTCCTTTGTATTGCCGACGAGAGCAAGCTTGTCGAGCATCTCGGAAAGTTTCCTCTGCCGATTGAAGTGTTGCCGATTGCGCGCCAGGCCGTCGCGCGCGCGGCCTTGCAGCTTGGCGGTCAGCCCGTCCTGCGGGATGGTTTCACGACCGATAATGGCAACCAGATTTTGGACATCCACGGTCTGGCAATCACGGATGCCCCTGCGATGGAAAGGCAGCTGAATTGTGTGCCGGGTGTAGTGACGAATGGTTTGTTCGCACTGAGTCCAGCCAACATCGCACTGTTGGCGACTCAACAAGGGATCAGGCGCTTAGGCTGACGGGGGAACGAAGCCTTGTGCTTCGACGTCGATGTCCTCAAACAAGTATTTTTCCATTTGTTCTTTGAGGTATTTGCGTGCGCGGGCATCAGCCAGATTCAGTCTGTTTTCGTTCACAAGGCGAGTCTGTACATTGAGCCAGTCCTGCCAGGCTTGCTTTGAAATACTGTGCCAAATTTTGGTGCCAGTCTCGCCGGGATAAGGAGGAAACTCCAAACCCTCAGCCTCTTTTTTGAGCTTGATGCATTGAACAGTGCGACTCATTTTATTTCCTGTATGTGTGGCTATTTAAAGCAAATTTCAGCTTTTTAAAAACTATCGGAACGATTGTAGGGCGTTTAGCGCATCCGTGACGCACATAGCCCTGAACTTCACAGGCGTTTGATAAATATCAGGCTATTGCGAGAGCGGTTGTAATGGGCTTGCTTTTCCTTTGGCAGGTCGGCGACGCCCCCCTGAACGAAACCGCGCTTGATGAACCAGTGCGATGTCCGTGTGGTCAGAACAAAGAGTCGTTTGGCGCCGTGCGCGCGTGCGCGGGACTCCATGTGGCGCAACAAAATCTCACCTTCGCCGGCGCCTTGCCACTCGGGGTGCACGATCAGGCAGGCCATTTCAGCCATCTGATCTTTTGGATAGTCGTTGAGCGTGGCGCAGCCGTAAATCACACCATCGTGCTCGAGTACGGTGAAATTTTCGACCTCTCTCTCAATCACCGCGCGGCCACGTGGTACGAGTGTGCCGTCTTGCTCAAGGGGTTCGATCAACTGTAGGATCGCGCCCACATCATCGATTGTCGCAGGCCGTAAATCATCGAGCGTATCCTCGACGACCATGGTGCCCACGCCATCGTGCGTAAAAATCTCGAGCAACACCACACCATCCATTGAAAAGGGAATCAGGTGCGCGCGGGTCACGCCTCGTTTGACCGCACGGGAGGCGTATTGCAAATAGTACGCAGTGTTTTCGTCGAGTTCCCCAGATGCCAGCAAGGCATCGGCATCTAATCGGGCAAGCTCGGTGTCCACCGAGCCGTCCGAGGCAAGTACGCCAGGCGTTTCGGTCAAGAAGATGAGTTTTTCCGCACGCAACTTGGTGGCGACACTTGTGGCAAGCTCTTCCATGGACAAATTAAAGGCTTCGCCGGTTGGGGAAAAACCAAGCGGTGAAAGCAGAACGATCGAACCACGCTCAATGGCAAAGCGCAACGCATCCACATCGATTTTGCGGACTTGGCCAGTATGCTTGTAGTCGATGCCATCAATAATGCCGGTTGGGCGCGCGGTGACAAAGTTGCCGGAAATCACCCTGATTTGCGCATGCGACATAGGCGTATTGGGCAAGCCTTGGCTAAATGCGGCCTCGATGTCGAGGCGGATTTCGCCTGCGGCTTCTTTGGCGCACTCCAGCGCATCGGCATCCGTCGGTGAGCGACCGCGATCAAACTGCTGGCTAAAGCCTTTGAGGCGAAGTTGCTCATTGACTTGCGGACGTGACCCGTGGACCAAGACCAGTTTGATGCCAAGCGCTGATAATAAAGACAAATCTTGGATCAAGGCGTTCAAGGCATTGGCTTGAACGAGCTCGCCGCCAAAAGCAACGACGAAGGTTTTCCCTCTGAAAGCGTGGACATAGGGAGCAACCTCTCTAAACCAGCGAACGAATTGCGCGGCAGCAAACTCAGGCGCTTCCTGGGCCGAAACGGTCCCCTCTGGACTGGTATTTGGCGATTCTTGGGTGGATCCGGCTTCTGGTGCTTTTTTGTCAGGCATGGCGGCTTGTGTTGTTAACCTCGTGAGCGCTGTGAGTAAGAGATATAAATTTTATAATGAGCTGTTCATCGGATTAGAAAATATGCCCGAATCAAAGCGCTCAGCCGACATAACGCCGGAAAGCGTTGTCATTTCCCCACGTCAGCCCCCCAAGATCGTCTATCCAGAGGATTTGCCGGTCAGCGCGCGCCGTGAAGAAATCGCGCGCACGATTGCTGGTCACCAGGTTGTGATCGTTAGCGGAGAGACTGGCTCGGGTAAAACGACCCAATTGCCCAAAATTTGCCTGGAGCTCGGTCGTGGCCTGAAAAAAATGATCGGTCACACGCAGCCCCGGCGTCTTGCCGCGAGCTCGGTTGCGCGCAGGATCGCAGAAGAGCTTCAAACGCCCCTAGGAGAATGGGTAGGCTATCAGGTCAGGTTTCAAGACCGGAGCAGTGCGCAAACTGCCATCAAACTGATGACAGATGGTATTTTGCTGGCGGAGTCGCAGCGCGACCCGTTGCTCAGGCGATATGACACCATCATCATTGACGAAGCCCACGAGCGTAGTTTGAATATCGATTTTCTGCTGGGGTACTTGCGTCAGCTCTTGCCCCGCAGACCTGACCTCAAGGTGATTATCACCTCCGCAACGATTGATGCAGGGCGGTTTGCCCGTCATTTTGCGGATGCAAAGGGTATGCCTGCCCCGGTCATTGAAGTCTCTGGCCGTTTGTACCCTGTGGAAGTCCGTTATCGACCCGTACTGAACCCCATTCTGGATGATGACAAAGCTGTCAGCACTTCTGCTCAAACGGGATTATCCGACCGAAGTTTGGCCAGAGACGAGGAGCGCGACCTGATCAATGCTTTAGTCGAAGCGGTCGACGAATGTGCACGGGTAGGGCCCGGTGATATTTTGGTTTTTATGCCCGGC
This sequence comes from Zwartia vadi, assembly GCF_030410375.1. Lineage (GTDB taxonomy): Bacteria > Pseudomonadota > Gammaproteobacteria > Burkholderiales > Burkholderiaceae_B > Zwartia > Zwartia vadi. The sequence continues at coordinate 37,643 of NZ_JAUHHE010000017.1, forward strand.
GAACGCGAAATTCGGGAGTGTGCCGAGGCGTTGCGCAAACACCACCCGCCTGGCACGCAAGTACTCGCCCTGTTCGCCAGGTTGTCCCAAGAAGAACAAGAGGAAATTTTTCGTCCGCGCACGAGTGCTAGACGTATTGTGTTGGCCACGAACGTCGCTGAGACTTCGTTGACGGTTCCCGGGATCCGGTTTGTCATTGATAGCGGTTTGGCCCGTGTCAAGCGCTACTCTTGGCGCAACAAAGTCGAGCAATTAAGGATTGAGCCGATCAGTCAAGCCTCTGCCAATCAGCGGGCCGGACGCTGCGGGCGATTGGGTCCCGGTGTGTGTATCAGGCTTTATGACGAAGTCGATTTCAAGGCGCGAGCGGCCTTTACTGATCCTGAGATTTTGCGCTCCTCACTCGCAAGCGTGATTTTGCGGATGAAGGCTTTGCGTCTCAATGATATTGAGTCCTTTCCCTTTGTGGATCCTCCGAGTGGTCGTGCGATTGCCGACGGATACCATTTGTTGCAAGAGCTTGGAGCCATCGACCCCGAAGGCGATAAACCCGATGCCCTGACTGAAACCGGCCGCGCGCTGGCAAAGCTGCCGGTTGATCCTCGTTTGGGACGGATGATTTTGGCGGCACGCGATCAGCACTGTCTTACCGAAATGCTGATTATCGCTTCCGCACTTTCCGTACAAGACCCGCGCGACAGGCCGATGCATGCGCGCGAAGCCGCAGAACAGGCGCATGCGAAATTTTCCGACGACAAGTCTGAATTCATTGCCTACGTCAAGCTGTGGAACTGGTATCACGAGCAGATCAAGCACAAACAGTCTCAGCGCAAGCTGGTGGCGCTTTTGCGGACGCACTATCTTTCACCACTGCGTCTGCGCGAGTGGCATGATATCCATAGCCAGCTGATGGCCCTCGTCGGAGAGCAGGGTTGGCGTCTGAATAAAACAGATGCGACCCATGAGCAGATTCACCTCTCTCTCTTGTCCGGGCTGTTGGGCAACTTGGGCTTCAAAGCAGAGGAGGGTGGGCATTATCTCGGTGCACGCGATATCCGTTTCTGGATTCACCCTGGTTCACGCTTGTTAAAGAAGGCTGGCAAATGGATCATGGCGGCTGAGTTGGTGGATACCAGCAAACTTTACGCGCGTTGTGTGGCAAAGATCGAGCCGAGTTGGGTGGAGCGTGTTGCAGGACATCTCCTCAAGCGTTCCTGGAGTGATCCCCGCTGGGAGCGCAAACTTGGACAAGTGGTTGCAAACGAAAAGGCTACTTTGTACGGCTTAACCGTGTACTCAGGAAGAAGAGTGCATTATGGCCCCATCGCTCCCGAGCAGGCCCGAGAAATCTTTATTCTTCAGGCCTTGATTCCGGGTGATATTGACAGCCCGTTGCCCTTTTTGGCGCATAACAGAAAACTGATTGCTCAAATTGAAAAGCTGGAACATCAAACACGCCGTCCGGATATTTTGGTGGACGATGCATTAATCCAGGCTTTTTACGACAAGCTTCTGCCTACTGAGATCTATCAAACGGCGACGCTTGAGCACTGGGTGAAGGGATTGCCCAAGGATCAGGCGCAACAGTTGATGCTGACACGCGATGCCTTGATGAGACATGAGGCGGCGGGTGTCACAACAGACGTGTTTCCAAAGTTTTTAGAGTGGCAGGGTGTGCGTCTTGTTGCGGACTATCATTTTGAGCCAGGCTCTCCAAAAGATGGTTTGACCGTGACCGTGCCCTTGTATTTTCTCAATCAAGTTGACGCCGCGCGTTGCGAGTGGCTAGTGCCCGGCATGCTTAAAGAAAAAGCGCAACTCCTATTAAAGTCCTTGCCTCAGAAAATTCGTCGTCATTGTGTGCCGTTGCCTGATTATGCGGCAGGTTTTTACGGACGATGGTACGAGCGACTGGAACATCCGCCTTGTGGCCTTGTTGAGGCGTTGATTCAGGATATTTGGCAGCAGCTTAAGATCCGTCCGTTGGTCACCGACTTTAAGCCTGAGACCCTGCCTGCGCATCTTTTTATGTCTTTCAAGGTGGTGGACGAGCATGGCCGAATGTTGGCGGCAGGTCGCAATCTCGCGCAGATCAAGGCCGAGCTTGGCAAGCAAGCACAGGCCACTTTTCAAAAGCTCGCCACGCGGGATCAGGATCTCGCCAGTGTGCTGTCGCAAGATGACATCACAGAGTGGAGTTTCGGCAAATTGCCCGAGCTCATGGAGATTCGCCGCAAGGATCAGGTTGTGGTGGGATATCCGGCACTGGTTGAGCGTGGTGCCGCCTGTGCGCTTGATGTGTTCGATGATCCGCAGGTAGCTCTTGGGGCGCACCGACGCGGTCTTGTTCGTTTGTTCCGCCTGGCGTTGCGCGAGCAGGTTAAGTTTTTGGAAAAAAATCTGCACGAGCTCACGAAGATGGGCATGCTTTACATTCAGCTCGGCACCCAAGAGCAATTGCGAGATCAAATTATTGATTGCGCGCTGATTGGTGCGTGTTTGACCGAACCGTGGCCAGAAGATGCGCAAAGTTTTGAGGTGCGCCGTCAGGAGGCCAAAACAAAACTCGGTTTGCTCGCTCAGGAAGTCGCTCGACTGTCTTATGCGATCCTTGAGGGCTGGAGCGCGGCCCTGCGCAAGTTGCCGCAGGCCAAGGCCTATCCCCAGGCCTACGCAGATTTGCAGCAACAATTACAGCAGCTCGTCCCTGCACGCTTTATCGTGGACACGCCTTATGCGCAGTTGGTGCATTTGCCGCGCTATCTCAAAGCCGCCGTGACGCGGATCGATAAACTTAAAACGGATCCTGCACGAGATGCGCGCTTGATGACGGAAATGACGCCCGTGTTGACTCAATACAGTCGCGCACGCGGTGCCCTCAAGGGTGCTACAGATACCGGACTTGATGAGTTTCGCTGGCTGCTGGAGGAGTTGCGTGTCGCGCTGTTTGCCCAAGAGTTACGCACCCCCATGCCCGTCTCAGTCAAGCGCTTGCAGAAAACCTGGGAAGCGATGCAACGCTAGCTATTCAAGGCCGTGTGAAAGTGCCTACCAGATGATAAACAGCACAATGGCAAGGCCGATTAAGCCAAACTTTGTGGCTTTGTAGGCTGTACGGTTTGCTTTTTTGAAGGCACGTCTTTTTTGATCAATGATCCAGTGGTAGTGCGTCAGTTTATTGACGAAGCCAGTTTGATCGGTCTCTGCGTTGGGCGAGCTTGCTGCAGACATGGCGATTTTGCCAAACCAGTGGTTAAACCACTGGGCCCAGCGATATTTTAGAGGGCGCTCAACGTCACAAAACAAGATAATTCTGTTTTGCTGGCTTTTATTGTAGGCATCGTGCACATAGGTTTCATCGAAAATGACGCCCTTACCATCGCGCCAGCTATGGCGGATACCGTCCACGTCTATGTAGCAGAGGTCATCGTTCGGTGTGGATAAACCCAAGTGGTAGCGTAAAGAGCCGGCAAAGGGATCGCGGTGCGGATTGAGTTGTCCACCAGGTGGTAGTTCTGCAAACATTGCAGCCTTGACAGAGGGGATTTGATTAAGCAAAGCCACTGTTTTAGGGCAAAGCGCGACTGCGGAGGGATGCTTGGCGTCGTACCACTTCAAATAAAAGCGTTTCCAGCCATATTTGAAAAAGGAATTAAAACCGATGTCATTATGTAACTCGGGTGCTTTGATTTCACGTAAGGAGGCAAGGTGCAAGGCCTCGTCGCGAATCGTTTCCCAGTTGTCCTCGAGCAGTTTGAGCTCGGGCATTTCGTCATTTGGAATGTAGGGTGTTGTGGGTACGCGCGAAGTCAACACCATAAAGGCGTTGATCGGCGCCAAAATAATAGAGTGATCAAGCAGCTGACGACCAAGAGGGAGTCTGACGCGGCCGCGAAAGTGGGCGAAAAGGATGGCTCCAAGCCAGGTTCCAAGAACAATCCATTTCATGCGGCATTCCATCCTAAAGTATCTTGCCCGGCACTGGACGTGCAGAGACTCAATTCATCACTAAGTGTAACTATATCTGACCGAACAGTAGGTACAATTGACCTATGTCAGAAAGCCCACATTCCCAGCCCTTTGTTCACTTGCGTGTCCATTCCGAATACTCGGTGGTGGATGGCACGGTGCGCATTCCGGAACTCATTCGACGCGTTGCCCAGCTCGAACAGCCCGCGGTCGCCCTCACAGACTTGTCAAACGTTTTTGGTTTGATCAAGTTCTACAAGGAGGCGCGTTCGGCAGGTATCAAGCCGATCGCGGGTTGCGATGTCTGGCTGACAAACGATGACGACCGCGACAAACCTTACCGCATTTTACTGCTCGTTGCGAGTCGTGCGGGTTATTTGGCGCTTTGCGAGTTGTTGACGCGAGCATGGCTCACGAACGCACACCGCGGTCGAGCTGAGATGCGTCGCGAGTGGCTGGTGGGTGCCCAAGGTCTGATTGCCTTGTCTGGTGCACGAGCTGGCGATGTCGGTCAAGCCCTCATGGCAGGCAACGTCGAGTTGGCGCGTACCTATGCATTGCAGTGGAAAAAAACTTTTCCGGATGCCTACTATATTGAATTGCAGCGTACCGAGGCGGACGCGGATCAGTCTTACGTTCGTGCTGCGCTTGCCTTGGCCTCAGAGTGTGGTTTACCTGTGGTGGCCACCCATCCTGTTCAGTTTTTGGAGCCTGAGGATTTTCAGCCTCACGAGGCTCGCGTCTGCATTGCCGAAGGGGAAATCCTCACCAACCCCCGTCGACCCAGACACTTCACGCCGGATCAGTATTTACTATCAACCCAGGCGATGGTCGAGAGATTCAGCGATGTACCCTCAGCGCTGGCCAACGCAGTAGCGATTGCCCGGCGCTGTAACCTCACCTTGGTGCTGGGTCAGCCGCAGCTTCCTGATTTTCCGACCCCGCAGGGCGTCACGCTGGATGACTATCTTATCGAGCTTTCCGAGGCGGGTCTTAAAAAGCGGATGCTGCAGTTATTTCCAGATCCCGAGGAGCGCGCACGCGCCATGCCTCAGTATTCTGCGCGTCTGGCATTGGAGTGTCAGACCATTATCAACATGGGGTTCCCTGGATATTTCCTGATCGTTCAGGACTTTATCAATTGGGGCAAGAGCAATGGGGTTCCGGTTGGACCGGGTCGAGGCTCCGGAGCAGGATCCTTAGTCGCTTACTCACTCGGGATCACAGATCTCGATCCGATTCGGTATGACTTGCTGTTTGAGCGCTTTCTGAATCCCGAGCGTGTCTCGATGCCTGACTTTGATATCGACTTTTGTCAGGACAATCGCGAGCGTGTGATTGAGTATGTCAAACAAAAGTACGGCCGAGAGGCAGTCAGTCAGATTGCAACCTTCGGCACGCTTGGCGCCAAGGCTGTGGTGCGCGATGCCGGGCGTGTGCTGGATATGCCCTATATGTTGTGTGACGGCTTGTCCAAGTTGATCCCGCATAATCCTGCCGACCCATGGACGCTTGACCGCGCGCTCAAAGATGAGCCCTCTTTTAAAGCCCGTTACGACACCGAAGAAGAAGTTCGTGCGCTAGTGGACCTTGCCCGACCTCTTGAAGGTTTGACGCGAAATGTCGGGATGCACGCTGGAGGCGTGTTGATCGCGCCGGGTAAGCTCACAGACTTTTGCCCCCTTTACTGCCAGCCCGGTCAGGAGGGCAGCGCAGTGTCCCAGTTCGATAAGGACGATGTCGAGGCCGCCGGTTTGGTCAAGTTCGACTTTTTGGGTTTGCGCAACCTGACGATTCTTGATTGGGCCGTGCGCTTTGTTCGTGCATTTAACCCTTCTATGCGCGACTTTGACATCATGTCGCTGTCGCTTGACGATCCTGCGACATACCAGATCCTCTGCGACGCAAACACGACTGCCGTGTTTCAGCTTGAATCGCGCGGCATGAAGGAGTTACTTAAGAAATTACGTCCCAACACCTTCGAAGATATTGTGGCGGTGCTTGCGCTGTTTAGGCCCGGTCCACTGGAGTCGGGCATGGTGGATGACTTCGTGAACCGTAAACATGGTCGCGCATCCGTTGACTACTTCCACCCCGACCTTGAAAACACGTTGAAAAGCACCTACGGTGTGATCGTGTATCAAGAGCAGGTCATGCTGATTTCTCAGATTATTGGCGGGTATTCGCTCGGAGGTGCTGACCTGCTGAGACGCGCCATGGGCAAGAAAAAGCCTGAGGAAATGGCTGCCCATCGACAGCTGTTCGAACAGGGCGCGATTAAAAAGGGTTACGACGCCCATCTCGCGGTCAAGCTTTTCGACCTCATGGAGCTGTTCGCAGGTTACGGATTTAACAAATCCCACTCAGCCGCCTACGCGCTGATCGCCTACCAAACCGCCTGGCTCAAGGCGCACCATCCCGCTGAGTTTATGGCAGCCACCCTGTCATCGGACATGGATGACACGGGCAAGGTGCAAACTTTCTGGCGTGACTGCCTGGCCAACGGCATCAAGGTGCTTGCTCCCGATGTGAATGCGTCAGGCTATCGTTTTGAACCTGTCGCAGACGAGCATTCCGCTCAGGGCTTGCCCCCACGCACGATTCGTTACGGTATGGGTGCGGTCAAAGGAACGGGCCAGGGTGCGGTCGAGGAGATTCTGCGCGCACGCCAAGACGGACCGTTCATTTCACTTTTTGACTTTTGCCGAAGAATCGACCGTCACTCTGTCAACCGTCGCAGTATTGAAGCCTTGATCCGCGCTGGTGCGTTCGACCAAATTGAGGCCAACCGCGCCGCGTTGCTTGCTTCGCTTGGCACGGCGCTTGAGGCGGCGGAACAGACTGCGCGAAGCGCAAATCAAGTCTCGCTCTTTGGTGACGATGGTGCTGATGTGGTTGAGAGTGAGCTTGCACAGTGCGCACCTTGGGATTTGCATGCACGGCTCTCAGAAGAAAAGGTGGCGCTCGGCTTTTTCTTCAGTGGCCACTTATTCGATGCCTGGCGGTCTGAGGTGAGGCATTTCGTCACGAAGGGTTTGAACCGGATTGAACCCTCCCGCGACCTGCAGTGGCTCGCTGGTGTGATTGCTGGCTCCAGAACGATGATGACTCGTCGAGGCAAAATGCAGTTTGTCGTGCTTGATGACGGCACCGCGCAAGTCGAGGTGTCTATCTATGGCGAGCTCATGGATCAGCACCGCAATCGTCTCAAAGACGATCAACTCCTCATCGTGCAGGCCAAGGTCACGAATGACGAGTATTCCGGCGGGATGCGCGTGGTGGCCGAGCAAATTTATGACTTGCAACTCGCGCGTGAGGCGAGGGCCAAGGCTTTGAGAATTCGGCTCAATGGCAATGCCGATGCGGCGATGCTCAGACGTATGCTGAACCCTTATCGCGCCGCGCCTGAAAATGGTATGCCGGGTACGCCCGTCGAGATTCAGTATGAAACAGCGACTGCCTCTTGCACGCTTAGGCTCGATGAGTCTTGGCGTGTCAGATTGTCCGATAGTCTGGTAGAAAAGTTGGCTGGATGGACCTCAGCAGAGGATATTGAAGTTGCTTACAAGTAACGAACAACCACTGCGCATTATGCATGCCGAGGCTGCCACCAATTTTGGTGGTCAGGAGCATAGGATTTTCAAGGAAATGATCGCCATGCGAGAGGCAGGTCATACCCTTGAGGCGATCTGCCAGCCACATGCTCAACTTGCTAAGCGTTTGAGCGAAGAGGGGTTTGTTGTTCATGCGATGAAGATGGATGGACACTTAAATTTCGTGCTGGGCGTCCTTAAGATTCGTAACATTCTTAAACAGCGACGAATAGATGTTTTAAATACGCACAGTCGACGCGATACGATTCTGGCTGCGACTGCAGGTCGTTTAGCCGGAACGCCTTTGATTGTGCGTACCCGGCATTTAGCCAACCCTGTGAACTCTTTGCTTGCCTACACTTGGCTCCCCCACTGTGTCACAACAGATAGTCAGTTTGTCCGTGAGCAGCTGATCAGGAAAGGCGTTTCACCTGAACGGGTTCAAACAATTTACACGCCTGTCTTACCGGCCCCTGCGATCGAACACTCTACGCTTCGCCAAGAGCTCGGGTTGACACACGAAGCCGTGATTGTTGGATGTGTGGCCGTGATGCGTGCGAACAAAGGGCATCGGGAGCTGATTGAGGCTATGGTACCTTTATTTTCTTTGCGACCACATCTCCATCTGGTCCTCGTCGGTTCGGGAGAGCCAGTTTTCACTGAGGTGCGTCAGCTCGTTGATCGTTTGGGCTTGCAAGCACGCATCCATCTTTTGGGCAGACGTGATGATGTGGGCAATCTGATGGCGGGATTTGACATCTTTTGTCTGGCGACACGACTCGAGGCGAGTGGGATGGTATTCCTCGAGGCCGCCTCAGCGGGTCTGCCAGTGATTGGTACAGCCGTTGGAGGCGTCCCGGAGATGTTGGAACATGGACGGACAGGTTTTGTAGTTGCGCTCGATGATACTGAGCAGATGCGGCACACCTTGCTCACACTCATTGATGACCCAGCACTCAGGCGGCAGATGGGACAGGCGGGGTACGACCGTATCTGGAATGATGCGCGTTCCGAATTCACACCCGATGCGCTTGTTCGACGCACCGAGACCTGCTATCGCGCATGGTTGGATAAAAGGTCTGACAAGTCCAGCGGGTCCAACAGGTCTGGCGTGACATCATGACTGCCGTCCTCCAGAGCATCGAGCAGGAGAAACTGCCCGTTTCGGTCATCATCATTACGAAAAATGAAGCGCGTCACATTGCTGACTGCTTGAGTTCGGTGAGTTTCGCCCAAGAAGTGATTGTTTTGGATTCAGGTAGTACGGATGGAACGGCAGAGATCGCGAGAGGATGTGGCGCCCAGGTTCACCATACAGACGACTGGCCGGGTTTTGGACCACAAAAAAATCGCGCGCTTGCGTTGACCACTCAATCCTGGATTTTATCGATCGATGCGGATGAGCGCGTATCCGAAGCACTTAAACATGAGATCATTGACACACTGGGCCACCCCTCTTGCGATGGATATTTCATACCTAGGCTCTCGGAGTTGTGCGGTCAACCTATCCGTCATAGTGGCTGGTGGCCTGATCACGTCTTGCGACTCTTTCGCAAAGAGGCGGGATCTTTTACCGATGCGCTGGTGCATGAGCGTGTCGAGATCAAGGGCCCGACTGCCAAAATGCAAGCGTGTTTATTGCACTATCCGTATGAAACGCTGGATGCTTTAATTCAAAAAATGAATCGCTATTCCAGCGATGCGGCGCAAATGATGTTCATGCGCGGAAAGCGGGCAGGTGTTGCGAGCATGATTGGCCATAGTCTCTGGACGTTCGTGCGCATTTACATCCTGCGAAAGGGCTTCCTGGATGGTCGTTACGGTTTTGTTTTAGCCGTGACTGCTTCAGCAGGTAGTTTTTTTCGTTATTCGAAACTGATGATGTTGAACCGTTCCAAAAGGCGGGCAACGGACAAATCCGAATGAAGATTCTTTATACCAATTTTCATGGTGGTAACGGCGGCGGGCATGTGACGTATATCGTCAACTTGCTACGCGGTTTGTCTCGTGATCACAGTTTGACAGTCGCCTGCCCGGAGACCAGCAGGCTTTTCAGATTGGCGAGTGAAGTGCCTGGGGTAAGGGTTGTTGCGATGTCCTTCACAACCCGACCATCTTCATGGTTTGGTGCGCGCACCCGACTCCGGGCATTGCTGCAGACAGAGCACTTCGATATTGTCCATGTCAATGGTTCGGCTGACCATAAGCAGGTCATGCTGGCTTTACTTGGGTTGGGCACTGCACGGCCAAGTGTGGTGTTTACCAAACATAATGATCACCCTTTAAAGAGTTTCGGTCACCGGTTGCGCGCAAAGCTTGCAACCGATCATGTGATCGCTGTCAGCGACTATGTGCGCAAACATGTTTGCGCCTCTGTGTATCGGGATTGTGAGGTGACGACGATTCGTCACGGGATTGATACGAATTATTTTGTCCCGGTCTCAGTCAATGAAAAACTTTCTCTACGGGAAAAATATTTTGACGAGACTGTGCGGGATAAAATCGTGCTTGGCAGTGCTGGCGGGACTGATCTAGAAAAAGGTTGGTTGGACTTGGTGAGCGCGTTGGCAAGCTTGCCCACTGATCTACGCTCTCGTTTTCATATTGTTGTTGCAGGCGATCCACCCAAGCCACAGTTGATGGATGAAGTCATCAAATTGGGGATGGCCTCGCAGATCAGTTTCCCAGGGCTGATTGACGATATTCGACCGTTGCTTGCAGCATGCGATGTTGGATTTGTTCTGTCCTACCAAGAGGCTCTATCCTTTGCTTGTAGAGAGTTGATGGCGCTTGGCTTGCCTGTGCTTGTGACCAGAGTCGGCGGGCTACCTGAAAATTTGATAGAGGGTCAGCACGGCTGGATTGTTGAGGTGCGGGATGTCACGGGTATTGCGCAGGTACTGCGTAAAATTGTCGATCAGCCAACGCTATTGAAGCAGTTGGGCGCGGCGGCAAGAGCCCACGCCGAGCAATGGTTCAATCTTTCAGATTTTTCTGCGCAGACATTGCGTGTATATCAGCATTGCAGGGGTATTTGAGGCGATGAGCAATTCCATTCCGATTCTGATGTACCACCAAATAGATATACCGGCACCTCGCGGCACCCAATTTCGAGGTCTGACGGTTCATCCTAAAAGTTTTGCCAGACAAATGCGCTGGATGCACAGACTCGGATATCGCGGGTTGAGTATGCGTGACCTTATGCCATATCTAAAGGGGGAACGAACCGGCAAGGTGTTTGGCGTGACCTTTGATGATGGATTTCGTAACGTTTTTGTGAATGCTTTGCCCGTTTTATCTGAGCTGGGCTTTACCTCGACAAATTATCTTGTTGCGAATCAGTTCGATGGCGGAAATATTTGGGATGCGCATAACAATGTCCCTTTCTCGCCTTTGATGAGCAAAGACGAAGCAAGAGCCTGGGTACAGGCTGGTCAAGAGGTCGGGTCTCACACACTGGATCACGTTCATTTGCCTGAACTCAATTCCGAAGTCGCGCGGCAACAGATTTTTCAGTCTCGCCAAATTCTTTCCGAGACTGTTGCTCAGGACGTTACGGCTTTTTGCTATCCATATGGTCATTTCAAGCCAGAGCATGCCGCGATGGCTGCAGAGGCGGGGTACCAAAATGCCACCACGACAAAAAGAGGGTTGGCTGGACCCCAAGACGGTCCCTTTTTGCTTCCGCGGGTGGGAATTTGGCGCAGTACCCATTTGCTGAGATTTTTTCAAAAATGTTTGACTGGCCACGAGGACCGTCGCCGTGGCTGAGCGTTTGCGCATTGCGCTGATCACTGAGCGCTTTGGTCGCAAATTTGGTGGAGCGGAGGCTTACGCCGTTCAATTGTTTGAAAAAATTTCACTGAATCACGACGTTACCGTCATTGCGAGGGAGTTTGATCACTCCCTGTCGATCAAGGAAATGCTCGTGCCGCGTTTGAATGGCTGGCCTGGTTGGATACGTGCTTTGCACTTTGCCTACTGGGCGCGTAAATTTTCTTATCCTAAAAGTCAGTCTAGAACAGACATAGGCTTTGACGTCGTGCATACCCATGCGATGGGACCTGCGGGTGACATTCATGTCGTGCATGTCGTACCAGTAAAGTTTAGACGTTTTTGCCTTCAGCCCCGCTGGCGAGGTCTGCTGGGCTGTTTGCAACCCCGCAATCTTGCTTACTTGTGGCTGGAGGCTCAATCCGTTCGCTCTGGTCGCTCCGGTTCTGGCAGGCGTGTTGTCGCGGTCTCCCCAAGCGTGGAGGCTCAGCTGTATCAGGCCTATCCTGCATTAAAAAAAGTTGAAATGATTCCACCTGGTGCAAATACTGTGCCAATGGATCAATGCGTGCGTGGGCAGATGCGAGAAAAATTCTGTTGGGGAGAACGGGATGTGGTCTGTTTACTTGTTGCCCGGAATCCAATGAGAAAAGGTTTGGCCTCGACCCTTGAATCCTTTATCAGACTGCCGCATCACTTCAAGCTTCTTGTTGTCGGGGCCGACGCAGAGGCCCGCGCTTATCTATCCGCTCGTCATCCTGAGCTTGTCGAGCGAGTGAGCTTGGTGGACCCTGTCGCGGAAGTATCCCCCTATTTTTTGAGTGCGGATATTTATGTTCATCCAACGCTGCGCGACAGCTTTGGTATGGCTCCCCTGGAGGCCATGGCACACGGAATACCGGTTGTGCTCAGCGCAAAGCAGTATTGCGGTTTTGCGGATTTTTTACAGCATCAGTACGATGCGTGGATTCTTGATGATCCCAAGGATGTTCAGTCTTTGGCGCAGGCTATTCTTGCTCTTGCTCCGGGTGAGCGTCTGCGCGATGAGATTGTGCGCCAGAGTCAGCGCGTGGTTGAGCGATTTTCCTGGGACGCTGTGGCCAAAAATTATGAACACCTTTATCACACGGTGCGTGCCGAGCGAGAGCTTCTTCACAGCCAGCCGCGTACCCAATAACCGAATAGACCTAAATACTCTTTGATGATGGTGCGGCTGGCACTCAAACTTCTTGTGTGCGGCCACCAGAGATCAGGCGCATCCTTAGTAGGCAACACAATCTGAGGCGCACCACCTGCCGCAGTAACTTGGATGCCGCGTTTTTCCAGACTGCCTAGTGCCCGTGGCATATGAAGAGCCGAAGTCACAAGCAGCGCACTTTTGAGTTTTTGGCTGCGCATCATGATGTCGCTAAAACGAGCATTTTCATAGGTGTTGCGACTTTCGTTTTCCAAAATGAGCGCCGAGTCTGGTATGCCCCGCTGACGTAACAGGCGTGCCATGATCTGTGCTTCACTGACTTTACCCTCAAGAGCACTCCCGGAAAGTAGAATGCGCGGCGCACGTCCTGCCAAGTAAAGAGCTTCAGCCCGATCAATGCGATCGACGGCGGTCGACCGGTTATATGGTTCAAACCAATTAGCCCGGTTGGCCTGGGTATTGCCTCCAAACACAATGATGACATCTGCGCGGGGCAATTCTTTTGCTTGTTTATAAGCGTATTTGGACTCGAGTAGTCCCCCCAAGTAGAGGGAGGTGGCAGGAAGTGACCAAGCAAACACCCAGCCCAATCCAAAGATCGTCAAGACAATCGCTGTGACCCTTAGTCTAAGAGAAACCATGACTAGGGCCAGTGCCAACAAGACGAGGCACAGCCCGGGTGGGTAAAGCAGAAGATTGGAAAAAGGGATGGAGGAAAGCAATGTTTATATTTGGCCTGTAAGCTTCACATACTTGTTATTAGACTCTAAGCATTAGACATTAACAATTGCTGCACCCGTGTGACAACCTCTCCGGCAGTCGGCCATTGTCCGTTTATTCCCATATTGCAACTGTTTTGACTCCAGGGACCTGTGCGGGAAGCATCCGTGACACCAAAAAGCGTGACTTGTTTCGCACCGGCTGCAGCGCATAAGTGCGCCACGCCCGAGTCGTTACAAATGACAAGTTTTGCCATGCGCGTCAGCGCGCAGAATGCACCGAGATCGAGGGGGCGGATCAAATCCACAGTCGGCGCTGCGCGGTTGGCAGCCACTTGTTCTGACTGGGGTGGGCACATGGCGACTTTGACACGATTATTTTGCAAGACGCGTGCAAGGGCATCAAAGTGCGGCCAGACTTTTTTTTGACCGCGGTGCTGACCGGTCGCAGTGGGAGCTATCAGAACAAAGTCCCCAGCTTTGAATCCGGCTTCACGCAAGGCAGCTGCAGCGGCCTGTTTGTGCTCATTGGTAATGGGAAGCGACAGAGTATGTGCGAGACAGGCGTCTTCTGTATCTTTCCCCCAGCTTTTTAGCGCGCGTTGTGTGAGCGCGTACCAAGCTTGAACGGCATGCAAGGGTTCGGCAGGCTTGTTAAACGCCCATTTGAGGAGAAAGGATCGTCCATCATCGCGCCAGCCTGCGCTTTGGATGCCCGCCAGCCGAAAAGTCAGTGCGCTCGACAGTGAATCTGGCATCAGTAAGCCCACCTGATGTGCAGGATGCTGCTTTCGCCATTGGCGCAATGCACGGACATTATTTTTGATCGAATCGGTCATTTCGATAAATCCTTCGACCTTAATCCCTGTCAACAAGGATCGCGCCCAGCCTTTTGCGCAAATCACATAGGAATAACCTGATTGACTGAGTAATTCCAGCGCGGGCAGGCACATACACACATCCCCAATCCAGTTCGGGAGCCGAATAAATATAGGGGCAGGGCGGTTTGTTACGTCTTGCGCATTCATTTTCATCGTAGTGGCGAGAGGTTGAGACAGGTCTGATGCTTACTTCGGTTCGCTCAGGCGAGTAAAATCATCTAATTATTCGATTTTAGAGCCACATTTTGACTTCACCCGTCACCACAGCAGCTGACTCTTCTCAAGCGCTAAGAAAAAATCTATGGACGCGTATATATAGTCGTGTCGGTACCTACTGGAAAGGCTTGGCACTCGCGGTTCTGTTTATGGCGGGGGCGGCCGCTACCCAGCCAACGCTTGCCGTCGCCATGAAACCGTTGCTGGATGAAGGTTTTTCGGGAGCTAAACCTGAATATGTCTGGCAAGTACCCTTAGCAATCATCGCGCTGATCTTCTTGCGCGGACTCTGTAATTTTTTTAGCGATTATTTGCTTGCCTGGGTCGCGAATAATGTCTTGCTGGGTGTCAGGCGAGACATGTTCGAAAAGCTGTTGACTATGCCCGACAGTGATTTTAAAAAAGGCGACACGGGTCGCTTATTAAACCGCTTCACTGTTGATGCCGGTAATGTCACGAGCTATGCCACAGAGGTCTTGACGGTCATTGTGCGGGAAACACTAGTCGTGTTGGCAATGATTGCCGTGCTCCTTTACATGTCCTGGGAGCTGACGCTGATTATTTTGGTCACGATGCCAATTTCAGTGTTGATTTCACGCTCTTTTATTGCCCGCATGCGACGGATCAATCAAGATACCGTCAATATGAATGCCGAGCTGACCCGTGTGGTGAGCGAGGGGATTGATGGGCAGCGTGTCGTCAAACTGTTCGATGGTTACGCCTTTGAGCGCAGCCGTTTTTCCTATGTGAGTGGTCGCTTGAGACGTTTTGATATGCGCGCGGCGACTTCAGATGCCGCGATGACGCCCATCACACAGGTGATTACTGCCATCGCAGTCGCTGCCGTGATCGCGGTGGCGTTGAATCAGGCCAATTCAGGCACCCTGACCGTGGGCAGTTTCGCGGCCTTCATGGCCGCCCTCGCTCAGATCTTTGATCCCATCAAGCGCTTGACCAAGGTGGCCGGACGGATGCAAAAAATGCTTGTTGCAGCCGAAAGCGTCTTCACATTGGTTGACCAGCCTTCTGAACCGGAGACAGGTACGGGGCATTTTGATGCGAGAGCAAAGGGTAAAGTTGAATTTCGTCACGTATCCCACCGGTTTGCCGATGCACAAACGGATACCCTGTCGGATGTCACGATTACTGCAGAGCCTGGACAAACTGTTGCCTTGGTTGGGCGCTCGGGCAGCGGCAAGACTACGTTGGTTAACATGCTGCCAAGATTTGTTTCACCCTCCAGTGGAGAGGTCTTGATTGATGGTCGTGATATCTCGACTTTGAATCTGAGGTCTTTGCGCGAACAATTGTCGCTGGTGAGTCAGGATGTCGTATTGTTTGACGATACGATTGCGGTCAACGTTGGGTACGGTGCGCTTCACGATGCGTCTGAAGCGGAGGTGCGGGCCGCCCTTGCCGCAGCGAACCTGCTCGAGTTTGTTGAGTCATTACCTTTAGGGTTGCAGACGCCTGTCGGAGAGAATGCCACCCGGCTGTCTGGCGGACAGCGGCAACGTTTGGCGATCGCCCGCGCTTTGATTAAAAATGCGCCGATCCTGATTCTTGACGAAGCGACTTCGGCCCTGGACAATGAGTCTGAACGCCAAGTCCAGGCCTCTCTTGAGACCTTAATGAAGGGCAGAACCACACTGGTGATTGCCCATCGTCTGTCGACCGTTCAAAATGCTGACAAGATCGTAGTGATGGATCACGGTAAAGTAGTCGAACAAGGGTCGCACGTCGAACTGTTGGCGCGCGCAGGTGCTTATGCCGCCCTGTACCAGATGCAGTTTCGAGAAGAGTAAAAAGGCTATCTATGTCGCAGAGCTCCCGCACGTTATCCCAACAACTTGCCGAAGCGGCGCTCAAGCGATTCGGGGAGACCACCCGCTGGCCGGATAAAATTCCTGATGATTTACCGGGTGGCGATGAGCTTCTGAGAATGCTTGCCCACAGTTCGCACCGCAAGTGGACTCAGCGGGAGGTCTCGCAGGATTTGCTGGATGTTTTGTTTGCGTGCGCGCTTTCCGCACCTTCCAAGTCCGATTTGCAGCAAGCCGACATTGTCCATGTTGCTGACCGTGCTTTGATCAAAGCTGTAGCGGATGACATACCCGATATGCCGTGGATCAATGACGCGCCAGTGTTTTTAGTGTTTTGTGGAAACAATCGTCGCGTCAGGCAAATTGGACAGTGGCGAGGGAAACCTTTCGTCAATGAACACCTTGACCACTTCATGAACGCCGCCGTTGATGCAGGAATCGTTCTCGCCCAATTCATTCGAGCGGCCGAGGCGGTTGGTTTGGTAACCGTTCCCGTGAGCGCTATTCGCAACCATCCTGAAAAAACAAGTGAGCTGCTTGGACTACCTGATGCGGTGTTTCCTGTGGCGGGTTTGTGCGTGGGGTATCCTCAAGAGCAGGGCCGAATCATGCCTCGACTGCCCTTGTCTGTGACCACGCATCGAAATCGATTTGATGAAGCGGGACTGAAAGAGCAAATCGATGCCTATGATCAGCGGCGTCATGCGCTATTTCCGCTCAGACGACAGCGCTACGCGAATCTATATCCGGATGCGGATTTTAATGGCTGGTCTGAAGACAAGGCCCGTCATTACTCGGTTCCGGAGCGTGCCGATTTTGGTGCATTTATCCGAAACAAGAAATTCAGTTTGAAGTAAATTTGATCGAAAAATTTGACAATAAAAATTCAACCAATACGGGACAAAACCATGAGTAGTCAATCAAACACAGAGCGTGCGGACATTCAGACCCTGGCCAGACTTGCCGGGCTTGAGCAAACACTTGCGCGTTTTCCAGATGATGTCGAGACCGCTGCGCGCGTAGCCTTGAACATTCGTGCTTCATTTAAATCCCCTCCAGACAATACCGTCGAATTATGTCCTGTGATGCAGGTGAAATCATGATGCACTGGATGACTGCCGCGGAAATGAGTCGAGGGTATGCAGCGGGTACCCTTTCACCTGTTACTGTGATTGATACGTTGCTGGCGCATATTGATCAATATGAGCCTAAATATCGTGCCTTTATTCATCTTGACCGGGATGCTGCGCGTCTTGCTGCAAAAGAGGCCGAGCGAGAGATCAGAGCGGGCAGGACTCTCGGACCCTTGCATGGAGTTCCTGTTGGAATTAAAGACATCATTGATATTGCAGGCCAGCGTACCTCATGCCATTCCAAAGTGATGATGGATCACGTGGCAAAGGAGGATGCTTCTGTCATCCAGGCCTTGCGAGCGGCTGGAGCAATACTGCTTGGCAAGCTCGCGCTGCATGAGTTCGCCATCGGCGGTCCTTCTTTTGATCTGCCTTTCCCACCCGCACGCAACCCATGGAATGTCGAGCATCATCCTGGCGGCTCCTCATCCGGTTCAGGAACTGCGCTTGCTGCGGGTTTTGTCCCGCTTACGCTCGGAACCGATACGGGTGGTTCGGTCCGTAACCCTTCAGCCGCCTGTGGCTTGGCGGGCCTGAAGCCGACATATGATTTGGTTTCTAGAAAAGGGGTTTACCCTCTCTCGATGTCTCTGGATCATGTGGGACCCATGGCACGAACCGTTGAAGACGTTGCGCTTTTGTTGGACGTACTGGCAACAACTTCCACCATATCCTCAGCTGCAAAACCTGTTTCCTATACGAGGGATCTGCAGCTGGGCGTCAAGGGTTTGCGAATCGGATTTATTCGACATTTTCATGAAAAAGATGAGCTGGCCGATCCTGAAATGACGCGTGCGTTAAACGATGCTTGCGAGGTGTTTCGTTCTTTGGGTGCCACAGTCAAAGACATCACGCTGCCATCACTTCAAACCTTTAGCGCTGCGCAGAAAATTATTCTGATGTCTGAGGGTTGGGCTGTTCATGCGCGTCATTTGCGCGAGCGACCCGAGGACTTTGCGCAAATGTCTCGACGCAAATTAATTTGCGGTGCTTTCCTTAGCGCCGGAGACTATGTGCAGGCGATGCAATGGCGCGGAGCTTTAAGTGATTCAGTGAATCAAGCTTTTGATGAGGTCGATGTTTTATTGGCCGTCAATTCGTTTGATCCACCATGTCGAATCGAGGATGAAAAAGAAATCGTAAGGACCTACACCAGACAGGCACGTGTTCCGTTTAATCTGACCGGCCATCCTGCTTTAGCCTTGATGAACGGTCTGTCTAGTACCGGCTTGCCCTTGTCCATGCAGATCATTGGCAAACATTATGATGAAGTGACTGTGTTGCGCACAGGAGCGGCCT
Organism: Zwartia vadi; assembly: GCF_030410375.1. Taxonomy (GTDB): domain Bacteria; phylum Pseudomonadota; class Gammaproteobacteria; order Burkholderiales; family Burkholderiaceae_B; genus Zwartia; species Zwartia vadi. The sequence goes on from NZ_JAUHHE010000017.1 coordinate 56,248, forward strand.
TTGAACAGGCCACCCCTTGGCACAAGACTCATCCTGAACTTGGTTAATTACCCAAGCGTTTGACGCACAATTTTTGCGCCTTCGGCAAGTGCACGCAGCTTGCCAAAGGCGACATTTCTTGGCAGATACTTCATGCCACAGTCTGGTGCCGGAATCATGTTTTCGACCGGGACATATTTGAGTCCTGCACGGATGCGATCCGCGACCTGTTGGGCTGTTTCAATGTCATGCGTCCCAAGATCGAGTACGCCCAGCATGATTTTTTTTCCTGCCAAGTCACTTAAAACACCCAAGTCCAAACGCGGTTGTGCAGCCTCGATTGAGATTTGCTTTGCGATGGAATCGCTCAGCCCCGGCAGAAATGAATAGCCCGTCGGTTTTTGTCCTTTGACAACCGCTGCATAGCCAAAACAGAGATGGACAATCGTCGGCACCGTGATGCCTTGCAAGGCGCGATTGATGGCTTTGACTGCATAACGTTTGGCTGCCTCGGGATCATGGCGTAACCAAGGTTCGTCGAGCTGAATAAAATCCGCACCCGCGGCCTGAAGATCGAGCGCCTCTGCGTTCACCGCAGCGGCAAAGTCCATGACCATTTCTTCGTCATCGGCATAGAACTCATTCTTGGCTTGTTGTCCCATTGTGAAAGGACCGGGCAGGGTGATTTTAGCGAGACGATCGGTGTGAGCCTTCAGGAACTGAAGGTCCCGAATTTCAACGGGATGGGTGCGGACAATTTTACTGACCACGCGCGGGACAGGCGTTTTGAGTCCTGTTTTTGAAATGATGATGGCAGGAGAATCACCATTCACTCCCTCTAACTCCATCGCAAAACGATTCGAGTAGCTTTCTCTTCTGATCTCACCGTCTGTGATGATATCGATTCCTGCGCGCTCCATGTCGCGGATAGCCAGGACAGTCGCATCATCTTGCGCCTGTTCCAACCACTCACCCGGTACGCGCCAGATTTCTTGCTGACGCGTGCGTGGAACGCCCTTGGACAACTGCTCCCGATCAACCAGCCAGTCAGGCTGTGGGTAGCTGCCCACGACTGTAGTGGGGAGCAGGAGTTCTTTGGATGCTTCTTTCATGAATATTGACTTTTTAATTGGCACTTGCGCCGGAATCTTTCACAATCTTGGTCCACTTAGCGAGCTCTGCAACGGTGAAATCATTGAACTGTTGGGTCGTCATCGGAGTGATGATGAGACCCATGTTTTTGAAGCGCTCCTGAACTTCTGGATCTGCCAGTACTTGGGTCGTGGCTGCGTGGAGTTTCTCGACTATGTCCTTTGGCATGCCTGCAGGACCCGCCAGACCCCACCAAGGGCGAAGGTCGTAGCCTTTAACGGTATCGCCAATAGGGGGCACTTCAGGTGCGATGGGACTCCGTTCACTTGTAGCGACCCCAAGTGCTCTGAGTCGTCCCTCTTTGACGTGAGGATAGATGACGGGCACGTGGTAGAACGTCATGGACACCGTGCCGGCAAACAAGTCAGTAAAGCCCTGGTTGATATTTTTGTAAGGCACGTGCTGAATATCGATGCCCGCCATGGTCTTGAGTAATTCGCCGGCCATGTGGGGGGAGGTGCCTGAACCAGCGGAGATATAAGTCAGCTTCCCAGGGTTCTTTTTCGCATAGGCAATCAGTTCCGCCATGTTGTTGGCTGGAATTTTTGGATTGATTGCCAGCATATTAGGCGCTGAAACCATCAGCGCGATATGCGTGAAATCTTTGATCGGATCAAAATTTACTTTTTTGTAGAGCTCAGGGTTCGTCGCATGCGTCGCGCTGGTCGAGAATGTCAGCGTGTAGCCATCAGGCGCCGAGCGCGCGACGGACTCGGCCGAGATATTGCCTCCCGCACCGGCTTTGTTTTCCACAATAATATTTTGTCCGAGCAATTTGCCCAGCTTGTCAGCGTAAACACGCGCAATCACATCGGTTGTGGTGCCTGCAGAGTAGGGCACGACAAACTTGATCGGTTTATTAGGATAGTTTGCTTGCGCGTGCGCGGCCGAAAAACTCAACGCTCCCGAAAGAGCCAGGGTCGCGAGTCCGAGCGAGCGGACCACACGTGATGCTGAAAACTTCACCATATCTTTCTCCTCTGGATTTGTCTGGTATCTATGCTTTTGGTGTAAGTAAAGACACCAAAGCAAGCTTCTTCTTGAACTATTCTGATGAACAACTTTTTTGAGTGTAGCGTTCAACAGAGCGCGATGGACGACTTGTCATATCCATATGATCCTGTATTGACAAGATTTGATTACTAGGTCAGGTTAAATCTGCGCGATGCCGCTCAGGTCAGAACAATATCGTATTGTTCTTGCGTGTAGTCACTCGCAACCTCGAGGGATATTTTCTTTCCTATAAAGTCACCCAGCATGGCGAGATGCTGACTTTCTTCTTCAAGAAACAGATCGATCACCCCTTGCGAGGCGAGAATCCTGAATTCGCGAGGATTGAATTGTTTTGCTTCGCGCAAAATTTCACGCAAAATTTCATAACAGATACTCTTGCTCGTCCTGACATTGCCTCGGCTCTGGCAGGTGGGACAAGGTTCACAGAGCTGATGGGCGAGTGAATCTCGGGTGCGCTTGCGAGTCATTTCCACAAGCCCTAATTGAGTAAATCCGTTGACTGTCATGCGAGTCCGATCAAATGACAGCGCCTTGTTGAGCTCGACCAAGACCGCATCGCGATGCGCGACATCTTCCATATCGATAAAGTCGAGAATAATGATGCCACCAAGATTGCGCAGCCTCAGTTGACGGGCGATTGCTTGTGCGGCCTCGAGATTGGTTTTGAAAATCGTATCGTCAAAGTTGCGTCCACCGACAAATCCACCTGTATTAACGTCCACCGTGGTGAGCGCTTCGGTCTGATCGATGATCAAGTACCCACCGGACTTCAGGTCCACGCGTCTGGAAAGCGCACGGACAATCTCCTCCTCGATATTTGCCGTGTCAAACAACGTGCGCTCTCCGCTGTAATGCTTGATCCGTTCAGAAACTGAAGGTGTGTAAATATCTGCCCAGGCTTTGAGTTCCGTGCAGACGGTGCGCGAGTCAATCAATATTTGATTTGTGTCCGGGGTCACCATGTCTCGTAGAACACGTTGGGCCAAAGTCAGGTCTTGGTGAAGCAGACTCGTCGCGGGCAAGGTTCTTGCGCCTTTCTGTACATTCCCCCAAAGAGTTTTGAGGTAGGCGAGGTCGGCTTCGAGTTCTTGATCCGTCGCACCCTCAGCCTGTGTGCGCACAATAAATCCACCCTTTTCATCCGGGGAAACGAGGGCTTGGAGGCGTTCGCGAAGGGCTTGTCGATCCGCTTCTGAACCGATTTTCTGTGAAATGCCGATGTGTGGCTCATGTGGTAGGTACACAAGCATTCTGCCTGCGATACTGATTTGAGTAGACAGTCGAGCCCCTTTTGTACCAAGTGGATCCTTAATGACCTGAACCATTAAGCTTTGACCCTCGAAAATGAGCTTTTCAATAGGGGTGGGCGTTGTCGCCAACGCGCGTTCGGATCGATTTTCCCTGAGGTCTGCGATGTGTATGAAGGCTGCGCGTTCAAGGCCGATTTCCACGAAAGCGCTTTGCATGCCAGGCAGTACTCTCACAACCTTGCCGAGATAAATATTTCCGACCTGGCCGCGCTGAGTACTGCGCTCCATATGGAGCTCCTGTACAGCCCCGCGAGCGACCAGAGCCACACGTGTTTCAAAAGGCGTGACGTTAATCAGAATATCTTCATTCATGTTGGCTAAATCTCGAAATGCGTATAATTGGTTGTGCTATAGTAGCGGGCTTGGCATGAAACATCTTCATAAGATGAATCATGTTCAGGGGTTAAATACCAAATGCTTTAATCAAAGCGGTACTTAACTAAAGTTCTACTCAAACGATGAGTCAGTTCGAGTTATTTTGACTGAGTCGGGCCGTTTAGGTTGATTGCAAAATTATTTTCAAAGTTTTTTGCAAATTGATTAAAACAGGTTTGACATGGATAAAAAACTCCTTCATAATCTCGTTTCTCTGCTTCAGGCACATAATCAAAGCCAAAAAGCATTGCTAGCAATAAAAAGCTAGGTTTATAGAATTCAGCAGTACCTTGTTCTTTAAAAATTTGACAACCGATAAGTGTGGGCGCTTGGAATGAGTGTCGCAGGTTGCTGGGCTGTAACAGGTTCAGTGATTGCAAACGAAATCAAGTGCTCACAAAGAAGTTAGGAAATGAATGTTAAGTGTAAAAGCTTGATGTAAATAACCTCACTTCCTTTGAGCAGCGACGTATAACCGGCCTGTGTTTACACAGGTCATGGAAATACGATTTATACAGAGATTAAACTGAAGAGT
>NZ_JAUHHE010000018.1 GCF_030410375.1 Zwartia vadi
ACTGCCGACCCAGAAAGCCAGCCAGATTCAAGAGTTGTTGCCACATCGCTGGCAGCCAACAGTTACCATGCCCTAATCAATCATCAAAACAAGTGCTCTGGCAATATGTGTTCGGCAGACGCTTACGAAGCAGTTTCATGGCTGCATTCCTCAGGTTCCTGGTTGTGGCGCTTAAAAAATACTGCTACGGACTTCATCGCTTAGTGGTAGCGATAAACGTTTCCATCGGCGCGTAAGCCAGCAGCATGCGTGTTCATGAGTCTGCGATGTTGCGGCAAAAATAATGCTCGACAGTTACTGCCGGGTTCAGGCTGCGTGGAAGGTTCATAGCCGGTAATGCAGTGAACTTGGCTAAGGCTGGCCAGTACATCGCAGTCTAGGATACGCCTCCGAACAGGATCATGACGAAATGATTACATTTTTGTAATGGTGCTTTAGGTGCTTTGTGTTGGTTTGTGGCAGAACGGCGGCAAAGATATGTGTTGTGAGGTGCTGGGCCTTAAAAGTTGCTGTGTTTCGTGCAGCTCCGGTGTGGGTGACAAATATGTAATCGAATCGCAACGGTTTTCACAGCGTTGCCCAGTTACATTGCTTCTTATGGTCGCGTCACGCTGACCATGCAGCTTAGCGATCACCGCAACTCACACAAGGAAATACACCATGAAATGCGATATCAAGATGATGCTAAAAGCGGGGGCCGGCCTGGCCGCTGTGATTGCCGTTGCCTACGCCACCTTTCCCGCCGCCCGTGAATTGATCACAGCCTTGGCACCAGCATTGTTCTTTCTGATTTGCCCCCTGATGATGTTCTTCATGATGAAAGGCATGCACTCTTGCCACAAAGAACAAGAGACCACGCAGCGTGAGGCACCAGCGGTGCCGCTGTCCGAAACGAGCAACATTGTCGATGAACGACGTTGAGCGGATCGGTTTGTCTACGGTTGTTCAACAGAGTCCCACTTGCAGTTGGCTGTCCTCTCACCAACACCTGGCTGTTTCCGTTCTGGAGTTTGAAATGCAGAAGTTCCATATTAGCTTGATTACAGCTATACTCGCTGCCACCATAGGAGTGGCGAATGCTGCCTCGCCAGCCCACGGAGTCGTCTATAGCGCTAACGAGGGCGATGGCTCCATCAGCGCGATCACACTAAGCTCAGGCGAAGTCCGTACGGTTGATATACCCGTCGTCCCTCATAACGTCCAAATATCACTTGATGGCAAATTTCTCCTGGCCGTTGGCGCACCTTCGGAGGGGCATGGAGGCCATGGTGGTGTAGAGAGCCAGTCAACACCCGCAGCAGCTACGCACGGCCACGGTGCCCAAGCGGCGCTGGTGCTCCTGGATGCAAGCAAGCCAGGCGAACTCATCGCGACGCTGCCTTCAGGCGACCATCCTGCCCACGTCGTCACTAGCAAGGGTGGTGATCTTGCCTTTATAACCAATGCTGATGCGAACCAGGTAACGGTAGTCGACATCAGCCGGAAAGCCGTTGTCGCCGAAATTCCTACCGGCAGTTACCCCCATGGGTTGCGTCTCAGCCCGGATGGGCGTGAGCTATACGTAGCGAACGTTACTGACAATAGCGTGTCGGTAATCGACGCGGAGAATCTGAAAGAGTCTGCACGCATCCCTGTAGGGAAAGCGCCGGTTCAGGTCGCATTTACGCCGAATGGGGCACAGGTTTATGTGTCACTGCGCGATGAGAATAGTGTTGCCGTCATCGATACGGGTACTCGGGAAGTCACCGGTAAGATCCAAGTGGGGCGCAACCCGATTCAGCTTTTTTCCACGCCAGACGGCAGAAAAATGTACGTGGCCAACCAAGGCAGTGATAGCGATCCCGATAATACGGTGTCTGTAATCGACATTGGGACACAGCGCGTTGTGGATACTGTAACGACGGGCATGGGGGCGCACGGGGTGGTGGCAAGTGATGATGGCAAGTGGGTGTTCATTACGAACAATAAGGCCGATACCGTGAGCGCCATCGACACAGCTACACAGGCCGTAGTCGGGACTTATAAGGTCGGTTCCGCTCCAAATGGCATCACTTATCGTGCCCTCCCGTAGGGCACAGTCTACCGGGCGGCTACTGCGGAACTGCGGTAGCCGCCCGGGAAGCGCCTTTCTCTGTTTCTGTTGTGCGTTGTTCGATGCTCTTCGAAACCACCTTTGCTGCGGCCCAATTAAGAGGATAAATCACCCCTTGGTCTCTCAGAGAAATTTTTTCATCGAAGGCAGCTGCAGAAACATGACAAAAATGTAATCTCTAGGTAACGCGACTGACAGCAGGTGCAGATCACATTAGTTGGTTTCCATTAATCTGTATGGGTGGTAGCTGGTGAAAGCAGTTCGTTTAATCGCAGCGGCGCCAATAGCGCTAGCGGCCGTCGCCCTGCGTCCGACGCTAGTTTTATATGGAGTTTTTTTATGCGAGTTTTGTTCGCCGCGGTCGCCCTCATGACCACAACTTCGTTTTCCCACGCAGCTGGGAATGCTATCACCGTTTACCAGGATCCGAATTGTGGGTGCTGCTCCGGCTGGGTCGATCATATGCGTGATGCCGGCTTTGAAGTCAACGCCATCAAGACGGGTAGTATGGTTTCAATCAAGCAGAAGCTGGGCGTACCCATGACGCTAAGTTCATGCCACACCGCCGTAGTCGAGGGTACAGGTCAGATTATCGAGGGTCATGTGCCGGCGAGCGCGGTGAACAAGCTGTTGGCAGACTCATCAGTGAGAGGTGTTTCGGCACCGGGCATGCCTTTGAATGCGCCAGGGATGGGCGAGCTTGATGGAAACCTTGTTACGGTTGACTTCGCCGGCAAGCCTTTCTCCAGAGATTAGGTGTCGCCCGATACGGGGTCTGTGGCGGATGTCGTTTTTTCAGTAGAAAAAGGCTGACCGTTCTCTCCCTTCGCCAGCTTGCGGTATAGGAGCCGCGGGCAAAAAAGTATCTTTAAGAGAAACATTTGAATTATGCCGCAGCGTAAAATTGCATCCTTTATTCCTGGGTATAAACTGAAAAACTCGTTTCGAATTGTCGGCATGATCGCCTTTTCGATGGTTTCACTTGCCGTCTTCAACGTAAAGGCAGAGGCATCGAGTTTCTCCATTATTGCTGAACAGTTTAAGCTTCCCGCTGTATCAGGCACGATTGCCAAAACGCCCAGACTAGAGAAGTTGCGTGAAGCGTTTTTCTCTGAGCCAATTAGTGCGGCGAAGGCCAAGGTCAGTTCTCCCTTTGGGTTGCGCTTTCATCCCGTTCAAAGTAAACAGAAGCACCACGATGGCATCGATTATTCGGCCCCCAAAGGAACACCGATCAGAGCGACCGCTGACGGCACTGTAGCGTTTGTTGGTCGCAAGAACGGCTACGGAAAAGTCGTCATTATTGAGCACTCGGCGGGTTTCTCAACACTTTACGCGCATCAGAGTCGATTCGCCCGAAATCTGAAGAAGGGATCGGTGGTTCCTCAGGGAGAGACGGTCGGCTATGTGGGTGCGACCGGAACAGCCACTGGCAACCATTTACACTACGAGGTTCGGCTGAACAATGAACCGATCGACCCGTCAAGTGCAAACCAGCTGTACGCTGGCAATGATCCGATTGACGGCACAGACGTTCAGCGACAGTTGTTGCTTGCACAGGCGGAATTTCCACGCATTGAACGAGTGTTAGTCGGCAAGGATTAACACTCTTTCAATTCATACCGATTTTCGTAGTCGGAGGGTGTTGAAGACCACTGCCGCTGACCCCAAACTCATTGCCAGTGCCGAAAATATTGGCGAAAGCAAAAGCCCGGTGAACGGGTACAGCACTCCTGTTGCAAGCGGTATGCCGAGCGCGTTGTAGCCGAGTGACAGGGTACTACTGAGTTTTATTCCACGCTTCTCGGCAGGCGCGGTGAGTTCTTACCAGCTCTAAGGTAGCCTCAAAGCGGGGCTATCGGCAGCAACTTCGAAAACTTTCAACATCTGCGACAGACCTGACTCTTCTGCTGCGGACAGCGGCGCAAAGTCGCGTGTACGCTCGATAGCGTACGCGATCTCTCGGATGCGGGCTGGATTGTCACGGGCCAGCAACTGGGGAAGGGTCACAATTGCGGCCACCTCGTCAAGCCGCATGATGTTGGCTTGGCGGCGCACCGTATGACGGAAAGAAGCCATGTCAAAGCCACGGTGGCAGTCTGGCTGATGTAGTTCGAGCATCAGGTTCGCGCGCCGCTCATCGATCGAACTACAAAAGCGGTGAATATAAATCAGGGCTCGGATGCCTGCCTCGACCGCGCCGCCTTCGGCGAGCTCGGCACGTAGCTTTGCGAGCTTCTGCTGAACCAAGGTATCGTGATCAACTGAAGTGCAAGGCACCGCGCGGGCTGGCTCATCACTACCTGTCTGTCCAGCGAGAATGCGCATCCAGGGCGAGTCGTAAATCCATTCAAAAGCCCGCTCATAGCCCGAATCCCGCATATCTCGTCACTGGTCGAGCGTCTGGGTAATGGCTTTCGACACAATCCGCTGCATCTGGAGAAAAGGATTGTCCTCATCAATCGTTACGCGCTGCTCGCGAACTTTGATTGCTGCTTCAGCAATTTGTGGTGCCAACGGATTGTGGTCCGACCACCATTCGTAAGAGACCTTCAACGGATGCATGGCCTGTAACCACTGCGCCGCCTGCGGCGTAAATGTGTGACGTACCCATGGTTGCAAAAATTGGCGGTACAGCCCTAAATTTATCTTCGAGAGTTGCGCCACAGCGTTGAAGCGCCGGTCGCTCTCTGGATCCGGCTGAACAATCTCACGCGCACTGGCCACATTAGTTGGCTCAATTGATAGCTCAAAGTTATTGATAGGTGCCACAACATTTCTCTGTGCGGGCTCTGTGATCGTTGCGCGATATATGCCTGCGGGTAACACGTCGATCAAGTCAATATTGGTAGTGAATTTGTGATGTTCTTTACGGCTGACTGTCATTGATCGAAATAATGGAGCCACCGGTTGTCGAAATTATGGAGCCACTTTTTGATCGTTTTTTACCCCTTCCGGTACCGCAATAATCGCCTGTTTTTTACCCACGCGCAACGTCTGTTTTTTTAACGTCACGAGGCTTTCGGTAGCTCTTGCCCTGCAAGGTCAGTCGGTAAGCGTTGTGTAACAAACGATCCAGGGTTGCTGTGGCCAGCAGCTTGTTTCTGGCAAATGCCTGGTCCCACTCACCAAACTCCAGGTTGCTCGTGATGATGGTCGATCGCTGCTCATAGCGATGGGCTACCAGCTCATGGAAGTCCTCATCCTGGGGCGATGTCATGGGGTACAAGCCATAGTCATCAATGATGAGCAGGCTCACCTTGACCAGCTTGGCGAACTTGCGGTCGTACTGACCCGTGATCCGGGCTTTGTGCAAGTAGCCAAGCAGTGACTTCTGGGTGATGAACAGCACGTCCTTGCCCTGACGAATGGCCTGATGGCCAATGGCTTGAGCCAGATGGCTCTTGCCCGTGCCGGTCGGACCACAGATGAGCACCGGACAGGCCTCGCCCATGAAGCGACAGGTCAACAAGTCACTGACCAGGCTTCTGTTGAGGGTCGGACAAGCGGCAAAGTCGAACTGCTCAATCGTTTTGCTGGAGATCAAAGAGGCTTTCTTGAGCAACAGCGCGCTTCGGGTTTGGTCGCGGCGAGCCAATTCATCTCCCAAGAGCATCTGCAGGAACTCCAAATGGCTGAGCTTCTCGTCAATGGCTTGCCGAATCCGAATGTCGAGCGAGTCCGTCACGCCTGAGAGACGGAGCAGGCGCAGCTGTTGGGCGACTTCTGGGTGGTGCTGGGTGGCAGTCGTTGGTTTCATGATGGCAGCTCTCCTCTTACTGCAACATCATCTGGCGAGTGTCGCGGGCAAAGCGCCCCTTGCCTTGGTAGGCTGAGGAGGCACCAAATTCTGCACCGGTGTCAGGCAACAGTCCGGCTTTGGCCTCATCCTGTAACTGTTCAATGACATGACGCATGACCTTCGGGGAGATGGAATCCACAACGCCGCATCGCTGGCACGCCAGTTCAAGCCAGTGGTCACCAAACTCATGCCTCAGTCGCAACACCCCCTGCACGGTACGCAGCCGTTGCAAGATGCGATCACCAAACAGGTTCATGATCAACGCGTGACAGTGTGGACCAACCGCCTGAGCTTGCTCCCGACACCAGGCGGGCGATTGCATGAGCCAGGCGACTGCGGCCTCGGGCATGTGATCGTTGATGGTTTGACGCTGTCCAGGGCGCTGGCCCCTCGGGTGAGTGGTCACCAGATCCTGGCCGTCAAAGACCTCCACGGTCGAGGCGCATAGCCGAAGCTGCACTGTGCGCCCCACCAGGCGATAGGGCACGGAGTACAGACAGCGCTCATGCTGAACATGACAATCGCGATGAACCTTTGCTTGTGCATACCAATAGACATCGGGCCTGCGCTCAGGCAATGGCTTCAGGTAGGGGCGCTCCAGCTCAAATTGCTCCAGCGGTTTGGCGTAGGTGCTGCCATGGATGCGTTGCCCAGCGACATGAAGCACCCAATGGGTGACCTGTTCGTTCAGATCTGCAAGGTGGCGAAACTGGCGCGTGGGCAGAAAGTTGCGCTTGACGTACTTCACGCCAGACTCCACTCGTCCCTTCTTCTGCGGATCTGCTGGAGGACACGGGTCAATCAGAAATCCATAGCCCTGGGCCAGCTCCCCGTAGGCACGTTGCACCTCGGTCTCATGCAGCACCGCCTTGATGATGGCGCACTTGGGGTTGTCGATGATCAGCCGCGCCGGGGTGGCGCCAAAGAACTCGAAGGCACGCTGGTGGCAGCGCAGCCAGGTGGCCACGGTCTGGTCCCAGACAAACTCCACGTACTGGTGGCGGCTGGCGCACAGCGTCATCACAAAGAACCAGGTTCTCTTGGGCTTGCCGCTGGTCGGGTCTGGCAGGAAAGGACCGGCTCCAAAGTCAACCTGCGCCGCCTCTCCAAGCTTGAAGTCCAGAATCATCGTCGGGCGAACCTGGGGTTGCGCAGCCTTCAATTGATTGACGGCACGACGCACCGAGGAGTAGTGGCATCGCACGCCATGATTACGCTGCAGCGCAGCATGGATCGCTACCGCATTCACACCATGCTCAAACCATTGGGCAATCAGTGTCAGATGCGCACTGCTCAACCCGCTTTGCCGACCAACTGGACGCAATTTGCCTTGGGCACGGTGCTCACGCAAGGCCTGCTCGATGGCTGCCAGCTCTGGCAAAGGTGTTTCTGGATCCAGCCACCCTCGGAGTCTGGCAATCTGGCCAATCTCGTTGGTCTTGTGCCGCCCCATGATCCCCGAGCGGGCAATCGCCCGCTCGCTTTGCTGCTGTCGAAGTCGGTAAATGACTTCCCTGTACTCGTGCATGTCGATTCTCCGGTTTGCCATCTCCTCCTCCCGCAACGTGTCGCTGAAGGGAAAAGTATGGCGTTGAACAAACCGGAGGGGTCGAATCAGCCTACTAGACTGGCTCCATATTTACGATCACTAACTGGCTCGATAATTTCGATCACCAATTGGCTCCATAATTTCGATCATCACTGGCTCTATATTTACGATCACGGGTGGTTCCATTACACCGATCACTGACACCATTTCTCTAACAGCAGGTTCGATATCATGCGCGGGCTGAAAATCAGTCATTTCCAAGAGCGTAGGATCGCCAACATCAATAAATTTATTTATCAACCAATCCCATTGGTAGCTAATCTTGTCTGCTGCTTTCTTGGCAAGATACTGTGGGTTTTTTTGAAGCGATTCCCAATGACCTTCGCTAATGTAAACACCGTCAATCGACTTACTATTTGACTCAAATTCTATGTTGAAGTGGTGCTCACCCTCGTGGGTATTCTTAAGATAAATTGCAAGTAATTGCTCTTCACCATCCACCATAATAGTTAAGTTGTCTCTTGATAGCAGTTCAGTGCGCTTATTCAAATACCCAACGAAATCAGCAACCGTATCAAGCTCTTTGAAAATGATGTCAAGCGTGTTTTCATCAAAGACATGTACCAGCCCATGAGAAGTCCGAATTGGCCCTACGGTGAAAGGTATTTGGTCACCTTCAACGTCTCCAAAGTAGCGCAGACTCCCAATACTCTGGTAACCAAAGAATCGTTCGCATGCATCCTTTGATCCCCGTGTCACCGCAACCAAATGGAAAGTGCAGCTAGTAATTTCGATTTGCAGTGGAAGCTTCTTCTGGCATTCTTTGTCCAAGTAAAGTCGATTTGGGAAGCGTTTTATAAAATAGGTTGCACCAACAAGCTGGCGAACTGATTTATTGATCGCTTTTCGATACCAGCGTTCCCAGTCAATTTTGTCATTACCAGTCTCTTTGTACTCACAATGTTTGTCAGAGAAAATAATAACTTGATCCCCAAATACAACGATCAAATCACATAGTTCTTTACCTACGCCTTTTCCGTTCCTTCGACCTTCATCAGTGAATACGTTTGGATGAGCCCAAAGTAAGAGAAATGCAGACTCGCAAAGTCTCGCAAGATACTGTTCGGAAGGTGTTAACCCTCTTGTAACGCTAGCGTTTCTCATTGGATGAGTATACATTTCGGAATAAATTGACCATTACATCGGATGCCAGGTGTTCGTTTAGAGTCGATTCTGGAGAATTACAAAAGTACAGCGATCGATTGTTAGCGCAAGTGATTGGAATACTAAAATCTTGTACTCCACGCCTCTTTAATACTCAATGTGAACTCCTTAACTACTACCGTAGACTTCCCTTTTTGAGCAACAAAGCGAAAATAGAGACTTCCGTTCCAACAGGAGTTAGGGATGAGGAAGTCCAAGTTCACAGAAAGTCAGATTGTGGCCATTTTGGCTGAAGGGGATGCTGGTTTACCGGTGGCTGAAATCTGCAGGAAACACGGAATCAGTAATGCGTTGTATTACCAGTGGAAGAGTAAGTATTCTGGTGTAACGATTAACGAACTCAAACGAGTGCGGGAACTCGAAGCGGAGAACAGCAGGCTAAAAAAGATGTATGCAGAGCTTGCGCTAGAGAACGCTGCAATCAAAGACGTTTTAGGCCGAAAGTTGTAACGCCGGCCGCAAAACAGGCAGCAGTAGAGGTCATGGTGACTGACTACTGCCTGTCAAAGGCCAAGGCCTGCAAGATTGTGGGTCTGTCGCGGACGGTGTTGTATCGGCCAAGGGTAGATCGAATGGAGCGAGATCGCGAAGTGATTGCTGTTTTAAACGGAATCCTCGCCCAGCGATCCCGCGCCCGCTGGGGCTTCTGGAAATGCTTTGATCGAATGCGTTTAGATGGCTATTCCTTTAACCATAAGCGTGTACACAGGATTTATTGCGAGATGAGACTGAACTTGAAGCGACGGACAAAGAAACGCGTCATCACTCGACCCGCGCAGCCACTAGATCTTGTCCAGGAGCTGAACTACGTTTGGTCTTTAGACTTTATGCGCGATATGCTATACGACGGTCATCCCTTCAGAACATTTAACGTGATTGACGAAGGCAATCGTGAAGCGTTGCGCATTGAGATTGGCAGATCAATCACTGCAGCACGAGTAGTCAGGATCATGGATGAGCTGATTGAGGTGTATAGCGCACCCAAGGCAATCAGGCTCGACAATGGTGCGGAGCTTACTTCATACGCATTTACAGAATGGGCTGAGCAACACGGAGTGGAGTTGCGTTTTATCCAACCTGGCAAGCCTAATCAAAATGCATTCATTGAGAGATTCAATAAAAGTTTTAGGCAAGAGATACTCGATGCCAATCTGTTCAATACACTTTCAGAGGTGCAGGCCTTGGCCGATGAGTGGTTGAACGATTACAACGAGTATCGACCGCATGAGTCTTTGGGAAACCTGCCGCCGGCAGTATTCAAACCCAGGGTTTTTAAATCGGACGTCTCTACTTTAGAGTTGTAGCCTTGACAGGGAAGTCTACGCTACCAGGAGTTCCATAATGGAAAAACTTGTACTCAGCGAAAACGAACTTGCCCAGCGCTGGGGGATGAGTCCCAAGACACTTCAACGCTGGCGCAGCGAAGGTCGAGGGCCGCGTTTTCTAAAACTCTCTAAACGGGTGATCTATCCCTTGGATGAGATACAACATTTTGAAAATAATGCCTTGTACGAATCAACCTGGCAAAAAGCGAGTGATGTGATTCTTGCTTCTGACACGAAGTGGCTGACTCCTCGGCAGCTCGCTGCAGTCATGGGATTGCCTATGTATACGCTTACTCACCCTAATGTTCGTAAAGCTTTGGGTATTCCGCATACCAGGGTTGGCAAACTCATTCGTTTCAATGTTGAGGAAGTGATGGGGTGGGCGCGCAAATGGTCTGAAGAGGCGCAAGCCAATGGCGCAACGTTATCTGAAGACGAAAACCACCGCACATTGCTGCAGACACTCGCTAAATTACCCGGATAACAAATTAGGAGGTTAGAAACAAAACGGCCCCTCAATGAGGGGCCGTTTGTATCTCGTGGCACGCGCGTAACTCATTAAACGCTCATCCCAAACGATAGCTGGCGAAGCAGTAAGCTCTCGGGATACTGGCAAACAAAGTCCAGAATAACGGAGATTTACCTCTTTCGAATCAGTTCGGATTTTTGCTAACGAGCCACTCGGTAGACTACAAGACCAAGCCAATTTTTCTATAGTTATCGAACATTGCATTGACTGCAGAACTGATGGCATTTTGCTCTACGAAATGTAAAAGCCTCGCTCTACATCTTTCTGCGCTATTTCTTCAAGCTCATGCACCATGCTACCCCCCGTTTGAATACGGTAATCACTCTCAATCACCTTACTGACTGAGTATGTAGGTCCAACCTGCCTATTTTCATGATGTGCGCTCACGTGATATTCGTCATCTATCTCTACTCGTTTAATTTCAAACTCTTTATTGTTGTGAACAAATCGCTTGCTCATACTAACCCTCTATTGCTAGTTGAAATCCTGAAAATGCTTACACCAAATTGGTCCGATCAAGTTATCCTGAAACCGTAACTCGGGTACTGACTCGTTCTTTGACTTCTTGATAGATCGGCAAGTCGACGCCCTCACCAACCTCAAGTGTCACACATAGTGCAAACGGAACTGGAGCAATAAGCTTGCCACCATCTTCTGCGCAGTTGACCTTAAAAACTAAATCGGCGCCATCAACGAAGGGGATTGCAGATGCTCCCTCGAGCACTTCGTGTTGCACCGTACCCCGCTGAACTCGCTGCCAGTCGCAATTCATTCGAGAGACACTGAAATCAGCGTCTGGAGGCTTGACCCAAAGGCGTGCTGCACGATATTTCGCATGCCTAGGATTAATCGGTGACATCCAAGCTAAGGTGATGGTCAGCCGCCGCTTCACCATTTTGGCATTCAGGCTAGGCGGGAGAGGAACTCGGAATTCAAGTGCTTCGCCATCCCGCAGTTCTCCAGTTCCAAGCAAGGTTGCGCGTTGCTCCGTACAGGTAATTGCTCGATCAATGTCCGACAATCCGTACCCAACAAAACGCGTGACTAGACTTTGACGTTGCCTCCAGTCAGTAATCTCTGGCCGTGCATCAATGATTTGCGCCTCAAGGTTTCCCCATTCTGCCCCATGTACAAGCAGAGCCTTCAGCAATACTGCGTCCATGCGATTTGGGAGACGGTCGGGACTTCCAGTTCGCAGCACTTCAATTGCAGAATGGGCCTGTGCAGTTCCCCGGGTGGCGAGAGCCGCAGCATTACTGGTGCCGCGTGCGTATTTCGTATTTTGACCACTTGAATTTGGCGGAGCTGCCACCCTGTGCCCTGGTGCCGCGGACGTATTGATGATCTGCAACACGGTGATGTCAGGATTGCCATTGTGTCTCTCACGATGTAGCACTCGCCCACCCGGCATCAAAATGTCCGGTTTGACTGCCCGCCGGAAGCCGTGACCGATGCAAGAGTAAGGCGATATCCCATGGTCAGGGAACAGATCGAAGCGATCAGACGTCTGTACGAAAGTTGCCCCGTCAGCATGCACTGATCCAACTGTGATGGCGTTGATGGACTCTCCAGGAGTCAGCACTCGGCGCCCGACAGAATCAGCCACGAGAGCGGGTACCGCCAGTCGCTGCCGTGCTTCTACTGGTAGCGTGGACAACGTTCCGCGCGACAACGGCAAGGAGATCTGTGCCGACACATTACCTGCACTCACAACGAAAAGGACCTGATATTTCGATGAGAGCCAATCCAGAAGTCGCGCCCATGGCGATAATTCGGTATCGAACGGTTTGAGTAGGTCCCCGACCGATAGATTGATAACCTTGATAGTTGGTGCGGCGGCCGAACTACCTGTATCTCCTTCAAATATCCGCTTCACAGCCCGGTGCACCAGATCAATCAGCAGTAAGTCATCAGGTGTTGACTCTTGCCTTGGATCATTCATATCGGCAGGGTCCGGACGCATAATGGGTCGAACATAGATCGGCCTGGTCAATGGCACCCTAGATCCATCTAACTCTCCGTACAAGATAAGGGAGGCCATGGCTGTTCCATGTACGCGATCTCGTGCTGGATAGTCCGACTCCCATCCGTCAGGGTCGTCTATGGAAAGTCGACCGGAAAGCAGCGGATGATTTTGAATAGGAAGACCGTCGAGTATGGCAACAATTGGCTGCCCAGATGGTGGTATGGTAGAGGCAAGCACCTCAGGCGATCGAAGTTCGTCTCCCTCTGGAGCGGGCAACGCTTGACCGCGTGGCCGGAAAAGCATCACGCGGTCTGACAGTACTAGAGCGGGAGGATTCTCACTGAGGAGGCTTTGCACCCCAGACGCAGACACCTCGACCAAGAAGCCGTGGTAGGCTATATCTTGAATTAGAGCCGCACTGAGAATGCGCCCACCAATTTCGCTGAGAAGGCGAGCCAAATCTTCCGCTGCCCGTCTGTTCTTTTCAGGGGAGAAATAGCACCACGCTTCTATCTCAAAGCGTATTGTCTCCTCTCCAGTTTCAAGCCGACTTTCCCAATACTCGCGGATGTCTTGACCGATACGGTCCTGAATGCCCCAGAAGCGCACGTCCCTCAAGTGCTTGAAAACATCCTTCCATTTGGCGAGTCCACGCTCCAATTGAACCTGCGTGTCTTCTTTGTAGCGATTCCAGAGATTGATGACCTCAGCGAGCGCTTGTTGGTTGCTACCCAAGAGGTAAATACGCCCATCCAAGTTCTTCTGCCGATCACGTTGATCATAGAAGTCATCGTCTGGTTCAAGGTCGGACTCATCAGCTTCAAGCAGCCATTCCAGTCCAGGCGTTCGCTGAACTGCCCCGATGAACTTCTCAACGGAGCCAACGGTCTCGAAGACGACGACTAACTCTGGGTCGTCCGCTGGCGTAGTTGCTTGTAGCTGTATTCGTCGGGCATCAAAAGCCGACTGCAGTGTTCCAAATTTCGGTGTCAGTCTCTCAGTTTGGCGTGGAGCTGAGGGAATGTGAACTTGAGCCCACCCTGGGGCGCGCTTTTCCCGTTCGGATGATGTGGGCCGAGGAAATAGCAGAAGTGGTTGTTGTTCGCTCATCCTGCGCCATTTGTTGTATCGGACTAAGCGTCGGATGACACTCTATTTTTCCATTGTTCTAGACGATCACTAATAACAGCATGAATGTCGGAGTTCGGAAGCGTTAGAACATAACGCCTATGCACATCTTCACAGAACTGTTCAAGATCCGAAAAACTGTTTACCTTGAGCTTCGTGGCAAGAGTCCTTGGCGACATGCTAAGTGGACAACCCAAACGCTCTTGAAATCGATCAAACCAAGCCGTTCTCTGTTCGAGGGTCGGGCCCGGCAGACTCAGTCGCAGTTGAAAGCGACGCCAAACAGCGCGATCAAGTAACTCTGAGTGGTTGGTTGCAGTCACGATCACCACATGACTTGGCAATGCGTCAATTTGGAGAAGCAGGGAACTGACGACGCGTTTGATTTCGCCTGTTTCGTGTGTATCTCCTCGCTCTTTGCCGAGAGTATCAAACTCATCGAAAAAGAGGACACACTGGTGCGTGCGCGCAAAATCGAATAGCCGCTTCAGTCTTCCACTGGTTTCACCCAAAAAACTACCGACAACGGCTTCATAACGCACTACGAACAGCGGAACCATCAACTCCTGGGCGATCGCCTCAGCCAATGTTGTTTTTCCATTTCCCGGTGGGCCAGAGAGCAGCACTCGATGTCGAGGTTCGAGCCCATAGGAGCGCAAAATATCGCGTCTTTGCTGTTCCTCAATCAGCTCGGATGTCGCCTTCAGAACATCCGCTGGCAGCAGCACAGACGACAAGGCTCTACGCGGCTCGATTTCATACAAAAGCCCGCCATGTCCACCATCGAAACTGCGTACAACCTCAGCTGCCTTGGGACGAGCATTGGTCACGCGCAGGTTCTCCTCCAGCCTGTCAGCTAGATTGTTGTGATGCTTGGCGCGCTCCTCGGCAGCCATGGCTTCGACAGTAGACTTGAACAAGCCTTGATCGCCTTGGCTACCCGCTCGCACTAGATTAACAATTAGGTCGGCTCTGGACATAAGTTCTCCGACTGTAATGATACCAGTTGAGCATCTTCTTCGGTCGCCTTTCTCATGTGAAGAAAGCTGTGAGGCCTCAGTTTTTCCAAGGGATCACGTCGTTGGCCAAAGCTGGGAATCGAGGGTAAATGAAAGGATTACAGGGTCGAGCATAGAGTTTTCCTATCCGCCTAGTCAGACCTCAGCAACTTATCCTGTGAATCCAGCCAAATAGTTTGCCCAAAGAGCAACGCATACTCTCTAAACGGGTGATCTATCCCTTGGATGAGATACAACATTTTGAAAACAATGCCTTGTACGAATCAACCTGGCAAAAAGCGAGTGATGTGATTCTTGCTTCTGACACGAAGTGGCTGACTCCTCGGTAGCTCGCTGCAGTCATGGGATTGCCTATGTATACGCTTACTCACTCTAATGTTCGTAAAGCTTTGGGTATTCCGCATACCAGGATTGGCAAACTCATTCGTTTCAATGCTGAGGAAGTGATGGGGTGGGCGAGCAAATGGTCTAAAGAGGCGCAAGCCAATGGCGCAACGTTATCTGAAGACGAAAACCGCCGCACATTGCTGCAGACACTCGCTAAATTACCCGGATAACAAATTAGGAGGCTAGAAACAAAACGGCCCCTCAATGAGGGGCCGTTTGTATCTCGTGGCACACGCATAACTCATTGATTTATAAAGGTATCAAGGAGTGCGGTTTGTACTATAGTTTGGGTAGGCAGAAAAAAAACACAAAAAATCACAAATTTCTTTACTACCATTTACTACCATTTTCGCTGATTCACCCTTCTGTATTTGGTGGTGGAAGCTGAAGTTATATATAAACTCGCTTCCTCAGGCGTGGATAGTACATGGCTTTACCTGCCTCTAATGAGCGATTTAAAGCGAATGGTAGTTATCACGCTGATTTCCGCACAATCCTCGTTTTTCAATTATTCGCATCTCCCTCTGATTAGTCCAGGCACACGCTTAGGGGCAGCGGTATAGCTGCACCACTTTCAACAATAAAGTACGATCTTTTGAATATCGGCTATAACTAAAAAAGTTGATACTCGCGGTGTATTTCATGCCTCGCCAGATGACGCTGTTTCGCCATGTACTATAACCATGGGGTGAGGGTATTTTCTGGTACAGCGACGAACATTCACCCTGCGCGCCAAGGTACATATGCCCTTATCCTTCACATCGAAGTTTTAAGGGCATATGCAGCTTGGTCGACTCGGTGGTGTAAAAACTCTGCCTGAATGCCATCGGTATCGTTTTTACCCCATCCTTACTTGCCTACTGAGTGTTATGACCTTATCTTCACTAAACAAGTCTTTGGCCATGCGCAGTCTTGATGCGGTATGGCACCCGTGCACACAGATGGCGCGTGCGCAGCAATTACCACCACTTCCAATAGTTCGTGGCGAAGGCCCTTGGTTATTTGACACCGAAGGAAGGCGCTATTTCGATGCCAACAGTTCTTGGTGGGTCAATCTGTTCGGTCATGCACAACCTGACATCAACGCAGCAATCAAATACCAACTGGACACGCTGCCGCATGTCATGTTGGCAGGCTGCACGCACGAGCCGGCAGTCCAGCTGGCCGAGAGGCTGAGCGCCCGCACAGGTGGGGCGCTTGGACATGCTTTCTTTGCCTCTGATGGTGCGAGTGCGGTTGAAATAGCGCTTAAACAAAGCTTTCATAGCTGGCGCAATCAGGGACAAATACTTCGGCGCGAATTTGTTTGCCTTAAGAACGGTTATCACGGCGAAACCATCGGTGCACTTGCCGTGACCGACGTTGCCATCTTCCGTGATGCCTATGATCCGCTGTTGATGCGTGCGCACATCGTCGAATCACCGGATAGCCGACTGAACAATGAGGATGCAGCGTTTTCTGCCTTGCGCAGCTTGCTCGACGAGCGTGGTGAGTATATTTCTGCGGTGATCGTGGAGCCGCTGGTTCAAGGGGCTGCCGGAATGGTCATGCACTCACCTGAGTACTTGCGCAAGGTGCGCGCGCTGACCCGTGAGTTCGGCGTTCACTTGATTGCAGATGAGATTGCGGTTGGTTGCGGGCGTACAGGAACCTTCTTTGCCTGGGAACAAGTTGACACTGAGCACTGGCCAGATTTCGTCACTCTTTCCAAAGGTATTACCGGTGGAACATTACCTTTGTCACTGGTATTGACTAACGAAACCGTCTACCGTGCATTCTGGAGTGAGGACGTGTCCCGAGGATTCCTGCATTCGCACTCCTACACAGGTAATGCACTGGCATGTGCTGCAGCGAATGCGGTCCTGGATCGATTTGATGCGGGTCAGATAGAAGCCAATCGTGTCCAAGCCTCAACATTGACTGATGCATTTTCATCGTTCTCCAATCATCCCCGAGTCAAGAATTTCAGACAGCGGGGAATGATTCTCGCTTTCGATGTTACAGACTCTGGCGACCGGTTCAGTGAGCGCTTTCATTTGGCTGCACGACACCATGAGTTGTTGATCCGACCGATCGGTAGCACGGTCTACCTGATGCCACCTTACGTCATAGATCAAGCGACGGCGGATTTTTTGGCGCATACAGTGAGTGTTACCTTAAACGAGGTTCTGCATCATGCTGCTTGAGCATTTGACAAAGAAACTCGATGCTATAGCTGAGCAGCATTTAACCAGGGTGTTGCGCGCTGCAGAATCGCCGACATCACCCCATCAAAATGTTCGCATTGCAGATGGTGTCGGCCAGCAAAGGCTAATGTTTTGCTCAAACGACTATCTGGGATTGGCATGCCACCCACGTATTGCCGAAGCTTTGGCCGAAGGTGCGCAAATTTGGGCGGGTGGTTCTGGAGCCTCGCATTTGATCAGCGGACATACGCTGGCACATGAGCAACTTGAAAACAGGCTAGCCTGCTGGTTTTCCCCTCACATTCCGCGAGCTCGCGTTTTGAGCTTTAGTACGGGCTACATGGCCAATCTGGCGGTGACTACCGCCTTGGGAGACTCTGAGGCCGAGTTCTTTTCTGACGAACTTAATCACGCATCTCTGATTGATGGTATGCGCTTGGCCAAAGCGCCCATTCGTCGCTACTCCCATTGCAATGTAGCCGAGTTGCGCAATCTTCTGATGATCAGCACAGCGAAGGTCAAACTCATTATTAGTGACACCATTTTCAGCATGGACGGTGATATCGGTCCTTTGCCAGAGTTATTAGAGTTAGCTCAAAAGCATGATGCGTGGCTGATTCTCGACGATGCCCATGGCTTTGGTGTGCTGGGTGAGCTTGGACGAGGTGCTCTTGAACACTTTAAGTTATCCAGTGAGCGCATCATTCTGGTTGGCACTCTGGGCAAGTCGGCTGGTCTGTCAGGAGCTTTTGTGGCTGCACACGAGCGTGTCATCGAGTATTTGATACAGGTGGCTCGCACCTACATCTTCACAACCGCCTCCTTGCCGGCAGTCAGCCATGCGATGCTGACAAGCCTCGACCTCATCGAGGGAGATGTTGGCCAACAACGCCGCAGACACCTATTGGTATTGCAAAACCAATTACGTGAAGGCTTGACCAACTTGCTGGATCGTCACACCAATCTTGGTTGGCACTTGACCCATTCACCCACGCCAGTTCAACCCCTCATCGTTGGCTCAAACGACGTCACGATGATTTTGTCCTCCGAACTGGAAAAGGCAGGATTGCGTGTTCCAGGCATTCGTCCGCCTACGGTTCCTGAGGGACAAGCGCGATTACGCATCACTTTGTGTGCCACCCATACTGCAAGTGACATCGACCGACTGTTGCAGTCGCTGCAAGCGGCAGCGCGATACATGGAGAGCTCATGAGGGGATTTTTCGTTACGGGAACCGACACGGAAATTGGAAAGACCGCAATCACAGCTGGTCTGACCCATCTGGGGGCCAGTATAGGACTGCGCAGCGCAGCCATCAAACCACTGGCTGCGGGCCAGGATTTTGTGGACAATCGCTGGATCAACGAGGACGTACTACGTCTACGTGCGGCCTCCAATCTTGAACTGACGGACGAACAGGTTGGGCCTTTGCAGCTGCGTACGCCTTGCGCGCCTCACATTGCGGCCAAACTCGAGGGGGTCATCATTAAACCCGAAGCGTTGCTTGCAGTCGTGCAGCAGACGCTGAATCTTTGTGACATCGGTTTCGTTGAAGGTGTTGGTGGTTTTCGAGTGCCACTTATCTCTGGCTGGGATACTGCTGACATGGCCGCAGATCTCCATTTGCCAGTCATTCTTGTGGTGGGCGTACGCCTTGGATGCATCAATCACGCTTTGCTGACCGCTGAGGCCATTTACTCACGTGGATTGAATTTGGCTGGCTGGGTTGCCAATACCGTTGATCCCTCAATGCTCTATATTGAAGATAATCTGGCTGCTTTGTCGACCGAACTAAATGCTCCTTGCTGGGGGCAGGTGCCTCGCTTGCAAAATCCCAATCCTGCGGCTGTTGCCGCTCATTTGAGCCTGAGCGCCTTGCGTCAGGCTATGGAAATCGTATGAACACCAATCAAATCAATACGCTGACATCGACGACTGATGCTGATCGCCTTAACACCAAACCGTGGACGGTTGATGAAGTGGCTGCATTGTTTGAGCTACCGTTCAACGACCTGATCTTCCGTGCGCAGCAGATTCATCGAGAAAATTTTGACCCCAATGCGATTCAGCTCTCCACGTTGCTGTCCATCAAGACAGGGGGCTGTGAAGAGGACTGCAAATATTGCCCGCAATCCGCTCATTTCGATACTGGCCTGAAAGCCGAAAAATTACTTCCGCTTGATGAGGTTTTGGATGCGGCTCGTGCGGCCAAAGCCAGTGGAGCCACGCGCTTTTGCATGGGAGCGGCATGGCGCTCTCCCAAACAACGTCACATCGAACAGATTGGAGAAATGATAAGCGAAGTCAAAGCACTGGGGCTGGAGACCTGCCTGACCGCTGGCATGCTTGATGATGTGCAGGCTGATCAACTTAAGGACGCTGGGCTAGACTACTACAACCATAATCTGGACACTTCCCCCGAATTCTATGGCCAGATTATTACGACCCGAACCTATCAGGATCGACTCGATACCCTTGGGCGTGTTCGAGATGCAGGGCTCAAAGTGTGCACCGGCGGCATTGTCGGTATGGGGGAAACGCGTCGTCAACGCGCCGGCTTGATTGTCCAGCTCGCTAACCTGGCTCCCTATCCTGAATCCGTGCCTATTAATAATTTGGTGCAAGTAGAAGGCACCCCGTTGGCAGGAACTCAGAGATTGGACCCATTTGAGTTTGTCCGCATGATCGCCGTTGCGCGTATCTGTATGCCACGATCCATGGTTCGATTGTCAGCAGGGCGGGAAGATATGCCAGAAAGTTTGCAATCCCTGTGTTTCCTGGCAGGTGCTAACAGCATGTTCTATGGAGATCGATTGCTGACAACAAGCAATCCTCAGGCTGAGAAGGATCGGCTTCTCTTGAGTCGTTTGGGTATGCACTGTGCTACCGAAACGGATAGCAAGCTGAAAGTCATCAACTAACCACCCTGAGAATCGTTATGGCTGTTATTTGTGCGAGCATGACACTTATAACGGCCATCTGCTTGTCTCACGCACAATAATTACGCAACAGTAAAACAAGCATCAATTTGAATAGGAGGCTTTGTAAAGAATCATGCAAGAGTCACAGATGGAAATATTTTGCAATATCGGCAGCCTTCGGCTGGACTCTGTGACAAACGTTGCACCTGATCCAGTCAGCTTAGTTACTGTTTTTGTTCTTGTCCCACAGATAGCCACCTAGAGAGCCGGCTGCTGCGCCGCCAACAGCACCCCAGATAGGGTTCCCACCGGCAATTGCGGTGATACCAGCACCTGCGGCCGCGCCGATTGCGCCACCAGAAAGGGTTGATTGCTGGGATGCGTTCATATTGCTGCAACCGGTGGACAACGTCAGCGCAGTGCAGAGTGGCAAAATCATCAATGCTTTTTTCATTGTGTGAATCCTAATTTTCCTGAATTTGTTAGTCGAGAGAGGGCGATTCAATGCTTAGCCCTTTTTGCAGGGGTAGGTTTCGCCAAGGTAGCGCAGGATCGTATCTGCAGCCGACAACTGGTTGAACTTCGGGTTGGCAGCTGTCCATTGGATGAAATTATCAAGATGTTCCTGACGACTTAGTCTTGTGCCCTCAGCGCAGATAAAAGGTGGCGCCTTTTTCTCGTGACGCGAAATCAGGTATGTTTCAAAGACGCCCTGTCCGAAGCCGTGGCAGAAGTTCTGCGCAGCAACATCACTTCGCTGCTGGCAAATAGAAACTAATTGCGCAGTGGACGTTGATGCTTTGGGCTGTTGTTCCGCCATGGCGGTCGAAGCGCTAGCAAAAGCTAGGCAGGTTAGGGCAATTATTTTCTTCATCGATTGCTCTCAGGTTACAGCCTGATCATTCAAGTCAAGCGTGGAATAAATATCAGAAGGAAATAAGTTACCAAAGTGACTTTACACTGGCAAGCTATGTCCGCCCAATTTGGGTGAGAATCGATATCGCTTTTGAGGAAACATGCCGTTTCGATTTCATTCCGCTCGCCATTTACTCCTTGTGACTTTACATTAGAAAAAGTACTTAACGGATGCACTGACGCCACCCATGTCCTGCAGATCACCAAATGTTTTATTGATTCCGATGGTAGCTGCCCAGTTCGCTGTAAATTGTTTGTTGAGATCGACTTTGAAAAAAGTCCATTGCGCGCGATCAGGTAGTTGCCCCCATGATTGACGCGCTTCGCCAACTAAGGCCCAGCCGTTGTCCAATATGAAAATTGGCATAAAACGTATTTCTCTCACGGTGTAATTTTGCAGATCACTCGAAGCGCTCGTCACATTTGTTTGCTGATTGAGTGAGGTGTTGTATCCACCAATTGAATTTGAGGTTTTAGCGACGAATGCAGTAATGAATCGGTTGGACCAAGGTTTGACTGCAAGTGCGCCAACACCCAACAAATAACGGCCTTTGCCAAGAGCATCAGAGCTGGCTAAAGGCAAGACGACCTCGGCTGACGCTCCAATTGTCCACCCTCCTAGCGGAACCATGTATCTGAATCGCGAAAACAGATCGCCGTTTCCTGACGTGTTGAAGCCCGGTGAATTGATGTTGATCGCAAAAGGCATTTCAAAATTTACGCCAGTTTGATCGTTCAGTTTTTTATCGAATTTGACCGTCGTTGTGTTCGAGTTTCCGCCTCCGTTCAGGCGAACAAAGTCATTGATCAGATCTATGCGTGTATCGATTTCGGCAGGATTCACACCACGAGACTGAACGCTTTGTGCATTGCTATCTAAATAATAAAAGCAGCAGGAAAGAAATAGGACTTGAACGAATTTCATCGCCATGATTACCTTTTTTGTTTTAGTAGGTTGTCCATCCCCCGTCAGTTGCCCATGTGGCTCCTGTCAGGTTTGATGCATCATCCGACAGGAGATATAAGATGGTTGATGCTTGCTCCCAAGGCGTGGCCATACGATTTTTCATATCTGATATGCCTAACAAACTTAGTGTTTTGGCCATCGATGTATTAGGGATATCCGCCGCAAGTGGATCTGCAGCACGCTCTTGCTCAAGCGCCATGACCTTTTTGAATGCGGCATCGGTCATAGGGGTTTGTGTACCGGCCATATTGACTGAGTTCACGCGAATACCATAGGGTGCGTAATCGATCGCCGCATTGCGTGTAATTCCTGTCACCGCATGTTTGCTTGCAACATATGCGGGTGACCCACCAAGACCGATCAGTCCTGCAATTGAGCCGACATTCACAATGGCACCGCCTTGCCCCTGCGTAAGCATTTGGCGTAATTCAACTCGCATGGATTTGAACATGCCCGTGATATTGACAGCCATCACCTGATCCCAATAGGCGTCGCTTGCTTCGTGTATGGGGGCGAATAACAAATCACGTTGTTGATCCAGATCAAAGGTGTCTCCTGGAGGAATACCATCCATGACCCCAGCTGCATTGACTGCAAAATCAAGACTACCGAAAATAGCTAACGCATGATCGATCATTTTCTGATTGTCGGCATTATTGCGCACGTCTGCGTGAACAAAAGTACTCTGACCTCCTTCATCAGAAATGATCTTTTGAGTTTCAGACCCTTGGCGATCGAGCAGGTCCGCAATCACAACATTCGCACCTTCCCGTGCCGCGCGAATTGCTGTAGCACGTCCAATACCTCTTGCTGCACCTGTAATCAGAATAGTTTTATTGATGAATCTGTTTGGTACAAAATATGCTGGATCGATGGGTTTCACATCTTTTTGGCTGGCTTTGATCATGGAAGCCTCTATTGATTAAACGAAATGGGGGGAGCGCAAAACAGACGCGTGCGTAACGTCATTCTGTCGCAAAGCGATCAATTAGGATATGCAGCTTCGCCCAAATTGGGCGGAAAGGGCTTGCCAGAGCAAGGTTGCATTGGTAATTTGTATTCCTATCAATCTAGGTAATTCCTCAATGAAACGATTGTGTTTGTTAGCTGGCGTTATGTATGTGCTGATTGCATCGGTTGCTGCGCAGGCCAGAGAATTATCTCAATGGAATCCTTTGTATCTTGATACAAGCATTCGTCCCGAATATGCCCAGCGCTACAAAATTGATTTTGAAGAGGATATGGCATCTGTCGGGTATCTGTATTCCATTCCTGCTTTTTTGCATTTCAGGCAACGTTATGAATTTTTGAGTAATTTTCAAAAATACATGGGTGATCAGGGCAATCCATTTGGCCAGTTTTTGTTGTTACGGCAACCAACTTCGCCTGCAACCGCCGATACCATGCCTAATTACGACACGTTGTATGGCGTCACATTTCTAGAGCTTGACGCGCATCCAGTAGTTCTCGAAGTACCTGCGATTCCAGATCGTTATTATTCGTTTGCTTTGGTCGATTCATATTTTTACAATTTTGATTACATCGGTTCGCGCACGGTCGGACAAAAGGCAGGGCGTTATCTGATTGTTGGACCAAATTGGAAAGGAACCCAGCCAAGGGGTATCGATCGAATTTACCGCGCACCAACTAATTCAATTCTGATTTACCAGCGGATTTATTTTCGGAATCTTTTGGATGTACCGACTGTCAATAAAATTCAGGACCAAATTCGGCTTGTGCCGTTGGAGGTTTATTTAAATTCTTCAGCCAAGGTAATTCAACCGGATGTTGCTGGGTTTCTAAAACCAAATCCTTTGACTGTTAAAAGTGTGAGTGACGTTCTCAGGATCACGAATCAGTACATGGCGCAAAATCCTCCGCCTGTTGAAGATCGCTCATTGACAGCGTATTTCGCTCCAATGGGGGTTGGGCCTGGTTTGCAGTTGCCTGTAACCGCTGAAATGACTGCCGCCCTTGAACGGGGCGCGTTGAAAGCAAGCCAGACGATGAGTGCACTTGCACTGTCAGGGTTTCCAGTCAGGAATGGATGGCAAATTCCGCCCGCAAGTGTCGGCGAACGAGGCGGTTCGGGTGGTATGGCGATGCAAGCAATGATTCAATTGCGCTCGATAGGTGTCAATAGCTCAGCCGAGGCTGTTTACTACAATGCGTTTACGGATATTCACCACCAACCGCTTGATGGTGCGACATCCTATCGAATCAGATTTGAACGAAATCAGATCCCCCCTGTAGATACCAGAAAATTCGGATTCTGGTCCATCACAATTTATGACCGAACAGACTTGCGTTTGATTTCTAATGTTGAAAATAAGTATCTAGTCCGTTCGGGTGATCCACTTGTATACGATGCAGATGGTTCTTTAACGCTTTATATTCAACCCGATGCTCCGTCTGACGCAGCATTACGTGCGAACTGGCTACCTTCACCGCGCAACTCAGAGTTTATTCTGATGTTACGAGCATATGTGGGGGCTCAAAGCATTGTGACGGGTCAGTATGTTCCTCCTGCCGTGGTGTCCGCGCAGTGAGATTTCGATATGCTTTATTTGCTCTCACTTTCGCTATTGTCGCGCCGCTGAACACAACAACGCTGGCACAGACTCTTCCTACAGGTTCCAGTTTGCCCGATGGTGGCTTACGGTGGGAGTCAGGGGCTTTCAAATCGGTTTTGGGATTGGATGCCAATCTGTACGGTTATGCGATGCGTGGTACCTGGTGGGGGTTGAGCAGGGTCCCTGCACCAGAGTTCAATACGAATAAGAATTGGGGAGAGCTTTGGTTGCAGCCAAGATTGAATGCAACGTACGACCTTGCACCCGATCATGTTTTGTATATGGGCCTATCTTTTGGTGTGACACGCGATATGGGTGGTAATGCGTTTG
This sequence comes from Zwartia vadi, assembly GCF_030410375.1. GTDB lineage: Bacteria > Pseudomonadota > Gammaproteobacteria > Burkholderiales > Burkholderiaceae_B > Zwartia > Zwartia vadi. The sequence goes on from NZ_JAUHHE010000018.1 coordinate 24,914, forward strand.
ATTACTGGAATCAGGGAGCGGGGCTAGTCGAAAATGCGTTTGTCGGTTATCGGGCTGGAACAAAAGAAAATGGATTTCTCGATGTTTCTGTAGGCAGTCAACCATTTTCGCTTGGTTCGGGCATGGTGATTTTTGGTGGTGCAATCAATGGTAGTGAGTGGGGGAACGCTGCATCCTATAAACGCTCCGCATGGAATAAAACCGCAGTAGCTAAGGTAGGAATGGGGGAGTTTGTTTCACAGGCTTTCTGGCTGCAGCCTAATGAGCCTGAATCAATCCGAAGTCAAACGACGCTCGTTGGTGGTTCTCTCGAGTGGCAAGGCTCTGACACGAGTCGTGCTGGCTTTGCATATATCTACGTTCCCAGCTCAAATTATTTCTATCCTGGAGACGCTGCGCCTTTTGCCTTTTTGGAGCAGGGTAGACAAGGCCTGAGTGTTTATCATGGCTGGAGTGATTTGAAAGGACCTCTTGGCTTGCCATCGCAGTTTTCATTCCGTGGCGAGTTTGCCATCGAACAAGGTAAGGTTACGCGTGTCACGGGTGAGGAAAGCCCGATACAGGCTTATGCCTGGTTTGCCGGGGTTGGATATTTTTTCGATAAGCTGCCATGGACACCTCGACTATCATATGGTTTTGCATATTTTTCCGGTAACAAGCCCGGTAGTGATGTGTATGGACGATTTGACCCACTTTATTACGGAAACGGTCTAGATAACTGGTGGTTTGGTGCAAATGGGGCCTATGCGTATATCAATGCCAATGTTCAGTTCAACCGAATCACACTTGATTTATTTCCTACGCAGCAAGACATCGTTAAATTGCAGTTTGTGAACGCACAAGTTGCCCAGATCGGCAGTCCGGTGCAGTTCGGTCAGTCGGGACAATTTGCGAATGGTAACTTTGTGGTTGGTCCTCAGCAAAAGGGGTTGAGCAATGAATATATGCTCCAATATGTTCATCTATTGACGCCTAAGATTGCCTATAGCGCTTACATCACATACAACACGCCTAGCGACGCACTCAAAGAAATGAGTGCGTCAGGAACCGCTAAAAATTGGGTGACTGTCGGAACAGGCATCAGTATGAGCTTCTGATGATTAGTTCAACTTAACTTGTGACAGTAGTGCTTCGAGTTGTTTTGATGTGTTTATCAATTGTCGGGCTGTTTCGATTGTAAATTCGATTGCATCTTGGGTCACGCCAGTTTCCTGAATCACCCAATGTCCATTGCTTGTTTTGGTGACTTTGCCAGCCTCCTGGAGCTTGATCAGTCTGCGTCGGACAGTTTCCCTTGGTAAGCTCGATACAACTGAAACATCTATCAAGCGAACAGGGGTTAATTTTGCTGTATATGTCCCATCCGGGTTCATAATATCTTCTGGAGTAATGCCAGGATGCATATCGCGCGATACGTTCATATGGGCCAAAATTCCCCATATAAAGCTCGTTTCTAAATCTAGCCCTACACCGGAGCTGACGCGACGCATATGGTTAATGATGTGCCGATTGCAAATAAACGCGGCTAGTGAGAAGACTTTAGTAAATCGCTCTGAGAATTCTTCCATGTTTTGATCTTCTTTTTGTGAAACCCAGATTTTCATCCAAGTAGTTCATCACGTGAATGGTTTAAATGCTAGTTTGATATCGTCTCATTATTATTTACTCGGCTGCATTTTAGAAAGCGGCACTAGCATAGGCCCACCAACTAATTTGAAAATCATATCCCCATTCTCCGCAAACTGCATGATGGCATAAGCACCATTCCCCAGGTTGCTTTGACCAAAAATAGTTCTATGTACGACCTCACCTCTTGTCCAAACATGCTTGAACTGGTGTTTAACATGGTCCCATTCAACGCGCTCCGTACCAACAGGAGGCGCACTTAACGGACCATTCATCAATACATCGACCATTTTGTCTGGATGACCTTTTGGGATCATGTTACTAACAACAAAAGCACCCCAACCATTGACCACAACAGACTGCTCGGATTGGACCCACTCGACATTATCTGGCTGGCCCGCAGTCTAAACGACTTGACTCGCAATCCGGGGTTGCTTGAAAGTTTTCGTGTTCGAGACGCTGGGTTACGGGTGATCACAACTAGGCCCTCGGGTCAGACAATTCATCCATTCGCCCAAGATATTGAATGGCTAGTGCTTGAGGAGCGGTTTGCCTTTTATAGTGGAGTAATTTCCTTTATCGAACCTGCGGGCCGACGACCTACAGAATCACCAAACGCAAGCGCTGATGTGTTTTATGGTCCCTTTGCCGTCGTCTTTAGATCAGTCGTACTTGCTGAGCACGGTCATGTCAATCTTACAGAGGGCCAGGCGGCTGTGTTTGCAGCACTTTAGTCATTCAAAGGCGAGCCTATGCGCGGTGAGCGAATCATGGCTAAGGCTGGGCTCAAAAGTGACAAGCCTATTGATGTGTTCAAGGTGAAAGCCAAAGACATAGATAAGCCTGGTGCAGATCTTCCGTTGATGGCCTATAGAGAATTAGTTGTCACGCAAAGACGCGAAGGTCTTTATGTGATGCCATGTGCATTAGGACAATATATTACGAGGCGCAGGTATATTCCGCCACCCCATCAATACTGCTGCACGTATTGATTTATCGCTGGATTCTCATCAGCATTTACTGTGGGCATCGAGAAGCTGAATATAAGCTCACACTTAGATGGATCAGATTAGCAGCATACATGGTTTTACCTGCCTCTAATGAGCGATTTAGAGCGAATGGTAGCCATTACGCTGATTTCCGCACATTCCTCGTTTTTTCGCTATTTATACCTTTCTCTGATTAGTTCTCGCTCGCGCTTATGATGGGGCAAGTATCTAGTAAAAAAGGTCCGTAGCGCAAGGGGGTTAGCACAGCTAATAATATCTGAGAACTGGCAATCGTCTTGGAGCTTTTGCTCGGAAATTGTCTGCGCAGATCCTGCAAGTTCCACACTATTTCTAACTACGTACTTGTTGATCAGATTAACTTTATTGAAGATTAAAACTGAACTCTCACCCCAAAATTCACAGCGCCAAGAGTCTGACCACTGCGAGCCTCCCCCGAGAGTCCGAGATAGGCATAAGCGTTTTCGGCAATCTTCGCCGTACCGTAAAGACCTACCTGAACAAACGTAGCGCCCGCATGGGGGGTGGTAATGCTTGTATTGATCCCTGCGATCGAAGCGTTTAGTGTTGGATTTAAGACTCCTAAGGAGTCTGCGCCAACCCCCACATAGGCGCGGTAAGTATATGGATTCGTCATGGGAGAGTTGGCTTTTGATCCTGCAGCGATGCCGATCACGCCCCGTACGCCATTGCCAGTAAAGCTGTTGACACTCAAGGCTGACGCGGCACTCCCCTCATTCACACCTGATTGCATCACGACCTGCCAAGTCACTCGAGCATAGGGCGTAATCCGGACATGCTCGATATCCACCGGGCGGCTGACGCCCAAGCTGATCATTGCGTCTTGACCAGAGATGTTCTTGTTTTTGAACCCATTACTCAACCCCGTGACATCTCCACGCGACAGATCGCTTGAGTTCAAACCGAAGCTCGCCATGGCATCCACGATGTACTCCTGCACAGGCAACTTGCCATAAGCAAAAACAGCGCCCTGCTGAATGGTGCCTGAGCCGTAACTTGGATTAAGCGTTGTATTGGATAAAGCCAGACCACCACCGACCGTCATGCCATGTGTGGTCAAGAAATCCGAGCCAAATACAAGCTGGTAAAGATTGCTATTCCAGCCGCCAGAGTAATTGTCGCTCGTGCGATGACCTTTTTGATAGACTAGATCCCCCCAAACATTACCGTTCGCAAACCTCTTGGCCTCCGCATGGGGATTGACGTCTGGATTGGTACTGACAGCAGGCGAAGGCGCTCCACCTGAAAGCGCAGCATGGCTTGCTCCCATGAGCGCCGTATTACCGGCAGGCGATGTCAAAATGTTGGGCAACCCTATTCCCATCGTGTCGCCCATTCGAGTCAGTACAGCTTGTTGCACACGCTGTGTTGTTTGTGCAATCACAGCGACGGCAGCTGTATAGACCTCGCCGGCGAGACTCTGAGCGTAGCTGATGAGATTTGATGCGCTCTGAGTGGAGCCAGCGTACAGTAGCTGATCCTGTGCTGAGTTCGAGGTGCCAGACTGAGTCGCCGTGACCATTTGATCAAGTGCAGCACCAACGGACTGAGCGTTCTGATTGCCCGAGTTCACAGCGATCGTTGATACATAAGACTTAGGAATCACTGCAAGATCAAGACTGTTCGTGCCATCAAGGTTGTAGAACGGCAAAAACTGCCTGTCACTAAGCAGCTCCGCAGGCTGCGTGAGCGTTGAAAATTTGCCAGAGATACCACCATCAGCCGTGATGATACGAAAACGATCACCGATCACTGGTGTGTAGGGCGTACTGCCATAGCCAGATTCTTCGGTATTGAATAGGTTTGATAAAGCTGGGGTCAGAGTCGAGCCGGGATTAATAATGAACTGACCGCCTGTGATGTTCAAATAAGAGTAGTAGCCTGTTGCGCCAACAGGTGAGCTTTGTGAGGCCTGCGTCGTGCCAGCAATATCTTGCTGGTAGACCGAACCATTCGTCATGACAACATTTGCATTGGCATTGATATAACCGGGTGAGTTACCAGGCTTGAACAAGCCGGCAACAGTGACAGGACCTGGAATGGTTCCTGTACCAACAAGCTGAGCCCCCGGTGCCACGTAGACATCACCAGATCCCAAAGTTCCGCCAAGCAAGGACAGCGTACCTGACTCGACAGTGGTGCCACCCGTGTAGGTGTTCACTCCAGACAAAACGGTCATTCCAGAACCGTTGAATGTGACCCGACCTGACCCTGAGAGTTGTCCCAATAGCTGAGCCGCCCCAGCTGTTGGGGCACTAATTATCCCACCTTCACTCAGGATAGATAGAGCTTGTCTGGAACGTTCACCTTTGGTTAAAACGAGTGTGCCACCCGCAAGCACAGGATTTGCGGTCACTCCGACAGCATTCAAACTTACTGTAGAGCCTGTTGTGATGTTTGTTGTGGATGAAGAGTTGCTGTTTCCCCCGCCACCACTTCCACCACCAGATCCTCCACCTCCGCCACCGCTGCCTCCACCACTAAGCGTCACAATTAAATCCCAACGACCACTGACATTATTCAACACCCAGTCATAAGAGCCATAAGTTCCAGAAGTTGGACCACTGAAGTGAGAAGAAGAAAGGCCTGTGAAAACAGCTGAATAAGTCCCAGCGGTTAATGTCGATGCAGGTACACCAGTCACACCCCCAGCGTAAATGCCAAATCTCAAACTAGATGAGGGATTGGTTACAACCATTTGCCCATACTGATTAGGCGATCTAACAATGATGTTGTATCTGTTAGGCAGCTGTTCGTTGTAGGTAAGCGCTGTTTTGGATGGGCTGGAGCTATTACCACCTTGCCCATTGTTGAAGATCGAAATACCTCCTTGGACATTATGAACACCGTACCCATTAGCGCCACCCGTTATTGCGCCGGCATTGGTAAAGTTCACAATATCGACTGCAAAATCAGCTACCTTAACTCCGGAGCCAAAACCCAAACCACTGATTCTGTTTGTGTTAAGGATGTCCTGAATAAAAGCGTTTGAGCGTGATTTTCTTCGTGTTCAAACGCTGGTTATAAAAAATTGCGACTTTGATGACAAATTTGGTTCGATATTCGGGCGTTTTCGCCCCACTCACACCCCGATTCGGGGTGCTGCGTCCTTTATGGACGCAGCTATCCTGTCGCCATCAATTTCCTTCTCACCATCCATACATTACTCAAGGCAAACAGCGTCAAGATCTGTGCCGTGTTCTTGACCAATCCCTTGTATCGAACCTTGCGATAACCAAACTGACACTTCAGGACGCGGAACGAGTGTTCCACCTTGGCACGCACCGCGGCCTTGAGCTTCTCGATGCGTTCGATGGTGTTGCTGATGCCCTTGTCCTTGATCGCCCGGCGTTGGCTCGGTTTCATGGCGACATGCCAGGTGGCCTTGATGTCTTGCGTGTCCTCGCGCTTGTCAGCACCCAGGTAGCCCGAGTCACCAAAGATCACCTCTTCCTCACCATGCACCAAGGCGTGCGCTTGCGTGATGTCATGCTCATTGGCTGGAGTCGTTGTGACCGTGTGAACCAAACCAGAGTCTGCATCCACACCAATGTGGGCCTTCATGCCGAAGTGCCAGTTGTTGCCTTTCTTGGTTTGCTGCATCTCAGGATCTCGCTCGCCCCTCTCGTTCTTCGTCGAGCTCGGCGCACTGATGATGGTGGCGTCCACGATCGTGCCGTGACGCAGCAGCAAACCGCGCTCGCCAAGCATCGCGTTCACCTCCGCCAGCAGTCGCGTGGCCAGATCGTTACGCTCGAGCAGGTGACGAAAGTTCAAGATCGTGGTCTCGTCGGGCAGGCTACCGCGTGTCAGCGACAACCCCGCAAACTGCCTCATCGACTGACTGTCGTACAGAGACTCTTCCATCGCCGGATCGCTCAGGGCAAACCACTGCTGCATGAAATGAATCCGCAGCATCGTTTCCAGCGCGTAGGGCGGGCGTCCTTGTTTGCCCTTCGGGTACACCGGCTCGATCAGCTTGACCAGGCGTACCCAGGGAATGACCTGATCCATCTCCGTGAGAAACTTCTCGCGTCGCGTCAGCTTGCGCTTGGCACCAAACTCAATGTCGGAAAAACTCAATTGGCTCATGATCGATTCGGTTTTGCTGGCAATATCACTCAGACAACTACACTTCCCATGGGTTCGATGAATTCGGGGACTTTTTCAGAGTTTTCTTAACTAAATTAGTGACAATTCCGCTGAGGATATTAATACCGGTTCCATTACTAGTGTTGGCTATAGTTCCACTGTTGTTGATTGAATTGATGTTGCTTGTGATACTGATGTTCGAGATAGAACTCGAATTAATCGTGCCGGAGTTGGTGACTGAATCGATATTTGCAATACTTGTCGTTATCGCTACAGCTCCAGAAACAATACTTCCGAAATTGACTACTTTGGAGCCCGCACCTGATATTTGAATGGCTCGGGGTCCTGTAGTTAATGATGCTCCATCATTAATGGTGATGACGCAATGTGCTTGGCCTGAGTCGTTTATTTGCGTGGAGCTGCTACCTGATACAGTAATGGGACATGAAATTGCGAGTGAATAATACGTGCAAGCAGCAACTAAACTCAAAAAAGAAATGTATCGATTAATCTTAAGAGATATTTTCATTATTCTATTCGTACAGACAAGCCTGCTCTGAGCATCAAAAAACAAAAAATTTAGGAGACTTACTGGAGTTTCCTAAGACCACGCAATTAGCAAGGCATTGTTAAATTCTATCTAATCGCATGGAGTATTTTCGACAAGGTCTGGACTAGTCACAAAAGAAACTCTCAAATACTGTCAATCAGGTTGATGCCTCGATCTGTGGGGCTTCTCTTTTTGCGCAACAAATCGAAAATGCACACCTCTGTAAAGGCATACAACTGAGAGTCATGCGATCTACTGATCTGACAGTTCATTCAGTTTCGCCGTGATCTCACGCTTACTCATCTTGCGCACAGCAGAAATGGCCTCCAACTGGCGTACACGGGGTTTGGTTTTGCCCGATTCCCAGTGGTACACGCTCTGCGCTGAGACCTCCAACAACTTACCCATTTCAGCAGCACTGATCCCAAGCTTTTTGCGTAAAGCAGTAAAGCCTTTAGCGCGAAAGCGCAAACTAGCCCCTGAAACGTCCTCAGTTACTTGAACTGATTTTGAGCGGCTCGACTCCTTGGAGATTTTTTTAACAAGCGATTCTAGATCAGCAAGCCTTCGCTTCAGAGAGGCGATTTCGCCACGGTTTGCTGCGAGCGTCTTTTTTAGCGCTTGGGTCTCAGCTTTGACTTCCTTTTTTGCGAGACGACTGACCTCGCCCTTGAATTTATTCGCAAATGTTGGCATTGCAGTTCCAGGATATGGTGAACTGCGCATTATATCGATTGACTCAAACGTGTGAAGCACTTCATGTCACTCATAGAGAGTGGAGTCAGCTGCATCCCCCAGTACGAAAGAGGAGTTCGACCTTTGATCGCATATTTTGACTTAGGGCATTAGCCAAGTAGCAAAGGGCTGTATCACCCGCATCATGTCCGAAAGTATCATTGATATTTTTGAACCGATCCACGTCTAGCAAGATTAACGTAAAAGTTTCAGCAGATCTTTTAAAGCGCGCGTGTAACTCTTGAATTCGTTGAGTAAAATAACGTCGATTGTATAAGCCAGTGAGTGAGTCAGTAACGCTTTCATGCGTCAATCGATTGTTCGCATCTTTCAATTCCTGAAGTATACGTTCTCGCTCCTGCTCAATTAACATTCGATTCAATTCTGATTGAACTTTAAGCGAAAAAAGCTCAACTATTTCTACCATTCTTTTACATTCATCATCATTGTCCAGACTGCGATTGAAGAAGAGGGCGACATGCCCCATCATTATGTTATGTGAATCCCATAATGGCACACCAATAAATGCCTGATAAGATGTCTGCCTAGTTGAAGCGAAGCGATTACAAACATTTTCCGCTAACCCAACTGCTGATCCAACGCGCATGGTATTCCATTCTTCCCCGAGGTCTTGCTGATAAATCAGTTCGCAAGGCGTATCAGATAATGCGAATTCCCATCCCGTCACTTCTACTCCATCACGCCATGCTGCTAGCATTTTTACAGTATCAGAAGGGGCCTCTACAAGACGCGTAATGAAAACAAAATCAGCAGAAAGTTGACGTGCGATAGCACTTGACGATTCCCTAAGAAAAGATTCCCCTGAAAACGTCGCAGTAGCTTTTAAAAGCTCTCGCAATGTGACAAACGCTGAAAATTGGTCCATAGCAAATAGTAAGAAAAATAATTTACAGAACGTAAAAATCAATGAGATTTATTTAAATTAATTTCTACCGCTGTTTCAATAATTTGAATATTGGTTAATGACGCGATTTAAGGCTCGTTCCTATCAATGAATTTTTTGGTATAGAGATTGGAACGTAGAGCGTCCTTACTAAAAATCAAATGGCGGTTTCAAGTACGAAGTGCAACACGGTTTAAAGACTGGTGAAACACTTCGTACGGAGTTTTAAAACCTAATCGTTTACGTGGCCGGTGATTGATACGATCTTGAATCATTTTAAGTTCATCCGCAGTCACGGTCGATAAGGGTCGTTTTTTAGGAATGTACTGGCGCAATAGGCCATTAAAGTTCTCATTTGAACCGCGTTGCCAACTGGCAAACGGATCAGCAAAGTAAGCCGTCGATTTCAACGCATCATCTACCACAGCATGATCCGCAAACTCTTTTCCATTGTCGTAAGTCACTGTTCTGACGCGCTGCGCCAGAGGGGCGAGACTTGTGATGATCGCCTGACTAACCAAATCAGATGTTTTACGGGTGACGTGCGCGAGGACTGCAAACCCGCTTTTACGCTCTACCAGCGTCACGATTGCTTGTTTGTGGCCGGCTCCGATCACAGTGTCGCCCTCCCAGTGCCCCACCTGACAGCGCATTTCAATATAAGCAGGTCTTTCTGCAATGGGGCGTCTGCCAACGATCTGACCACGACGGTCTCGTCCACTAGCGTAACGCTTACGTTTCTTTTTCTGGCAGCGCAGCTGCTTCCAAAGTACGCCACCAAGTGCCTTATCGGCATAGACGTGTCGGTAAATCGTTTCATGACTGACAGGCAGCGAAGCCGCAATCTGCTCAGGACTCCACTGCAGATTCAGTCGCTCAGCGACCAAGGTTCTCGTCCTTTGGTCGATTTGAAAGGCATTGCGACTCGCTTGGGATCGCTGCTGACAGAGGATCTGAGCCTGACGAGGTCGATAACCACGCAATCCAGAGTTACGCAGAACCTCTCGACCGACTGTCGACTTGTGTCGACCCAGTATCTGGGCAATCGTTTGGAGGCTCTGTCCAGCTTTCATAAGTGCATAAATCTGATAACGTTCAGTTTGGCTGAGATGTTTATAGCTCATAAGGTAACTTTGACTTGGCGGTCGAGAAATCTGAGATGCTAGAACACTCTCAGCCAACCTGCCTAATTAATCAAAGTTGCACTTCGTAATTGAATCCACCAATAATGAAAAAGACCCGCAGTAACAAATAAAGTGGGTCGATGATATGCGCCTCTCAAAAATACTCGATTTAGAAAAATTAAAATTGAGCGATGAGGTTTATGCAGCATTCTGTTAGGCAAGATTTGCAAGTAACAAAAAATATCACCAGTTCAAAGTAATCAAGATGATTTTATCGACTAGTCCTAAATCGCATCCCAAACTATATTGTCTGACTCCATATTGATAGGGTTGACACAAAACGGAAAATAATTAATTCAAATTTTTTTACAACTATTCCTGAGTCCTTCGCACCGAATAAATCCAAATAGTTCTTGTATGTGAATCAGAGGACTACTTCAGTTTTAAACATGGACTAGCCAGATACGCATTAGAATGCTAGGAGCCGAAGCATTACATGCCGTTGGCTATTATAAGTACACCCCTAAAGGAAATTCGAGATATATCTTTGCAAAGGATATACCGGTCAAGCCAATCGCTCAGTCACTCGAAATGCAGACTTTGCCAATCGCTTCACGAGGCTGACGAGCCAATTCAATAAAAGCACGAACGTAATCTATAGTTGTATCTGCTTCCCTTACTCCTAGGTATATCTGTTTGGCGATACCGCGTGCGCCTAACCTCACGGGTACCACACCCATCTTGGCTGCGTATTCCTCGACTAGCCAGCGAGGCAAAGCGGCCACGCCGCGACCGCTGGCTACCATCTGCAGCATGATGTCGGTGGTTTCGATGGTCTTGTGTCGCTTGGGCGTGATCCCGGCTGGCAACAGGAATTGACTATAGATGTCCAGGCGTTCTATATCCACTGGGTAGCTGATGAGTACCTCCTGGGTTAATTGCTGGGGTTTTACATATGCTGTCGAAGCCAATGCATGATTTTTGCCCACAACAAGTACCTGCTCGTAGTCGAACACAGGTTCGAACTTCAAACCAGGTTTATAAAGTGGATCAGGAGTGACCAACAAGTCGATTTCGTAACCTATAAGCGCGCCAATCCCTCCGAACTGGAATTTTTGTCTGACATCCACATCCACGTCGGGCCAAGCGGTTAAATAGGGTGATACCACCTTGAGTAACCACTGGTAACAAGGGTGGCACTCCATGCCGATGCGTAGCGTACCTCGCTCGCCCTTCGCAAACTGTTCAAGGTGCTCTTCGGCTAGGTCCAGGAGCGGTAGCACCCGGTTTGCTACTGTAAGTAGATACTGACCGGCTTGTGTTAGACGCAGACTTCGTCCTTCTCGTAACCAAATGTCGTTGCCCAGTTGCTGCTCAAGTTTCTTCATGGTGTGGCTTAGAGCCGACTGGGTCAGGTGCAGCATGCCCGCAGCGGCAGTCAGCGAGCCTTGTGTCTCGACCTGTTGAAGGATTCTTAAATGAATGCGCTCGATCATTTGAATGATTATTTTTCATGGATATATGAGAAATAACCATTTTACTTCATGAGTTGTGGAATCTAGCATATCAATCATGGCATCTGTTTTATCTTTGATTGGTAACGAAAATGACATATTCTCTTCGTGTAGTAGGGGTTTCTGGTGGTCTACAAAGCCCTTCCAAGTCTGTAGCCTTGGCCGAGCACATATTGGGTTTAATCGCCGAAGAAATCTCAAGCGAAGAACATATGGTTGAACTTGGGCAACTCGCACCGCTGCTTGCTGGAGCGATCTGGCGAACTCAATTGCCAGAAGTAGTTGAGCGCAAGCTTGCTGTTGTCGAACAAGCTGATATGTTAGTGGTCGTAACTCCGGTCTACCGCGGTTCCTACACGGGGCTCTTCAAGCACTTCTTCGATTTTATTCATCAGGACGCCTTGATCGATAAGCCGATTTTGTTGGCTGCTACCGGTGGCAGCGAGCGCCATGCATTGGTGATCGAGCACCAGTTGCGGCCGCTTTTCAGTTTCTTCCAGGCCCGCACGTTGCCATTAGGCATTTATGCGACTGACAAAGATTTTTTCAACTATCGATTGCAGGACGCCGACCTGATCAAGAGGATCAAACTGGCGTTGCAACGAGCAAAACCATTGCTGGAGTTGACGCGCAAAGCCAAGCACTCTTTGGTCGAGTAATTAGCTGTGGCCTGAAACAGAAATTGGCCATTTCTTATCTTTAAATACTCAAAAATTAAATCACTATGAACCAAGATCTCATTTTTAAACTGAAAAGTATTTGCTTCGATGAGAACTATTCTCCATCGGACAGTACGCGTCTCACCACGAATTTTGCTAACTTGGCACGAGGCACGAGTCGGCAACTGAATTTGCGCAACACATTGGAGATGATCAACAATCGCTTCAATAATCTGGCCCAATGGGATAACGCATTGGGAGATCGATACGCTGTTGAATTGGAGATTATCTCTGTCGAGATTAGTCTCGGTTCTGGAAGTAGCGAGACTGCATTTCCATTGATCGAAATGCTCAATACCAGCATTCTCGATAAGAAGGCGAACAAGCGCATCGATGGCATCGTGGGAAACAACTTCTCTTCCTACGTGCGCGATTACGACTTCAGCATCTTGCTGCCGAGCTTCAATGTGGATCGCTCGGAATTCAGTATTCCAGATGATTTTGGAGACTTGCACGGAAAGCTGTTCCAACAATTTTCTTGCTCTAGCACTTACAAGCAACGGTTTAGCAAGCCACCAGTCATTTGTATCAGCGTGTCGACTAGCAAGACCTACCAGCGGACCTTGAATCAGCATCCGGTATTGGGGATTGAGTATCAACAGAATGAACTGTCTCCGACCGATCGTTACTTTGCAAAAATGGGAATGCAGGTTCGTTTTTTCATGCCGCACAATGGTGTTGCACCATTGGCTTACTACTTTTACGGTGATTTACTGGGCGACTACACAAACCTTGAGCTGATCAGCACAATTAGCACCATGGAGACCTTTCAGAAGATCTATCGTCCCGAAATCTACAACGCAAACTCTGCTGCGGGAAGACTATATCGCCCAAGCTTGGAATGTCAGGATTACTCGTCAACGCAGATAGTCTACGACCGGGAGGAGCGCACCCAACTAGCCGTTAATCAAGGAAAATTTGCGCAAGAGCACTTCATCAATCCCTACAAGAACTTACTTGAGCAGTGGGTGACTGATTTCGCGCATTAAATGCTTGATTTATTCGGAACAATTCACGTTCCATACTTATATATATTACAAGGAATTTTCATATGTTTGAAACCTCGATAGCCGGGAGTTTACCTAAGCCCGCATGGCTGGCTGAAACTAACAAGCTTTGGCCTCAGTGGAGGGTTGAGGGCGACGCACTGCTTCAGGCCAAAGCCGATGCGACCCTGTTGTGGATCAAGGCTCAGGAAGATGCTGGCCTGGACATCGTGAGTGAAGGTGAGCAATCACGCCAACATTTTGTGCACGGATTCCTTGAGCAGATTGATGGCATAGACTTCGAGCATAAAGTGAAGATGGGCATCCGAGATAACCGCTATGACGCGATGGTGCCGCAGGTGGTATCGGCCCTACGATTGAGAGGTCGCGTGCATGCCTTCGAAGCGCAGCTGGCGCGGGCGCATACGAAAAAGAAGTTGAAATTCACATTGCCTGGCCCGATGACTATTGTTGATACCGTGGCAGATCGATTCTATGGCGACAAGGTCAAGATGGCATTTGCGTTTGCAGAATTACTCAATCAGGAGGCGCTCGCATTACAGGCAGATGGTGTGGATATCATCCAGTTCGATGAGCCCGCCTTCAATGTCTACATGAAGGATGCGGCTGATTGGGGGGTGCAGGCGCTGGAGCGCGCTGCGAAGGGCTTGAGCTGTACAACGGCGGTGCACATTTGCTACGGCTATGGCATCAAAGCCAACACCGACTGGAAGAGCACGCTTGGAGACGAATGGCGCCAATACGAAACGGTATTTCCTGCGTTGGCCCGCAGCAGCATCGACCAGGTGAGCCTTGAATGTATTCATTCACATGTACCCCCTGATCTGATGAAACTGCTGGAAGGTAAGGATGTGATGGTAGGCGTCATTGATGTGGCCAGCGACGTGGTCGAGACACCTGAGGAAGTGGCAGATTCCATCGGCCTGGCGCTGCAGTTTGTGCCGAAGGAGCGGTTGTTCCCGTGCACGAATTGTGGCTTGGCGCCGATGGGGCGAGAAGTAGCTTTGCGCAAGCTTCAAGCATTAGCTGAAGGCACGAGGCTGGCAAAGGAGCGGCTTTCCAAAACTTGATCAGCAGGATACGAATCAAGGACGCTATTAGCTTTTCCAAGAAACGTAATCAATCGCTATGCAACTATTCGTCGAAAAATCTTCGGTGAATAGTTCTGGCATGAACTCAGGAAATAATATTAATCGAATAGAAGTCACAATCAGCGGGTACAGCGCCGAAGGTAATTTAATAATGCCTTCTAAATGAGGTGACTGCCAAAGACGTTCAAATCTCCGTTTATTCTGGTTGAGTTCATCTCTTCCCGACCTGTTAATAGGACTGGTGGTCGTCGCTATTGCGTTCAAGGGTGGTTGGGAAATTCTGGGGCAAGCGCGCGATGCGCGTCGGCCTGAAGCATCGACAGTAAGCGGGCCACACTCTTGAGGGCGAATTCGAAAATCGGCTCACAATGTGAACGAAAAAATAGACCCAATGGCACGGGTGACGGGCGAGGGTACTGCCACTATGTGATTACGCGCACGCGAAGCAACTGAATTGCTAAACGCGCGAATGTTTTTCATGACTCACCAACCTCGTACAGAGGCTTCATTGATGCCGCTATAGTTTTGCCTTCCCCGCAGCAGACGCGTGTGAAGTGGCCATCTTCGAGTGGCGGCGGTTCAAATACAATCTTTCCCACCGCGACATTCGGTTTGCAGAGTAGGCTTTTCTGATGATTGCGCGCGCTTTTGGCGGTAGATGCTCTCGATCCTTCGTGATAGTGTCAAGGTTGAAGTCCTTGTCTTTAACTGGCAATTTTGCTTCGAACAGATAACGATATCCCGACACCAAGGCGTAGCAGAGCAGTGCGCTGAGCACCATTAAGTAAAGTTTCACCGTGTCCATGAGTAATAATAAATAAATAGAGCGCCATGCTTCGCAGGTCGCTAGAATCCAATAACGCACTGTTCGCGAAGCTGCATTTTGAAAGGGCCGGCACGATTGCGGCGTATTGCGCCGCGTCCGAAAGTACGGAAAATATTATTCCGTTCCAGTGTGTTGGATCGAAAGTGGGGCTTTAGGGATAGGCCGACTTGACCTCTTGCTCCACTAGAGCCTTAAGCTGCTCATAGCCAAATTTAGGCAAAGGCTGGCCATTGACAAAAAAGGTGGGCGTCTGTTTTATATTCAAGGTACGAAGATCTGTCTTGTCTTGTTCAATAACCGCCGCAACGGTTTCCTTACCCGCGTCTTTACGTGCCTTTTCAACGTCCAAACCGCTTTCCTCGAGAAAGCCCCAAATTAGATCTGGCTGCGGATTGTCATGCGAGGCCCACTGGGGCTGCATGCGCAGAACCGTCTCGAGAGTCGGCCAGTACTTATCTTGCATTCTGGACGCCTCAAGAATCTTGATCATGTCTTCGGAGCCCTCATGAAAAGGGGCATAGCGAATGACGAGTTTGACCTTTCCTTCATGGGCGTTGACGAGATCTTTGACGCCGGGGTAGAAAGCCCGGCACGTTTCGCAGGATGGATCAAAAAATTCGACGATCGTGACCTTGGCGCTAGCTGCGCCGAAAACTGGCGAATGCATTCGAACGAGCTCGCTCACCGTGACATTCGCCGCGTTCTGCTTGCGAAGCTGGCTCTGTTCGTACATGAATGCGCTTACGGCAAATACCATAACCGCGACGATGCTGGTGAGAACAAGAAGAGTCTTTTTTTTCACTTGAAAGGACCTTTTTTAACGATAAGAAGAACGGCGAGCGTGGTAAATGCCGCCAGCGACAAGAGGGCGCATTGACTCGGCTTTTTTGTTACTAGCCGGGAGCCGTTGCCTCACGTAATTTGTTACCCATTAATGACTTTAGTGGGTGGCACTTATGGGGAGGCGATTGAGCATGTCTACACGCAAGGAGTTGATTGCCGCTACAAAGCTGCGATATGGTGCTGGTAATCCATCAGAGAAGCGGACGATTCTCGAGGAATTCGTCGGTCTTACCGGCTATCACCGCAAGCACGCCATCAGAATCTTGAATCAAACCAACACGCCGGCTGAGCGTAAGCCACGAGATCGGACATACGACGAAGCGGTCAAACAAGCCCTGGTGTTGCTTTGGGAGGCTGGTGACCGGCTTTGTGGCAAGCGTTTGAAGGTACAGATACCCATACTGATCGAGGCGCTTGAGCGGCACGGCAAGCTGTCACTGGACCCTACTGTAAAGACCAAGCTGCTTCAAATAAGCGCATCCTCAATCGATCGAGTGCTATCAGATACCCGACAGGCCGCTAGTCATAAAAGGAAACGAAGGACTGGCGCGGCAACCGCGGTACGGCGCAGCATCCGTGTACGGACCTTCAATGATTGGAATGACCCGCCACCTGGTTTCTTTGAAAGTGACATGGTCGAGCACTGTGGTGGTCCTAAATACGATGGCTACTACGTCCATTCGCTAGTTATGACCGACATTGCCACAGCCTGGACAGAGTGCATGGCCTTGTTGACCCGGAACCAAACACTGATAGTTGAGGCATACGAGCGGGTGAAGGCGGATCTGCCCATGCCCTTCCTTGGTCTGGATACCGACAATGACAGTGCCTTCATGAACGACACCGTCGTCGAGTTCTGCAAGGACAGCGACATTGAGTTCACGCGATCCCGAGCCTACAAGAAGAATGACCAAGCCTGGGTCGAGCAAAAGAACGGTGCCATCGTTCGGCGCTTGGTGGGCTACGGACGCTTAAGTGGCCATAAAGCTGAACGGCTATTTCGTGAATATCACGATCTTAGTCAAGAAACCGAGCTGAAAATGCTCGGGCTTCAAAAGGCACAGCACCTCGCCACATGGGATTCGTTTGCTGTCGCCGCCTTGGTCGGTGTGGCCACCATCGTCGGCACGGTGGTAACTCTGCTCAAGCACTGACTGACAGACTACGCTTTTAGCCCGGCTTCATGCGCGTAACGGAATTTTCGGCGATTCCGGTTTATATCCCCAGCATGGTGTTTTCGGGATAATATAACGCGATTGCACAGACAACCGCGGGGCACGTATGCGATTCACAGACAATAAAAGCGAGACTTTGAATCTACGAGTCTCCCCGACTTTCAAGCAGGCCTTGAAGGAGGCGGCAGGCCACGAGCAACGCAGCATGGTGAACATGCTGGAAGTGCTGTTGGGTGACTACTGCGACCGCAAGGGTATCGTGCCCCCTGGCCCAAATGCTACCCCTCCTGCTCACAAGCGGCCGCGTGCTGACCGCAGGGCGCACGAGGGAGCTGCGGCATGACCTTCCGCTACATCGGCTCGAAGTCTCGGCTCATCGATCAGATCACGGCCTACATGGGGCACCCAAAACAGGGTGCCTTCTTTGTGGATGCCTTCTGCGGCACGGGAGTGGTGGCTGAAGCTGCCGCTGACCTCGGCTGGAACGTGCGCATCAACGACAGCTTGCACTCTGCGGTGATTTCCGCAGGAGCACGTCTGATCAGCACTGAGCAAGCGGCATTCAAGAAGCTCGGGGGCTACGCCAAGGCCATCGCCAAGCTCAATGCTGCCAAGCCGAAGCACGGCTTCATGTGGCGCGAGTACAGCCCCGCATCGATGGACATTTGTGGTCTTGAACGGCGCTACTTCACCCAAGAGAACGCAGCGCGTATCGACGCTATGCGTGCATTGATTGGAGAGTGGGTGGAGGCCGGAACCATTGAAGAAATGGAAGAGCGCCTGCTTATTGCAGACCTCTTTGGAGCGCTCAATCGTGTGGCCAACATTGCCGGCACCTTTGGCTGCTTCCTCTCCAAGTGGACCAGCCAATCGCAAGACAAGATTGCGATGCGTTGCCGCGAGCTCAAATCCAGTGGTGTGCGCGTGGAGGCTGCAGTAGGGGATGTGTTTGACGTGCCCAATGCCGCAGAAGACTTGGTGTACCTGGACCCTCCTTACACCAAGCGCCAATACGCAAGTTACTACCACATTCTTGAAACCGTAGCTCTGGGTGATGAGCCTGAGGTTGAGGGCGTTGCAGGGCTGCGTCCTTGGAAAGGCCTTGCTTCGGACTTTTGCTACAAGACCCGAGCGCTCAGAACACTTTCGCGTTTGGTCAGTGGCTTGAAGGCTCAAAAGGTGCTGCTCTCTTACAGCAGTGAAGGGCACATCAGCATGCCAGACATGAAGGCAGAGCTCTCGAAGATTGGCAAGTCCACGATGCACCCGCTAGGGGCTATTGGCCGCTATCGACCAAACAAGGTTGCCAGCAGCACAGCGTCTGACGTGGACGAGTTTTTGGTGGTGGTGGAGCGCTCCATAGCGCAGCTTCCCAAGACCCAACCAAAGGCCGTCAAAGCGACCAAACGCATCCTTGTGGAGAGCTTGCATGAGTGCACCGCGTCCCGTTGAAGCGGAGTACCTGTCCCCAGCAGAAGTAGCCCTCACAAGGGCTGTGGGTGGAGGTCATGGGCCAGCGAGCTTTGAGCTTCGTCTTCAAGTGTTGGAGGCGGTATCAGCGCGCTTTGGTGGGTTCGACCTGGCAGCGTTTCATGAGGCGTTTGGAACTAAAAGCAAGAGCTCTGCAGCAGAGCTTTTGGAGTTTGCTGCACCTGTGGCGAGTGCCATCGAGCGCTCACCGATTCATCCTGCATTGGCGCTGAGTGCCTTGGCACGCGAAGCCCTACATGAACAGGACCGAAAGAGCACGGGCGCGTATCACACAGACTTTCGATTGGCCACGCGGTTGGCACAGCTTGCAGCCCCAAAGCTCACCCACAAGAGCCGGGTGATTGATCCGGCAAGTGGTGCGGGAATTTTGCTTGCAGCACTGACCCATGCGGTGTGTGGCAGGGACCGAGCCAAGACTGCTCATTGGCTGGCTCATGGCGTGTGTGCAGCGGACCTTTCGGCCAATTCACTGCGCGCAGCACTGCTGGCACTGGCCTCCTTTACCGACGATGTATCGGCTCTCAAAGCCATGCGTGCGCGTTGGCACTGTGGCGATAGCTTGATGGCTGATCGCAAGGTCTGGGCTGCGATGGCCCCCGAGGGCTTTGATGCGGTGATCGGCAACCCCCCATGGGAGAAGGTCAAGCTCTCACGGCATGAGTTTTTGAAGTCCTCAGGCACCAAGCGTCACTACGGAGCACAGATTTATGGGCTTGATGAAGAGCGATTTGCCCAGCAGCGCGATGAGGTTTCCAACTATTCTCGGCGCCTCTTGGCGCGCTACCCAGATTTGGGCAATGGTGAGCCAGACCTCTACATCGCTTTCACGGACCTCTTTTTTGAACTTTGCAAAGGGCAGGGGGTTGTGGCTGCGCTGATCCCCGGTGGCCTCATTCGTTCGCAAGGCACTCAGGTCATGCGGAAAAAGATTTTTGGCGCCAGCCAAAGCGTGTCGCTCTCGATCATCGACAACCGTGCTCGGTTCTTTGCCATCGACACGCGTTTTAAATTTCTGGCTGTGGTCCTCACCAAAGCGGGCTCTGAAAAGAGCAAGCGTGAGCCCATCACGCTCTTGCACGAACGGGGCACTCCCACTGGGTTGGAGACGACGGGCACCGCGATCATTGGACGTGCAGCACTTGCGGCAGTTCGGGACGATTTGAGCCTTCCTGAGGTCCGTAGCGTTGCCGAGTGGAAGCTTTTCTCGAAGATCGCTGAAGCCGGTGTGTCTTGGGAAGAGCCGGGCTTTGGCTGGACTCCGAAGTTCTGCCGTGAAGTCGATATGACCAAGGAGCGCCCCAAGTTCCTGAGTCGCGCCACCCCAAGCGCTCTACCGTTGGTGGAAGGGCGCATGGTGCAGGCACATCGCTTTGGTGTGAAAGGCCACGTTTCTGGCACCGGCCGCAGCGCATTGTGGGAAACCTTCCCCATCGGAGGCTCGCGCCTCTCGCCTCAGTTTTGGATTCTCCCTAGCGACATGCCCCGTGCAAACCAGCACCGTGCGGATGTGCTGCGCGTGGGCTTTTGCGATATTGCAGGTCAAACCAATGAGCGCTCGCTCATGGCCTCGTTGATTCCAGCTGGGGTGGTCTGTGGCAACAAAGTACCCACGATCCTATTTCCCGATGACCCCTCGGAAGAGCGGTTGCTGGTGTGGGTGTCCATCGCCAACAGCTTTGCTTTTGACTGGATGCTTCGGCGCGTGCTCACCACCACGGTGAACTACTTCCTGCTGCAAAGCGTGCCCATGCCAAAGCTGGCCAAAGAGGGCTTGCCGTGGAAGAAGCTGGTGAGCGCTGCACGCGAGCTGCGCACACTCGATGGCGCTGGGGCTACCCGTGAAACCTACGAGCGCATGGCGCAGCTTCGGGGGGAAATTGATGCCGAAGTGGCCGTGGCCTACGGGCTCGATTTAAAGGACATGGAACTGGCGCTTCAAGACTTCCCGATTTTGGATCGGGGCCAATTGGGACTGCCGGGAGAGGCTAAGTCCACGATTACCCGAGACACTGTTTTGGCCGCTATGGCAAAACGCACAGGAAGTCGGTCTACAGTTTGGTCACGCCGTGCGGTGGCGGCACGTGCATTGGGGGCAATGGCTTATGTGCCCTCAGAGCTCGCCCTTGGGGGCGAAGAAATCGAAGAAGAAGGAACCCAAAATCATGGCTAACCAGGCAGGGCAAGTGGCCCGCATCTTCTACAAAGAGCTTGTAGAGGGGGATTTGCGAAAGCTTCGAGCGAAGTCCAATGATGCCGACACTGGCGGTGGAGCTCGAGATTTCCGATTCGGCTCCTACAAGACCCTCTTGCCTGTGATTCGCCCAATGTTCCCGCAGACGGTCAAAGAAGCCCGTAAGCGTGGCGGTCAGAACGTGATGATCGACGTGTTCAAAGGGGCGTTCTCTTGGCGCGATGCCCAAGGCAACACACATAGCAAAGACGCGTACTTTGAGCCGCCCACTGATGTGCGCCCTTCGGAAGGGCGTATTGCACGTGTGCATGAGTACCCGTGTTTTGATGCAAGCCACGTGAAGATTGGCGCTGGAAATCGCGTTCTGCTTTTGCTTATCCAACTCGACGATGATTCACTGTGGCCACACTATGCCGAAGAGAAATCGTTGCGTACTCCCAATGCTTGGCATCCCGTGGTGGCCAAAGAGCTTTTGGATTGCTTGGATGCTGCTCGGCCTGTAAATCAAGCAGTCATTGGCTACCGAGACTTCACCAACGAGGGTAGGTACTGCAATGGCAAGTGAAGACTGCAAACAGGTATTAAAGCTGCTCGCGCGTTCGCGCAACGTGCTGGTGTCTGGCGCGCCCGGTACGGGTAAGTCGACGCTTCTGGCTGAGGTTGCACTCGCGTTTGAAACGGCTTTTGGACTTGCTCCAGCAGGTGGAGCGCCAAAGCTCAATCCCGTGGGTGGCATCCCGATCCCACCTGCCGCTGGTGCTGTCAAAGATATTCCTGCGCCCACGAAGATGGACCGCAAAATCTTTCGCACAGTCTTCCACCAAAACTCCAAGTACCGCGATTTCGTGTCGGGTATCACTCCGGCAGTCAACAAGGCAGCGGGAGACCCAGACTTCTCCATCGTGAAGGGCACGCTGTACCGTGCCAGTGAGCATGCGAAGGGCGCAAATGGCGCAGCCCTCTTGATCATCGATGAGATCAACCGAGGGCCAGCAGTGCAGGTCTTTGGTGGTGCCATTGTGGCCATTGAGTCCGACAAACGTCTGGCCTCTGATGGGTCCAAGCGCGCCGAAACGCAGTTCTTTGAAATGCTCGATCCTGCCTCTGGCGAAGTGATTGAGTACGCGTTGCCCCATGACCTCTACATCCTGGCGGCGATGAACCAAGCGGATGCGTCGGTGGAGCCTTTGGATGTGGCGTTCTTGCGCCGTTGGGAGCCTCTGCGTTTGGAGCCCGATGAAGCAGCGCTGCGAGCCTTTTATGGGCTTGGCGCCAAGGGCGCTAATCCACTGCCTGATGTGCCGGCCAACGTGGGTGATGCCTTGGAGGCGTCGGTTCGTGCATGGGTGGCAGTTAATGCCCAAATTGCTTTGGGGCGTGGCCCCGAGTTCCAGATCGGGCATGGCGTGTTGATGTCGGATGTGAAGCCCCAAACGCTGGCACTTCCTGAGGCTCTTGGCACCCTGTGCGTGGGTTGGGCTAAGGTGCGAGCGCACGTGGAAGAAGTTTTCTTCGGGGACACCCGTGGCATTGCTGCTACCCTCAATGCACTTGATGGCCCAGCTTTCAATCCGTTCAAGCTCACCGAGACGACCTTTGCCGATGACCTGCGGTTTCGTCTTGAAGGCCCCACGAATTTTGCTGAGGGCGACATTTACGTAGCACTGCGGGCATTTGCCAATCCTCGGGGGTAGCGCGTGGTGCACACCCGAACACGGCTGTCCCTTGTTGAGTACGGTGTACCCGTAGACCTGAGCCGTCAGATTGTTGACGCCATTGGGGTAGATCTCACGAAGGCCAACAGCCTGTTGATGGAGGCTGGGAGTCGTGTTGCATCGAGCCTCCGGCTCAACTACAACCCCATCAGTGTGGATGCCAAGGGCACACGGGCCATCGACTTTGCGGGCCTCATTCGCATGGCGCCTTCACTGGAATTGGAAGTCGCGCCCAAGTTCTTGGGACTCGATGACGCCGATGCTGCGTGGCGCGAGGACTTCTTTTTTCTCTCCACGCTTTCAAGGCATGGGCGCCTATTGGCCTCTGAACGACTCTCGGCCTCAGGAGGCACACCACGGGACCTTTCCACGTTGGTGGCGCGTTCCATCACGAGCATGTACGAGGCACGAAAGCGGCGCCCACTGCGCAGCTACCGCAGAGTACGCGAGGCAGACTTTTTCATTGATGGGGACCCCGACCCGGTGGACCTCATCTTTCCGTCTCCCGATGGCTTTGAGCAAGAGCTCATCAGCTTTGATCGGAAGAACGGTTGGAACGGGGACATCGTGGCTGCGGCCAAGGAGCTACTGCCTGAGGTGAGCGACCCGTCGGCTGCAAGTTCCTTGGTGCGCTTGATCGAAGACCTCTCGCCCCAAAACACCCCTGCCAATCGTCGCAAACCCATTCCTGCACGACACAGAGCGTGGAGGCCACTGCATGATCTCTCCATTGATGTGCTTGGAGGCTTGGGCCTCAACTACAAGCAGGGCCAGGCGCATGCACCGGGCTACTTGGTTGATACGTGGCGAGTGTGGGAAGACCTGTTGACGGTTGCTGCTCGATTGGGCTTTGGTCGCAATGCAGTAGTGCCTCAACGAGGCTTCCCCTTGGGAACCAAGACCAAGATCAGCACGGGTGCTGTGAGCAAGCTTTCGGTGTATCCAGACTGCGTAATTGAGCCCGAAGGCACACGCCCAAGGATGCTGCTGGATGCCAAGTACAAGGGCCACGTGGAGAAGGGGCAGCTTCGCATCAGTGAGGCAGACATCTACGAGGCCTTGGCATTCTCGAAAGCTACCGAATGCAACTTGGTGGCGCTAGCCTATCCTGCGCAGCCAGGAGACTATCCACAATCTGTGGGCACCTGCACGGTCTTTGAAAGGATTCAAGTGGACGCTGTGCAGATCTTGGGGCTCCAGATCGAGTGCCGTGGCGTGTCAAAAGTCGGTGGATTGCGGGCGTTCTCGTCGAATTTCAGCGCCGGTCTTCGGTCTTGCCATCCCGAGCAGTATTAAATTTTTGACTGGTATTTTTCATGGTGTCAGTAAATAATTAAACTGTAAGTTGTTGATTTTAAAATTAACTTGGACTACATCCTGCAGCTGATCTTCGATCATAACAAGAAGTCCAAGACCAAAGCAGATTTGGTCGATGAAGTGCATCGCGTGATTCGCGCTAGTCTGGGCAACCGCGCCAAAGAGAGCTTGCTCGTGGATTTCATCAATCAGACCGATCTGGACCAGATTGGTGATAAAGCCGGTGTGATTGAAGCCTTCTTCACCTTTGCCCAAGCGGAACAGCAGCGTGAGGCGCAGGAACCGATCAGCGCCGAGAATCTGAATGCCGAGGCAACACGGCGTTATATCACCACCTCGCTCAAGCGGGAGTTTGCCAGTGACAGCGGTACCGAGCTCAATGCCGTCTTGCCCAAAATGAGCCCGTTGAACCCGCAGTAACTGACCAAAAAGCAGAGCATGTTTCAGAAAATCGCCGCTTTTGTGGAGAAGCTCAAGGGCGTGGGTGGGCAGGTCTGAAGGATAAGTATGAACAAATCAGCCACCATCAAACTGTTCCCTCCTTTCGGAAACGCTCAAGGCATCCGCACGGCAGAGATCTCTAACTGGTCTGGAAAGGCCGTCGCGGCGCCTAGATCTGAGCCCAAGCACTTAATGTCACGCGAGGATATCAAAACCCCCGGTGTGTATTTTCTGATTGGCGATGATGAAGAGTCTGGCGTTTCGCTACTTTACATCGGCGAAGCTGAATCGGTGACCTACCGACTGAAGCAGCACCTGTCGAAAGAGTTTTGGAGTTCGGTCATTGCCGTATTCAGCAAAGGCGAAAACTTGACCAAGGCACATATGAGCTACTTGTAAGGCTGGTTGATCGAAATTGCTCAGGATGTGGGTAAGTGCAAGTTGGTCAATGGCAATGGTGGCGGCTCCAAGCTGCCGGAATCGGATCTGCACAACATGGAGGTCTTTCTGTCGCGGGTGGCCCAGCTGTTGCCGGTTTTGAGGTGTAATTTCTTGACGCCTACGATTGTAGCGGCATCAACGATTGATCTGCACAACGCCCTCTATTGTGCACGTAAGGGTGCAAAGGCGACTGGGGTCAGATCAGCCAACGGCTTTACGGTGTTCAAAGAGTCCAGCGTCGTTAAGGATTATCAAAAAGCTACCTACAACAGTGGTAAGTAGATCATCAGGCTACGCGACAAGTTGTGCCAAGCTGGGAGTCTAGTATTGCAGGGTAACTTTTATGTGTTTGCCCAGGATGTTGAATTCTCCAGCCCTAGTGCTGCTGCGGCTATTGTGATGGGTGGCAGTGCCCAGGGTCCAGCAGTTTGGAAAGACGTCGACGGGAAATCACTCAAAGATATCGAGGCCAGTTCCGAATTGGCGTCAGTGTCCGAACAGGGGCTGAGGTAACTATGTGCTCAATTCCACCCAGAAATGAAGTTTCTGCGGGCCGTTCGTCCTCGGCCAAGTGCTCTGAAATATTTTGTCGATATTGAGCACAACTTCGCATTGTTAGATTCCGTTGGCAGGTTGGCATGTTCTCTCAGGAAAAATACTGAGGAACTTTTATGTTGCAGTGTGTCAAAACTATTAGCTCCGGAGCAAAACAGCAACAACATTAAGGAGTTTGTAATGGAATTCTTCGCCATTGAAGATCACCTGGTCAACTGCTATACCCGCAGCCAGGCGATGGCGGACGGGATGCTTGTCGATATCAGCGAGGCTACCGTCAAAGCAGGTTTCAAGGCACCAGTGGCCATGACCAGAACTGCCTGGTCCGATTGTGTTGAGTGGTCAAAAGCCACGGCCGATCGTAAAGCGACATTCCAAGACGAAAAGGATCGGCTACGGGCCGTGGTGTATGTGGCCATGCTCGCTGCTCGAAACTGTGAGGGCATGTCACGCACGGTGTTTGATCTTTACCGTGTGCCAGTGACCGGCAAAAGCCTAAAGCCGCGTCGTAGATCACTGGTCATGCAAATCGGTCCGGGTGATACCGGCGAGCCCGTCATCACAATCTCGCTGCCCGGCGAATGCTAGCGTAGCAGGGCTCAAAACCCGGTTGGTCTACCACTGATCGCCGGGTTTTGATGTTTGGATATTTGTGCATCATGATCATTGCCACGTTTTTGAATGGCATCATGCTGCTTCATGAGTAGCGGCCCTTCTCCATGTTGAATATTTGAGAACTTCCGATGTGACTTGTTCATGACACCAAGTGCTGCTTGCATTGTGTTGTCTGAGCTTGATCGTAATTGAACTTATCCTGAGCGTCTCCGCTATGCGGACTGGGCTGTGTCAGGTTCGCTGTTCGCTCATCCCTGACGGGACCGGCTATTTGCCGGCCTTTTCCATCCCTGACGCCTTCGGCCCGGCACAGTGATCCGGGCCTGCGCGCTTTGCTTGCGTGCAGTCGACAGCTTTGGGTCGCGGCAGTTGCCATTGTCTTTCCCGATCTCATCACCTATTCCCCGACTGTAGCCCGTGGCCGTGGGCCATCAAGGCGCATCAGGCCGTGTCCTCGGCAAGCCTGCGGGCCGCACCTACCTGCTGCTTATCTCCTTGACGGTCCACGTTCGTGGGCTCCTGACCGTCGCGGGCGATGAACTCAGGAAAGACGGTGGCAACCAAGCCAGCCGGGTTCCTCGTGCCAACTGCACAGAACCGCCGAAAGGACGGGCTCCGAATCTTGGAATCCGGTGTGCAGTGAACAGATAAACCATTTACGACAGGAGAGTAAAAAATGTTGGCATCACGCTTCGCTTCGCGTTCCCCAGTACTTCGCAGTGCATCACCTTTGACCGATGATCAAATCCGTGCGGTGGTCCCGTCAATCTTTGCTGACGCACCACATGAAAGCCGTTCGCATCGATACAGTTACATCCCGACCGTGGCTGTGTTGGATGAGTTGCGCAAGGAAGGTTTTCAGCCCTTTATGGTTACCCAGACCCGGGTACGAAATGAAGACCGGCGCGATTTCACTAAACATATGATCCGCTTGCGCCATGCTGGCCAGATCAATGATCGCGGCGAGGCCAACGAGATTATTTTGCTTAATTCGCATGACGGCACCAGCAGTTACCAGATGCTGGCAGGCATGTTTCGATTTGTATGCAGTAATGGGCTTGTTTGCGGTGAAACGGTGGCCGATGTCAGAGTGCCTCACAAGGGGGACGTGACTGCTCAGGTAGTCGAAGGCGCATACAGGGTTTTGAGTGGCTTTGACAATGCGAGGGAATCTCGCGAACTGATGCAGGAAATCACCCTGGACGATGGCGAGGCGGAAGTGTTCGCGCGTGCGGCGCTGTCACTGAAATATGACGATCCACAAAAGCCAGCACCCGTTACAGAAAACCAGATTCTGTTATCGAGGCGTGCCGAAGACACCAAGCCAGACCTCTGGAGCGTCTTTAACCGTACACAGGAAAACCTGACCAAGGGTGGTTTGTCAGGTCGTACCGCTAATGGCAGTCGTCAAAAGACACGGCCAGTACTAGGCATCGATCAAAACATCAAACTCAATCGGGCTTTGTGGTTACTAGCTGATGGCATGCGGCAATTAAAAACTGGGTAATACGTGTGAGGGGGTAACCCCTCTTTTTTATGGGTGGTGCAATCAAGTGTTGCCCGGCTATGCCGGGCCCCAGGATCCAGACCTTGCAGTCACTAGTGTGCCTGCTGACGCCTTGTCGGTCTGAAACGTAAACCGTGTTTAATCCCTTAAAGGCGTCACACATGACGCACCCCGGTGGGGTTGAGATAGCCTAGGTAGGGCGAGGATCTGACGATTTGTTGATGCAGATGTTTGTGGCCTCAGCAAATCTGAGGTATGGTTTACCTTGATGATTTGTTTAGCCTTTCCTGTGGCTCAGTTGTGGTTTGCAGTGTAAGCAAGTTATCCGAGCTAGTCCGGGCGCGAGTGCGAGGGGACGATTCTGACCTGGGTTGGGCATCAGTTGGATACTCTGTTGGTGCACTTGAAGACTTTCTCGTCACGGCTTGAGGATCCGCTGATTAACGAATGGATAAGTATTGAGGATGTAGCTGCCTCTGGACTGACGACCAGAGCGAAGTTTCTTTCCAAAGCGCACTGTTGAAGGTCTGATAACAGCCAAGAGCTGTCAGTGAGCACAAATGCCATAAGCGATGCTCGGCTCTGCGCATCGGTCTAGAATAAGCCAGAATGCGGGCCAATAGCAGCCCGCTCGACAAAGCGAGGGAGGCGAGCATGATAGGCGCAATCGGGCGATCGGAGGGCCAAGCATGAGCCTTGATCGCATCAAGTTGCTTCGAAACGTGGGGCAATTCGATTCCGTAAGTGAAGGGGCGCAGTTCCCGCTGACTCGCTTGGTACTGATCTATGCCGAGAACGGCCGCGGCAAGACGACGCTCTCCTCCATTCTGAGATCAGCGGGCACTGGTAACCCTCATCTCGTCACCGAGCGCCATCGCCTCGGGGCGCAGCAGCCTCCTCACTTGGTCTTGACCCCGAGGGCGGGTCCGCCAGTGGTTTTCCAGAATGCCGTCTGGTCAAGTACGCTGCCCGGCATCGCCGTCTTCGATGATCACTTTGTCGCTCAGAACGTGTGCGCAGGCATTGAGATCGGCACGTCACACCGGCAGAACCTGCACGAACTGATCCTCGGCGAGCAGGGTGTTGCGCTGAATGCCGCTCTAAAAGGCCATGTGGCTAGTATCGAGGATCACAACCGGACTTTACGAGCACTCGGCGACGCGATACCGGTGGAGGCACGCGGCAATATGGCGGTCGATGCGTTTTGCGCTTTGCCTGCGCTAGCCGACATCGACGTCACTATCCAGGATGGCGAGCGAGACTTGGCTGCGGCAAGGTCGGCCGATGCGGTACGGCAGGCTGCGACGTTTATCGCACTCAACCTGCCCAGCTTCGACATCCAGGCTATCAACGCGCTTCTAGCCCGGACGCTGCCTGATCTTGAGGCGGAAGCTGCCCACAGAGTCCAGGCCCATCTAGTCAAGCTCGGTGGAGCAGGCGCCACGTGGGTCAGTGATGGCATGCAGAGTATCGCTGCCGCTTCCACTGGCATGGATCACGAAATCTGCCCCTTCTGTGCTCAAGATTTAGCTAACTCGCCCCTATTGCGCCACTACCGTGCTTACTTCAGCGAGGCCTACGATCAATTGAAGCGCGACGTGGAGCAGCAGGTCCGAGAGCTGAACGATACTCACGGCGCGCCTGCTGCGCTCACCTTTGAAAGATCACTACGAGAAGCGGAACAGCGTCGCAACTTTTGGGGCGCCTTCGTGCAGGTGCCCGAGATCACTGTCGACATCACGGTGCTTACGCGCGCATGGGGAGAAGCGCGGGAAGCAATAGCAGAAGTGCTCACCGCAAAGCAGGCCGCTCCATTGGAAGGCAGCATCCTGCCTGAGGCTGCAATGGCCGCTATCGCGAACTACGAGGCGGTCAAGGTGGCCGTCACTGCCTGTTCCGAGTCCTTGACGGCCAGCAATGGCCAGATCGCACTCGTCAAGGAGCGCGCAGCCGAGGCCAATGTCGTTGATCTGACAGCCGATCTAACGCGGCTGAAAATCACACGTGCGCGCTACTCCGAAAACGTCGCTCCGCAATGTGCGGCGTACGAAGAAGAAAAGGCAGCGAAGACCAGAACAGAAAACTTGAGAGATCAAGCGCGCATCGCCTTGGACAACTACCGGCAGAATATCTTTCCGGCTTATCAAATAGTGCTCAACGACTACCTCGGACGTTTTAACGCCGGGTTTCGCCTTGACCAAGTCGATTCAGTCAATACGCGAGGGGGATCAGCCTGCTCGTATAACGTATTGATCAATAATGCAGTGGTGCCCCACACGGCCGATGCAGGTCCTTCGTTCCGCAACACACTCAGCGCTGGGGATCGCAATGCACTTGCGTTGGCGTTCTTCTTCGCATCATTGGAGCAAGACCAGCAGCTCGCTCAGAAGATAGTGGTCATCGACGACCCCATGACAAGCCTCGACGAGCACCGTTCGTTGACTACCGTGCAGGAGATTCGCCGCATGCTTCCTCGAGTTGCCCAGGTGATTGTGCTTTCGCACTCAAAGCCTTTTTTATGTAACCTGTGGGAGGGCGCGAACACATCGGACCGCTCCGCCATCAGGCTGATTCGCGCAGCAGCGGGCTCGACATTCGCCGCATGGGATGTCCGTCAGGACTGCATCACGGAGCATGATCGGCGTCACGAGCTCGTGACCGGATATCTGCAAGCCGCCAATCCGGCAGTCGAACGACAGGTCGCTGCAGCCTTGCGTCCCATTCTTGAGGCATTCGCACGCGTTGCCTACCCCAATACCTTCCAGCCAGGTGGACTTCTCGGACCGTTCATCGGCATCTGCGAGCAACGGGTGAACACCCCGGGCCAGATCCTAAGTGAGGCCGACATCGTGGAGCTTCGGGCGCTGCTGGACTACTCCAACCAGTTCCACCACGACAGCAACCCCGCGTGGGCAATCCAGGTCATCAATGACCAGGCGCTCGTCAACTTCGCGCAGCGCACCTTGGCTTTTACCAGGCGGTAGGCTCAGAACAACGTCTGTTCGAGAGTGGCAGTGTTCGCCCCTATTTGTTGCTCTCGACCTCTTGAGTGTCGGCATTGGGTCGATAACCGACGGCTGGCAAAGGCTAAGATCGAAAATTAGCTAAGTCGATTCTAATACCCGGCAAAAACTGGGATTGCAATCGCTAGACTAAATCCAACCGTAGCACCACATTCCTGTGCCGAGCTGACCAACAATGCGTTCGAGGTCATCTTGCATCTTCACGCCAAAATTGCCGGTGACTATGAATTGTTGCTGCGATTTCTCGGCGGACGTACTTCACGCCAGTGCCGTTGGTGAACACAGAACCTGGCGATCGCCACCGAACGATAGCTGGCCAAAGCGTCGGTGTGTAGTGCAGAGCCTGAGGGTGGATAAGAGTATCGTCTCCGGCGGAAAGAGCCTCCTCCAGCGTAACAGCACGGTAGCGTGTGTACTCGCCTTCAGCTCTGTCACGGATCGCAACGTGAAACCTATGACGCGCGGGCAAGCGCATTGTCGCGACAATATCGTACTGGGTGAAAAGTTCCGAAGAATGTGCTGCATCATGTAAATAGACGTTGGCGAAGCAGTTGAGGAGTTGATGCTGATTGAAGGCTCGAACGTCGTTCTCTCTCTTTGTTTCCGCCCACCCCTGATTATGTTCGATACTGTATACGTCACTGTCATATGCAACACAGAGTATCTTCGGAGTAAGCGGCAGAAGCGCTAAGGCACCTGACGATTGCATGCCAAATGATTGGCCTGTAGCTCTCCTGTCCTCCAAATACCATCGGTTCGTTAAGACTGCCGGGTCGTCTGAAGTGACGAATGGCAGGTTGGTTCGATTGCGCACTAGGCAAATCTTCAGTCCGTCGATAGCCTCCATCTCGTCGGCAAAGACTCGCATAGCGGTTTGAACTGCTTGGCTGAAGTCGAGTGTGAAAGCTTCCGAGCTTATCTGAGCTAGATTTTGAAGCTCTGCTGCCATCACTACCGAGCGACGCGATGCAGCCTCAGTCCGGAGATGCTGAAATAGCCAAAACCTACGGAGCAACGTCTTGTGATCTTCTTGAAACGAATAACCTGGGGTACGAATTGAACGAATCGCTGCACCGTACGCACTTTCCAATGTAAGCGTCTGGCGAACACATGTTGCCCCTGAGTCGGGGTTAAGTGAACATGTCTCCACTAAAAACAAGTGGAGAAGTGTTCACGATGGATCAGGCAGCCCCAATCCGATTGCGTACAAGACAACGC
>NZ_JAUHHE010000019.1 GCF_030410375.1 Zwartia vadi
GATCCGGAAAGCGCCTTTGATGACCTGGCTGATGGCGACACGCGAGCTGTCACCTTCACGTACACCGCCACCGACGACTTCGGTGCGGTGAGCGGCACCCAGACCGTGACGATCACGGTGACGGGCACGAATGATGCGCCGGTCATCACCGCCACGACGGGCACCGACGTTGGCGCGGTGGCCGAGGACGGCACGCTGGTGGCGACGGGTCAGTTAAGCGCGGCAGACGCCGAAGGTCAGGCCTTGACGTGGAGCACGTCGTCGTATGCGGGCGTCTATGGCGCGGTGTCCGTGGATAGCACGGGCAAGTGGACGTACACGCTGGACAATGCGAAAGCGCAAGCGCTGGGCACGGGCACGACGAGCGAGACCTTTACGGTCAATGTGTTGGATAGCCAGGGCGCGAGTGATACACAAACGATCACGATCACGCTGACGGGCACGAATGATGGAGCGACTATTACCGGCACTCGTACAGGTGCACTAACAGAGGACGCTGCGACAAATACCGCGAGTGGTACGCTCAACGTGAGTGATGTGGATACAGGTGAAAACGTTTTCCAAACTGTAGCGAGCGGAGCTTTAGCTGGCACCTACGGCGCCTTTACCTTCAATGCAACTACAGGTGCTTGGACGTACACGCTCGATAACTCTAAGCCCGCAGTTCAGGCGTTAGGTGCCGGTGTGACGGCCACCGACACGTTAACGGTCCTGTCCAAGGATGGCACTGCTAGCGAAACAATCACTGTCACAATTACAGGTACGGCTGATGCGAATATCGTGGGCACTTCTAGTGCTGATACGCTTACAGGTACGAACAGTGCAGATATTATCGATGGCCTTGCTGGCGGAGACAGTTTAACTGGTGGTAAAGGTGCTGACACCTTTATTGTTAGTGATACCTTTTTACTCGGTGGCAGCGGGACGAGTGGTACCGTATCCGGTTTCGATGTAATCACTGATTTTGTAGCAGGTACAGACCAAATAAAGTTGCCAGTGATCGTTGTTCGTGCACCTAGTACTGTTGGTAAAACTGATGGTGTTGATTCAACGTTAGCGACTCCTGATGGAGTAATAAGAGCCCACTCTATTTCTGCAAATGGGACCGTTACTTTTTGGGCGGCTCCCGATTTATCTAAACAAGTTGTTTTAGGTAGCAATGCTAGTGTCGCAGCGGCGGTGGAGTATTTGAGCTTGAATGATATTGGTAGTACAGGCGCAACTGTTACTTTTGCAACAACCATTAAAGTCGGTGGTAACGTAAAAAACTATATCTACCAGCAACCTGGAGATGATGCTGCGGGTTTAACTGGCACTCTAGTTGAAATCAATCAGCCAAGCCGTAGTCCGTACGTTCTTAATATTGTTCCGGGCACTGAGTACATTCAACCGATTGCCCTCGACCTTAACCAAGACGGCGTAACTTATATCGATCGCTCAGAAGGCGTGACGTACGATTTCGATAACGATGGCTCTGCTGTCTCCACAGCTTGGGTTGATTCCTCCGACGGTTTGTTAGCCGTTCAAACCGAGGACGGTAAACTTAATATTGTTTTCTCTACCCAAGAGGGCGAAACAGACTTGGAGGGGCTTGCTAAGGTTTACGACAGTAATCAAGACGGAGTTTTTGATGCTAACGATTTGCACTTTGAAAAGTTCGGTGTTTGGCAGGATTCCAATAGTGATGGCATTGTTCAGGCTGGCGAGTTCAAGACTCTTGATGAGGCGGGAATTGTCAGTTTGTCGCTTGAATCCTCAGGTGAGCAGTATGTGACTGCGAATGGTGATGTGATTGTTTATGGTCAATCGACATTCACCACAAAAGACGGCGTCACACACCTGCTTGAGGATAGCGGTTTTGCGACAACAACCGGCACTCAAATGATCGGTGGGATCTCGACTGATGAGCCTTCTCTAATCGCGACTGTTTCAACCACGCAAGATGGGCAGGAATCACTGCTAGGCTATTCAGTTGTCGCAAATCTTGATATGGTCGAGGGGAAAGTGGGGGATGAGCTTTCTCTAGTGATCAATGACGGTGCCGTGACGATCAAGCATACGCTCACAGCAGAGGACGTCGCTAACAGACGGTACGAGTTCAGGATGTCTGACAATGTAATCGTCACAGACGTGACCAACGTTGTTGGTGTTCATCTTGGGGCGCTGGGCTCGGCAATTTCCTCTTACGCCAATCCTGTCAGTATTCCCTATACCTTGCTTGCTCCCGCTGCTTACGTTGAGTCTCACGATTCAGCTGATGTAATGGCTGACGCAGAGTCTGGAAGTCAAACTCTACAGTTCTCAGTGATGATGAGCGAAGTGTTGGTTGACCCTAGCGGGGAATCGAAAGGTTTAGAGACTGAAGATTTTGTGGTTTCGAACGGTACGGTGACTTCTGTCTCGATGGTCGACACTACTCACTACACCCTGGAGGTCGTATCAAATGGTCAGGCTCCACTGAACGCAGTGTCCTTGGATATTGCCTTGACTCATACACCCGTCTCCGAGCTCCAGCCGCTTGAAAATAATAGCGGTTTAGTGCAAGCGGCTGATGCTCAGGCTCAGGGTCCTGGTCCTGACCCGGCGGAATTCATGCTTTTAGAGCTTGGTGGGGTGACCTACATGATCGACACGAGCGAGTCGAATGCTGCGGATGGTGTCGCAACTGATGATTATGCACTGACGAGCTCTTTGTCTGCGCCGCTTGTCGCTGGGTCATGGACTGAGGTTGTGGCAGGCACAGAGCCAGCAGGTGAACCAACCGAGCCCGAGGAGCCCGTTAATCCTCTAACCGATACGAGTGCTCCACCTATGATTAACAATGAGGTGTTGGATGACCCAAGATTGACTGATAACGGGTCTTGGACACCGTAGTATCCTTATTTTCAGGAGAGTGCATTCTCGGGCGATATCGTCTCGGGAGTGCTTTTCTGGCTGAGGATATAATGCCGAGATTGAAGCGCAAAGCCCCCCTAGCTCATGCTTGGTTAGAGCAGCGGACTCATAATCCGTTGGTGCCGTGTTCGACTCACGGGGGGGGCACCAGATTCGCGCCCTTCAGGATTTCTTAGGTCGGTTTGACTGACTCAAGCTGGGGCATTACATGAGTTTTTTGTTATAACCTCATGTTATAAAAAACTTATTGTATGGCCCACCCATGAAACGGTTTTCCACCAGAATGATGGCAGTTGATGTGCCGATCATTCCTGCTATCGCTGAACTCGTCCGCAGCAATCCCGGCACTATTTCCCTTGGACAGGGCGTAGTGAATTACGGCCCTCCGGAAGAAGCGATCCGCGCACTTCCTGGTTTGATGGGTGACACCCAGCTCCACAAGTATCAGGCTGTTCTGGGTCATCCGGGTCTGGTCGAAGCGCTCGCTCAAAAACTCAGCACGGAAAATAATATTCAGTTGGGCTCGGACGCGCTGGTGATGGTGACTGCGGGCAGCAACATGGCCTTTTTGAACAGTGTCCTCGCCATCGGCGATCCAGGGGACGAGTTCATTTTGCCGATGCCCTATTATTTCAATCAGGAAATGGCCATCCGTATGTGTGGCTGCGTACCTGTGTCAGTGCCTGTCAATGAAGACTGGAGTCTCAATGTGGAAGCACTTGCGGCGGCGATTACCCCCCGTACACGTGCCATCGTGACTGTCTCGCCTAACAATCCCACGGGTGCGGTGTATTCAGAGGCGTCGTTGACTGCTGTCAACAAACTTTGTGCCGATCATGGGATTTACCATTTCAGTGACGAGGCCTACGAGTACTTTACCTACGATGGTGTCAGGCATTTTTCTCCAGCTTCGCTCCCCGGGGCTGGCAACCATACCTTTTCGTTTTATTCCATGTCAAAAAACTTCGGCATGGCGAGCTGGCGATTAGGGTATGTGGTTTTTCCTGCTGACTTGTTTGATGCCATGAACAAGGTTCAGGATACAAATCTGATTTGCGCACCAGTCCCTTCACAGTTGCTCGCCTTAGAGGTTTTAAAGTACGGCCAGGCCTGGGTTGCACCCAAGGTCGAGGCACTGGCTGCGGTTAGAGAGAATGTTTATCAGAGGCTTTCTGAGCTTGGCGACCTGGTTCAGTTTCCAAAGACGCAAGGTGCGTTTTATGTTTTGATGAAAATGCCAGGCCTGGCCAGCGGGCAGGATCCTTTGGCCTTTAATCGTGCCATGGCTCAGCGCCATAAAGTCGTCTCCATTCCAGGCTTTGCCTTTGGTCTGACCAATACACAAGAAGCGAATTATCAAAGACTTTCTTATGGGGCCTTGCAGGCTGCAAGCGTTTCTGAGGGCGTTGAGCGTTATGTTGCGGCAGTTAAAGACTGGTATGGTCAAAATGGGGCCTTGAACAAATGAAGAACTCGATTCAAAACCTATTTGCTTCCTTAGCGGTTTTTTTTCTGTCATCCGGGCTTGCTGTGATTGCGCAGCCTGTAACCGCATCATTACAGGCCTCTGCCAGCAAGCAAGTTCTTCAGGATGAGATTAAGCTTGTCTTTGCTCAGGAAGCTGCAGGCAAAACAGCCCCGGAGGTGAATCGCATCTTGGCCAATGCACTTGAGCAGGGAAAAGCATCGCTCAAAGGTATGGCGGGATTTAATGTGTCGAGCGGAAGCTTTCGGACTTTTCAGTCTTACAACAAAGAAGGGCGACCTGATGGGTGGCGCGGACGCGCAGAGTTGGTTTTGACTTCGACTGATTTGGCTGCGGCGCAGAGTGCTGCAGGCGTGCTCGGGACGCAACTCGCGCTTTCCAGTGTTCAGTTTTCACTTTCATCTACATTACGCAGAAAAGAAGAGCAGGCTTTATTGCAAGAGGTGGCGCAGGCGTTTCGCGCGCGTGCTCAGGCCGCTGCTTCGGCATTTGGCTATTCAAACTACAAGATCAACAGTTTGGATTTCAATGGGCTGGGCGCAGTTCAGGCTCCATTGCTGATGCGCAGTGCGGCTCCGATGTCCGCACCTGCAGCCGAAGCCATCAAATTTTCGTTTGAACCCGGCCTCGTGCAAGTCACAGTTGATGTCACGGGAAAAGTGACTTTTGACTGAGGTCCGATCCCTGCATCCCAGCGATGCTTGTCCTTGCGGACGCAAGGTCGCCGCTCGGACATTGTCTTTTGAAAAATGCTGCGGCCAGTATCTCGATTTCTTTGAGACGCAACCCGCGCCGGATCCAGAGAGCTTGATGCGTTCTCGCTATTGTGCTTTTGTTCTTGAGCGCGAACGTTATTTGCTCGATACCTGGAGTCCAGACCAGCGTCCGCAATCTGTGGAGTTTGAGGCGCAGGCTCAATGGCTTGGGTTGGAGATCAAATCCAAAAAAACGCTCGATGCAGACCATGCTGTCGTTGAATTTGTCGCGCGCTATCGACTGAACGGCCGAGCCACGAGATTACACGAGAGGAGTGTGTTTGAACGAAAGCGCAATCGCTGGTTTTATCATTCGGCGCAAGAGGATAAATAGTCTCGTGCGCTAAGACTTTGTTATGATGCGGGTCGCAGTAGGCGAGCTCGCACGCAGGTGTGTTCTTCTTGGACAGTCCCGCTGCTTGTCTATTCACATTCAACGCCACAACAGTGACTTTAATGTTATGACACTACTGACGATCATTCTGTTGCCACTGCTCGCCGGGACAACGCTTGCACTGCTCGCTGCGCGGATCAGTCGACTTGCCTCGGCCTTGGCTGTCGCGGCGGTTACCTTTTGCAGCCTAGGGTTACTACTCGGTTTCAGTGACACTGTTTTCA
Organism: Zwartia vadi; assembly: GCF_030410375.1. GTDB lineage: Bacteria > Pseudomonadota > Gammaproteobacteria > Burkholderiales > Burkholderiaceae_B > Zwartia > Zwartia vadi. The sequence goes on from NZ_JAUHHE010000019.1 coordinate 5,755, forward strand.
GTGGCCAAAACATCGTTTCCAGCATTCCCTGGATGCCAGAGCTGGGTATCAACTTCGCTTTCAGGCTAGATGGTCTGGGCTTTCTTTTTACTCTGCTCATTCTCTGCATTGGCCTGCTGATTATTCTCTATGCTAAATACTATCTTGCCGAGACTGACTCCATTGGCAAGTTTTACGCGTTACTGATGATGTTCATGGCTGCGATGCTTGGCATCGTGCTGACAGAAAATATTTTGTTGACCTTTGTTTTCTGGGAGTTGACCTCCCTGTCCTCATTCTTGTTGATTGGTTACTGGAATCACAAGTCGGAGTCTCGACGCGGTGCGCGCATGGCATTGACTGTGACGGGTGGGGGTGGTTTGGCCATGCTGGCAGGATTTCTCTTGCTGGGTCATGTTGCCGGCAGCTTCGAGCTGACACAGATTTTCGCGGCACGCGAGGTTGTTCAGTCAAGCCCTCTATACATGCCGATCTTGCTTCTGATTTTGTTGGGTGCATTCACCAAGTCTGCACAGTTTCCCTTTCACTTTTGGCTCCCCCAGGCGATGGCGGCACCGACGCCCGTCTCCGCTTATCTGCACTCCGCAACGATGGTGAAGGCGGGCGTGTTCATGCTGGCCCGTCTGTATCCGGTGTTGGGTGGCACCTACGATTTTGAGATCATTGTCTCGGTCGTGGGTTTGACAACCATGGCCTTTGCCGCCTACGTGGCCATTTTTAAACATGACCTCAAGGGTCTGTTAGCGTATTCAACGATTAGCCATTTAGGATTGATTATTTTTCTAATCGGTCTGAGCTCGCCTCTTTCCGCAGCGGCTGCTGTATTTCATATTATCAATCACGCTACATTCAAAGCATCGCTGTTTATGGTGGCCGGCATTATTGATCATGAATGCGGCACCCGGGATATGCGCCGCTTGCGTGGTTTATTTAAATTCATGCCCTACACAGCTACCTTGGCGATGGTTGCGGCAGCTTCAATGGCGGGCGTACCGCTGTTTAATGGCTTCCTGTCCAAGGAAATGTTCTTTGTCGAGTCCCTTGCCTTATCGCATTTAGGTTGGTTTGGTACTGTGGCTCCCGTGGTTGTCACCTTGGGAGGTGTGTTCAGCGTTGCGTATTCAGCGCGCTTTGTTCACAACGTTTTCTTTAACGGCACCGCGACTGATTTGCCCCATACGCCGCACGAACCGCCTCGATTCATGAAAGTTCCAGTCGAGCTTCTTGTCGTCTTGTGCATCCTGGTTGGGGTGTTACCTGGGCTGACAGTTGCTCCGCTGGTGTTTATCGCTGCTGTGGATGTGTTCGGCGGACCAATTCCACACTACACGATTGCGATTTGGCATGGCTTCAACATGCCCTTGTTGATGAGCGCAATTGCATTATTCGGTGGAGTGGTGATGTTCTGGCTCCTGCAAAACCGCTTCAATCTACATCTCATCGCGCCTAAAGCATTCAATGGCAATCGCGTGTTTGTTCATCTGATCGAGACGGTGCTGAGTATTGCGCGCGGCTTGACTGCCCGTCTGGAAAATGGATCCTTGCAGCGCTATCTGGCTTTGCTGATTGCCAGCGTGATTGTGCTGGGTACTTGGCCATTCTTAAAGTATGGGTACAGCACAGGTGATGCACCGCTCACAGATGCCAATCCGATTGCCGTCATCGTCTGGGTGATTGCAGTGGTTGGCGCCATCGCGACTGCGGCTTTTCATCGGCAGCGTCTGATTGCAGTCATCTTGGTTGGCGTGGTTGGCTTATCGACAGCGCTGACTTTTGCCTACTTTTCTGCACCCGACTTGGCATTGACGCAATTGTCTGTCGAGGTGGTGAGCACTGCGTTGATGCTCATGGCTCTGGCGCTGTTGCCGCTGCACGGTCCCAAAGAATCCAGCTTGTCGCGACGCGGTCGCGATATTGCTCTGTCGGTTTTGGCTGGTGCGGGTGTTACCGCCCTCATGTGGGCGGTTTTAACGCGTCCGCTTGATTCGATTGCCTGGTACTACTTGGCTGAAAGCGTTGGACGGGGAGGTGGTTCAAACGTTGTGAACGTGATCCTGGTCGACTTCCGGGGTTTTGATACGTTTGGTGAGATCACCGTTCTGGGTATTGCCGCGATCGGTGCGTTAAGCCTCATGGACGGATTGAGTATGGAGCGCAAACTTTCACCGGCAGTGCTCAACTCCGTGATGCTGTCGGTTGCCGCACGCATTTTGCTGCCTTTTGCCTTGCTCGTGAGTGTCTATATCTTCCTGCGCGGACATAACTTGCCAGGAGGAGGCTTCATCGCGGGCTTGATTACTTCGGTCGCGTTGGTGATGCAATACATGGCGGGTGGTTTGTTGGCGACTTCAAAAACGCTTCGTATCGAGTTTCCAAAGTTGATTGGAAGTGGGGTATTGATAGCTGGTCTCACAGGTCTGGGTAGTTTTGTTTTTGGCTCAGCATTTTTGACGAGCACTTTTGGTCACCCGGCTTTACCCTTGATCGGGGAGGTTCCGTTAGCGAGTGCGGCGGCCTTCGACCTAGGGGTGTTTTTGACGGTTGTTGGCGCAACACTGCTGACAATTTCCGCATTGTCTGGAGCGAGTCAGCGTCCAGAGCCTGTTGCAGGAGTCGCTCAATAATGGAAATTCTCCTTTCTTCCGCACTGGGAATTGTGACTGCGTGCGGCATTTATCTGATTTTGCGCGGAAGGACGTTTTCCGTCGTGCTTGGCTTGTCTCTTTTGGGCTATGCCGTAAATCTGTTCATTTTCGCGATGGGGCGACTGGTTTCAGCCCGTCCACCTGTTATCACGGATCAGGCGATTTCGTATGCCGATCCAATTCCGCAGGCCTTGGTGTTAACGGCGATTGTGATCGGTTTTGGAATGACCGGATTCATTGTTGAACTGGCACTCAGGACACGCCATGAGACAAAGTCGGATCACGTTGATGGTCGGGAGTCCGAATCCCCCCAAGAAGGGAAGCGTACATGAATCATCTTCTTGTATTGCCAATTATTCTGCCGGCGATCACTGCGGCTTTATTGTTATTTTGTGGCAGACAGCTTGGCGTAACCCGTCTGTTGAGCGTTGCTTCAACGTTGTTATTGCTAGTCGTTTGTATTTCTTTGTTCCTGGATGCGGAGACCGGCGCTTTTCAGACCTATGCGCTGAGTGACTGGGTGGCACCGTTCGGTATTGTATTGGTGCTCGATCGCCTTTCCGGGATGCTGGTGTTGCTCACTGCCATCGTTGCACTTGCGGCCTTGATTTACGCCATACATGCGTGGGATACGCGAGGCAAATATTTTCACGCGCTGTTTCAGTTTCAATTAATGGGTATCAATGGGGCATTTTTAACGGGTGATTTGTTCAACTTATTCGTATTTTTCGAAGTACTGCTGATTGCTTCTTATTGTTTGCTGATGTATGGCTTTGGTGAAAGACGTTTGCGTGCTTCTGTGCATTATGTTGCGATCAATCTGACAGGTTCGGCAGTTTTTTTGATTGCCGTGAGTTTGTTGTACAGCGTGACAGGCACGTTGAATATGGCGCATTTAGCCGAGGTTGTCGCGCAATCTGCTCCGGAGGATATTGCGCTGATCCGCTCGGCTGGTTTGATGTTGCTCGGTGTGTTTGGCGTCAAAGCAGCACTTTTTCCACTGTACTTCTGGTTGCCTGCGGCATATTCGAGCGCCTCAGCGCCCGTGGCGGCTTTGTTCGCCATTATGACCAAAGTCGGTGTGTACGCGATTTTGCGTTTTACAACGCTCATTTTTTCTGGCGCGCAGGGAGCTGGTGCAGATTTGACCGCGCCTTGGTTATTACCTTTGGCACTCGCCACATTGGTCCTTGCTGCCTTAGGCGCTTTGGCCGCAAAGCGCTTACTTGAGTTGTTCGCCTATCTGACCATCGGGTCGGTCGGTACGATTTTGATAGCCTTTTCAGCCGGCGGTATGCCTGGACTTTCGGGCGGCTTGTTTTACTTATTACACAGTACGTTGATCATGTCGGCACTCTTCTTGCTGGCAGAAATGGTTGGCCAGGCTCGAGGAGAAGCCCAGGATCAACTCCATTCCGGGCCGATGCTATTAAAGCCCGTCACGTTGGGGATTGTATTTTTGGCAGGTGCGGTGGTTGTTGCGGGTCTTCCGTTTTCTTCCGGGTTTCTTGCCAAGCTCATGATTTTGAAAAGTACGACTGACAGTGCTTATGTCGCGTGGGTGTGGGGCGTGATTTTGCTCTCAAGTCTGTTTGTGCTGATTGCGCTTTCTCGGGCGGGTAGCATGATCTTTTGGAAAACCTCGCATGAAGTCTCTCCTCAGGCGATTGCCCCTTCGCGCCTACAGTGGCTGCCATTTTTAGGATTACTGGCATGCAGCGTGATGATGGTGATCTATGCCGCACCGCTTAAGCGCTATACCGATGCGACGGCTCAACAACTTCGACATCCTGGACAATACATTGATGCCGTGATTGGTCAAACGACAGATCGCGCACCGCGTGCACTGCCAAGGGAGACAAAATAGTGAAAGCCTGGCTTCCTTATCCCGTTCTGTCGTTATTGCTTGTAGCAGTGTGGCTATTGCTCGCTGCTGAATTATCTGTCGCGCATATTGTGTTGGCCCTCTTTCTGGCATGGGGCATTCCTTTGCTTTGTCGCCCCTTTCTTGCGGGACTCCCACACGTTCGTCAACCGCTTGCCGCACTTCGATTGGTGATGGTCGTGACTTACGATATTGTTGTTGCGAATGTGGCTGTTGCGCGTCTAGTTCTCGGGCCCCCTGAGCGGTTGAGACCGGCCTTTGTTGAGGTACCGTTAACGTTGACTCAACCTATGTCTATTTCCCTGCTGGCAAGCATCATCACGATGACACCCGGAACGGTCTCATCGGATTTATCCAAAGACAATAAAGTTCTCATCGTTCATGCGCTGGATTGCAGCGATACGGATGCACTAGTTTCAGATATTAAACAACGGTACGAAAAACCTCTTTTGGAGATTTTCGGATGCTAGAGATTTCAATCAAAATCGCTTTGGTCGCAATCGGACTATCGATGGCGCTCACTCTTTATCGGCTGATCAAAGGGCCCGATGCACCAGACAGAATTCTCGCACTTGATACGCTTTACGTGAATGCGGTCGCGTTACTCATTGTCCTTGGTATCTACGACGGCAGTTCGATTTATTTCGAAGCGGCCTTGCTGATTGCCTTGATCGGATTTGTCGCAACTGTCGCACTTGCTCGCTTTATTGCGCGCGGCGATGTCATGGACTGAGAGCGGGGGATCAACATGTTTGAAATCGTAACTTCTTTACTTTTACTGGTCGGTGCCTTTTTTATCCTTGTCGGCTCCATTGGCTTGGTGAGGTTGCCCGAGTTTTTTATGCGATTGCATGCGCCAACCAAGGCTTCAACCTTGGGGGTCGGTGGCGTGTTGCTTGCTTCAATGGCTTACGCTTTCAAGGATGGCTTGCTGATACACGAACTGATCATCACGTTATTTGTGTTTGTCACGGCCCCAGTCAGTGCGCATTTGCTTTCTCAAGCGGCATTAAGGCTCAAACTCAAATCAAAAGCGCGTTTGCCGAATGAATAGTCTTGGAAAGGGTTATCGAGCGCTCGTGATTGGCTCAACGGGTGCGATAGGTGCTGGATTTGTTGAGCGCTTGGCTCACGATCCAAACTGTGCAGAAGTCGTTGAGATATCTCGCACGCGGTACCCAGACTTCTCGCTCGAGTCTGAGTCGAGCATGGCGGCTATTGCCGCTGAACTTTCCGGCAAAGGCCGATTTTCACTCATCATTGATGCCACTGGGGCACTCATCATTGATGGAGTGGGCCCTGAAAAACATATGGGCGCCTTGGAAGCTCAGCGTTTGATGCGAAGTTTTCAGGTCAACTCAATCGGTCCTGCTTTGCTGTTAAAGCACTTTTTGCCTTTGTTGTGCACAGGGCGTGCCATTTACGCCAAACTTTCTGCACGAGTCGGTAGTATTGCTGACAATCAGAAAGGGGGTTGGTACGGATATCGCGCCTCCAAGGCTGCCTTGAATATGTTTTTACAAACAGCTGCGATTGAGTGGGCACGCAAAAATCCAAAAATCGTGATCGCTGCCCTGCAGCCGGGGACTGTTCAATCACGTTTGACATTACCTTTTGTCAATCAAGATCAGGCTTTATCTCCCCAGGAGTCGGTAAGTGGGTTATTGCAGGCTCTGGATTCGCTTGGTTTAGAGGATTTAGATCATAGGGGTGCATATTTTATCGATTACAAAGGTCAGTCTATTCCTTGGTAGTTAATTTGCCAAAGCGACTATTTTTCAATTCTATATATGATTTTGTTATATGTAGATAGGAAATATGTACTTCGTCATCAAGGAATCACAGCGCACAATGACATCCTCGTTGATCTTTTACAGGCTGTCACTGTCATGAAGAAAATAGTTACTTTTTTTCTAGGTTTGTTGTTTTCGCTCAGCGCGAACGCGACCGAACCGTTACTGTCTGCTCAGGCTGTTCAAGCAGGCTTATCGGTGCCCAACACCGTCATCCTCGATATTCGCGACCCTAAATCCTATGCCGCTGGTCATATTCCCGGATCTTTGAATGCTCCGTATGGAACGTGGCGGGGTCCGGCAAGCAATCCTGGCGAGCTGCCATCACTGGCCAATTTGACCAAACTGGTACAGCGTCTGGGGTTGACTCCTGATACACACGTGATTGTGACGTCTTCCGGCAAAGATGAGACTGATTTTGGCGCAGCTGCCCGCGTGTACTGGACACTCAAGGTTCTGGGTCTTCAAAAACTGTCAGTCCTGAATGGCGGTCTCAAATCTTGGCAGGCTGCAGGCTTTGCTTTGGACAACAAACCCGCGACTGTCTCAACCAGTTCATTTGTGCCAACCATTAACCAAGACATGATCGCCACGCGTGAAGAGGTTGTGGCTAAAGTTCAGGCCGGAAAAGCCCAGCTTGTGGATGCGCGTCCGGTTGCATTCTTTGACGGTTCGACGCGACACGCAGCTGCCAAGGTGCCAGGTACCTTGAAAGGCGCAGTGAACGTTGAGCACTCAAAGTGGTTTGAGCCTAACAGCTCGAACGTTGTTACTGCAAGCGAGGCTAAAAAGCTTGTCGCTTCGACCTCGGTGAAAACGGATCAGGATACTGTGTCTTTTTGTAATACCGGGCACTGGGCCGCGACCAACTGGTTTGTTTTATCTGAATTGGTCGGACAGCAAAACGTCAAACTCTACGCCGGATCGATGGTTGACTGGACGCAAGCGGATGGCGCTTTGCCGATGGATAATGTTCCCAACCGCTTAAAGCAGTTGTACATCGATGCCCAATTGTGGCTGGCTAGCAAATAAGTATTTAACAAGCATTCAATTGAAATGAAACGTCTGCCCTTAAGTCTGTTATTACTGCTTTTTTTTGTATTTCTTGCCTGGACTGTTTCTATCCGTCAGGCGGTGCTATTTGCAGTGGGCATAGGCATGGGGGCAGCGCTGGCGGGTGCCCGTTTTGGTTTTACGACGGGGTGGCGTCAGCTGATCGAGCATCGGGACCCAAGGGGGGTCACGGGACAGCTTGTGCTGCTCGCCTTGGCGTCGATATTTTCTTTGACATTGTTGGGACAGTACTCTGAACTGACTGCCGCGTTGGGCCCACCTAGCATTAGCTTGTTGGTCGGTGCCTTCGTGTTCGGCTTGACGATGCAGATTGCCGATGGCTGTGGGTCGGGGACTTTATACAAGGCTGGGCTTGGTATCCCTCTCAACATGGGAATTTTGCCGCTTTTTGCACTGGGTAGTTTTTTGGGCTCTGTACAGGTGGGAGACTGGCTCAAACTCGGTCAGATCGCGCCGATTGGTTTGGTCACCGAGTTTGGCAGTGTTCAAGCCATTTTGATCACGTTGATCGGTCTCGCAATCATGGCTTTGGCTGTCAGGTTGTGGGTAGGTAAAGGACGGACCTGGTGGGATCGTAAATGGCTCATCGGCGCCTTGGCTCTCGCAGTTCTTGCTGCGCTGAATTTGATTATTGCCGGTCAGCCTTGGGGGGTCGTGTATGGCTTTGGGCTGTGGGCAGCCAAAATCGTGCACGCAGCCGGATGGTTTGATCCTGCAGCGAATGCTTTCTGGAGTCAGGCCGGTAACGCCCAGCGACTGAATGAAATGGTGTTGATGGATATTACGTCCATTACAAACATTGGTATTTTAGGAGGGGCGTTGTGGATTTCTGCACGTGCATCCTCTGACAGCAAGCCTTTGACTGCCAAACAATGGATGGTGGGTTTGATCGCTGGTTTTCTGATGGGATACAGCTCACGACTGGCTTTTGGCTGCAATATTGGTGCAATGCTCAGCGGTATTTCTACAGGTAGTGTGCATGGCTGGATCTGGGTGCCTTTAGCGTTTGCCGGTACGCTCATCGGTGTGCGTATCCGCCGTCATTACCAATTTTAAGGATCCATGAACATGATCCAATCAACAAGAAAATATCAGGCGATTTTTTGGGCGGGATTGATCTCTTTTCTCGTCTGGGATACGGTAGTTTCTCCGCCCGTTGATTTGCGTAATGAGCCTCCTTTAATTGCAGCTGGCTCGGGTAAGCCCTCTAGCGGTGGTCATTGCGCTGTTTCAAAATAAAACAGCCGCCAGTGTTTGACTGACGGCTGCTTCTCGATCAAGAAATTGATCCTTAACGTCTGACCCGGTCAGGATGCTCGCCGTAGGGTGGGCCATACATCACCAAAACACGAGCGGGCTCGTGGCTTGTGACTGAAAAGACATGCATCTTGTCCGCAGGAAAAAAACATGTGTCGCCTGGCTCCATCTCAAAAGCTTCGCCATCGACCTCAACATGGGCCGAGCCTGCAAGCAGATAGCAAACCTGCTCGAGTCCCGGATGTGCATGTGGCAAAGCACCACCACCGCGCGCAATCGTACCGAGCACGACTTCGATGTGCTTAGCGCCGACATTGTCAGCACCAATCAGCCGACGATTGCTCGTCTCATGATGGTTCGCAGGCGAGTAAGGCTGGACATTTGCTTCTTTGATCAAATATTTTGATGCCATGATGCGCATTCGTCCTTATTCGGGTTTGACGCCGGCGCCACGGAGCATTTCACCCCAGTGCTTAAGCTGAAATTCCACGTACTTGGAAAACTCCTCAGGAGTTTTGGTGGGGTCAAGCTCAAAGCCCGTCGCGGCAAGTTTTTGTTGAAAATCTTTATCAGCGAAAACCGCTTGAAGCTCGGTATTCAGCTTGTCGACGATGGGGCGGGGGAGATTTGCCGGGCCAAAGATGCCATTCCAAGATGTCAAATCAAAGCCCTTGACCGTACTTGCAATCGATGGCACGGAGGGAAAGCTTTGAGAGCCTTTGGCCGTTGTCACAGCAAGCGTCCGTACGCGGTCGGATTTCAGCGCACCCATACCGGAACCCAAGTCCACGACATAAACTTGGACCTGACCTGAAATGAGGTCTGTCATGGCTTGAGGACTTGCTTTATAAGGGATCCCTACGATGTCCAGTCCGGCGATACGCTTGATAGTTTCCATGGCAACCATGGAGGTGCTGTTTGGCGTAGCGTAGGAGAGTTTGCCGGGGTTCTTTTTTGCGTAGTCGATAAATTCCTGCAGGTTATTAACCGGCAGTTTGGGATTGATCGCCATCGCGAATGGGAGTTCACCGACACGGGCAATTGGTGTGAAGTCTTTGATAGGATCGTAGCTGAGTGTTTTAAACATCCAGGGATTCGCGGAGTGCGAGGTATTGGTTGTCATGAAGAGTGTGTAGCCGTCTGGTGCAGCTTTCGCGACGTATTGGGCCGCAATCTGGGCGCTTGCTCCCGCCTTGTTTTCGACGACAACAGGCTGCTTGAGGCGTTCGGATAGTTTTTGTGCCACATTGCGCGCCACACCATCCGTACCGCTACCTGCCGCGAAAGGAATCACGAGCGTGATGGGCTTGTTGGGGTAGGCTTGGGCAAATACACTTGCTGAGAGAGTAAGGGCAGCGATACCAAGAATGGTTTGTAGCTTCTTCATGCGGTTCATATCCCATTAAAAATAGTAATGAGTTTTTAGCATAGGTCATGCGCGCTCAGGCACCCAAAAAGTGAGTATCTTCCCTTAGCTGGCACTTGATTTTTCAGGGTGGACTTGTAGGTTGTTGTTGTAGCGCCGACTATAGCAGCGACTATTACGTTGACTTTACGCAAGTCTGTCAAAAAGGCACAATTACAGTATGTCCACACTTCAATATTTAACAGCTGCGTTCTACTTGTTCGTAGACTTGCCTGATTTCAAAGAAAGACGTCAGCCTCTATTAGACTTTTGCGAGCAGCATAACGTCAAAGGCATGATCTTATTGGCGCGAGAGGGTATCAACAGCACGATCGCGGGTGCGCCCAATGATGTTCGGGCTGTCTTGAACTATTTGCGTGCTGATACAAAGTTCGCTGCCTTGCAACACAAAGAGTCCTGGTCCGATCTACCGCCATTTCACCGGATGAAGGTCAGATTAAAAAAAGAAATTGTCACGATGGGTGTGCCCGGTATCAGCCCAATCCATATGGCGGGGACCTACGTGAAACCTCAGGACTGGAATGCCTTAATTAGTGACCCCGAAGTCGTGCTCATTGATACCCGTAATGACTACGAGGTTGAGCTAGGAACTTTTGCTGGTGCGATTGACCCCCACATCAAGACCTTTTCCGAGCTTGTGAAATGGGTGGATGAAGCGGCGGTTCTTGAGGCGAAAACGGGTAAAAAACCCAAGGTCGCGATGTTTTGTACGGGCGGAATCCGCTGTGAAAAATCAACTGCTTTGATGCGCACCAAAGGCTTTGACGAGGTCTATCACTTGGAGGGCGGAATTCTCAAGTATTTGGAGGAAATTCCGCCTGAGCAAAGCCAGTGGAATGGCGAGTGCTTTGTATTTGACGATCGAGTCTCCGTTGATCATTATCTGAGACGTTCGGGTCGGCAGCTTTGTCATAATTGTCGCGATCCTTTGCCTGACGGCGCGATGCAGTCACCGGAGTTTGAAAAAGGCGTGAGTTGTCCCCGCTGTTTTAGCAAGTCCGATGAGGATCAAAAACGCCGGGCGCGCGAGCGTCAAAAACAATACGAATTGGCCAAGGCCCGGCGTCAGCTTCATATTGGCGCTAAGATACCTCCGCATCATTAATCATTTTTACCCTGAGATCTCAATGAATATCAAACAAACATTGACGGCACTGACAAGCGTCGTACTTTTGAGCTGCCTCAGCAGTGCCGCACTTGCTCAAGAATTTCCGCCCTCCAAGGCTGTAACCCTGTACGTCGGTTTCCCTCCAGGCGGAGCCAATGATATCGCTGCTCGGATTATCGGGAAAAAGCTTTCCGAAAATATTGGTCAAAAAATCGTTGTCGATAACAAACCTGGTGCGGGCGGCAATATCGTGACCAGCATGGTAGCTAATGGCCCATCAGATGGCTCGGTGATTTTGCTTGGATCGATTGGCCCCTTGTCGATCGCTTCACACTTGATGAAAATCCCTTATGACCCCGTCAAGGATTTGGCGCCGCTCGCTATGGGCGGCAGCTTTCCAAACGTTTTGCTCGTCTCACCCGAGTCGGGCATTAAGACGTTGAAAGATCTGGTCGATCGCGCTAAAAAAGAGCCCGGTAAGTTGACCTATGCATCGACAGGTGCGGGTGCCGCTTCACATTTGCAAGGTGAGTTGTTCAACCAGCGAGCAGGCGTTGATATTGTCCACGTACCTTATAAGGGCGGTGGTGCGGCAACGGTAGACGTGATCGGTAATCGCGTGACGGTCTATTATTCTGCATTGCCTTCCGCAGCGCCGCATATTCGCTCTGGCAAGTTGATTCCATTGGCTGTGACTAGCGATACCCGTGCCGATATTTTTCCTGATATTCCCACCATTGCTGAGTCGGGCTATCCAGGGTTTGACGCAAGAAACTGGTATGCCTTTGTTGCCTCCTCAAAAACACCGCCCGCTATTTTGGATCGCTGGAATCAGGAGATCGTGAAAGTGATCACAGACAAAGAGGTCACTGCGGCTTTGCATTCTCATGGGTTGACCCTGGAACCCGGTACCCGCGAAGATTTGGCAAAATACATCGCTAAAGAGTCTGCCACCTGGAGCAAAATCATCAAGGACCGTAACATCAAGATTGATAATTAATCTGCTATTTTCCTGTTCCAGAAGCGGGAAAAGATAATGGGGCGATACCAAAAAGTATCGCCCCATTTTTTATTGATTTACGGATTAAAACTTAGTCTTCAAACTGACCAAAACGAACAGTTGTTGAACCAACTTTAACGTTTGAAGTTGAAGGCATCACTAGAACAGTATTGTCATAAGGCACGCGAATGGTGTGCTCACCATCTGTCGCAACAATATCGCCTTTTTTAGGGACGACTTCCAAGCCTTTGTAATCCTTGTTAAAGCGAAATCCAGTGGATTTAGCCACGACCGCTTCGGTGACACGAACAATGCGCTGTTTGCTCGAAACAGGCAATCTCAAAGCCGGTTGAACAAACGCATCATCCACCATATTAAACAGACGTAAAAATCTGAGAAGTGTGTCATTGGCCACATCAGCTGCCGATTTTTCCCAATGTTGTCCACACTCTATTAGCAAACCGGTGCGAGGATCGTTAGGCTTGCCAAAACCACCTCGTTCAATCATGCGCAGTCCGGCAGGGTGACCCGTATCGATCAACAGATATTCGGGCAAACCGACACGCTTAGAGAGCGCCGCGCTCTTTTCACCACCCTGGCCCGTTGCGCCACACACCATGATGGGTGCACACGGCTCAGACATCGAGTGAATGTCTAGAAGGTAATCCGCTGCATCCACAAATGGTTGAAGGATGCGTGCGCGCCGAAGCTCGGCGGAGTCACGCGAGCCAAACAAGACATCATCGCCCCAGACGCGATTGAAATCCTCGTCCACATAGCGGCTGGCGCTAGGATTTTCAGGATCCCAGCGTGAGTAGGCCAAGGTGTTGGCAAACGCGATCGTGAGTCGACCGACGTTGGGTTTGACTTGTTGACGCAAAAACCAGTCAACAGCGATCGCGCCACAAAATTCGTTACCGTGAGTCAGCGCCTGAACCATGACATGGGGCCCTGGGCGTCCGGAGTCAAAGCTCCAGACGTAAGGCACACCCGTGTTGGAGGTTTCCCAGGCACTGATATCAGGCGCCTGGATTTCGATCGGATAGGGTTGTTTCATATTGTTACTTTTTGTATTTAGTTGGAATCATTCAGGTGGCACGCTGAATAGCGACCAGCACTGATTTCCCTCAAGGCTGGTGCTTCAACTGAGCAGCGAGGCATCGCCTTGGGGCATCGGGGATGAAAATGGCAGCCAGAGGGCGGGGAAAGAGGAGAGGGGATCTCACCGCGGATGGGTACAAAGCTGCGATGTTTGCGATCGATACGCGGAATTTCTTGCAATAAAGCTTGCGTGTAAGGATGGTTCGGCTCAGCGAACAATTCTTCGGTGGGCGCAATTTCCGCCACACGACCAAGATACATGACGACTACGCGGTTTGACAGATGACGCACGACACCCAAATCGTGGCTGATAAACAGATAGGTCAGTCCGAGCTCGTCACGCAAATCCATAAAAAGATTGAGTACTTGAGCCTGAATGGACACATCAAGCGCGGCAACAGCCTCGTCACAGACAAGAAACTCAGGCTTGACCGCCAGGGCTCTGGCAATACCGATTCGAGCCCGCTGTCCGCCTGAAAACTGGTGGGGATAGCGTTGCATATAGGAAGGATCGAGCCCGACGCGCTTTAAGAGGGCGGCAGTATAGTCACGCTGCTGCGCGCTATCCACTAAACCATGCACGCGCGGCGCCTCTCCAACAATGTCGATCACGCGCATGCGCGGATTGAGCGACGCGAAGGGGTCCTGAAAAATCAGCTGCACAGGACGGCGAACCCCACCTTCACTCTCAAGTGGTTGACCCCGATAGCGAACAGTTCCTTCGCTAGGTGTATGCAGTCCACAACCAAGACGACCAAGTGTTGATTTTCCACAGCCCGACTCACCCACTAGACCCACTACCTCGCCCTGATGGATGCTGAATGAAACGTTATCGACAGCGTGAACAGTTTGTTCCTGTACTTTCGAGCCAAAGACGCGAGCAATTTTTTCAAAAACATCGAGTTTTTTGCCGAAACGTTTTGAGACTCGATCAAAAGCTAATAATTCGGTCACGCTAAGCTCTCCGTTGACGCCGTGGAAGGCTGCTGAACGATGGGATTCCAACAGCGGGTGCTGCGCGATCCGATCACGGCCATGTCGGGCATGCGTGAACAGGCTGGCAATGCACGTGTGCAGCGCGCCTCAAAGGCGCAACCCGCGCCAAGCTGCATGATCGATGGCGCGGAGCCGGGGATTTGTCGCAGACGTTGTCCTGGTGTTGTTGTCGCAGGCACTGAATCTAGCAAGCCACGGGTGTATGGATGCGTGGGATCACTCAGGACATCATCAGCCGTACCATACTCAACGATCCGACCGGCATACATCACGGCGATCTTGTCGGCCAAGCCCGCAACCACAGCGAGATCGTGCGTAATCCAGATGAGGGCCGTGCCGGACTGGCTGACGAGTTGCTGCATTTCGTACAAAATCTGTCCTTGCACCGTCACATCGAGAGCGGTGGTGGGTTCGTCGGCAATGATCAGATCGGGTTTATGCAACATCGCAATTGCGATCGCAACGCGTTGACGCATGCCACCCGAAAACTGGTGCGGATATTGGCTCAGACGCTCGCTCGGTGAGGCAATCCCGACCTTGCCTAACACCTCGACGCAACGCTCCCGCGCGAGCGCACGGCTCATGGTCTCGTGTGTCAAGACGGTCTCAATCATCTGCGTCTCAACAGTCAGGACAGGATTGAGGGTCATCATCGGATCCTGGAAGATCATCGCGATTCGACGACCACGCAGGCGTCTAAGCGTTTCTTCGTCAGCGCCAACAAGTTCTTGGCCATCAAAAATAATACTTCCGGCTGCAATTTTTCCGGGCGCATCCACCAGCCCCATGATGGAAAAGCCAGTCACCGATTTACCAGAACCGGATTCACCGACTAAACCAAGCACTTCACCGCGCTTGAGCTCAAGCGAAACATCCGCCACGGCGGGCAAAATGCCATCGCGCGTCAGGAATTCGGTGCGTAGTCCTTTGACAGTTAGCAATGCGCTCATCGTGACAACCTCGGATTCAAAATGTCACGCATTTGGTCACCAACCAAGTTGATCGCCAAAATCGTCAAGAGCAAGGCGATCCCCGGATAGACGCTGATCCAGTATTTGCCTGACAGGAGGTATTCGTAGCCATTGGAAATGAGCAAGCCGAGCGATGGCTCAGTCGCTGGCAGTCCCAGCCCTAAAAATGACAAGGTCGCCTCGAGTGCGATGGCATGAGCGACCTGGACTGTTCCCACCACGATGAGAGGGGCCATTGCATTTGGCAGTAGATGCCTCAAGACGATGCGCGAGCCTTTCAGACCAAGCGATCTTGCCGCTTCGACATACTCTTTGCCTCGCTCGACTAGCGCAGCCGAACGTGCAGTCCTGGCGTAATACGCCCATTGGACACTGACCAGTGCAATGATGATCTTGTCGACACCTTTTCCAAGTACGGCAAGTAAGACCAGAGCGACTAGGATTGCTGGAAAACCCAGCTGTATATCGACCAGGCGCATGATGACCTGCTCGAAACGACCGCCTAAATGGGCTGCCAGCACACCGAGTACGCTACCGATTACCAGCGCGATGATGCCGCTGGTCAGACCGACATACAGTGACACCCGCAAACCATAAAAAATGGCTGACACCATATCGCGACCCTGGCCATCCGTGCCAAGCAGATAGGTTTGCCCATTCAGGCCCTTTTCTCCAGGGGCCAGCCGCGCATCCATCAGATCCAGGGAAGCCAGATCATAAGGGTTTTGAGGGGAAATCCACGGCGCAAACAGGGCTGTGAACATCACCACAACCAACATGACGAGCCCGACCATGGCGACAGGACTTTCCGCGAATTGAGTGCAGAGACGCTTAAAGGGCGTTTGCACCTTGGCGACCGGTGTAATGGTTGCGCTCATCAGTGTTGCTCCGCAATACGTACGCGTGGGTCGAGAAGAGAATAAAGAATATCAACCACCAGATTAATAATGATGTACATGGCGACCACCACTAGCAGGTAAGCCACCACAACGGGACGATCCAACTGGAAAATCGAGTCAATCACAAGTTTGCCCATGCCAGGCCAGGCAAAAATAGTCTCGGTCACGATGGCATAGGCAATGACAGAGCCAAGCTCTAAACCGATAACCGTGACAAGGGGAATCAGGATGTTCTTTAACAAATGCACACCGACCACGCGTGTGGATTTGAGGCCTTTGGCACGCGCGAATTTAATGTAGTCCAGAAGACTTTGCTCGCGAGTTTGCGCACGCGTCAGGCGAATGATCAAGGCCAGTTTGAGGAGGGCGAGGTTCAGAGCCGGCAAGAAGGCGTATTTCAGCCCCTCCCAACTGAAAATGGAAAGTTGGAGCCCAAAAACATCCGTGGTGGGACCTCTGCCAGTGGAGGGCAGCCAGCCGAGGTGCACCGCAAAAAGCATAATCAATAACAATCCGACCCAGAAGGTTGGTAATGAAAAACCAACGATCGAACTTGTCATGATCAATCTGGAAAAAGGTGAGTTGGGCCTGAGCCCTGCGTACAGACCAAGCGGGATTCCGAGACAGACCGATATCACCATGGCTAAAACTGCCAACTCCATGGTGGCAGGCATTCTCTCGAAAATAATGTCCAGCGCCGGACGTGCGTAGACAAAAGAGTTGCCGAGATTGCCGGTGACTGCACCTTTTAGAAAGATGAAATACTGTTCGACGACGGGCTTATCCAGTCCGAGTGCGACCCGTGCACGTTCTTTTTCAATTTGATCGGCTTCAGGGTGAACGAGGATCTCGACGGGATCCCCCACCAGATACAGACCACCAAAAACCAAAATTGACGTGATAAACAACACCAACAAGGACTGAGCCAAACGACGAAGAATAAAAGCGGTCACTGGTTACACGTCCTTAGTTGGTGAGGTCATCTTTAAACGAAAAAATATCGTTACTTAGGTGCGCGCTTGGTGAAGTGCGCGAGTGTGTATTGGTCCGCGCGACCGCCGTACTGGATCCCCTTGCGAGAGGCCCAGGTGCTCACCTCATAGTGAAGGGGAATCAAGCCCATCAGTTCGATGGCTTTTTCACTTGCAGCTGCAAGTGCGGCATCGCGCTGATTGTCATCAATAATCACAATCGCCTTGGCGATCAGTTCGTCAAGCTCGGGACTTGAGAAACGACCACGGTTCGCACCTCCCATGCCTTTCTTAGGATCGTTCGTCGCAAGCAAGGCACGCAGAGGTGAGGACGTGTCACCAGATGCCGCACCCCATCCGGCAAGAATGAAAGAAAATTCCATCTTGCTGGCTCTTGAAAAGAAGATGTTGGAGGGCATTGTATCGACTTTGGTTGGAATGCCATTTCGCGTCAGGAACTGCGCAACAGCTTGAGCCGTCGCACCGTCGTTGATGTATCGGTTGTTTGGCGAGTGAAGCGTCACACCAAAGCCGTTAGGATAACCGGCCTCAGCCAACAGTTTTTTCGCGCCTGCAGGATCATAGGCATCGGGCTTGAGCTTTTTGCTGGTGCCGAAAAATGCCTCGTCCAACAGCTGACCAGCAGGAATAGCCTGACCTTCCATGACGCGAGACACGATCGCATTACGATCGATCATTTT
This sequence comes from Zwartia vadi, assembly GCF_030410375.1. GTDB lineage: Bacteria > Pseudomonadota > Gammaproteobacteria > Burkholderiales > Burkholderiaceae_B > Zwartia > Zwartia vadi. The sequence goes on from NZ_JAUHHE010000019.1 coordinate 23,582, forward strand.
GCTCAGTGCACGGCGAACGCGGGCATCAGTCAATGGATTTGCTTCCATTGGTTTGCCATCGGCTGTCGTGATGAAAGGAGAGTTCGTTTTTCGATTGCTATCCATGTGCAGATAGATCATTCGATTGGACACCGCATTTGACACTTCTACACGGTTATCTTTTTTGAGTTTGGCAGCATCAGAAGTAGGCACACCCTCAATCATGTGCACATCTCCGGAAAGTAGGGCCGCCACGCGAGCTGGTGCGCTGGTAATGATGCGGAAAGTGACTTTGTCCCAGTCAGGTTGTTGACCGTAATAGTCTTTGTTTCTTGTCAACACCACGCGGTCACCAGAAACGTATTCCTGGAAGCGGAAAGGCCCTGTCCCGATCATGGCTTTACCAGAGTTAAAGTCCTCGGTTTTGGCATTTTCTGCAATTGACTTGGGGACGATGGCAACGGACACCATGTCGGCAGGCAAAAGAGGGTAGGGTTCAGCCGTCGTAAAACGAATGGTGTACGGATCAATGATTTTCATGTCCTTGATTGCGCGAACAAAGACGGCAAACGAGGCAGGACTGTTGGGAACATTGGGGATGCGCTTGATCGTCGCAATCACATCTTCGGCGGTGAAAGGCTCGCCGTTGTGCCATTTCACATCTTTGCGCAGTTTGAATTCCCACTCTGTGGGGGAAATGGCTTTCCAAGACTCTGCCAGGCCGGGGTAGGTTTTAAGTGCGGAATCCGTTTTGACCAGCGTCTCGAAAACATGCGCGGCCATACCATTATTCGGTGTCAGATTGTGAAAGTGGGGATCTACAGTCGTAACCGGTGTCGAGAGCGCAACGACCAGATCCTTGACTTCCTGAGAAAAGGAAACTGTCGGCCAAGCTGTTGTCAACGCCACAGAAGCCGCCAGTGATGCACCCACCAACAACCGGCGAACCGGATTCATACTAAATTTTTGCGATTTTGATGCAGTCATGACAAAGATCCCAGATCAAAGTGGTAACGCCGTTCAATATAGCGGTTGAACAGTATCCAGACAACATGATTCACTAGTGGTTTTCACTATCTAACTATAGTTGTGCAGTTGTGAGTATAGAATCGACCTGGCGTATATAAAACTTAGAAAAGGTTGTGAATTCAATGAAACTTTTTACCCCGCTCCAGCTAGGTGCACTTTCACTCAACAATCGAGTTGTCATGGCACCCTTGACGCGCATGCGCGCCTCAGAGGGCGATGTCCCGGGCGAGCTTGCCGCCGAGTACTACAGCCAGCGCGCCAGTGCGGGACTGATTATCTCCGAGGCTGCCCAAATTTCAACGCTGGGCAAAGGCTACCCTGGTACACCTGGTATCTATAGCGATGCACAAGTTGCTGGCTGGAAAAAGGTGACCGATGCTGTTCACGGCAAGGGTGGAAAAATGGTGTGTCAGCTCTGGCATGTTGGCAGGATTTCTCATTCATCCCTTCACCCGATAGAGGGTTTGCCGGTGGCACCTTCGGCCATCGCTCCAACAGGCAAGGTTTACACAGCCACCTGGCAGTTAGCCGAGTACGAGACGCCTCGTCCCCTGTCCTTGTCAGAAATCCCCGCCTTGATTCAAGATTATGTGCATGCGGCTCAACAAGCCAAGGCAGCGGGCTTTGATGGAGTAGAGGTCCATGGAGCAAACGGCTATTTGCTGGATCAGTTCTTGCATGATGGCTCCAATAATCGAAATGACCAATATGGCGGTAGTATTGAAAATCGGAGTCGCCTGTTGCTCGAGGTCTTGCACGCTGTGATTAACGTATGGGGAGCCGACCGCGTGGGCGTGAGGCTCTCTCCTTATGGCACATTTAACGACATGTCCGATCACGACACGATGGGACTCTTTACTCATCTCATCGGCCAGTTGAATCCGCTTGGTCTAGCTTATTTGCACTTGATTGAGCCGCGTTCCACGATGGCTGGCGGCACGGATAAGGTGAAGGAAGATCAGCCAAGTACTTCGGCACTCTTTAGGCCGCTCTATAAAGGAAAGATTATTGCGGCGGGCGGTTTTGATCGAGAGGGTGCCGAACAGTTCGTCTCAAACGGTCTAGCTGATGCCATCGCCTTTGGACGTTTCTTTATTTCCAATCCTGACTTGCCAAAACGCCTAGCTGAAAATTCCCCTCTTAATCCATATGATCGCAGTACGTTCTATGGTGGAGGTGCGAAAGGTTATGTTGACTATCCTTCTTTAGGATAAAAGTCTTGTTCATTGTTTGGTGTGTCTAAGAGGGAGTTGTATTCATCATGTCTGAAATATTGCTGCAATCTCGTGTGGATGAAATCGTAACCTTGACGATTAATCGCCCTGAAAAGTTGAACGCAATGACCAAACCATTGTGGGGAGAGTTGGGCGATACCATCGCCGCCCTGTCGGAGCAGGATGATGTCCGCTGCATCATTTTGCGAGGCGCAGGTGAGAAAGCATTTTCTCCTGGTAACGATATTAGCGAGTTTGAAACGCAGCGCTCCAACAAGGCTCAGGCGACTGAATACGGTCACTTTATGCATCAAACTGTAAAAAAAATTAAAAATTGCCGTCATCCGATCGTTGCCCAGATTCATGGTATTTGCGTTGGAGGCGGTATGGAAATCGCCGCATTGGCGGATATTCGTATTTGTGGAGCGTCAAGTCGTTTTGGTGCGCCAATTAAAAATCTTGGTTTGGTCATGGCGTACGATGAAATGGAGCCGATTGCCTCGTTGATCGGTGCTTCAAAAGCATTGGAAATTTTGCTTGAGGGCAGGATTTTTGATGCACAGGAGGCTTTGCGCATCGGTCTCGTTTCAAGAGTTGTCGCCGATGATCAAGTTGCAGCGGAGTCATTGGCGACAGCGCAGCGTATCGCCTCTGGCGCTCCGCTGGTGGCGCGCTGGCATAAAAAATTCGCGCGTCGCCTCAATGATGACACACCACTCACAGCTAAAGAGCGCGAAGAATGTTTTGAGTGCTTTGATACGGAAGATTTTCGTATTGGATACAAATCATTTTTAGCGAAGCAAACCCCTAAGTTTGTTGGCCGTTAGTCTTCGACTGGTTCGATTACCAATCATCAGCTAGTCACTTTTCATATCGATTCGAGTTTAGAAAATGAGTCAAACAGATCAGTCCTCCTCAGTCCCGACCGGACCGCTTGCAGGCGTGCGCGTACTTGAGCTTTCACAAATCATGGCTGGACCAACTTGTGGAATGATGCTGGCTGATATGGGTGCCGATGTGATCAAGATTGAAAAGATCCCTAAGGGAGACGATTCACGTGGCTATCAAGATCCCCGTATCAATGGCGTGTCCGCTCCCTTTTTAGTGTTGAACCGGAACAAGCGTGGCGTGGCGCTCGATCTGAAAAATCCTAAGGGTGCGGATGTACTCAAACGCATGGTCGTCAAATCAGATGTGCTGACTGAAAACTATCGTAGAGGGACGCTCGAAAAACTCGGAGTTGGATACGAGATCTTGCGTCAACTCAATCCAGGTCTGATTTACAGCGTGGTATCGGGTTATGGTCGCACAGGACCGCTCGCCGATAAAGGCGGATTTGATTTGATTGCACAGGGTTTTAGCGGCTTGATGAGCATTACAGGTCACCCTGGTGGTCCGCCAGCCAAGACGGGTAACCCAGTGTCTGACATCAATGCAGGCATTCTGGCCTGTGTAGGCGTTTTAGCGGCGCTCGTGCATCGTGGAAAAACAGGTCAGGGACAGATTGTGGACACTTCCCTGATGGAGGCTGCCATGCAACAAACCTATTGGCAAGCTGCGATGTTTTTTGCAACGGGAGTCTCTGCTGGCCCCGGAGGGTCTGCCCACCCACTGACGGCTCCTTATCAGGCCTTTAAAACTGCCAACGGCTATTTAAATATAGGTGGTGCGAATCAGGCAAACTGGGAGCGTGTCGCCGAGACGCTTGGTCATCCTGAATGGAAAACTGACCCGCGTTTTGAGACCAACACTATTCGACTCGCTAACAGAGAGGTTCTGGAGGTTTTGATCGAGTCTGAGTTGAGTAAAAAAACAACTGAAGAATGGATCGAAATTTTTGATGTGACTGGCGTACCTGTTGGCCCTGTTCATTCGATTGAGCAGGCCTTTAGCCATCCTCAGGCGATTGCCAGGGAGATGGTGGTGGAGTCGATGCACCCGAAAGCTGGACTGGTCAAGGGGGTAGGTTTTCCGATCAAGTTTTCAGAGCAACCTCGCACGGCAGTCCTTCCTGCACCTGAGTTAGGTGAACATACTGTTCAGGTCTTGCGCGAGTTCGGTTTTATGGATGCCGAAATCGAAGACCTGAAACGAGATCATGTCGTGCTGGATGCATCGAGTTAATGCCTGTACAAGGCTAAACAAAAATCGTATGTCCGTGCATGTCGAGATCTGTTTACTGACCTCGTTCATTGACAAACTGTCGACAGTTCGAGAGCAAGGTATCGCTGGCTTTTGCCAGCAAGCCTTGATCTGAGCCCAGTCCTACCATTTTGTAGCCCCATTCAATATAGCGTTGCGCATCTGCCTCTGAGGCTGCCAAGATTCCAATCGATTTGCCATGTTTGGAGGCTATCTCGGGTAAGGACTGGATGGCCTGTTGAACCTCAGGGTGATGCTGTTGACCCAAAAATCCCATGCTTGCCGCCATGTCGTTGGGGCCGATAAATGCGCCATCTACACCTGCAACGCTAATGATGGCGTCAAAGTTTTTGACGCCGTCGGCTGATTCAATTTGTACCAGCACACAAAGTTGCTCATCAGCTGTCTGAGCATAGTTAGCGACGCGGCCCCAGCGATTGGCGCGTTGCTGGCCCGCTACGCCACGAATACCCTTGTGTGGATAGCGTGTGGACGTCACGATATCTTTAGCCTGACTGGCTGATTCAACATTGGGCAAGATGAGCGTTCGTACGCCCATATCTAAATATTGTTTCACCAAATCCTTATCGAATTTGACCAGTCTCACCGCAGGCTCCAGGTCATAGCCACCCAGCATTTGAATTTGGGTGAGCACGGTATGCATGTCGTTGGGCGAGTGCTCCATATCGAGCGTCAACCAGTCGTAACCGGAACCCGCGACAATTTCCGTGGAGTAGCTACTAGACAATCCGCACCAGAGACCAAGCTGGATTTTTTTGTTGTAAAGCGCGGATTTGAGTGTGTTTGGTTTGAGTATTGTCATGGTTGTTTGTCTCTGCTTTTATGAATAATTGAGGCAATGGTAAAGCATATGATTTCAAAGCACCAACTTCTTAAGTTAAGTACCCTGAGGTCTAGCGATATCGCGCGACTTAGCGATGCCAAGTTGTGAATGCATCAATTTCCATTCTTGTGCTGTGATAGCTATTGATTGGCGCTTCTGGGTCGGGAAAACCAAGAGACATGGCAACAATGAGCTTTTTATCTGCCGAGAGTCCCAAACACTTTCTGATCGCGTCAGGGTAGCCCGATACAGAGGCTTGCATACAGGTGCCTAGCCCCGCGCCGTGTGCGGCAAGCGTAAAAGACTGGAGAAACAACCCCATATCAAGCGCTGACCAGTGTCCAAGCGAGGCATCCATAAAAAAGAAGACTGCACAAGGCGCGCCAAAGAATCGAAAATTTTGCAAACGTAATTCATTGCGTAACTGGCTGTCATCCCGGCCGATTCCCAATGCGTTGAAGCGGCGGGTTCCGTGATCTTTGGAGCGAAAGTCGAGTGCAGGAGGCCAAGATTCCGGTGCGGGAAAATCGTATGTTGGGGGGGTGTTTTGACTCGCAAGCGAATAAAGGGTCTCTGCCAAAGTGTTACGCGTTTGACCCGATACGATCGATACCTCCCATGGTTGCGTGTTTTTATAGGAGGGACTGCGGCCAGCCGCCAGCAGAACCTCCCTAAGCAGGGACTCGGGCACGGGAGTCTGCTTAAACGCGCGTATGCTTTGACGTGAGTGAATCCCTTGCAATATGTCCATCTTAGAGTCTCCTGAATGTTTTCTGCGGGGATTGTAGCGATGGTTTAAAGTAATGCGTGAAATTTGACTTTTGGAGACTAAAAAATGCGCTTTCCATTTTCCCGTACCTTCCTCGCTGCAGCGGCCCTGTTGGGTGCCAGTTTGGCGCATGCCGCATATCCTGATCGCAGTGTGACCTTGGTTGTGACCTATCCTCCAGGTGGGACAGCGGATCGTGTCGCGCGCTTGATTGCTCCTGAACTGGCTAAAGAGCTAGGCCAAAACGTTATCGTGGATAATCGTGGTGGTGCCGGTGGCATGATCGGCGCGGCGTATGTTGCGAAAGCTGCGCCTGATGGCTACACCATCATGCTTGACGCTGCGAATCACGTGCAAAATCCCGCTTTACGCAAAATGCAGTTTGATACGCTGAAAGACTTTTCCTCCGTCATGCTGTTGCAGCGTGTGCCAAATATTCTGGTCTCTAGCCCCACATACCCTGTTAAGACCGTGCAGGAGTTGATCAAGCTCACCACTCCTAAAACGCCAGTTGTTCACTACGCGACCTCAGGCGCTGGAAGTGCCCAGCATTTAGCCGGTGCCTTGTTCAATGCCTTGGCAGGCACCCATCTTGAGTCTGTCCACTACAAAGGTGGTGGTTTGGCAATTACTGACGTGATGTCAGGGCAGGTGCCTTTGGCATTTGCGACTGTCGGGACGGCATTGCCTCAGATCAAGTCTGGTAAGTTAAATGTCATTGCTTCAGGCGGTGAAAAACGTTCTGCCGTATTGCCTGATGTGCCAACAATCGCCGAAAGTGGTGTGAAGGGATACTCAAGCTACGAGTGGAATGCTATTTTCGCGCCTGCAGGCACACCTGCTGCAGTGATCGACAGACTGAACAAAGCCTTGGTCAAAGTCATGCAACAACCTTCCGTCAAGGCAGGTATTGACGCTTTCAGTGGCGAGATTATTGCTTCGTCCCCAGAGCAGCTCGAGGCATTCCGTCGTGCAGAACTTGAAAAATGGGCGCGTGTCACTAAAGAGTTCAACATTAAACTCGACTAACCTCTGTAACGATCAGTCGATAATCAATCTCTGTTTTAAAAAATTGGAATTAAGCCATGTCTGGTCCACTTTCGCACATCAAAGTTCTCGATCTATCCCGGGTGCTCGCGGCTCCCTGGGCCGCCCAAAACCTTGCTGACCTCGGTGCGGACGTTCTCAAGGTTGAGCGTCCAATCAAGGGAGACGATTCTCGCGCCTTTGCCCCGCCCTTTTTAAAAGACGAGCAGGGCAATACGACACGTGAGTCCGCCTATTTTTGTGCCGCGAACCGTGGCAAGCGATCAATCACCATCGACATTTCGAAGCCCGAGGGGCAGGAGCTTGTTCGCGAACTAGCTAAAAATGTGGATGTGATTCTTGAAAACTATAAGGTAGGGGATCTTGCACGCTACGGACTTGGTTACGAAGACATCAAGGCTGTTAATCCTTCGATTATTTATTGCTCAGTGACAGGCTTTGGGCAGACTGGCCCAGAAAAGGATCGCCCGGGTTACGACTTTATGGCGCAGGGTATGGGTGGTTTGATGAGTATCACTGGCGAGCGTGATGACTTGCCGGGTGGCGGTCCCCAGCGTGTGGGAGTCCCGATTATCGATTTGACGACAGGCATGTACGCAAGTATTGCAGTCTGTGCGGCGATCGCTCATCGCGCGGTGACAGGTAAGGGTCAATGGATCGATGTCTCTTTGCTCGACTCCTGTGTCGCGTTCCTTGCCAATCAAGCGATGAATTATTTCGCGACAGGCGAACCACCCAAGGCGATTGGTAACGCCCATCCCAATATCGTTCCCTATCAGACTTTTAAAACTGCAGATGGAGCCTTGATCCTCGCTTGCGGAAACGACAATTTATTTAATAAGTTCTGTGAAGTGGCCGATTGCGTGCATCTTTCCAAAGATCCGCTCTATTCGACAAATGGTGCGCGGGTCAAAAATCGTGAGGCAATTACCAATATTCTGAACGATATTTTCCTTAAGAAAACGACGCGCGAGTGGGTCAAGCTGCTTGACCAAGCTGGCGTGGCGAACGGACCCATTAACAACGTCGCTCAGGTGTTCGAGGAACCACAGGTGTTGGCGCGCGGCATGAAAATTGAATTACCGCACGCGGTTGCCGGAAAGGTTCCGCTCGTGGGAAGCCCGATGAAATTTTCCGATACACCCATCAAGCATGAGATCCCGCCTCCGGCGCTGGGACAACACACAGATGAAATTTTGATGTCTGTATTGAACAAATCGCAAGACGAAGTGACTTCGCTCAAGACGAAGGGTATTGTTTAAATATAAAAGACACAGGGGAGACAACAATATGTATGACTTGATCATCAGGCAGGCCAAAGTTTTTGATGGCTTAGGCAACCCGGGCAAGATAGCGGATGTTGCTGTTAGAAATGGAGTTGTTGCTCAAATCGGTTCCATCTCTGGCAAAGCCACGCAGGAAGTGGACGCAAAGGGTTTGTCCTTGATGCCGGGTATTGTTGATTTACACACACACTTTGATGCGCAGGTCACCTGGGATCGTACGATGTCTCCATCGCCTGCACTAGGTGTGACGACGGTTGTGATGGGTAATTGCGGCTTTGGCATCACTCCTTGTCCTGCAGAGCACCGCGAGACGATGATGAAAAATCTGTCCGTCGTTGAGGGAATGGATCTCAATGCACTGTTTAATGGGATTAACTGGAATTTTGAATCCTTTAAAGAGTATATGGATCAGTTGCGGGCGACTAAACCCTATTTGAATACTGCCTTATTTGTGGGTCATTCTGTCGTGCGAACCGCCGTGATGGGTGAGGCTGGTTCGCAAAAAGTAACGCCCTCTCAACAAGAGCTGGATGCGATGTGTCAGCTGGTTCGCGAGGCGATGCAAGCGGGCGCGATTGGTTTTGCCTCGTCCTTCTCGCCCAATCATAGCGGCTATGGCGGCATCCCGATGCCCTCGACCATTGCAACCGAAGAAGAGCTTCTTGCATTGTCTGGTGTCATGAAAGAGTTCGGTCGGGGCGTTTTTATGATGGCGACAGGTGCACGCGCCACACCCGAGGTGATTGAGAAAGTCGCTTCCAATAGTGGACGTCCTGCTTTTATCTCTACCGTCCTATCGATGTACAACCCTGCCACACCGGATTTAGCGATTACTTATTACGAAAAAGCCGAGCAGGCGAGGGCACGTGGCAATGAAGTGTATATCCTGACAAGCTGCCAGCCGCTTTCTTTTGACTTCACACTCGAAGAACCCTATCCGATGTTTAGCCACTCGGCGTTTGATCGTGTCAAGAATCGTCCCGCCGAAGAGATCTTGGCGGCCTACAAAGATCCGGACTTTCGGAAACAGTTCAGGGAAGACCTTAAAAATCTTAAACCCGGAATTCTGTTCCTTGGTGATTGGCGTTATCTTGAAGTGGGCGAGGTGACGCTTGCCGATCATGCCGACTTAGAAGGCTTGACCTTCGAAGCACTTGGTCAAAAGTGGGGCATGGATCCCCTGGATGCTTTTTTTGAGTTGGCGATTAAAGAAAATTTAAAAAATCACGTGATTGGTAAATTTTTTAATCACATCGACGAGGGTGTCGCACCTTTGCTCAAACACTCTTCCTCAGTTGTCACCCTCTCAGATGCGGGCGCGCATTTGATCTATATGTGCGATGCAGCCTTCGGTTTGCATTTCCTCGGCCACTGGGTACGCAAGACAGGTGAATTCTCACTTGAAGAAGGCATTCGTCGGATAACCAGTCATGCGGCGGACCGGTTCAAAATTCCCAATAGAGGGCGTTTGATTGAAGGCGCGCCTGCGGACATGTTGTTGTTCGATCCCCAGGAAGTCGGCATGACAAAGCTCGAAACTTTGCATGATTTGCCCGGAGGTGGCGCGCGCAAGGTTCGTTCAGGAACCGGCTTGTATGGGGTGTGGGTGAACGGTTGTCTTGTGCATGACGGTAAAAACTATGTGGAGCTGACTGAGGGCCCCGGCCATATTATTGACTCCTTCATGCAATAGGGACAAAGACTTTTATCCATGATTATCTCCAACAACACAGACGGTGTGCTTTGGTTGTCGTTTAATCGTACTCAAGCAGCCAACTCTCTGAATCTCGAGCTCTATGATGCATTGCATGAGGCGATGCACCACGCAATCGATGATCCTTCAGTGAAATGCATCGTGCTGACAGGAGAAGGACAAAAGGCTTTTTGCGCAGGTGCCGATTTGAAAGCCTTCGCTGACTTGGGACGAGAACAGGCTGAATTAAAACATCTCGACTTATTGGAGAGATGTTTTGAGGACATACTTGGATGCGGTAAACCGGTGATTGCTTGTGTCCAAGCTGCTGCAGTTGGGGCGGGTTTAATGATCGCAGCGTTGTGTGATGAGATTGTGCTCGCAGATCAGGCATGGGTTTCTTTACCTGAGGTCTTATTTGATATGCCAACACCGATTGGTGCGGCCATTCTGTCGCCCAGGGTCAGGCACGGCTTGCTGCATCGCCTTGTTCAGCTTGGTGAACGCATTGGCGCTGCGCAGTGCCTGTCAGAAGGTTTGGCGACTCAAGTCGTACCCATGGATCAACTGCATGCCGCGACGCAGGCGCGGGGACTTGCGCTATCTGCAATTCCTCAGCATGCGTATGCGATGAATAAACAGTGGATGAATCAGCGTACGCGATCGGAGCTTGCTCAAGCTTCTAGCCTGGCGCGCTCTGTACTCGAACATTGACCAATCAGGCAGGGTTGTTAATGACAACCTTGCCGAAATGCTTTTGTTCAATTAAATGCTGATATGCAAGTTTGGCATCTTCAAAACTAAAAACTTTGTCGATCACAGGATGCATTTGATTAACATCAATCGCGCGCAGCATGGATTCAAAGCTCTGTCTGCTGCCGACAGTGATCGAACGAGTCGTGATTGAGCGGCCACGAAACAGCACGGGATCAAGCTGTTGACCAACGCCACCCAGAATACCAACTTGCACAACATGTCCACCGATTGCAGCGGATTTCAGGGAGCACGCCAGCGTGCCCGGACCGCCCACTTCGATCACAAAGTCCGCGCCACGACGTCCTGTCAGTCTCATAACCTCCTGATCCCACTGGGGATGAGTCTGATAGTTGATGATGTCATGCGCACCGAGGGCGCGAAGTTTTTCGGCTTTGGCGTCATTCGAGGTCGTCGCGATCACGCGCGCGCCGAACATGCGCGCAAACTGTATCGCAAAGACAGAAACACCACCCGAACCAAGTGTTAGAACCGTATCTCCTGGCATCAGTGTTCGTTGATCAGTCAGGCAGCACCAAGCAGTGACAGCGGCGCAGGGCAGTGTCGCAGCTTCTTCATATGTCAGATGGGGCGGTATCTTGACTACACCTTGTTCGTTTAGAACAACATATTCACTGAGCATGCCATCGATACTACCGCCAAGATCGGTCGAGAGGTGTTCGGCGGCGATATGCCCACCCATCCAACCCTGAAAAAACGCACCCGCAACACGATCACCAACTTTGAAGCGTTTGACAGCAGTGCCGATCGACACAACTTCACCCGCTCCATCTGACAAGGGAATAACACGTGGACGCGGGGGGACGCGATAGGCGCCCCGCATGACCATCAAGTCGCGATAGTTCAACGCATTAGCGCGAACACGAATCACCACATCATTTACGCCCGGTGCAGGATCAGGCTCATGATTAAGTGATAAGTTGTCGAGACTGCCAGTCTGTTCGAGTCGGTAAGTTTTCATTTCCGATGTGCCTCAAGAGCGCAAGGTGTACTTAAACGATCGAGAGGACTTCCTCGACGGGCAGTCTGGGTTTTTGAGGCCAGTTGCCGGGTGCGGCTACGCCGACCGCGACAAGAATCGCAGGAATTTCGTTCGCCTTAAGATTAAATGCTTTTGTGACGCCCGCGGGATCAAAGCCAATCATGGGGCCACTAACCAATCCCATTCCCTGTGCGGCGAGCATGAGGGTCATTGCGCCGAGTGATGCAGAGCGAATAGCCTCGTCGCGCTGGCGAACTGGATTGCCCTCGTGCCCATCATGCGCCATTTTCACCCAGGCATCCGCCATAGCTTGTTCCAAGAGTCCACTAGCAACAGATGCTTTCAGCGCATGGGCCAGGCCTTTGTGTGCCTCGAGTTTTCCGCAAACGATAAATGTCACCGCTGCGTCGACAATCTTTTGCTGGCCATAAGCAACTGCTTGAAGGCGTACTTTAGCTTCTTTGGATTGCACCGCAATGAATGACCAGTTTTGAAAATTGAACGCTGTCGGCGCACAGGTTGCCAGGCGAACGAGCTCTTTAATCTGTTCGGTTGTCAAAGTTTTGCTGGGGTCGAACATGTTGGCGGAGATGCGTTGTTCGATGACTTCTTTAATTGTGTTGCTCATATTGGGGCTCAATCTCATTCAATATTTGTGAAGAATTATTTCAGGGCTTTTGCAAGGAGAATCGCTGTATGTGTGGCTTCCACATCTGCACCGTCGTGAATTTGATGTCTGCAGCTCGTACCATCCGCCACAATGACCGTGCCAGCTTCACGTTTGCGAATGGCGGGGAGTAATGACATTTCTGCCATGGCCATTGATGCTGCGTGGTGTTCGGCTTCATAACCAAAGCTTCCAGCCATGCCACAGCAGGAAGACTCAATTGTGGAGACTTTCAGATTGGGGATCCAGCTTAGAACAGTTTGCACAGGGGTCAAGGCATCAAAGGCTTTTTGATGACAATGGCCGTGCAGCATGGCTGTTTGGTTTTCAATCGGCTGAAGGTCGAGCTTGCATCGGCCCGCCTGCTGTTCCTTGACCAGGAATTCTTCAAAGAGATAGGCGTGCTGGGCAAGGAGTTTAGCCTCGTCTCCATAGCCGTAATCCAAAAACTCATCACGCAACGTCAACAAGCATGAGGGCTCGAGTCCGACAATGGCGACTCCGCGTTGAATAAAGGGTATGAGTGCGTCGAGTGTGCGTCTGGCTTCCGCCTTCGCTTCGTCAACCATTCCTGCAGAAAGAAAAGTACGTCCACAGCAAAGCGGGCGCTCACCAAGACGATGGTTCAGGTGGACAGTGTAGCCAGCAGCTTGCAGCACTTTTAGAGCGGCCTGTGCGTTTTGCGTATCAATGTAGTTGTTAAAAGTATCTACAAAAAGCAAAACTTCGCGTCCCGTAGACACACGAACCGCCTCGGTTTGACTCCCGAGAAAACTTGTTTTGAAGCGAGGCAGGGAACGTTCAGTTGCGAGCCCAAGCGCGCGTTTAGTCATTGAGCCGATGAGAGGTGTGTGTTCAAGAGTGCTCAATAGGCCGCCGACTCGACTGGCGAAACCAGCATAACGAGGCATATAGGCAACCAGTCGTTCACGCAAGGTGGTGCCATGACGTTTTGCCCAGGCTGCGCGGGCTTCAATCTTCATCTTGGCCATGTCAACGCCAGTCGGACAGTCTCGTTTGCAGCCTTTGCAGGAAACACATAAATCGAGCGTTTCTTTGACCTCTGGACTCGCCAGACCCTCGGTGCCGAGCTGGCCAGAGATTGCCAGACGCAGGGTGTTGGCACGACCGCGCGTTAGATGTTGCTCATCTTTTGTGATGCGATAACTGGGGCACATGGTGCCGGCATCAAACTTGCGGCAGTGTCCATTGTTATTACACATTTCGATCGCTGAGGCCAGACCGCCACTTTCATCAGCCCCAGTACCCGGCGCAGTTTCGACGCCGGTCATCGGATCGCGCAAGACGTTCCATGCCGACCAGTCCAAGGCCGTTGGTGTTGAAGACACTTTATAGCCTGGTGCAAAACGGAAGTTACTGCGATCATCCATCTTGGGTGGATGGATCATTTTGTTGGGACTGAATCTGTTTTCAGGATCAAATAGGTTTTTGATTTCGGCAAAAGCCTGATGAATTTTGGGTCCGTATTGCCAGGACACCCATTCGCCCCGGCATAAACCATCACCATGTTCGCCAGACAAGGCACCCTTGTACTCGCGAACGAGCGTAGCGGTTTCCTCGGCGATCGCACGCATCTGGGCGGCACCTTCTCGTCGCATATCCAAAATCGGTCGGACATGCAGGGTGCCTACGCTGGCGTGTGCGTACCAGGTCCCTTCAGTACCGTAGCGGTTGAACACTTCAGTTAGTCGACTCGTGTAGTCTGCCAAATGTTCAAGGGGGACGGCGCAGTCCTCGACAAAGGAGACTGGCTTGCCGTCACCTTTCATGCTCATCATGATGTTCAAGCCGGCTTTGCGTACATCCCAAAGCGCTTTTTGCGCTTTTGCATCAGGCATTTTCACTAAGCAATTTGGCAGTCCTAGATCGCAAAGCAGGGTGTCGAGTTCATCGAGTTTTTTGATGAGCGCCGCTTGATCTTGTCCGGCAAATTCAACAAGCAAAATTGCCGCAGGGGATCCGACCAGGGCTTTTTCAATGACAGGTCTGAACGAAGGATTCTCCATGGCCAAGTCGATCATCGTCCGGTCGACCAGTTCCACCGCAGTGGGTTTGAGTTTGACCAGATGTTGCGTGGTCGCCATGGCCTGATAAAAACTTTCGAAGTTCACGACGCCGAGAGCTTTGTGTTCGGGCAGTAGCGAAAGTTTCAATGTGATCTGGCGACTGTAGGCAAGTGTGCCCTCTGAGCCAACGAGCAGGTGGGACAGGTTTGCAATACCATCGTCGGTGTAGGCACGAGGGTTTTGACAGTCAAACAGGTCGATGTTGTAACCCGCGACTCGTCTCAACACTTTTGGAATACGTTCGGCGAGCTCGCCGCGTTCGCGGGTCGCAATTGTTTTAAGCGTCTCGAGTATCCCTTCGAGCCTCGCGCCCTTGACTGGATCTTTCAATGACCCAAAGTAGGCTTGCGTGCCGTCGGCGAGCACTGCATCAATGCCCAGAACGTTGTGAACCATGTTGCCGTATTCAATCGAACGCGAGCCACATGAGTTGTTACCAGCCATCCCGCCAAGGGTGCATTGCGCGCTCGTTGATACATCGACAGGAAACCACAAGCCATAGGGCTTGAGCCAGGCGTTGAGATGGTCCAGCACAATACCTGGTTCGACTGTGACAGTGCGAGCATCTTTGTCGAAATCCACGACGTTGCAAAGCCAGCGACTGTTATCGATGATGAGCGCATCGCCCACCGTTTGTCCGCATTGACTGGTGCCCGCGCCTCTAGACAAGATGGCGACTTTTTGGTCGCGAGCGATGTCGAGTGCGCGCAGCACATCTGCTTGATCGCGCGGAACAACCACACCGATTGGTGTGATTTGGTAGATCGAGGCGTCGGTTGAATAGCGCCCGCGACTGGCACTATCGAACAACACATCCCCGCGCAATTCTTTTGTTAAAAGCTTTGCTAGAGGGGAGTGTGTGCCTGATCGGGTCGCGGTAAAGTAAACCGGTTTAGGAATCGATGGGGATGCGACTGCGCTCATGATGCTTTTGCAAAATAGTCCATGCCAGCTGCCACACCGCTGCCTGCGAGTTTGATGCCTGAAAGCTTCAAGCCCATTTCAATACCTGTCAGCGTTGCGAGCAAGGTTAAATCATTGCTATCGCCCAAGTGTCCAATGCGGAACATGCGGCCTTTGAGTTTGCCAAGGCCCGTGCCAAGAGAGAGGTCAAAACGCTGCTGGACCAGTTTGCGAATAGCATCGGCATCCACACCCACGGGCGTGATCACGCCTGTCAGGATAGGGGAGTACACGGCAGGATCCGCACACTGAATAGGTAATCCCCAGGCATTGACCGCGGCGCGCACACCAGCTGCCCAGCGCTGATGTCGGGCAAACACATTTTCCATCCCTTCTTCAGTCAGCATATCAATCGCTTCGGACAAACCGTACAGCAAATTGGTGCTTGAAGTGTAGGGCCAGTAGCCGTCTTTATTCATTTCAACGATTTCGTCCCAGGCCCAGAAGGACCGAGGCAGATTCGCTGTCTTTGAGGCTTCGATCGCTCGAGGAGAAAGAGCGTTGAAGCTAATGCCGGGTGGCAGCATCAAACCTTTTTGTGAGCCACTGATCGACACATCGATGCCCCACTGGTCGTGCCTGAAATCCGCGCTTGCCAAGCCTGAAATGGTGTCCACCATGAGCAACGCTGGATGTTTTGCATCATCCATGGCTTTGCGCACCGCAGCAATATCGGAGGTCACCCCTGTCGAGGTTTCATTGTGAACCACACAGACAGCCTTGATACTGTGAGACTTGTCCTGGACCAGACGCGCATGGATCATGTCGGCTTGAACGCCGCGTCTCCATCCGGGTGCGTTGGGCAAGTGGTCGTCTTGGCCCTGCCAAGAAAGGAGCTCTGTCTTCAGACCGATCCGGGTCGCAAGTTTGTTCCAGAGCGAAGCAAATTGACCCGTCTCGAACATCAGTACATGGTCTCCGGCACTCAAGGTGTTGACCAAGGCAGCTTCCCATGCGCCTGTTCCGGAAGCAGGATAAATCACAACAGGATGTTCAGTTTTAAAAATCGTTTTCATCCCCTCCAGTACTTTGCGGCCAAGGGCGCCAAACTCCGGTCCGCGATGGTCGATCGTGGGCAAACTAATTGCGCGCAAAATACGATCTGGCACGGGGCTGGGGCCGGGTATTTGCAGAAAATGGCGACCAGTAGGGTGAAAATTAAGTTTAAGCATGAAAGCTCCAGATTGGACGTTTTGAGAAAAATACCACAAGGCGTCACTGGAGTGGCTTAAAACACTCTACTCAAGCACCAATCCGGTGCGTAGTCTGAATGTTTCGATATCATTTTGTTTGTCAATATCAAAAACAAAGTGATCGGAGTCTGCCTGAAAGGGATGCACCAGCTCCGGGTGTGATGCGATGAAGTCGCGACAGGTCATACCTGATGCGAGTACCTGTCTGATCGTTTGCGCACTCACCACAACGGGATTGCCACGTTGTGCTTTGTAGAGGGGGTAGACGATTGAGCGGTCCAGAGGACGGTTGTTAAAAGCACGCAAACATGTTTGGTAGTCACTGCTCGCCATGAGTGGCTGGTCGGCCAGGGCAATCAGCACTGGCGTTTCACGATTGTGTTGTGACAGTGCATGAAGACCCAGCGTGACAGAGGACTGCTGTCCGCGCTCCGGTTGTTCATTTCGAACAATCTCAACGGAGGTATCAAGGCTAGTTTGCATGCGTCTGATTTCTGCCTCGATCTCCTCAAAGTAATGACCGGTGACGATGACAATGTGAGAGGCGCCAGCCTCTTGGAGAGCGATAAGTTGCCGCGAAATTAAAGTTTGATCGCCAATGCGCAGCAGGCCTTTGGGAATGCGGCCCAGCCGCGAACCTTCGCCCGCGGCAAGGAGGAGGGCGCTAAATTGTTCGGAATCAACAGATCGCATCTTCGCAGCCGTCGTTGGAACTTCAGGTGATCGGTGCAGGGTTAAACAATACAAGCGAGTTGTGTATTTTCCAGTGTTCCGCCCAGGTTTTCTTCCCACTCGCGACATCGAGCATCAGATGGAAAATTTCCCAGCCTAGCGCATCCAGGTCCAGTTCGCCGTCTGCGACACGCCCCGCGTTCACATCCATCAGATCATGCCAACGGCGCGCCAGATCGGAACGCGTTGCGACTTTAATCACGGGACAGTGGGCAAGACCGTATGGTGTGCCTCGACCTGTCGTGAAAATGTGAAGATTCATGCCTGCAGCCAATTGCAACGTGCCGCAGATAAAGTCGCTCGCGGGTGTCGCAGCGTAAATCAGGCCGCGCTGATTGCGAGCGAGTTTCTCTCCGGGGGACAGGACGCTTGAAATGGGTGCGGTGCCGCTTTTGATGATCGAGCCCATGGCCTTTTCCACAATATTGGCCAAGCCTCCGGCTTTATTACCCGGCGTCGTATTGGCGCTGCGGTCCACCTTTGCTCTGGCGAGGTAACGGTCGTACCAGTCAAGTTCAGCCACAATTTCACGAGCGATCTCGGGCGTCGCCGCGCGTGAAGTCAACTGGTCCACACCATCCCTTACTTCAGTATTTTCACTAAACATCACAGTGGCACCGGCGCGAACAAGCAAATCGGCCGCTTTGCCAAGGGCGGGGTTGGCAGTCACGCCGCTCAAGGCATCGCTGCCTCCACATTGCATCCCCACTACCAGTTCACTGGCGGGAACCGTCTCGCGCTTGCGTTGATTCAGGCGTTTAAGATGCACATCCGCTTCAGCCATGATGGCATCTATCATCGACATGAAGCCCACATGCTTTGGATCTTGCAAACAAACGGTGTCCACGCCGCTTGAACGATCATCTTTGATTGGAAAACTGCCGGGAGGCATGAGGCGGTCAGGTTGCAGCTTTTCACAGCCTAAGCTTACGACCATCACCTCGCCGCCAAAGTTTGGGTTCAGGCTGATGTTTCTGACAGTGCGAATAGGAATAATGGCCTCGGGCGCATCAATCGCAACGCCACAGCCATAGGCGTGCTCCAGACCAACGACATCGTCCACATTCGGATATTTGGGTAAGAGCTCATTTTTGATGCGGTCAACAGCAAAGTCCACCACGCCGGCCACACATTGAACAGTGGTGGTGATGCCCAGCAGATTACGGGTCCCCACCGAGCCGTCCGCGTTGCGATAGCCTTGAAACGTGTAGCCTTCGAGCGGCTCGCCCAGATCTGGCTTGACTGTAGCGAAAGGGAGGTTTTCAAAGTTTCTGGCCTCGGGCATCCGAAGGAGTCGCTCGTGTATCCAGCTACCGGCTGGTATGTCTTTTAGTGCAAAGCCGATCGTGACACCGTAGCGCGTCACGGGCTGATCTTTTTTGAAATCAATCAGGGCAACTTTGTGCGCCTGGGGGACTTTGTCCTTGAGGACCAGTCCGTCTAAAACGACAGTTCCTGCTGCAAGCCCGCCATCATTGCCTACAATCGCAACGTTGTCGTTTGGGTGCATTTTGATTAAAAGAGGCTTTGGGGTGTCTGATGAAGTGACCATGGCTCTGTTTTTTAACGATAATGTCAATACATCTTATACCGATCATTCTTTAAACGCTGATACTTTATAAAAATGAAAATTGTTGAAATTCGCGAGTCGACACGCCCAATCAAGTCGAATATTCGTAATGCCTACATTGATTTTTCCAAGATGACCTTGAGTCTGGTTGCGGTGGTGACGGATGTCATCCGTGATGGCAAACCGGTGATCGGTTATGGTTTTAATTCGAATGGTCGTTATGGACAAGGCGCGTTGATGCGCGAACGCTTCATTCCCCGCGTGCTTGAGGCTGCGCCGGAGGCCCTTTTGGATGATCGAGGTATTTTGTGTCCGCACAAGATCTGGGCCACGATGATGAATAACGAAAAGCCCGGCGGACATGGAGAGCGCTCTGTGGCAATCGGTACGATTGATATGGCGGTCTGGGATGCGGTCGCAAAGATCGAAGGCAAACCGTTGTATCAGTTGCTTGCAGACCGCTATGGAAATGGCGAGCCTAATCGCAAGGTTTTTGTCTATGCGGCGGGTGGGTATTACTGGCCAGGTCAAGGTTTAGAGGGTTTGACACGTGAAATGCAGAGCTATCTGGATCGCGGCTACTCTGTTGTTAAAAAGAAAATCGGTGGGGCATCGCTAGCCGAGGATTGCAAGAGAATTGAAGCTGTTCTCAAACTGCTTGGCCCCGGTCAGCGTCTCGCTGTGGATGCCAATGGTCGCTTTGATCTTAAGACTGCAATTGAGTATGGAAAAGAGCTGGCTCAATATGATTTGTTCTGGTACGAGGAGGCGGGTGACCCGCTTGATTATGAATTACAAGCTGAATTGGCCAATCACTACGACAAGCCAATGGCGACTGGCGAAAATTTATTTTCCATGCAGGACGCACGCAACCTGATTCGCTACGGGGGAATGCGACGCGACCGTGACTGGTTACAGTTTGATTGTGCCTTGAGCTACGGACTGGTGGAGTATCTGCGTACGCTCGACATGTTGCGCGAATATGATTGGTCTCCCAGCCGCTGTGTGCCGCACGGTGGACACCAGATGTCCCTTGCGATCGCAGCTGGTTTGGGGCTGGGTGGCAATGAAAGCTATCCTGATTTGTTCCAGCCTTATGGCGGTTTTCCGGATGGTGTGCGTGTTGAAAACAGCATCGTGACCTTGCCTGAGCTTGTCGGCATTGGCTTTGAGGGTAAAGCTGATCTTTACGCGGAAATGCGCGCGCTGGCGAGCTGAGACAGGTTCAATACATGAAGCTCTCGAACAGAACTTTCCTTCTCACTGCGGCCATTTTGATCGCTTTGAATCTGTTTGTGTATCTTTGGTGGGTAAACAGACCGTTTGTGATGTTACGCCCAGCCGAGATCAATCGAGAGATTATTTCAGGTCTTGAGGCAGAAAGCAGGCGAGTACAGGCATTGCTAGATAGTGCCTGTACGAGTCCGGAGCTTCAGGCCTATCGTCGGGGCGAAGTGGGCCCGCTCAGACGTCCTGTCCCGTTAGCCAGCAATCCCAATTCTGCGGGCACACCTGCTTCGGGCGCACCTGCCGCTGTCATTCCAGGTGCTGCGTCTACGCCAGTCCCTCCAACAGCTCCGGGAGGGGCGGGTCTTTCACCGCAGCCCCAAGCATCGGCGACGAACACTGTTCCGACTCAAGCGACCACCAAAATACTGCCTCAGGAACAGCTGGTGGCTTTACTGGAGTCTGCTACTGTCCGAGTGCTCGTTTTTTCCGAGCAAATGAAGTATTTGGGGCATGGGACTGGATTTTTTATTGATCCAAACACGGTGGTGACCAATCGACACGTCATTGAAGTGGGTAAAAAATTCGCCATCACGAGCAGCTTTTTAGGAAAAGAGCCTTTACCTGCTCGGCTCATTGCTGCGACAAGAGACTCCGAATACACCAACCCTGATTTTGCAGTCCTGCGCGCGGAAAAGGTTCCGGGAAATGTCCGTCCTCTCGCCATCTCTACCCAACCACAGCTTTTGCAGACAGTCGTCGCCTCTGGCTTTCCAAGTTCAGAAATCCGGGTCGATGCGAATCTCGTCACGCCCAATACCGTATTCTCACAGGGTGAGGTGAGCGTTTTACAACCTCAGCCCAACAACATGGTGCTGGTGTTGCACACCGCGCGAATCGCCACTGGCAGTTCGGGCGGACCGCTCGTGAATAGATGTGGCAATGTGGTGGGAGTCAACACATTTATTGGCGCGCAAACTGATAAGTTCAGTGACCGCTCGTTGTATGCCCTTTCTGGTAACGCACTGAGAAGCTTCCTTGAGCAGAGTGGAGTGTCTTACACAAAGATACCGAATGACTGTTCATCGGATCCCAAGAATTAACCCAGCTAACAGTGCTGACTGAGCGCCAAGCCATGCAAACATTGCCCATTCTCACCAAACGAACCCAAGTTGACGTTCAAGGCATCAACGGCCAGCCAATTTTTAGCTATTACCAACAGCTGTTGGGTTTATTGAAAAAGAATAGCTCAGGCGAGGATTTATCTTTAATTTTCGCGGAGCCTGTGACAAATGTGTTGCGTGGCGAAGTTTCTTGGGTCACAAAGTTGGAGGGGCCGGTTCGTCCTTTTGAGACATGGACTGCAGATGAAAAGTTGCAGGTTGCAAAGACGCTGAGTCAGCTTTGCGCAGGGGTACGCCAAATAGCCGACAAAGTGGCAACAGGTACTGGGGCCTCAGCATCCTATGGTGCGCAAGCGCTGCGTGCAATGTTGTCCACGCCAGATCCCATCGCTTCTCTCTTTCTCGTAGGAGATCAGCTCGTCATTGCGCAGTGGGGGTGCTTGCCGTTTGGCGTTTCTGCTAGCTCTCAAGATATTGATACACAATTTGCGCGGTCCTTTAAGCCTGCTACTAAAGTCATGGCAGACCATCAAAAGGCGCTCGCGGCTACACAGTCTGCCTCGCGCACCTTTGGTTTGACAGGGGTACTCCAATGGTTAGTTCTCGGACTATTGACGCTCGCCTTGATACTGGGTTTGTTTTACAAACAATGGCTAACAATCATCGATCCGGGCCCCAACATTCAGGTTGAAGAGTCTTTGCGGACTCGTATCGCAGATTTGTGGGTGAAAGTTGAAGAAAAATCGGCAGTATGCTTTCCGCCCGCACCTATCCAACCCCCAGTGTCTCCTACATCTGCTGCGCCTCATTCTCCAGCTACGCTCTTGCCAAATGTTCAAGAGCCTCCCGCAACAGTGAGCACGGTTGAGATTGATCGCCGACTCAAAGAGAGTGCCGTCACGCAAGGGGAGTCAGTCAACGTTACCCTGGCATGGAAAAATCAGGCAGATTTGGACTTGATTGTTGTTGAGCCGAGCGGCGTCAGCATCAGCATGTACGATAACGATGTGCGTAAGTCTCCATCCGGCGGGCGCCTCGATATCGACGCGAATGCTTGTCAAAAGATGTCTGGTTGTCCTGCGCGTCCGGAGCCTGTCGAAAATATATCCTGGAATAAAAAACCGCCCTCAGGCCAATATGATGTCTATGTTGCGTTGTTCAGTGCGAATGTGCCGATTCAGCAACGTGAGGATATCCCCTATACCGTTGTGGTCACGATTGACGGTAAAAAGACGAGCTACGAAGGCGTGATCAAAGTTAATGACACAGTGTGCGGTGAGCGTTGCCGCAGCAAAGTCAGAGCAAAAGTGACCTCTTTCGTCATTCCTTGACGTGCGTCTGAGACGTGGCGTCTCTTGATTGATTTTTTTGTGTGAGTCAATTTTGTCGCCACCCTTAATGGTTAAACAAAAGGCGTACCGTGCCGCGGTTGCGCGTGCATTGCATTCGGATCAGCCTCAAAAAGTTTTGGATATTTGCTGCGGTGACGGATGGCTACCCTTTGCGCTTGGGTCAGGTGTTGAGTTGCACGGCATGGATTTATTTGAACAGGCTCCTGCCGGCTATCATCACTTCCAGGTGGCGGACTTCAATCAGGGGCTGCCAGCGAGCCTGGGTCAATACGATGCCATTGTGTGCTGTGAGGCGATGGGTTACCTCCTAAATCCCGGCCTTTTTTTGCAAAATGTCAGGGACCATCTGAAGAGCGGGGGGCTGTTCATTTTGTCCATTCCGAATCCCAACTATGCCGGCGCCAGGTTCAATCACTTGATTCAGGGCTTTCCCAGATCTTATTCATGGTTTAAACAAAATGAGTCGCTAGAGCCCCACATGCCTTGGTTGTCTTTGGGGGTCTTTCAGTTATGGTTATTGCTGGGGCTCAGTGGCTTTACGGATATGCAGGTACACGATGTGGACGAGGAAAAGCCGCGTCGTGTCTGGGAGCGATTGCTGGGCTGGTTTGTTAAAGGCTATGCAAGGCGACGCGTCAAAAAATCGCAGACTGAATCTGTCCGCAAGTTATGGAAGTTAGCGATGACAGACCAAGTCGTCTACGGCAGGCAACTGGTCGTCTCCGCAAGGGCAAAGACCATTTAAAAATAGCCCTGCCAAAGTGATTGCGCTCACGGAGCCTGCGTTGATTTCACTATAATCAGCGCACTATCGATTCTCATTTAATCTTTTTTCTTCTTGGTGGAACCTCATGACGCAAGCTGCTGCTCAAAGACCGAATCTTCGTATCGCGATCGCTGGTTTAGGTGCGATTGGTCAATCCATTGCGAAGACCCTTGCCAAAGGGAGCGTGCCTGGCGTCGAGCTCACAGCGGTTTCTGCCAAAAATCATGAAAAAGCACGGGCTTTCGTCTCGACGCTTGCGCATCCTGTCAAAGTTTTGCACATTGCCGAGTTGGAAAAAGAGGCGGATCTTGTGATCGAGTGTGCCCCTGCGGCACTTTTGCCTGAGATCGTTGCGCCCTTTTTAAAAGCGCAAAAACAAGTGATTGTTTTATCGGTGGGTGCTTTGCTGTTTCATCCCGAATTGATCGCGATGGCCAAAGAGCAGGGTGGGGTCATCCACGTGCCAACCGGTGCGTTGATTGGTCTGGATGCCATGATCGCCGCTGCGGAGGGTACGATTCACTCGGTACGCATGGTGACACGCAAGCCACCCAAGGGCTTGGCTGGCGCGCCCCACTTGATCGAGCACAACATCAGCATCGAGGGTTTAACTGAGGCCAAGAAAGTTTTCGAGGGGAATGCACGAGATGCCGCCAAAGGCTTCCCAGCCAATCTAAATGTAGTTGTTGCGTTGGCACTCGCTGGAGTCGGTCCTGAAAATACCCTTTTAGAGATTTGGGCAGATCCTAAGGTGGTTCGAAATACTCACACTATCGTCGTGGACTCTGACTCGGCCAAGTTCACGATGACAATGGAAAACATTCCCTCTGAAAACCCCAAAACAGGCAGAATCGTTGCGCAAAGCGTGATTGCCATGCTCCGTAAAATGAATTCAAATTTTAAAGTCGGAACTTAAGCCGAGGCCATAAGCGGCAAGTCAAGCGTGGTGACACGCGTCAATTCGCGCTTATACGTTTTGTCGTCAAAGGGTCGGGCGCGATGCATGGTCGTCCGGTTATCCCAGATCACCAAATCACCTAATTTCCACTCATGGGAGTATAAAAACTCCCTCTGCGTGGCATGCTCGATGAGGTCCCGCAGCAACAACCGCCCTTCAGGGATCTCCCATTCAATGATTCGTGCCGCATGAGAGGCCAGATAAAGCGATTTTCTGTCAGAGCCTTCAATTGTTCGCACAAGAGGGTGTGTGGCACCTGGCAACTTTGCCTGCTCTTCAGGTGAAAAATCAAAACCCATTGTGTGACGGGAGTACACGATCGAGTGATAAGCATGCAAGGGCTCAATCGTTTTTTTCATCTCGTCACAGAGGGCGGCATAAGCCGCCCTCATATCTGCAAACTCCGTATCCGCCCGAACAGGAGGGATATTGCGTGCATAAAGCATGGAGTATCGGCCGCAGGGGTTTTCAAAGGAAGCATCGGTATGCCAGATACGGTTGCTGATGCCGTTCATTCTTCTACGATCTTGCGCTTCAAGGATGTCGCCATTTTCACCGACGTTTGAAATATCGGTCAGCGCTTCGTTGCCAAAACGATTCTTTGAGACGACTGAGGAAGACGTTTTGGCATGAAGCTCACCGTCAAGTCTTCGCGCAAATTCAATTTGTTCTTCATTAGAAAACTTCTGGTCGTGAAAAACCAAAACACCAAATTGGCACATCGCCGATCTGATTTGTGCCAATACCGTTTCATCATGCAAAGTGCGCAGGTCAATTGGGCTGGCCTGTGCCACAAAGCTTGGATGAAGTTTGTTGAAGGTCAAAGTCACTTTTGTCTCCCGCTACAAAGTTTGTGTAGGCTAGGTTGTGTTTTTTAGTTAGGATTTGTTTTTACAAATATACACGTTCTAAATCGGGCAGCCATGCATAAAAAAACAGTTTTCCTCACTAATCCCATCCACCCGGCCATTCATTCTGAGCTGGAGCAGGTTGCCATTGTTCGGGTTTCAAACTCTACGAGCGACAATGATTTGATCGAAGGCGCCGAGTCTGCTTCGGTCATTGTGGTGAGGCATCCGTTACCTGAGTCTTTATTTGAGCGTGCGAAACAGTTGCTTGGGGTCGTCCGCCATGGGGCGGGTATTGATATGATTCCTCTAAATGTTGCAAAGCAGCATCATGTTGCGGTGGCGAATGCCCCTGGCGCCAACGCACGGACAGTGGCTGAGTTTGCCGTTGGTCAGATGCTGGCTTTGGCGCACCAGAGTGCTGCAATCGGTATGAGAATGCGTACGGAAGGGTGGCGTTCTGCACGCGCTTTGGCGGATCAAGGGTTTGATTTAGCAGGTAAACGCTTAGGTTTGGTTGGGGTGGGTGCAATCGGCCAGGCCGTGGCCAATATGTGCCATTTCGGATTTGGTATGCAAGTGATGGGATACCGACCGAGCGGCCGATCCGCGCTTGAGTTGATCGAGCACGCATCGTTGGAGCGAGTATTCGCTGAGTCTGATTTCGTTGTGCTAGCTTGCCCCTTGAATGACCAGACGAGAGGACTGGTGAGTCGGTCACTTCTTGAGTCGATGCGGCCGTCCGCCTGCCTCATCAACGTCGCACGCGGAGCAGTGGTTGATCAGGATGCGTTGGTAGAGGTTTTGTTGACAAAAAAGATCGCTGGTGCGGCGCTTGATGTGTTTACGCATCAGCCGTTGCCGGATTCCTCGCCTCTTTATCAAATGGAGCATGTTTTGCTGTCACCCCACATGGCAGGAATTTCGGACGACAGCATGCGTGCAGTCGGAGCCAGTGTTGCGGCCCAAGTCAAACAGTTACTCAATGGAGAGCTACCCGCACATCTCGTCAATAGAGAGCAAGCAACAGAGATAACTGCCCGTATGAGGCTGTTGCATGGCAATCCCTAGGGGCATCCAACTTTTTAATCAAGTAATGGCTAAGTTAAATTATGCGTAGATATTTTGCTCTGGTCATTTAACTTAGCTATCAGGCTGTTAGTCCCTGTTTATGAGAGGGGAAATGATTTTCTTAGGAGTCCTTCCGGTGCTACTATTTCAGGTTATCGAAGTTTGAACTCAGTGACTTGAAGAAGCATTTACATGAATCTGCCACTTAACGCTCCCGCATACGTCCGTCACGAAGGCCTGAAACAATGGGTCGCCTCCATCGCAGCAAAGGTCAAACCTGCCCGCATCGTCTGGTGTGATGGTTCCCAAGAAGAATATGACCGCCTCTGTGCAGAGATGGTCTCCTCGGGAATGCTGATTAAGCTCAACGCTGAAAAGCGTCCCAACTCCTATTTGGCGCGTTCCGCGCCGGATGATGTTGCGCGCGTAGAGGATCGCACGTTCATTTGCAGTGCTAAAAAAGAAGATGCGGGTCCAACCAACAATTGGATCGCGCCTGCCGAGATGCGTGCCAAGCTAGACGAGTTGTTTGAAGGCTCAATGGCTGGTCGCACCCTTTATGTTGTGCCTTTTTCAATGGGTCCCTTGGGCTCGCCCATCGCTCAGATCGGTATTGAGTTATCCGATTCTCCATATGTAGTCGTCAACATGCGCATGATGACTCGCATGGGTAAAAAGGTTTATGACGTTCTCGGAACGGATGGCGAATACGTTCCTTGCGTGCATACCGTGGGCGCGCCGCTTGCTGCCGGTCAGGCTGATGCGGTCTGGCCTTGCAACTCGACCAAATACATCGTTCATTTCCCTGAGACACGCGAAATCTGGTCCTATGGCTCAGGTTACGGCGGCAACGCTTTGTTGGGTAAAAAATGCTTTGCCTTGCGTATTGCCTCTACGATGGGTCGCAGCGAAGCCAGCGAAAAAGCACCAGGTTGGCTTGCTGAACACATGCTGATTCTTGGTGTACAGGCTCCGTGGGGCAAGAAATATCACGTCGCAGCCGCTTTCCCATCAGCATGCGGTAAAACCAATTTTGCCATGTTGATACCACCAGCTGGTCTGGCTCAACAAGGTTGGAAGATCACAACGATTGGCGATGATATCGCTTGGATCAAGCCAGACGCCAAAGGCAACTTGCGTGCGATCAATCCTGAAGCGGGTTATTTTGGTGTTGCGCCGGGCACGAACGAGCAATCCAATTTCAACTGTATGGCCACGCTCAGCCGCGACACAATCTTTACCAACGTTGCGCTCACTGATGACGGTGATGTGTGGTGGGAGGGCATGACCAAAGTTCCACCCGCACACCTGATCGATTGGCAAGGTCGCGACTGGACCCCTGAGCAGGCTAAGGAAAAAGGTATCAAGGCCGCGCATCCCAACGCTCGATTCACTGTTTCCGCTACACAAAATCCAGTGCTTGATCCCGAGTGGGATAATCCCGAGGGAGTTGTGATCGATGCTTTCATTTTTGGCGGCCGTCGCTCGACAACAGTGCCGCTAGTTACTGAGGCACGCGACTGGGCTGAGGGCGTTTACATGGCAGCGACCATGGGATCCGAGACAACAGCTGCAGCGGTTGGTCAACAAGGTGTGGTGCGACGCGATCCCTTTGCAATGTTGCCGTTCTGTGGCTACAACATGGCAGAGTACTTCGAGCATTGGTTATCCCTCGGTAACTTCCTGCAAAAATCAGGTGCAAAACTACCCAAGATTTTTTGCGTCAACTGGTTTCGCACGGATGAAAACGGTAAATTCGTTTGGCCAGGCTTTAGCGAAAACACCCGTGTACTGAAGTGGATGCTTGGACGTATCGAAGGGCAAGCCCAGGGCAGTGAGCATGCCTTCGGTATCACGCCAGGATTTACGGATATTGACTGGGCGGGTATGGACTTTTCACAGGAAAAGTTTGATCGAATCACTTCAATCGATGCGAATGCTTGGGCCGAGGAGTTTAAGCTGCATGATGAGTTGTTTGAAAAGCTCTCATACGGTCTGCCCGAGCACTTGTTGAAGATCAAAGCAAGCTTCGAAGCGCGTCTGGGCAAATAAGCTGGTATTGTTTTCTTAGTTAAAAAGGCCCGAATATTTTCGGGCCTTTTTTATTGTTCGATACCGCAATCAGGATGAGGCACCGTAAGCGTCTGCCGAACACATATTGCCAGAGCACTTGTTTTGATGATTGATTAGGGCATGGTAACTGTTGGCTGCCAGCGATGTGGCAACAACTCTTGAATCTGGCTGGCTTTCTGGGTCGGCAGTC